>JAZOOH010000011.1:0-29813 GCA_045654905.1 Acutalibacteraceae bacterium | reverse complement strand
TGTTTTAAAAAGGCGGATATTTTGCTCACTCTTCGTTAAAATACTCGTTAATCCGAAAGGATTAACTGCGTTTTGTGCCTTGATTGACCAAAAATCCTCACTTTTTAAAATCTCCGACCTCAAGGCGAGGAGATTTCGAGGGATTTTTGCTCAATTTAGATGCAGTAAGGCTGTCGCCTTACAAGAATAAATTGGGTGAAAAGCACCGAAATATACCGGTTTGAGGCAGGTTCGGATTATTCTTGTCACCTTAGTCTCCCGTTTTCTATTAAAAAGGATTTTCCCTTACAAAGCCTTAGCACCTGAGAAGGGTCGCAGCAGGTTAAGAAAACCTGCCTTTCCTTAATATGGTTTAAAACGTAATCCTGCCTTTTTTCATCAAGCTCGCTCATAACGTCATCTAAAAGAGCAACGGGGTTTTCACCTGTTATATCCTTTATAATTTCACTTTCACCAAGCTTTAATGCTAAGGCACAGGACCTTTGCTGACCTTGTGAGCCAAAGCTTCTTGCACTCATATTATCTATTTTGATTTCCAAATCATCTCTATGAGGGCCAAAGGTTGTGGTTTTAAGTAAAATATCCTCTTTTTTAGCGGCATTTATTTTTTCTTTTAAATAATCGTGAATATCGGCTGCCTCAGTTTTTTCAAAAGCCTCGGTTCCGCAAATATATTTTAAGGAAAGCTTTTCTCTGTTATCGGAAATACCGCTGTAAATTTCCTCACTTTTTTCTGTAAGGAGATTTATATACTTTATTCTGTCCTTAATAATGAGTGTGGAATATTTTATTAGCTGCTCGTCCCACGTATCAAGCAAATCTAAAAGCTCACTGTGATACTGAATATCCTTTAATATAGAATTTCTTTGTAGAACAACCTTTTTGTAATCACTTAAGGTTTTTGCATATTTAGGCTTCAGCTGACATATTGCGGTGTCTAAAAACTTTCTTCTTACGTTAGGACCGTCTTTAATAAGAGAAAGGTGAGCAGGTGAAAAAATAACGGCGTAAAATTCACCAATGAATTCTGTTGTACCTTTTTTTTCAACTCCGTTTAAAAAAGCCTTTTTTTTGTCGGAAAAAACTATTTCTGCTTTTTTTTCTCTTATTTTATCAGTAAACTCAAGAGAAATTTTTGAAAATTCACTATTAAATTTAATAAATTCACTGTCCTTACTGCCTCTGAAGCTTTTGCACCCCGTAAAAAGCCAGAGTGCTTCTAAAATGTTTGTTTTTCCTTGCGCATTCTGACCGTAAATAACGTTTACCTCGTCATTTGCAGCAAGCTGCATTTCAGAAATATTTCTAAAGTCCTTCAGCGTAACAGAATTTATTTTCATAAAATTCTCCTAAGCTTTTTTTATTTTACTTTATAAATTATTCTTTCGTATTCAACCTCGTCACCTGAACGAAGCTTTTTGCCGCGCATAGTGCAAACCTCACCATTAACCTTTGCCATTCCGTTTTGAATTTCAATTTTGGCATGGCCGCCGGTTTGCACTACACCAACGTTTTTTAAAAGGTCATCAAGTCTTATGAATTCACCCTTTAAAATAAATTCTTTTTCTTCTTTTTTTGCTACTCTTACTCTTATTTTCATAAATTTTTATCACTCAAATCAGTTTTGCGTAGGCTCGCTTTTTAATCTCATAGGAATAATAAGGAAAATAAAGCTGTCGCCCTCAAGCGGTCTTATAATAATAGGTGAAATAGGTCCGTTAAGCTCAATGTTAACCTCATCTACATCTACAGTTTTAAGACAGTCTGTAAGGTATGAGTTGTTAAAGCCGATTTCTACCTTTTTACCGTCTACCAAAGCAGGCACCTTATCATTTGCAGCACCAAGTGTGGTAGAAATAGAAATTTTAATAAGATTATCTTCAAAAACACATCTTAACGGGCTCTTAATTTTAGAGTTTATAAGAAGTGAGGTTCTTTCAACGCTGTTAATAAGGTTTTTAACGTTTACTCTTACCTTTGTAGAATTCTCTGTAGGAATAGCACTCTTATAATTAAAGAATTCACCCTCAAGAAGACGAGAAATAATTCTATAATTACCTATTTCAAAAAGAACGTATTTTTTACCAATGTTAAGAGTAATTTTTTCGTCACTGTCGTCAATAAGCTTCATAACCTCGTTAAGAGTTTTAGCAGGAATAATAAAGGTTAAATCCTCGTTGTCATATTCTATTGCTTCATTTCTTATTGAAAGACGGAAGCCGTCACAGGAAATAAGTCTTAAGTTGTTTTTTGTTACCTCAAATTTAATACCTTTATGAACAGGCTTTAAGTCTGAAACAGCAACACCGAAAATTGTTTGTCTTATCATTTCCTTAAGAGTTGACTTTTTAATTACAAACGGAAATGCACCTGAAACAGAAGGTAATTCAGGGTAATCGTCTGCAGGAATACCAATAAGTGAGAATTCACTGTCACCTGAATAAATTTTACAGGAATTGTGCTCATCTATTTCAATAGTAACGGTATCGTTAGGAAGTCTTCTTAAAATATCACAAAGAATGTGAGAGCTGAGAACAATGCAGCCCTCTTGTTCAACAAAGCATTCTATTACTGTTGTAATTCCTACCTCAAGGTCATAGCCTGAAAGTGTAAGTGCTGAGTTTTTGGCATTCATAAAAATACCCTCTGTTACAGGGAGTGAGCTTTTTTGAGAAACACCTCTTTGAACAATGCTGCAGGCATCTGCAAGAACAGATGTATTACAAGTAATTTTCATAATAAATTCCTCCGAAGTCGATTTTATAAAAATTGAATTTTTTTAAGCTTTAGCCACAAAATATATAATATTTAGATGTAGTAGTAGGCTCTGTAGAATTGTAGAAAACTCTTTTAGGCATACATATTGCTATACTTTGTGAGATTTTTGCTTTGTAGATAAAATTTCAATTAATGTTCATATAATGACAGTTTTTAATTTTGTGTCAGTACTGTCTATTACTTTTTGTAAGTTTTTGTTAAGTTGTAGAAAACTTTACTCTTCTTTTACGTTTTTCATAATTTCTGAAACGGTAGCATCAAGAAGAGAGCTTTCTGCAATTTTTTCCTCTACCGCTTCACACGAATAAAGAACGGTTGAGTGCTTTTTATTACCAAATTGATTACCTATTTCATCTAAAGTAAGATTTGTTACCTCACGCATAATATACATTGCAAACTGACGAGCATTTACTATTTCTGCCTTTTTCTTATTAGAGCGAATATCCTCCGCAGAAACACCAAATGATTTTGAAACCTGCTCAATAATATTTTTAATGGTAACCTCTGTTGGCTGTGCATAATAAATAACGTCCTTAATTACGTCGTTTGCAAGAGCAATTGTAGGAGTTTTGTTATTTATGGAGTAAATTGCATAAATCTTTTTAACAACGCCCTCTAACTGGCGAACGTTATTTTTAAGCTTTTCTGCAATATATTTAACAACGTCATCAGGAATTTCCATATCAAGAAGCTGAGCCTTCTTTTTAATTATGGCAATTCGTGTTTCTATTTCCGGTGGCTGAATATCTGCTAAAAGACCGGCAAGAAAACGGCTGCTTAATCTTTCCTCAAGTGATTTAATATCCTTAGGAGGTTTATCTGAAGAAATAACAATTTGTTTACCTCTGCTTATAAGCTCCTCAAAGGTGTAGAAAAATTCCTCCTGCACAGAAGGCTTGTTTTCAATGAACTGAATATCATCCACAAGAAGAACGTCAGGTGACCTGAATTTGTTGTGAAACTCCTTCATATTTTTTTCACCAAGGTGAGAAATCATTTCATTCATAAAGCTTTCGCCGTTTGTGTAAAGAATGTTAAGGTCAGGTCTTTTTTCAGTAAGCTCGGTGTAAATAGCTTTAAGCAGGTGAGTTTTACCAAGACCCGATTTTCCGTAAATAAACAACGGGTTGTGTACGCTGCCGGGTTTTTGTGCAACAGTATTTGCTGCTATGTAAGCAAACTTGTTTGACGGAGCCACAATAAATTTTTCAAAGGTTAAGTCAAAGCCCTTGGAGTCAGTGCCCTCTGCACTAATTCTGCTTATGCTTTCCTCCTCAGTTTCAATTACTATTTCTACAGAAAAGCCAACTGCCTTTTCTACCGCAACCTTAAGGTCGTTAAAAAATTTGTTTTGTATAACGTTCTTTTTAAAGGTGTCTGTTTTAAAAACAAGAGTTTCTCCGTCAAAGGAGGTTGGCTCAAGCGGAGATACCCAGGTTTTAATAACTACCTCTGAAAGCTCGTTTTCCAATTCTTTTAAAATTGCTATCCACAATTCGGATAAATTTTCCACGTCTTTCACCCCAAATTTTCACATTTATAAGTATATATATATAATATAATTATTCTTAGACAGTATAACATATTATCTACAAATTTTCAACCTGTTGTAGAAAACTTTCTATAATAAATAGTGCAAAAATTATTGCAATTTTAAAAATTTTTTAGTAATATATAAATTGGATTTTTATAATGTAAAAAGGAAAGTGTTTGTTTAATGAATTTTGAAAATCACGTTTGCCATGCTTGTGGTGTTCCCTTTAAGGAAAATGATGAAATAGTGGTATGCCCCGACTGCGGCACACCACATCACAGAGCATGCTATTTCGAAAAAAATGAATGTGTGCACAGCGCGCTTCATAAGGATGGCTACACATACATTCCGAATATTTTTGAAGAAAAAAAATTAGACGTTATTATTGAGGATGACGTGAAAAAAACAGAGGAAGCAAACGGTGTTTTTAACGTTGAATTCAATAGTGCGGAGGCAGAAAATAATAAGGATATAAGAAACACAATTGAGGAATTATTCAAAAATATAAACGGAAAAACAACAGACCAGGTTTTAATAAACAACATTCCCTCAAGCTACTTTGAGCACGCCGTAGGAAAAAATCAGCAATACTATATGCCGCGCTTTTTCATTCTTGAAAGAACCGGTAAAACAAGCCTTTTTAACGCGGTTTCTTTTATATTTCCGTTTGCCTGGGCAATTTACAGAAAAATGTATAAACTTGCAATTTTAGTGTTCTGTATATACACTGCTCTGTTCGGTATTTTACTTGCCCCGTTTTTTACAAACGACGCATTTTTAGACAGTGTTTACGAGTGTGCTTTAGAGGACCCTGACGCCTACCAGAACATAATGCTTTATAATCAGGGACAAAATGTAAAGCTTACCAAGGCGCAGGCAAATTTTGTAAATATTGTTGAAAGCATAAAAATTTCAGACGCCATTATTTACGGCACCTTCGGCGCTTCAATTATTATGAAAATTTTTGTTGGCTTAAACTCTACAAAGCTGTATAAGAAAAAGCTTGAAAAGAACATTAAAAAGGCAATGACGCTTAATTTGGATAACCTGCGTTTGAAAAATTATTTAAGCACGAAATACGGCGTAACACCAATGATTGTAGCTGTTTTTGCAGCCTTTATTGAGTATTTGTTTTTTGGCAGATTTTAAATAAAAGAATTTTTAAAAACGTGGTAGAGTGAGGAAGAAAAAAGTATGAAAATTAAGTATTACGGTACTGCTGCTGCAGAGGGAATTCCGGGGCTTTTCTGCTCCTGCGAAATTTGTGAAAATGCCCGTAAGCTGGGCGGAAAAAATATCCGCACACGCTCAAGCACAGTAATAAATAACGAGCTTATGATAGATTTTTCTGCCGATACTTATTTACACGTTTTAAATTACGGACTCGATTTAAGAGACATAAAGGCGTGCTTAATTACACATGGTCACGACGACCACGTTTACCCTTATGATTTTTATTACAGAGGGTATGGTTATGCATATTTTATGAATGAAGAAGAAAAAAAGCCTTTGCAAATTTATTCCACAAAAAATTCTGCAAAGGAGCTTTTACCAATAGTAAGCTCTATGAACGAGCGTGACGAAAAGGCGTTATGCTGGAATGAAATAAAGCCCTTTGAGGAGTACGAAATTTTCGGCTATAAGGTAACACCGCTAAAGGCAGACCACGCAAGGGAATTAGACCCTGTTTTCTTTATAATAGAAAAAGACGGCAAGGCAATTCTTTATGCTCACGACACGGGCTACTTTTTAGATGAAACCTGGGAATACATAGAAAAAAGTAATAAAAAATTTGATTTTGTATCACTTGACTGCACTTCTATTCTCAATGAAAAGGCATATACAAATCATATGGGAATTAAGGCGTGCTGTGACGTAAAGGAAAGGCTTTTAAAGAAAAATGCAGATGAAAACACAGTTTTTTGCCTGCACCACTTTTCGCATAACGGAAAGCTTAATTATGATGCTTTAGCTTCAGAAGCAGAAAAATTTGGTTTTTCCGTAAGCTACGATACAGCAGAATTTGAAATATAAAAAGGCGGAAAAATATGGCAACACCACTTGCAGACAGAATAAGACCACAAACCATTGACGAAATGGTAGGGCAGGAGCATTTAATTGGTGAAAACAAGCCGTTAAGAAATATAATTGAATCCGGTACAATACCAAACTTAATTTTTTACGGACCCTCGGGCACGGGTAAAACAACACTTGCAAGAATGATTGCAAAGCGTACCGACAAGTCCTTAAGAAAGCTGAATTGTACTACTGCCTCCACGCAGGATATAAGAGATATTTTTAACGAGCTTAACACCTTTAACTCTCCTAACGGAATTTTGTTATATTTAGATGAGATTCAGTATTTTAATAAAAAGCAGCAGCAAACTCTTCTGGAGTTTATAGAAAACGGTTCTATTACGTTAATTGCTTCTACTACGGAAAATCCTTATTTTTACGTTTACAGTGCAATTTTAAGCCGTTCCTCTGTTTTTGAGTTTAAGGCAGTTACTCCGAGTGAGGCAGAAAAGGCTGTAAAAAGGGGCTTTGAAATATTAGAAAAGGAGTACGAGGAAGAATTTTCTATTGAAGAAGGCGTTTCCTTACATATTGCAACAGCTTCGGGCGGTGACGTAAGAAAATCCTTAAATGCAGTAGAGCTTTGCGTGCTTTCTGCTAACCCTCCGCGGGAAAATGAAAAAAGAGTAATTTCATTAGAAAGTGCAAGGGCACTCACACAAAAAAGCGCCATGCGCTACGACCGTGAGGGTGACGAGCACTACGATATTCTTTCGGCATTTCAAAAATCTATGAGAGGCTCTGACCCGAATGCGGCAGTACACTATTTGGCAAGACTTTTAGAGGCAGGGGATATGACCTCTGCAATAAGGCGTCTTTTAGTATGTGCGGCAGAGGACGTTGGGCTTGCGTACCCTTCTATTTTACCTATTGTAAAGGCTGCAACAGATATTGCGCTGCAGGTTGGTATGCCTGAGGCAAGAATTCCTTTAGCGGATGCGGTAATTCTTGTTTGCAATTCACCAAAATCAAATACGGGAGAAGCCGCAATAGATGCTGCCTTAATGGATATAAGAGCAGGAAAAGCCGGACCGATTCCGCGACAGCTTCAAAATAAGCATTTTGACGGTGATGATGTAGCTGTTAAGGGACAGTTTTACAAATATCCGCACGACTACCCGGGAAGATGGGTAGAGCAACAGTATTTACCCGATATTCTTAAAAATGCCCGCTACTACGAGTTTGGGGATAACAAGCAGGAGCAGGCGGCAAGGGAATATTGGTTAAAGATAAAATCAAAAAAATAAAAACGAGGAGAAATTATTATGAAAAAGATTATGGCTATTCTTTTGGTGCTTGTTTTTGCGTTTTCTTTTTCCACAGTTGCTTTTGCAACGGGAGAAGAAATCGCTTCCCCTGAGTTTTCAGAAGACTTCAGCACAGATATTCCTACGGGAAGCGGAACAGTAGAAGAGATGCTTGAGGCAACGGGAATTGAAATGTCTACACTTGTGTTGGCATATGTTTTCATTCTTTCATCACTTTTATTTGTACCGGTGCTTATTGTGTTAATAGTTTTTGCTTCTAAAAACAAAAAGGTAAAGCAACAAATAAGAAATTACGAAATTACCTATGGTGTGGTTTACGACAAGGACGTTTTAAAGGATATGGCAAATATTCCGCCGCAGAATTACAATTATAATCCCCAAGCTTTTGTACCGCAGTATCCTATGCAGGGTCAACCGAATGCACCGCAAAACAACCAGGATATTTCTGCTTTTTCACAAGCACTTAAAAATGAAGCTGCAGTGGAAACAAGCAACGAAGAAAAAAAAGAAAATGAAGGAGGCAGCTTATAATGAAAAAGAGAATTTTTGCTGTTATAATTGCCGTTTGCATTTTTGTTTTACCGTTAACGGTTATTTCCTTTGCAGGTGACAATGAACTTAAAAACGACGCGTTTTACATAGAGCCTTCCATGCAATATGATATTTGGAGCTTTGTAGATGAGGAGATTACCTTTGAGCTCGAAAGAACAGAAGACGAGTTTGATGAAGAGGTTCCTTACGAATACGTTTATATTTCTCTTATGGAAAATACAGGAGTAGATAACGTAGAAGAGGACAAAGCAGAGTTAGACAAATTTTTTAATTATTTTGTAGACGAATATCTTTATTTATTTGATAAAAACATTTTCAAATCAGAGGTTTCTGAAATAAACGGCTACAAGTGTATTAAATATTTTGGTGTGGATGATGATACTTATTACTACACAGGCTACGTTTTGGCAACAGAAGAAAATCTTTACTGCCTTTTAACAGAAACAGACGTTAAGGGCTCAGCATTTATAGAAAGCAGTGTAAATTCATTTACAATAAACGGTACACTGTTAGCAGGTGACAGCCACAAAAATACAGTTGATTTTACAGATGCAGAAAACTACAAGGACCAGGCTGCAGAAATAGCAGGAGACTTTGGCTTAGGTGGAGTAATGGATGAGGAAGTAAACAGCTATGCAAGAATCGGCATTATTGTTCTTTTAATTCCGTTTGTTGTAGTGCTTGTTATTGCAATTGTATTTATTGTTAAATACTCAAAGAATAAAAAGATTCTTGAGCAATATGAAAAAACCTTTGGCGGAATGGGTATGGGTATGCCACCGTTTATGATGAACAACCAAATGAATTTTGGTGCTCCTTATAACAATGCTTATATGCCCGGTCAGCCAATAGACCAAAACGGTCAACAGCCATTTAATAATGATGGTCAAAATAATATGTTCTAAAAAAGAAAAAGAGGTATTTGCTATGTACAATTTTCCTATTGGCGTAATTATTAACAGCTTTCGTACAGACATTCCTACAGCAGTAAAAAAAGCTGCCGAGGTTGGAGCACAGGGTATTCAGGTTTATGCAACCTCAGGTGATATGGCTCCTGAAAATCTTGTTGGTGCAAAAAGAAAGGAATTTCTTGATTTAGTTAAATCTAACGGTCTTGTTATTTCTGCTCTTTGCGGTGATTTAGGCGGCGGTGGATTTTCTTTTAAAGAAAAAAACCCTGCAAAAATAGAAAAGTCAAAAAGAATTTTAGACCTTGCAAAGGAGCTTGAAACAAACGTTGTTACAACACACATTGGCGTTGTTCCGGGCGACAAAAACCACGACAGATACAAGGTAATGCAAGAGGCTTGCCACGAGCTTGCAGAATACGCAGATTCAATTGATGCACACTTTGCAATTGAAACAGGACCTGAAACCTCTGCTGTATTAAAGGAGTTTCTTGACTCCCTCGGCTCAACGGGCGTAGGTGTAAACCTTGACCCTGCAAACCTTGTTATGGTTACAGGTGACGACCCTGTAAAGGCTGTTCATAATCTTCAAAAGTACATAGTTCATACTCACGCTAAGGACGGTAAGCAAATCTTCTACAAGGACCCTGAAATTATTTACGGCATGAAGCAGGAGGTAATTGTTACTGAGGATTCCTTCCTTGAGGTTCCGTTAGGTGAGGGCTCCGTTCCTTTTAAGGAATATCTTAACGCTTTAACGGATATTGGCTACAAGGGCTTCCTTACAATTGAAAGAGAAGTAGGCGACAACCCTGAAGCAGATATTCGTGCTGCAGTAGAATTCCTTGAGGCGCTTAAAAAATAATTGAGAGTTGAGAATTGAGAATTGAGGAAACGCTATGCGTTTGATTTGTAATTACTCTTGAATAAAAATAAATACATCCTATCATTTTTGGATTTCTTTAACCTTAAATGATAGGATGTTTTTTATTATATGAAAATTTTTATAATCAAGTCCGAAGGACTTCCGAAATTTTCAATTTTCAATCTTGCGAAGCAAGTACATTGCCGACCGCGGGTCCCACAATTCTCAATTCTTAATTCTTGCGTAGCAAGATTTTATGCCTTTTTCTTTGTTACAAGCTTAATTACGAACAACGTTGCTACTGTTAATACAATAAGAATAGGAAGAGTTACAAGTGCATAAGCTGCCGGAAGGAAGCCTGCAATTAAGTAACCAACAAAAGAAATTCCTGCAACTGTTATTGCATAAGGTAACTGTGTTGAAACGTGGTTAATGTGGTTGCAGCGTGCGCCTGCACTTGACATAATTGTTGTGTCTGAAATAGGTGAGCAGTGGTCACCGCAAACAGCACCTGCAAGACAAGCTGACATACCAATTGTACCAATTGTGCTACCAACAGGGAATACAGCAAGTACTATTGGAATAAGAATACCAAACGTACCCCAAGACGTACCTGTTGAGAAAGCAATAAAGCAAGCTACTAAGAAGATGATTGCAGGTAAGAAGTTTTGAAGAGCGCCTGCATTTGCCATAGCACCTTCAACAAAGCCTGAAGCATCAAGTAAGTTTGTCATATTTTTAAGTGTAGTTGCCATTGTGAGAATAAGGAGTGCAGGTACCATAGCAATGAAGCCCTTTGGAATGCATTCCATAGCATCCTTGAAGGAGATTACTCTTCTTGCAACTAAATAGATAATTGTAATAAGAAGAGCAATAACGCCTGCCCAAGGAAGACCTACTGTTGCGTTTGTGTCACCAAAGGCATCTATAAAGCTTAAGGAAGCATCATAGTTTGTGTAATCAAATACCCATTCCTCGCCTATGTATCTGCCGCATCTGCCAACGTAAACAAGAGCAAATACGCTAATAGCAATAAGGAAAATAATAGGTAAAACTAAATCTATAACCTTACCCTTACCTTTTACTACGTCTTTTTCTTCGTTTTCTGACTTAAATTCACCTGATGTGAAAAGGTCACCCTTTAAAGCATTTGCTTCGTGAAGCTTCATAGGACCGTAATCGAATTTCATTAATGTAAGTGAAATAACGAATACAAAGGTCATAAGTGAATAGAAGTTGTAAGGAATTGCATTACAGAAAAGTGTAATTCCGTTTACTCCTTTAGGAGCATAAGAGGAAACTGCTGCTGCCCAAGAAGAAATAGGAGCAATCATACAAATAGGAGCTGCAGTAGCATCAATTAAGTAAGCAAGCTTTGCACGGGAAATTTTTGTCTTGTCTGTAACAGGGCGCATAACAGCACCAACTGTTAAGCAGTTGAAATAGTCGTCAATGAAAATGAGAACACCAAAAAGGAAGGTTGCAATAGATGCACCTATTTTTGTTTTAACGTGCTTAGATGCCCATTCACCGAATGCTGCTGAGCCACCTGCTTTGTTTATAAGTGCAACTAATGCACCTAAAAGAACAAGGAAGATGAAAATACCGGCATTACCTGAAACAGCGCTTATAAAGCCGTCACTAACAACTGCGCTAACTGTTTGAATTGGGTTGAATGCTGTTGCTAAAAGACCACCTGCAACAATACCAATGAAAAGAGATGAGTAAACCTCTTTTGTGATAAGTGCGAGGCAGATTGCAATTACAGGCGGTAATAAAGCCCATAACGTAGCCTTTGCTTCAGTTGCAGGAGCTATTACAGCACAAGCAACACAGAAGGCAACAACTACTAAGCAAAGTAAAATTTTAGGAATAAACTTTTTTGCTTTCATTTTAATACCTCCAAAATATTAGTGTTTTTTACAAAAATTAACACATTATTTATGTTAGCATAAATAAAGCAGAAATACAAGAAGATTTTTTTATAATTGAGAATTGAAAATTGAAGATTGAGAATTGTGGAAATGCTTCGCGTTTGATTATAATTTAAGAGAATAAAAATAAATTCATCCTGTCATTTTCAGATTACTAAAATCTTTAAATGACAGGATGTTTTTTAATTCTTAATTTTGCGAAGCAATTTATTTCCCCATAAGCTCTAACGGCTCCACAATTTCCCCATTATGTGTAATTTCAAAGTGCAGATGAGCGCCCTCCATTTTTTCTCCCGGCACCTCACCAAGGTAGCCGATTATTGCTTCTGTTGTTACGGTAGAGCCTTCTTTCACTGTAAGGGTGTCTTTGTTAAGCCCGCAATATTTTGCCGTAACACCGTTACCGTGGTCAATTAAAACACAGGTGCCGAAAATAGCATCATCAAAAACAGAAATTACGTCACCGTAGCTTATTGCTACAACGGCTGCACCCTCACTGCCCGAAAAGTCTATTCCGTTGTGAGTGCGCCAGTCACCCATTGTTTTAGAGTAAACAGGACTCATATTGCTGAAGTCCTTAATAATTTCGTTACCGAAGGGGAGGCAGTAATAATCCTTATAGGGCTTATTGTATTTATCCTCAAGAGTATTCTTTTCTGTGGTACCTCTTGTGTCGGGTACGTCCGTAAGGTTTTGTCTTACCGTTTCCTCTATTACAGAGCTTTCCTCTGTAATGGTTGCTTCTGTTCTTGGCGTGCTTTCTAAATCCTTAATATTGCCCAAGTTCTTCTCCGTAGAAATTTTGGAAAACATTAAAGCACCTAAAGCAATTACAATAGTAAAAGCGTATGCAATTTTAAATTTTCTGTTTGTTTTAAAGCTTTTTTCATCTTTCATAGCATAATTGTCCTTTCAATAAAATGTACAATTATGTTATTGGCAGATTTTTTAAAAATATTCAAATAAAAAGAAAAACAACGACTGAGGGGACAGTCGTTGTTTTCCCGGCGCAAGTATAACACTGTTAACGCCTGGTTTACTTGAGGAGGGGTCCGTCCTTGACGTAACATCAAGGATAAGTAACTAATACTCGGGTGCGGCTCCCTTTCTTAGCACGTGTTCAGTATAAAGCACAAATATGAATAAAAAATGAATTAAATAAAAACAATATGATAAAAAAGGTTAAGGATTTGTTAATGTGTGTCATAATAATGTTTCACAAGAAACAAAATTAAAAGTTTCACAAGAAACAAAAAGCTCTTACAGTATGTTTCCCGTGAAACAAAAAAATATGTTTCACACAAAACATAAGTTTCATGTGAAACATATCTACGTTTAACAAATTATATCAGTCTTCATCATCTGCTGAGAAGTTTGCTTCCTCAATAACCTTCTTCGCAACTGCTTCAGGAGCATCCTCATAGCGTGCAAATTCTGTTGTGAAGGAGCCACGACCTGCTGTTACTGAGCGTAAGGTTATAGCAAAGTCACCCATTTCTGCTAACGGTACCTCTGCAATAAGCTCTTGCATTTTTGGCTGGTCTGCGGGTGCCATACCTAAAACTCTGCCGCGACGCTTGTTAACGTCACCAATAATGTCACCTAAGTAATCATCCGGAATAATTGCCTTAAGAGTTCCTATTGGCTCAAGAATTGTTGGCTTTGCTTCAGGAATAGCCGCTTTAAATGCAAGACGCGCCGCCATTTTAAATGCCATTTCAGAAGAGTCAACCGGGTGGTAGGAGCCGTCGTGCAGACACGCCTTAATGCCTACCATTGGGTAGCCTGCAATAAGACCCTGTGCCACACAGTCTCTGAGTCCTTTTTCAACAGCAGGGAAGAAGTTCTTCGGAACTGCGCCGCCAACAACCTCGTCTGCATTAAATACAAAGTCCTCTTCACCCATATATGGCTCAAAACGAATCCAAACGTCACCAAATTGACCGTGACCGCCGGACTGCTTCTTATGTCTGCCTTGTTTGTCTACTACCTTGCGGATTGTTTCTCTGTAAGCAACTCTCGGAACGGTTAACTCAACCTCAACACCAAATTTGTTTTTGAGCTTGGTAACAATGGTATCAAGGTGCTGCTCACCAAGACCGGAAAGAACTTGTTCTCTTGTTTCTTTGTTTGTAACAAATGAGCAGGAGCCGTCCTCATCAGCTAATTTTAAGAGACCTGAAGCAACCTTATCCTCTTCACCCTTTTTAACAACGTTAACTGCCATAGAGTAGCAGGGAACAGGGAAGTCAACGGGCTCAAGAGTAACAGGTGATTTTTGTGAGCACATGGTATCACCGGTTTTAAAGCCTGAAAGCTTTGTTACTACACCAATATCACCTGCAGAAATTTCTGTTGTATCCTCTTGCTTGCCGCCCTTTACAAATACAAGCTTACCCATTTTTTCAACCTGCTCTGTGCGCGGGTTGTAAGGAGCTGTATCTGAAGTGATTTTACCTGACACTACCTTAAAGAAGGACATTTTACCAATGAACGGGTCGGCAACTGTTTTAAAGCAGATAGCTGCAAGGCTGCCGTTTTCGTCACAAGCAACGTCGCCCTCACCCTTTGGCGCAGGTGCAAGCTTTGTAATACCATTAAGAAGTAAATCAACAGCATCTGTTGTGTAGCCTGAGCAAGCGTAAACAGGAACAACGGTACCGTCGTTAACACCCTTTGAAAGACCTGCAACAATTTCGTCGTGGGTAAATTCTTCACCGTCGAAGAATTTCATCATAAGCTCATCATCTGCTGTTGCAACAGCCTCTGTAAAGGCTTCGTGGATTTCGTTTATTCTTGCATCATCAGGAATAGGACACTCTGTTGCTTTTCCGTCAATGTATTTAAAAGCTTTATTCTGTAAGAAGTTAACGTAGCAGTCAACCTTACCGCCTGCCATAAAAGGAATAACAACGGGACAAACAGCTGTGCCGTATCTTACCTTGAGTGCGTCGAGTGTTTTATAAAAATCTCTTTCTTCACCGTCACACTTAGTAACGGCAATGAATTTGGATTTATTCATTTTACCGGCTGCGCTGAGAGCTTTTTCTGCGCCGACGTCTATGCCCTTGCCTGCAGAGAAAACAACAATTGTTGTTTCGCAAGCGCGCATTGCTTCACTCTTGCCGCCTTCAAAATCAAAAAGACCGGGTGTGTCAAAAATATTAATTTTTCTGTTTCTCCACTCTGTGAACGACATGCTGGAAGAAATGGAAACCTTTCTTCTTTTCTCCTCTGCGTCAAAGTCGAGAACTGTGTTGCCCTCGGCAACTCTGCCTAATCTGTCGGTAGAACCTGAAACAAAAAGCATTGCTTCAGCAAGAGTTGTTTTACCCTTACCGGCATGACCTGCTATAGCAACGTTTCTTATGTTTTCAACAGTGTACTTTCCCAAGAAAATTCCTCCCTCATAGAATAAGTCTAACCAAAGTATGAACAGTCGTTATAATAACGATTATAGTTAGTCGAAACAGTATAAAAATATACTGTTTCAAAACCAAATCATGTGATTTGGTTTCGAATTTTCTTTGAAAATTCGACTATAATCCTTTCAATGACTGTAATGCAAAATTGTATTTATGATAAACAATTTTGCTAAAAGCCGATAAAATCGGCTTTTACGAAACGCTACTGCGTTTTGACAAATTACAATCATATAAATAAATATTCAGTCTGAACACTCTGTATTTGTAATAATAGCACATAATTTTTGTGTTTTCAATGATTTTTTTGATTAAAATGCGAATAAAAAGCAAAATTATAGATATTACATAATAAAATAACTTGGTTTTTATGAAATTTTTCAAAAAAGAAAAACGCCTTTCTGTTTAAAAAAGAATTTATTGTATAAATTGAAAAAAATTTACAGAAAAAATTTGGTTGATTGTAGATTGAAAAACGCCATTATATATGGTATTATAAATAGGAATATGATTTTATACTCGGGGTTTTCTCGAAATTTATACAGGAGGCAGGTTTTCCATGGAAAACAAGAACATTTCAAACGGTGCAAATAACGAAACAGAAGTAGTGAAAAAAGCTGCTCCTCCACCTATGAAGCGCGCCAAAAAGGGCGAAACATCCAAAGAAGTAATGGAGGCCGCAAAAAAGGCGGCTACCCAGAAAAAGGAAGAGCCTAAAAAGGCGGCACCCGCTATTATTGAAGCAGAAAATATTAAAGAGCAAAGCACAGAGGAGAAAAACGCCGCTGTGCCGGTTGCTCCTGTAAAAAATACTGATGCTGCTCCGTCAGCAGAGGCAGCTGCAGAAAAAGCCGTGGCTCCTAAGGCAGAGGAAAAGCCTCTTGTAAAAGCAGAGCCTGAAAAAAAGGAAGAAAAATCACCTGCTAAACCAAAGAAAAGCTTTGACAAAAAGAATTTAAAATTCATAATTCCTATTGTTGCAGGTGTTTTAGTTGCAATTATAATTGCCTCCTTATTGGTAGCATCAAAAAACAGACTTGACCCGGTTGTTGTAACTGACAACAACGGCGTACCCGTAACGGATGAAAACGGTGACGTAATTACGGTACGGCCTGAAACGGAAATTGTATTTCTTACAGACTCTTTCGGCAACACAATATTAGATGCTGACGGAAATCCTTTTACACAAATTGCCTACAAGGACGTAACCGTGCAAATCCCTGTTACAGATATGAACGGAGTTATTGTAACAGACAGCAAGGGTAACGCGGTTACAGAAAATATTATAATGAAGCCGACCGCAGGTGACAAAAACAACAAGACCACAACAGAGGGCAACAAGGTTGTAGGAACTACGTCTGTGCTGGTAACAGACGGTAAGGGCAACACCGGTGTAGATGACCAGGGTAACGTGCTTACAACTATAGTAGACATTACGGAATCAACAACCATAGATATAAAGCCTGCAAAAACCGAGTGGAAAAATACTCAGGGCGGCTCTGCAAACGACAAATATGCAGACGTTATTTTAACAGCTGACGACTGTTACATTACAGCTAACGTTACAAGCTCTAAAGACGGTGACTTTACAAAATATAAGGACCTTAATATTAGTGCGCCGTATACCGTGCTGACAAAATTCAACAAGGCGGGCGAGGTTGTATGGCAAAAGCCTTTTGGTACGTTATGGGGTTTGTTCCAAATAGTTTCATTATCACCCTGTACAAACGGTGATTTTTACGCGGCAGGCTACAGCCGAGGAATAGACGATACGGAAAGCCGCGGATATTACGACGGTATTCTTTATAAATTTGATAAAAACGGTAACGTTATTTGGGTTAAAACCTTCGGCACCTCTACCGTAGATATGTTTAACGACGTTATAACCGCATCAAACGGAGATGCAATTGTTGTAGGCAGTGTTGGTAACAATGATGGTGACGCAAGTGACTCAGGCGGTGAGGAAAGACAGTCTAAGGCAATTCTTTTAAGATATTCTTCAAGCGGTGACCTGCGCTGGAAAAAATACGTGGGCGGTAACAGAGATATTTTCAATGCAGTTGTTGAGGCAAAGGACTCATCAATATACGTGCTCGGGCATTTCTATTCAGGCAAAATATTCCCTGCACTCGGCAAATGTGACTCAGGCGTGCTTAAATATTCAAAGGATGGCAAGCTTTTAGAAAAGGCTTCTATTGCAGGCAGCGGCATAGATGATTTTAAGGGTATTACAGCTACCTCTGACGGCGGCGTTATTGTTTGCGGTCAGTCAAATTCTGCCGATACAAACGAAAACAGCTTCTTTAAAGATGAATTTGCATCCCGCGGCTCCTACGATTCTTATATGATTAAGTACACAGAGGACTTAAACGTAAGATTTATTACACCTGTAAGAGGACAAAATATTGACACGGCAACAAGTGTTATGGAGCTTTCAAACGGCACCTACATTATGGCGGGCTCAACAAACTCCTCTACAAGAGATTTTAAGGGCGTTACAACACGCGGTAAAAAGGATATTTTTGTAGCAGGTGTAAACAGCGGCGGTACCTTAATGTGGGTACGCTCCTTTGGCGGTACTGAAAGTGACGCTGCGCTTGCACTTTGCAAGGGTGCAGACGGAGGCTATGTTGTTGTTGGTGAAACCTTCTCAAATAACGTAGACTTAAACAAAATTTCACCTTATGGCGGTAACGGAAAAACGTTGGCTGTTATGGTTAAATTCCCGGAATGATAGAGTGATTCGGTAAATGTTAAAATTAAAAACAGATTTTATTAACGGCGCAATTGCCGTGCCAACAGATTTAATAGACAGATTTTTAAAGCTTGCCCCACCGGCAAGCTTTAAGGTGCTGCTTTTTATTTTAAGAAACCCTAACGGTGCTATGGATGAAAAGCAAATAAGCCTTTGCACAGGTCTTACCGAGTCGGACGTTAAGGCGTGCATAGAATATTGGAAGGGCAACGACGTGATTTTTGATGACGGCGAGAAAAATGAAGAGGAATCAAAAAAGGCGCTCGGCAATGCAAAGAAAATTGCAGAAATCTCCTTTGAGGAGGTAACTGAAGCACCGAAAATTGTTGTTAAAAGCCTTCCCGTAAAAAAGCCTACTCCAAAAGAGATAGCACAAAGAATTTCCATGGATGAAAATATAACGCTTCTTTTCAGAGAAGCACAAAAAATTGTGGGTACCTTTGGCTACGACACGCAAGCGTTGATTGTAATGATGTATGACCATTTCGGCTTTTCGGTAGATTTGATAATAACTCTTTTGAGTTACCAGAAGGCGGAGGGGAATTTGTCGTCACTTGCAATAAAGCAGAGGGCTGAGGACTGGGCAAAAAAAGGCATAGATTCCCTTGAGGCGGCAGATTCGGAAATAAGCGCTCTTGAAAAAATACAAAAAACCTTTGTGGAAATAAAAGCATTTTTAGAAACAGATTTAAAAAAGCCTACTCCTAAAACGGCTAAATGCTTAAGAGACTGGGCTGTAAATTGGGGCTTTTCTACCGAGATGATTTTATTTGCCTTAAAGGAAGGCGGTAAAAGCCTTTCTGAAGCAAACAAGCTTCTTAAAAAATGGCACTCCTTAAACATATATAACGTAGAGGACGTAAAGCTTAAAAAGAAAAAGACCATAACAACAACCGTAGAAAAATCCTACGACGTTGAAAACGTGGGCAGAAACAGCATTTTAGAGAGAATGAGAGAGAAGCAGGAGGCAAACGTATGAAATTCAGCGAGGACGTTTACATAAAAGCAGAGCTCGAGCTTAAAAAAAGGCAGGAAAATGCAGAGGAGCTTGCAGAAATTCGTCGCAAGCAGCTGCTTGTAAAATTCCCCGAGCTTTTGCAAATTGAAAATAAAATGAGAAACGCTGCTCTTGAAATTATAAAGGGTATTGGTATGGGCAAGGTAGACGTAGAGTCCCTTTCGGCAAAAAATCTTGAAGCACAAAGAGAAAGGTCGGAGCTTCTTACAAAAAACGGCTATCCTGAGGATTATTTGGAGCCTCAGTATACCTGCAAAAAATGTAATGATACGGGTATTTTTGAAAACAAGCTTTGCTCCTGTCACCTTGACCTTTTAAAGAAAATTTCCATGAGTGAATATTCGTGCAGCTCCGTGCTTGCAGTAAGCACCTTTGACACCTTCGATTTAAAATATTACAGTGAGGAAAAGGACAGAGAAAAGGGATATTCTCCAAGAGAGTATATGGCAGCTTCGTTAGAGTTTGTTAAGTCTTATGCAGAGAATTTTCACAAGGGTGCAGGCAGCTTTTTCTTTTCAGGTGCAACAGGTCTTGGTAAAACGCATTTGTCCCTTGCAGTTATGAACAAGGTAACCGAAAAGGGCTTTAGCGTTTTTTACGGCTCTGCCGATAACATTTTAAAGCAAATGGAAAAAGAGCGCTTTGGCAGAAGCAACGGTGACATTGAAGAGGAAATTGAAAATGCAGACCTTATTATAATTGACGATTTAGGCACAGAATTTAAAACGTCATTTTCAGAGACTGCAGTTTATCAGCTTATAAACAATGCAATGCTTAACAGTAAGCCTATGATTATAAGCTCAAACCTTTCTATAAAGGAGCTCGAGGAAAGATACGGTCAACGAGTTGTTTCAAGACTTAATTCCTTTGAGGTTGTTAATTTTATAGGAACAGATATAAGACAAATAAAAAAATAATTTTAAAATATTAAAAAGGCGGTATTTATTATGTTAAAAGGTATTCCAAACATCATTTCTCCTGAGCTTTTAAAAATTCTTGACGAAATGGGTCACGGCGACACAATTGTTATAGGTGACGGTAACTTTCCTGCAGCATCTAATGCACAAAGACTTATTCGTTGCGACGGTCACAACGTGCCCGAGCTTTTAGATGCTATTTTACAGCTTATGCCACTTGATTCTTACGTTGAGACACCTGCTATGCTTATGGCAACAACTAAGGGTGACCCTACACCTGTAATCTGGGCAGAGTATCAGGAAATTATAAATAAAAATAACGGTGAAACAAAAATGGGTCAATACGAGCGCATTGAGTTTTATGATGAAGCAAAAAAGGCTTATGCAATCATAGCAACAAGCGAGGCAGCTCTTTATGCAAACATTATCCTTAAAAAGGGCGTTATAAAATAATCAGGCAGCTGCACAAGATGCTTATTAATTTGTAACAGGTGGATATATGAAAAATATTTTAATTATAATGAATTTGCAGAACGGGCTTGTAAATTCACCGGAAAAAACAGCAATGGCTCAAAAAATTCTTGCACTTACGCAAAAGCATATTTTTGACAGAGTTGTTTGCGTTAAATTTGTAAACAGAGACGACGGAGTTTTCCCGAAATATCACAGATATTACGATATGCACAAGGGTAAGGAGGTTGAATTGATTGACGACCTTACGGCAGACCTTGTTATTAACAGAAGCGTTTACTCCTGCGTAAGTGATGATTTTATTCAAAAGGTAGTAAAAATAAACGACGGTGACAATCTTCAAGAATTATTCCTTTGCGGAATAGGTACTGACAAGTCAATTTTAAAAAGTGCGCTTGACCTTTTTGAAAGAGATATTAAGCCAATTATTCTTACAGAATACTGCATTCCTAACGACAGCTCCGCAATAACACAGCTTAAGGGAATCAATTTTGTTTCTCAGCTTATAAGTGATAAGTGCATTGTAACAAAAAAGCTTGAGGCTGCGGAGGATTTACAAGGAATTGCGTGCATAAAATAATGCAGAGGCAGAATTATATAATGGCAGCGCAGTTACACAATTAATCACTATTCACTATTCACTCTTCACTTGAGCGAAGCGAATACGGAGGGCGTTATGGTAGATTTTGACACGAGAATTAAATTTCTTAAGGGTGTTGGTGAAGCAAGAGCCAAACATTTAGAAAAGCTCGGCATTTTCTCCATAGGCGCTCTTTTGCGTTATTACCCTAAAAGATACGAGGACTGGAACACCTTAACAAAAATTTCCGACGCTCAGCTTAACGAAACTGTCTGCATTAAGGCAACTGTAATTGAGCGTGTTTCCGAGGTTAAAATAGCCGGCGGAAAAATTCTTACAAAAACAACTATTTCAGACTATTCGGGTTATTTGCCGGTTGTTTTCTTTAATAATAAATACGTTAAAAACTCTCTTTCGGAAAACGAGGAGTATTTATTTTTCGGAAAGGTTACAAAGGATAAATACGGCAACAAAACACTGAATGCACCGCGCTTTGAAAAAGCGGGTGAAAAGCAAAGGCTAAGACCTATTTACAAGGCAAACGCAAGCCTTACCTCTAAAAATATTGAAAAATTAACGGAAAATGCTTTAAAAGAAATAAAAGGCAACGTAAAAGAGGTTTTACCGCAGGAGCTTATTTCAAGGTACAAGCTTTTATCCTTAGAGGAAGCGCTTAAAAATATACATTTCCCTGAAAATGAAGAAATGCTCAGGCAAGCAAAAAGGCGCATGATTTTTGAAGAGCTTTTAATTCTTCAATTAGGTCTTCTTTCAAAAAGAAGCTCGGTAGAGGAACGAAAAACCACGCCGATAACAGAGGATAAAAGTGAGGAGTTTTTCAAAAAGCTTCCGTTTGAGCCAACCAATGCACAAAAAAGAGCGGTAAGGGAAGCAGTAGAGGATTTAATGAGCGAAAAGCCAATGAACAGATTAGTTCAGGGTGACGTAGGCTCGGGAAAAACAGCTGTAGCAGCCGCCATTATTTACACCGCAGTAAAAAACGGATTTCAGGCAGCCTTTATGGCACCTACAGAGGTGCTTTGCAACCAGCATTTTAAAACTCTTAAAAGCTTTTTCGGCAATGAAATTAGCGTAGAGCTTTTAACGGGCTCAACCACGGCAAAAAATAAACGCCTTATAAAAGAAAGGCTTGAAAGCGGTGAGTGTCAGGTAGTTGTCGGCACGCACGCCATGCTGCAGGGTGACGTTACCTTTAAAAGACTTTCACTTGTTATAACAGATGAGCAGCACCGTTTTGGTGTTGAGCAAAGAGCGGCGCTTTCCCAAAAAGGTGAAAACACAAACGTGCTTGTTATGTCGGCAACGCCGATTCCGAGAACGCTTGCTATGGTTATATACGGTGATTTAGACGTTTCCGTGCTTGATGAATTACCAAAGGGACGCTTACCTATAAAAACCTACAGGGTAAATTCGGCATATCATAACAGATTATATGAATTTTTAAGAAAAACAATAGATGCAGGCAGGCAGGCGTACATTGTGTGTCCGTTGGTAGAGGAAAGTGAAAGCGACCTTATTCCCGCAACGGAATATTACGACTGGCTGAAGGCAAATCAATTTAAAAGCTATACACTCGGACTTTTACACGGTCAAATGAAGGCAAAGGAAAAGGACGAGGTAATGGCACGCTTTTACTCAGGAGAGGTACAGCTGCTTATTTCTACAGTTGTTATTGAGGTTGGTGTAGACGTACCGAACGCAACGGTTATGATTATAGAAAACGCAGAACGCTTCGGTCTTTCGCAGCTTCATCAGCTAAGGGGCAGAATCGGACGCGGCAGTGAGCAGAGCACCTGCGTGCTGCTTTCAGATGCACAAAACGAAGAAGCGTTAGAGCGCTTTAACGTGCTTTGCGATACACACGACGGCTTTGTAATTGCACAAAAGGACCTTGAGCTGAGAGGCCCGGGTGACTTTTTCGGCAGCAGACAGCACGGTCTTCCTGATATGCACATTGCAAACCTTATGACGGACACAAGAATTCTTTACGAGGCGCAGGAAAGGGCAAAGGAGATTTGTGGGAATGACCCTGCCTTGGAAAAGGAAGAAAACGCGCAGCTTAAAAATGAGGTAAGACGCCTTTTTTACAACGTATCGTTTTCATAATGATTGTAATTTGTCGAAACGCAGGAGCGTTTCGCAAAAGCCGATTTTATCGGCTTTTAGCAAAATTGATTGTCAAAAATACAATTTTGCATTACAGTCACTGAAAGGATTATAATCGTTATAAAAAAACACCTATGAATTACATGAATTCATAGGTGCTTTTTTAATAATTAGTAAGTATTATTTTTTTAATTATTTTTTTATTCGGAAAATCTAAAACAAACCAGCCATATTTTTTCATTGGCATAAGCTCCAAGCTAAAAAATCTTTTAAAAATAATTCTTTTATATCTTTTCGGGCTCGAGAAAAAATTGCTTCCTGAAAAAAAGTTGAAAAGCATTGCCTTGTCCTGTGGGGAGTTTTGTATTGTAGGTAAAACGGCAAGTTCCCATTTTTTCTTTGGATTTAAATTAAAAAAGTCCTGCAGGTAAAAAAACTGCTCGCTTTTTTTACTGCGCTCGGGAATTGCCACCTTTTGTAGCAAAGCATCCTTGCGAGAATTCTGGTAAGGCCAGCCGCTAAGATTTATTCCGCTGTTTTCGTCAGAATATTCTGCGTTTTCAACGTTTGCGCCACAGCGGTTAAGTAACACTATTTTTCCTCGCACCGAGGCAAGTGACGGCACCTTGTTTCTTGTGTAAAAAAATTCGGAATTCTTAACAAAGGTGTTATAAAAATAATCGTAGGTAGCCTCCTCGTTTTTCCCTGCCTCTCTTTTGAAAATCATAAGAATTGTTTCTGTAGGGTTTTGCATAAGAAAGTCCTTACAGCTTTTTAAAACGTCGTCAAAAAGCAAATCCTCTTTTTTTCTTTTATCCTTTTTGCAATTAAGAAAGCTATGGCATATTTTTAACGTCTCTCCGTCAAATTTTACCCTTATATCTAAAAGCCGCACACCCATATTAAGCTGTTCTGCCACGCTTTTGTTTTGGCAACGGCTTATGTGACTGAATCGAATATATTGCGCACAGCTGTCGTGAGTACCGGGTAAATTTATTTCTGAAACAAGGTAGTCAGAGGGAATATTTTTCATCCAATCGTTCATTTTAATAAAGCCTTTCTTGAGTATGTTTTAATTATAGCACGAAAAGGCAGAAATTCAAACTGAAAAAACACTCAAAATTTGTCGCAAAAAGCAGCAAGAATTATTGACACCCCAAAAATTATAGAGTATACTTATAAAGTATATAAATTTGTATAGTAAAAATATATTGGAGGAATTTCAAGTGGCACAAAAAGAACGAGATATGATAGAAATTGACCTTTTAAAGCTTGTACTTATTTTATGGCGTAAGGCTTGGGCAATTATTCTTTCTGCAATTGTTATGGGTGGTATTGCTTTTGGCGTAACCTATAACTTTATTGAGCCTGAATACGAAGCAAGCATTAAGGTTTACGTTAACAACTCAAGTCAGGTGAATTCATCAACAGGTCTTTCACAGGCAGAAATCAATGCTGCAAAGCTTCTTGTTGAAACGTATATTGTAACTCTTGAAAGCCGTACAACCTTGAATCAGATTATTACTGAGGCAGGTCTTGATTACACGGCAGAGGAATTAGAAGAAATGATTACTGCTGCGGCAATTAACGCAACCGAGGTTTTTGAGGTTACCGTAAGAAGTAAGGACGCAAAGGAGGCTGCTTTAATTGCAAATACCGTTGCGGAGGTTTTACCAAGCAGAATTACGGAAATTGTTGAAAACAGCTCAGTAAGAATTGTTGACTATGCAATTATTAACGAGGAGCCCGTTTCTCCAAGTTATGTTAAAAATGTTGCTATTGGTGCTATGGCAGGTATGGTTTTAGCAGTTGCTCTTGTTTTCTTACAATTTGTTCTCGATAATAAAATTCACTCAGAGGAATATCTTATTGAGCATTACAAATATCCTATTCTTGCAGTTATTCCTGACCTTAACACAACCTCTAAGCAGAAATATTACAAGAGAAATAAAAGTCGCTACCCGGCACAGGCTCCTGAGGCTGATGCGGCAACAACTGATTCTACTGAAGGAAAGGCGGAATAAGAAATGGCAAAAAGAAAATCTTATTATACAAAAAACGAAGCCGCTGCTAACGGAATCAGCTTTGCGGCAAAAGAGGCTTATAACCTTTTAAGAACAAACCTCTTTTTCTCATTCTCAGACGACGTTAAGTGTCACGTTATTGGTGTTACAAGTACAATTCCTTCAGAGGGTAAGAGCCTTACTGCTGCCAACACAGCTATGGCTATGGCAGAAGCAGGTAAAAGAGTATTACTCATAGACTCAGATATGCGTTTGCCTACCATTCACAAAAAGTTAGGCTTTAAGGCAGCACCGGGTCTTTCTAACCTTCTTGTTGGTATGAACGACGTTGAAAAAGCAATTTACAGACTCGAGGATAAGGGCTTTGACGTAATGCCTGCAGGTAATACGCCACCAAACCCAACAGAGCTTTTAGGCTCTGCTCGTATGGAAAAGCTTTTAAACGGTCTTTCTGCTCACTACGATTACATTATAATAGACCTTCCACCTGTAACAATTGTTTCTGACGCACTTGTTTGCTCAAAATACTTAAGCGGTATTGTTTTTGTTGTTCGCGGCGGCAGAGCTACAACGGCAGAATTAGGTGAAGCAATTCGTCAGCTCGAATTTGCAAACGTAAAAATTCTTGGATTTGTTTACAACAGTGCTGAGGGTAAAAAGCAAAACAACTACAGCAAAAAGTATTCAAAGAATTACAGTCGTTATACACGATAACCTTAAGGAGAACAATTATGACAGATTTTCATTCTCATATTCTACCGGGAATGGATGATGGCTGCAAAACAGTCGAGGATTCTGTGCTTGCATTAAAAATGATGGCAGAGCAGGGCATAAAAAGAGTTGCCGCAACGCCGCATTTTTATGCAGCCTACAGCGGTGAGTCGCCCGACGAATTTTTGAGCCGCAGAAACGAAGCTGAAAAAATTCTCCGCGAAAGAATAAAGGACGAGGAAGGGCTTCCCGAGATTTTTTGCGGAGCAGAGGTTAAATATTTTCGCGGTATGAGCGGTGTGGAGGATTTATCAAAGCTTACCTACCAGGGCACCGAGCTTTTACTTGTGGAAATGCCTTTTTCAAAATGGTCAAGCAAGGAAATAGATGAAGTAATTTCTTTAAACGAGAAAATAGATGTTATACCTGTTTTAGCGCATATTGAAAGATATTTTTCCTTTCAGAAAAACCTTGACTGGATATATGAGCTTAAGGATGCAGGCGTGCTTATGCAAATGAATGCAGAATATATTTTAGGCACTTTTTCCTCCCGCAAGGCATTAAAGCTTATTAAAAACAGAGCGGTAGAATTTTTAGGCTCAGATACGCATAATTTATCAGACAGAAAACCAAACTTAGGTCCCGCTGTTTTAAAGGTAGAGAAAAAAGCAGGGGACGAAATAATGGAAAGATTCCAAAGATATGAAGAAAGATTTTTGCCAAGGGGATGAGTGAGAATATGAAATATGCACTTATAGGCTGCGGCAGAGTTTCTAAAAACCACATAAAGGCTGCTATTTCAAATAACCTGGAAATAGCAGCCCTTTGCGATATTATTCCTCAAAAGGCTCAAGCTCTTAAGGAGTCCGCAGGGCTTTCTGAAAGCGTAAAAATATATACCGATTATAAAGAGCTGCTTAAAGAGGAAAAGCCGGATTTTGTTGCCATAGCAACTGACAGCGGCACTCACGCCGAAATTGCAATTTACTGTGCAGAACACAAAACGAATTTTATAGTAGAAAAACCGCTTGCTATGTCAATTGCGGATGCCGACAGAATTATAGAAGCAGTAGAAAAAAATAGTGTTACGGCTTGCGTTTCTCATCAGAACAGATTTAATATAGCGGTGCAGCACTTACATAAGGCAATAGAAACAAACCGTTTCGGCAAGCTTTCACATGGCTCAATAAATATCCGCTGGCACAGAGGTGACGAGTATTACACCGCAGAGGCTTGGCGCGGCAAATGGGCAAGTGACGGCGGTACCTTAATGAATCAGTGCATTCACGGAATAGATTTGCTTTCCTGGATGATGGGTGAAGAGGTTACCGAGGTTTACGGTATGACAAACAACGCCTTTCATGAGTGTATTGAGGGTGAGGATATCGGCGTAGCGGTTATCCGTTTTAAAAACGGTGCACTTGCAACTGTTGAAGGTACCGTAAACTGCTTTGAGGATTTTGAACAAACACTCACAGTTTTTGGAGAAAACGGTACGGTAAGACTTGGCGGACATTATGCAAACAAGGTTGACACCTGGAGGTTTTCAGATAATCTTCCCGAGGACGACGAAACACTTGCTGTTGATGAAAAAGCAAAAAACGTTTACGGTAACGGTCACACAAGTCTTTATGCAGATTTTGTTGATGCAATTGAAAATAAAAGAAAGCCGTACGTGGATTTATACGTAGGCAAGCGTGTTGTAGAAATTGTTCTTGCAATTTACAAAAGCCAGAAAACCGGTCTGCCGGTTAAATTCCCGTTAAAGGACTTTGCATCAATTGATATGCAGGGCGAATTTAATAAATAAAAAAAGAACTGTAAAAAACTTGTGTTTTTTACAGTTCCTTTTTTACATTCTACTTTATTATGTTCGGTATTTATCAGATAACAACAAGAACGTCATCTGTATTAACTGTTGTTCCCTTAGTAACAACAATTTCCTTAACAGTACCGTCGCAAGGAGCAGTAATGTCGTTTTCCATTTTCATAGCCTCAAGCACAACAAGCACGTCGCCTGTTTTAACTGCTTGTCCAACGCTTGCCTTAACTGCAAGAATAGAGCCAGGCATTGGAGCCTTAACCTGTGTACCGCTTGCTGTTGGTGCAGCAGGAGCAGCAGCTGCAGGAGCTTCCTCTGCCTTTGGAGCCTCAGCAGCAGGAGCAGCTACAACAGGAGCAGCGGCAGCAGGAGCAGCAGCTACCACAACAGGAACCTCTGTAACGCCGGTAACAATAGCGTCTGTTTCAGTTACTTCAACTTCGTAATTTTTACCATTTAAAGTTACTACATATTTCATAGTATTAGTCCTCCATAAGTCTGATTGATTTAAAATAAAGATTTTCAAGCGGAATACCTGTTTTATGAGCTGTAATTGCCATAACAGCAGCCGCATCTTGTTCGGAAACGTTTATAAGCTCAGGGCTTTTAAGTCTTATTGAGCAAAAACCAAGTCTTTCAACAGGAATACCCGTTTTGTGAGAGGTTATTGCCATAATTGTTGCAGCGTCCTGCTCACTAAGGCCTTCAAGTGTTACGTAGCCGGTGTAAACAGGCTCGGTGCTTTTTGGCTCTTCCACAGCTTCGGGAGCTGTTGCAGGTTGTTCGGTTGCTGTCGCAGCAGCAGGCACGTCAGCCTCATTTTTGCTTTTTTTGCTTGAAATCAATTTCCAGGCAACCAAAGCAATAACAATTGCTGCAATAATTATATAAGTTTTATAATCTGAGAAATTAAACCCTGCAGATAAAAGAAGATTAGTCATTTAAAAATCCTCCTTATTCAACAGACTTAAACTCATAGGTGTAAATCTTGTCCTTCATTTCTTCTCTGTAATCAAAGAACTTTTCTGCTTGTGCAGGGAAGGCAATATATGAAAGTACGTCTTCATCAGATTTAGCCTTGTCGCCAATTTCTGCCTTTGCTTTTTCAAATGCAGGCTCAAGTGTATCAGCGTATCTGCCTTCTACAAGCTTTGCGTCACCAAGAATTTGTTTACGAACATCTTCGTTAACCTCGCCCGGTGCTTTACCGTATTCACCCATAAGGTAAGATTTAACTTCCTTAGAAACATTTTTATATCTTTCACCGGCAAGAACATTGTTTGTTGCCTGAACACCAACCATCTGGCTCATAGGAGTAACAAGTGGTGGATAACCTAAATCTTCACGTACACGTGGAGTTTCAAGAAGAACTTCATCGAACTTGTCCATTTTGCCTTGTGCAGTAAGCTGAGCAACAAGGTTAGAAAGCATACCACCAGGAACCTGATAGTTAAGTGCTTTTGTATCAGTTGCAAGAACTGTTGGGTTAAGCTGACCGCTTTTTAAATATTCAGCTCTTATTGGTTTGAAGAAATCACCAATTTCTTTAAGAACTTCACCGTTAAGGCCTGTTTCATAGCCTAATTCTTCAAGTGTATACTGAAGAGTTTCTGTTGCAGGTTGAGAAGTACCACCTGACATTGAAGAAATTGCTGTATCTACAACATCACAACCAGCCTCCACAGCTTTCAAAAGAGTCATAAATCCAAGACCTGTTGTGCTGTGGGTGTGAAGAACGAGTGGTAAATCCACTGCATCTTTGAGTGCAGAAACGAGTTTGTAAGCTTCTGCAGGGGTCAAAATACCAGCCATGTCTTTAATTGCAATTGTCTGGCAACCAAGGCTCTGCATATTCTTAGCAAGTTCAACATAAGATTCAAGAGTATGAATAGGGCTTATGGTGTAGCAGATAGCACCTGAAGCGATTGCACCATTTTTAACAGTTTCGTCAACTGCAACCTCAATGTTTTTAACATCATTAAGGGCATCAAATATTCTGATGATATCAATACCGTTTTCAATACTCTTTTTAACAAACATACGAACTACAT
>JAZOOH010000010.1:0-51485 GCA_045654905.1 Acutalibacteraceae bacterium | reverse complement strand
AGAATGTATTGCGTATAAATTTGATGCATCGTGTACGACAACATTGAAATAATACTGATCGGAAAATGCCGATTTTTGAGCATCAAACGTAAGTGCTCTTCTATTATCCAATGCCATTGTCCACTTTGTTCCTTTTTTCTTGAATCCAAGCGGTTTAAGAGCACGAGCAAAATGAGCGAGAAATTCTTTTTGTCTTTCTTTTTTTACAGCAAGAATCTCTTCCTTGGCGTGATTTTTGTATTGCTCATAAAAATCTGAAATACTTGTTCTTGCGTTGGCTTCACTATCTTCATCCCAAACACAAAGTATATTTCTAACTTGGCAATCCTCTATATAAGAGCCATGATTTGCAAACCATTCTTCATCGCCTGCCATGTATGCAGTAGAGGCAAAACCATACAATATGGTAATGCAACTTTCTTCATCATCTTCAAAATTAACAACAAAGGCTGTTTGCTCCGTGGCTTGACGGAAGAAATGACCATCTTTTCGTTTAGCTTCTGAAAACCCTTTTGAAAACAGTATTTCTCTGTATTTCATGTAACGTTCACTTTTTTGTGGATACGTCATTTCCATTCAGCTCTTTTTTACCTTACAAATTCAAGTTTATCGATTAGATACCTAACCAACTTTATCATACCACAAAAGGAGCTGTTTGTAAATACCTTTTTGGCGTGCGTAGTGTTGTACCAAATTTGCACCAAAATCACACCAACATTCAACGCCTATTCGGCTCGACAAATTGTAATTTATCGGTTAATCCACTCATCTTTTGAAATCGCAAATACCTTTATAATTTCATTTATCTCGTCAGAAAACTCATCTACTTGCTTGCAACCATATGACATAGCAGTTTTGGCTGATGCTTCATTGGTATATTTCATATAAGAATAAACGATATTAAAAGGAGTGTTGTTAAAAGTCCAATCTCTGACAGCAATCGCCGCTTCTTTTGCATATCCTTTTCGTTGCTTGTCAGCTCTGATATGGTATCCGATTTCGGGTTTTATTTCTCCGTTAATAAATTGCATTGTTAAGCCACAGTCACCTATCATTTCACCTGTCTTTTTCAAGCATACAGCCCACAATCCAAACCCTAACACCCGATATCTTTCGATATTACGCTCAATCCAGTTCCTTACCCTGTTTTCATCAAATGCATAGGGATAATGCTGCATTATGTCCGAATTTGATAATACCTTATAAAGTGCGTGAAAATCATCATCCGTCATTTCTCTTAACAGCAAACGTTCTGTTTCAATAACCATTATTTTTAGCCTCGTCAAATTCTTATTTGTCGAACTGATTATATCACACCTGATGCGAAATTACAATCGTGTGCGGGTTAAATCAGTTTGCTCGAAGGGCAACATCATTAACGCGAAGCACTACATCATTTTCGGCGTTAGCCGTAACATCGTTTGCGATTTATCGCAACATCGTTTACACCGCAAGGTGTAACATCGTTGATGTGAAGCATCACATCATTTTGTGTCCGCAAGCGGACAATGAAGTTGAGCTGACGCTCAAATGAAGTTTGCAACTAAAGTTGCAAAACGATGTTATGTCCTTACGGACATAAACACAAAAAGAAAAAGCACTTCCGAAGAAGTGCTTTTTCTTTTTGGAGGCGACACCCAGATTTGAACTGGGGAATCAGAGTTTTGCAGACTCGTGCCTTACCACTTGGCTATGTCGCCATATTAAATTTGGATAAAAAAATGGAGCGGATGACGAGGCTCGAACTCGCTACCTCCACCTTGGCAAGGTGGCGCTCTACCAGATGAGCTACATCCGCACATTTAAATGGATGAGTCGTGAGGACGAGCTCATCCATGGTGCCTCCGGTCGGAATCGAACCAACGACACGAGGATTTTCAGTCCTCTGCTCTACCAACTGAGCTACAGAGGCAAAATAAGTGGCGACCCGGAACGGGCTCGAACCGTCGACCTCTAGCGTGACAGGCTAGCGTTCTAACCAGCTGAACTACCGGGCCACCTAATGGTGGGAACAATAGGGCTCGAACCTATGACCCTCTGCTTGTAAGGCAGATGCTCTCCCAGCTGAGCTATGCTCCCACGGCACCGTTGCACTCGCAACGATAGATACTATACACTATCGTAAAGCATTTGTCAACACTTTTTTTAAAAAAATTTTAAAAATTTTAAAAAATATTTTTAACGCTTTCATTTACGATAGCCTGCATCTCTGAAAACTTGTTTTCAATGTCTTCAACGAGCTTGAATTGTGTTCTTGCACGAACTAAATTGTGCTCCGGATATTCAGTTTTAAAATACACGTCACCATTAATAAAATCGGCTAAAAACCTCATGCCGCATTCTAACGTAAGAAGCTTTGCTGCGAATGGTAAGTATTTAATTTCATTTTCTGTAAGTGCGCTGCCTGCTGCCTCAAGATAGCCTTCAACGTACACCTTAAAAAGCTCTAAATCCAAAGAGATTTTTGAAAGGTCCTTTTCGTCCTCGGCGCCGGTATTTGCACCGAAGCGTATGCTGTCACCAAAGTCGTAAAGAGAGCTACCGGGCATAACTGTGTCAAGGTCTACAACACAAAGTGGCTTGTTTGTTGTCTTATCGAAAAGCACGTTGTTAAGCTTTGTGTCGTTATGTGTAACTCTTAACGGAAGCTCACCCTTTTCTAACAAAGACGTAAGCACAGAGCAGTCTGCCTCACGGTCTAACACAAACTGTATTTCGGGCTCTGCTTCGCATTTTCTGCCCGATTTATTTTCTTGTACAGCTACCTTAAAGTCGTTAAATCTTGAAGCTGTATTGTGGAAATTCGGAATTGTCTCCTTAAGAGTTTCAATAGGATAATCTGCTAATTGCTTTTGGAAATTGCCGAAAGCAATAGCCGCCATTTTAAAGTCTTCACTTGAAGAAACACCGTCTAAGGAATATGAATCATCTACAAAATTATAAACTCTCCAGTGGCCGCCATCTTCTGCTACCACGTAGCTTTTACCGAATTTTGTTTTAAAAACAGTTAAAACCTCTCTATTAACGTCACCGTTTTCGCTTGCAATTTTCTTTTTTATATGCTCTGTAATGCCTACAACGTTTTCCATAACCGCAACAGGATTTTTAAACACGTTGTGATTTATCCATTGAAGAAGGTATTTTTCAACAGCACCATCCTCCAATAAATATTCTACTACAAAGGTGTCGTTAATATGACCTATCGTAATAGGTTTTATTTCCTTAATTTCACCCTTGAAGCCGTATTCATTTAAAATACCGCACAATTTATTGTATAATGCATTTTCCATTCTTGAGTCCTCCCAAGCTAAATATACTTTTTTATTACTTTAATTGCCTCCGGCAAATCTTTTTCAAAATCATCTGTTCTTGCTTCAATTGCACAGGTTTCGCAGCCCGCATTTTTTAATGCTGCAAAAAATCTTTCGTAAACCCTGTAAACCTCTTCCGAGGCGTTTTCGTTAGGGAAAACTCTTGTACCGACCTCTGCAACGTGAGCGTGCTTTATTTTACCGTAAAGCTCCCCTATTCCGTCAATATCGTCATTATTATTATAAACGTGAAATAAGTCTGCAAGCCCGTAAACGTGCTTGAAGCCTGCTTTTTCTGCAAACTCTACGCCATCTCTTACAGTATGTATCATAGAGGTTTCAGAAAAGCTTAACGGCTCTATTACTATGTTTACGTTGCACCTTTCGGCAATTGGTGATGCAATATCCCTTAAAAAGCGTACTAAATCTTCATTTGCTTTTTCAAGTGAATAATCCTCGTTAAAGCTTCTTGCTCTGCCGCTGCCGAAAACAACGGATTTTACACCTAATTTTTGAGCCCTTGAAAAGCCTTTTTCTAAAAAGTCGGTAAGTGCATTTGAGTCTACCTCGTCACCTACCACTTTTAAGTGACCCGGCAGAAAATGATTTGCAGAAAGCACAGGAAGACCTAGCAACCTTACGCTCTCGCAAAAAGCGTTAAACTCCTCCTCGGGCGCTAAAGCAATATCTGTAAAATCTGTTTCACCAAAATCAAGTCCGCATTTTTTTGCAAGCTCATATTTTTTGAAATCGCCATAGCCTAAGCAAGCACCTAATTTCATATAAATTCACCCTTCGTAGTAATTTGATTATATCAAAAGCCAAGCATTTCTTCTGCATTTTTAAGCTGAGTTTCGGTAATTTCTCCGCCGCCTGTTATACGGGCAATTTCATATTTTCTGCCCTCAAAATCAAGCGGTGTTACATTTGTGTAGGTTTTACCGTTTACCGCAGATTTTTCAATGAGATAATGATTATCGGCAAGAACTGCAAGCTGTGCTAAATGTGTTACACAAATAACCTGCTTGCCACAGGAAACCTGCTTTAATTTTTGTGCAACCTTTGTTGCAGCACGACCGCTTACGCCCGTGTCAACCTCGTCGAAAATCATTGTCGAGATTTCATCCTTATCTGAAAGAACGTTTTTAAGCGCTAACATAATTCTTGAAAGCTCACCGCCGCTTGCAATTTTTGCAATTGGCTTAGGCGGCTCACCTACGTTGGCGCTAATTAAAAACTCTACTGAATCTATACCGTTCTGACAAAGCTCAACCTCGTTGAATTGAACGTTAAACTGCACGCTTGGCATATCAAGAAAGCGTAATTCCTCCATTACGTTTTTCTCAAAATTTACAGCGCTGCTTTTTCTGCTTGAAGAAAGTGCTTTTGCCGCTCTTTCGGCTTTTGCCAGAATAGCTTCACATTCGATTTTTAATGCATCAAGCGTTTCCTCAGATGAGGTAAGAGAAGCAAGCTTTTGTTCCGCTTCACTTAAAAATGACAGCATTTCCTCTTCCGTTGAGCCGTATTTTTTACTTAAACGATAGTAGAGGTCTAACCTTTCCTCTATTGCTTCAAGGTCAGCTCTTGTGTACTCACCCTCACCGCCGCTAAAGCGCACAGTATCAGATAAATCGTTTAATTCATAGTAAATATCATTCAGCTTCTGTGAAAGAGCCTCTGCTTCTTTTGAGTAAACAGAAACTGAAGAAAGAGCCTTTTGCGCTCCTAAAACAAGCTCTACGGCACCCAAAAAGCCTTCCCCGCCGGAAAGTGCATCATTTGCATTTCTGAAGCCGTCACTTATTTTTTCAATATTCAAAATTTCTGTTCGCTTTGCTTTTAACTCTTCCCATTCACCCGGTGTAATTTCCGCTTTCTGAAGCTCATCTATTTGAAAGGTAAGCACGTCTATTTGACGTGCCTTTTCAGCTTCATCTGTCATAAGAGTTTTAATTTTACTTGTTATTTCACAAAGCGCTGAATAAGAAGCGTTATATTCATTTAAAAGCTCGTTGTTTTCTGCAACGGCATCTAAATAACTAAGATGTGTTTCACTGTCTAACAGCTCGCGATTATCCTGCTGACCGTGAATACTTATAAGCGTGTTGCCTATTTCTCTGAGCGTTGAAACAGTCGCAATAGCGTTGTTCACTCTGCAAATATTCTTTTCAGGGGTTATTGTTCTTGTAATTAAAAGAGAAGCATCTTCATTTTGCGGTAAGCCTAACTCCCGCAATTTTTCATTTGTTTTTTCACCAACAAAAGAAAACAGCGCAGAAACCTCGGCTTCTGTTTCCCCCGTTCTTATAAGCTCGCGGGAGGTACGAAAGCCAAGTACAGCGTTAATTGAATCGAGTATAATAGACTTACCTGCACCTGTTTCACCGGTAAGCACGTTAAAGCCCTTTGAAAACTCGATTTCTGCATTCTCTATAATAGCAATGTTTCTGATTTTTAAAACAGAAAGCATAATAAGCCCTACCTTAGTTTTTAATCATTCTTTTGAGTGCTGCTGCAACGCCCTGTGCCTCATCTGTTGTACGACAAAGCATAAAAATAGTGTCGTCACCTGCAATTGTACCAACAACCTCGGTAACGTTCATAGAGTCTATTGCAGCGCAAGCGGCCTGGGCTAAGCCCGGAATACACTTAATAACACAGATATTTCCTGCGTAATCTACCTTAAGCAATGAGCCCGAGAAAAGTGCCTTGAACATATCTGTGTAGCTTGTTGTGTTGTTGTTTTCTACAGAATAACGGTAAACGCCGTTAGGACCTAAGGTTTTTAAAAGTCTTAATTCCTTTACATCTCTTGAAACAGTTGCCTGAGTTACCTTGTAGCCCCTTTCAAGCAATAATTCAAGCAGCTCGTCCTGTGTGCCGATATCCTGCTGTTCGATTAAGTCGAGAATCAACTTATGCCTTGTCTTTTTCAAAAGTAACACCCTTTCAAATTAGTTGGAAATTTTTTTATTTAATATATCAATAAAAGTATCTTTCTTTACTTTTATAAATTCTGCTTTTAACGGGGAGTTTTCAATTTTTACGGTTGCGCCCTGCGGAATAGGTATTGCCTCCTCACCGTCACAAGAAAGCACGGCATCCCCTGAATTGTCGTGAAGAATTTCTAAAACTGAATCCGGCCTTAAGACTACAGAGCGTGAAAAAACGCTGTGACAGCAAACCGGAGTTACGAGCAGACTGTCAATCTGCGGCTCAATTATAGGGCCGCCTGCCGAAAGCGAATATGCTGTAGAGCCCGTTGGTGTTGAAACAATTACACCGTCCGCCAAATAATCCATTAAAGCTGCTCCATTACAAGCAATGGACAGCTTTACGATTCTTATTTTCCCGCTTCTTGAAACCACAGCATCATTTAAACAGTTAGACCTGTAAATCTCGTTTCCGCAAGCATCAAAAATTGTAGCAGTGAGCATCATACGTTTTTCTGTTTCGTACTCACCGTTAACAACCTTTTTCAAAAGTGAAAGTTCTGTATTCTCGAGACCTGCCAAATACGCCAGCTTACCTGCATTAACACACAAAAGAGGCTTGTTTTTAAGTGCCGAAGCCTTTGCGGATTTTATGAACGTGCCATCACCGCCAACTGTAACAACAATTTCACAATTTTCTATTCCGGCTTCAATATTACAAAAATTTATATAATCCGCTTCTTCAAAGCGGCCTTTAAACTCCTCGTCCAAAAATACAGTTACGTTTAAGTCTTGCAGCTCCTTTAAAAGCTGCTTGGTAACGTTTGGTGTATTTTGTCTTGTCATATTAGGAATTAACGCTATTTTCACTTAATCACTCCTTTTTATCAAGTGCCTCGTGAGAAATTTTTGCGAGCTCCTTTGCATAAGCTACGTATTCCTCGCAATTTGTTATTTCATTTGTCTTCTTTAAGAAAACCAGATACTCTATATTACCCTCGGGACCCTTTACCGGTGAAAACGAAAGCCCCAAAACCTCAAATTTTTGCTGAGCGGCAAAGCTTACAATATTTTCTATTACCTCTGTATGGACGTTTACGTCACGTACAACGCCTTTTTTACCGACCTTTTCTCTGCCTGCTTCAAACTGCGGCTTTATAAGGCAAACAGCCTGACCGTCATTCTTTAAAAGCTCGTACATAACGGGCAAAATAATTTTTAACGAAATGAAAGAAACATCAACCGAAGCAAAATCTATATTTTCGGGAATTTGCTCGTGTGTTACGTAGCGGAAATTAGTTCTTTCCATATTAACTACACGCTCGTCACTCCTTAATTTCCAGGCAAGCTGACCGTAACCAACGTCAATAGAATAAACCTTTTTTGCACCGTTTTGCAGCATACAGTCAGTAAACCCACCCGTTGATGCACCAATATCCATACAAACACAATCGGTTAACGTAATAGGAAATTCCTGCATTGCCTTTTCAAGCTTCAAGCCGCCGCGGCTCACGTATTTTAACGTGCTTCCGCGCACCTCTACAACGTCATCCGCTTTAACATCGCGCCCTGCCTTTAATTCCTTTTGGTCGTTTACGTAAACTATGCCGGACATAATAAGCGCTTTTGCCTTCTCACGGCTCTCCGTAAAGCCCTTTTCAACTAAATATAAATCGAGTCTTACCTTTTTATCACTCATTATTACTGACCTTTCCACAGTCTTTTAAAATAACGCTGCACATACCTTCACAGTCCAGCTGATACTCGTGCAATATTTCGTTTACAGTACCCTGCTTTACAAAGCAGTTTGAAAATGCCACCAGCTTAAAGCTTGGTGTTAAGCCTTTTTCAAGAATGTAGCTGCCGAAGGTTTCACCTATACCGCCGTTTTTGATACCCTCTTCAAAGAAATATACGCTTTTCACGTTTTCTAATTCCTCGTAAACAGTAGTACAAACAGGGATAATCTCGTTAAGCTTAATAACCTTTACAGAAACGCCCTTTGCTTTGAGCTCCTTATAGGCTTTTGCTGCTTCACCGAAAATTCTTCCGTAGGTAACAAGTGCAATTTCTGCATTTTTATCGCCGTAAATATCGTAAGAGTTACCCGTTATTTCAAAATCCTCGGGGCAATACGGCTCGCTTCCTCTGGGATACCTTACAACAACCGGTGTTGTTGAATGGTAAAGCGCTGAAACAAAATCCTTTTTTAATTCTGCATAATATGCAGGTGAATAAACTAAAACGTTTGGCACGCCGTTAAACATTGCAGCATCATAAATACCGTTATGGGTTTCACCGTCATCACCTACGATGCCGGCTCTATCCACCGCAATAATCATCCTGCCCTGCTGAAGAGCAAAATCATGCATTATCTGGTCATAGCATCTTTGTAAAAAGGTTGAATATACAACAAAAACAGGCACCATACCATTTTTGGAAAGTCCGAGTGCATAAGGCACAGCATGCTCTTCAGCTATGCCTACGTCAAAAAATCTGTCGGTATACTCTAACGAGAATTGCTGAAGGCCGGTACCTAATGACATAGCAGCCGTAATTGCACAAATACGCTTATCTTTTGCTGCCTGGTTATAAAGAAACTCACCAAACACCTCTGAAAAATTATCATTTGTGTGCTTTTCAAGACCCTTTTCCACCTCAAAAGGTGCTACGCCGTGATATTGAGTCGGGTTTTCCTCTGCAGGCAAATAACCCTTGCCCTTAATAGTATTTATATGCAGCAGCACCGGATGCTTAAGATTTTTTGCACCCTCAAGGGCTTCGCAAAGATGAGAAATATTATGACCGTCAATAGGTCCCATATAGCGGACACCTAAATCCTCAAACAGATTACTGCCGTACATAATATTTTTAATATCCGTCTTGGTTTTTAAAATTTTATTTGCAAGCTTTTTTCCTACAAACGGAATTTTAGAAATAATTCTCTCCGCTAAGGATTTAAACTTAAAATACTCCTTTGTAGAGCGCATTACAGCAAGCTTTTTTGCAAGATTACCAACGTTTTTGGAGATGGACATACCATTGTCGTTAAGAATAATAATAAGGTTCGTGTCCTTGAGTCCCCTTGTGTTATTAAGCGCCTCGTAAACAAGACCGCCGGTAAGCGCACCGTCACCTAAAACGGCAATTGCGCAATCCTTTTTGCCACCAACCTTATTTGCAGCCGCAATTCCCATTGCAGTAGAAACAGAAACACTGCTGTGACCGCTGAAAACAATGTCGTGCTCGCTTTCGTTTGGCCTTGAAAAGCCCGAAATACCATCCTTTTGACGTAAGGTTTTAAAATCCTCGTACCTTCCGGTTAAAAGCTTGTGGGTATAAATCTGATGCCCTACGTCCCATATAATTTTATCGTTAGGAGAGTTAAATACTCTGTGAAGCGCAATAGTAAGCTCAACTGCACCTAAGTTTGATGCTAAATGACCGCCGTTTTGCGAAACCGTTGAGACAATAACATCCCTGACCTCCTCAGCTAACTGAGGAAGCTGATTTTCATCAAGATTTTTTACATCCTGAGGGGATTTAATTTTCTCCAACAATTCGTGCTTCATAAAAATCAATACTCTCTGTTTTGAAGATAATTTGCGTACTCTTTAATAGCCTCGTTATCCGGGAAGGCATCTAAAGCTGTTAACGCCTCTTGTGTAAGCTGCTTTACGAGCTCCTCGCACGCTTCAACACCTAAAAGTGTAACGTAGGTAGATTTGTTATTTTCAGTATCACTACCCGTCATTTTACCAAGCTTTTCAAGCGAGCTTGTTACGTCAAGAACGTCATCCTTTATTTGGAATGCAAGACCTAATTTTGTACCGAAGGTCTTTGCAGCTTCAATTAAGGTATCATCTGCACCTGCGGCAATACAACCTAAAGCACACGCTACAGAAATAAGACACCCCGTTTTAAGCTCATCCATAAGCTGAAGGGTCTCAAAATCTGCATTGGGGTTATTTTCATTTTGAAGGTCAATAACCTGACCGCCTATCATACCGCGTGAGCCGGCGTATGCAGACAGCTCGTTTATAGCCTTTACAGCAACCTCTGCACTGTAAAGCCCTGCTAAGGACCAGGCTGAAATTCTTTCAAACGCAGCCGTTAAAAGACCGTCACCTGCTAAAAGCGCAAAAGCCTCACCATAAACTTTGTGGTTAGAGGGCTTTCCTCTGCGAAAGTCGTCGTTGTCCATACAAGGCAAATCGTCGTGAATTAATGAATAGGTATGAATAAACTCAACAGCCTCTGCCATAGGCATTGCTTTTAAAACGTCATCCTTACCGCAAGCGTTATAAAACAAAAGTGTTAACAGTGGTCTTACTCTTTTTCCACCGTTTTTAACGCTGTACTCCATAGAATCGAAAAGAATTTTGTACTGCGGCAGGGAGTTTTCAAAATACTTGTAAAGCTTTTCTTCAATGAGTGAAGAATATTCCTGAATTTTATTGTGCATATCATTCACCCTTAATTAGTGCTGAAATTTTTTGTTCTGCAGAATCAAGATACTTTGTACAATTACCTAAAATCTCCGTACCCTCGGAAAAGAGTTTTAAGCTTTCATCTATGGAAAGCTCACCCTCCTCTAATAATTTGGTAATTTCTTCTAATCTTTTAACAGCCTGCTCATAGCTTTGTTCCATTTTTAACTACCTCTCACTTCGTTTACGGTTGCGAAAAACTCGCCATCCTTAACTACTACCTTTACATTGTCACCATTAGCCACTTGCTTTACGCTTGTGACGGGTGACGCCTCTTTATAAGAAATTGCATAGCCTCTTGAAAGCACCTCTAACGGGCTTAAAGCATTCAATTTGCTTGCTAAAACAGATATTTTCGCCTTTTCGTTATTTAATTTTAACAGCATAGAATTAATAAGCTTTTCATTTAAATTTACAAGCTCTGTTCGTGAATTAAGTATTTTATTTGCAGGGCTCAAAAGATTTAACTGCTTTTCTGTATTTATTAAAAACTCGCGCTCTGCATTTATTCTATTCTTAATTAAAACCGCTAAATGCTGCTTTAATCCGAGCAGACCGGCTTTAAGTTCAAAAATATCCGGCACAGCAACCTCTGCTGCAGCAGATGGAGTCGGAGCACGTAAATCCGCAACAAAATCGGCAATAGTAAAATCTGTTTCGTGACCTACTGCAGAAATCACGGGAATATTTGAAGCAAAAATAGCTCTTGCAACAATTTCCTCATTAAATGCCCACAAATCTTCTAACGAACCACCACCCCTGCCGACAATTAAAACGTCACAGGCGTTTTTTTCGTTAAAAAGCTGTATCCCCTTTGCAATTTCGGGAGCAGCGGAAGCACCCTGCACCGCAACGGGGTAAAAAACAATTTCTGCCACGGGATACCTTCTTTTAAGAACCGAGAAAATATCCCTTACAGCGGCACCGTCGGGTGCAGTCATTACACCGATTTTCTGTGGAAATTCAGGCAAAGCCTTTTTATGCTCGGCATTAAAAAGACCTTCGTTCTGAAGCTTTTCCTTTAATTGCTCGAAGGCTAAATTCAGCGCGCCCAAGCCGTCGGGCTGCATATCTGTAATATAAAACTGATAAGATCCATCCTTATTATAAAGTGAAACACTGCCGAAAACTATAACCTTCATACCGTTCTCGGGTACAAACCTGAGTCTGCCGGCATAAGATGAAAACATTACCGCCTTTATTGCGCCGCCTTCATCCTTAATAGTCATATACATGTGACCGCTGTAATGATTTTTGAAATTTGAAATTTCACCGGTTACAAATACGTTTTTTAAATTCGGCTCATTATCTAAAAGTGTTTTTACATAATTATTCAATTCAGTAACAGTTAATACAGTTGGTGAAACAGACTGCATTTACTCACCTACTTATTTTGAAAATTTATTTTTGCAAGCACCGCAATCCCCGCTGCATTGTCGCAAGAAAATTCCGGTGCGGCAAAATTTGCAGAAAAGCGTGTGGAAATAATATCTCTTATAATTGTGTTGGACATTACTCCGCCTGCAAATACTAACGGCAGCTCACCATATTTTTCAAAAATATGATTTACCATTGCCGACAAAGAATCTGCAATATAGCAAAAAAGAAATTTTGCAACATCCTCAGGAGCTTCGCCGTCCTCAAGCATTTTAAGGCACTTATTTTCAAGCCCCGAAAGAGAGCAATCACCGTTATAAAGCTTGATTTTATTACTGTAATTTTTAGCACTTTTCAGTGCTGTTTTTTCCAACTCTTTTCCGCAGGGAAAGTTAAAGCCCATTTTTACACCGATTCTATCTACCGCTTGACCTGCTTTTAAATCATTGGATGATGAAATTGGTGTAATTTTCAAAGCACCGACTGCATTTTCACAAAGAACGGCATCCGTTGTACCGCCTGAAACGTGAAATGCTATGAATTTTTCGTTCAGAAGCTCTAATTTGTTTGAAGAATACAGTGCAGCCGCTACGTGACCCTGCTGATGCGAAAATTTAAAAAGCGGAACGTTAAGTGTTTCCGCTAATGCCTCCGCAAGGCTTTCACCCACTAAAAAGCAAGGCATATACGAGCCTTCCTCAGTTGTCGGTGTACAAGAAACACCTATTGCAGAGGGTGCTTCCGTAGCATTTTTAAGTAAAGCTTTTAAAAGCTGTGGATACGCCTTTGTATGGTGAAAAACCGCATCACTTTGCCTTAAACCTCTTTCACCCGACTTAACCGGCAAAAGCTGTTTTTGCTGAAAAACAGTACCATCCTCATTATACAAAGCAACTGAGGTTGTGTAGTTACTTGTATCTATACCTAAAAAGAGACTCATTTTGATTTTTTAATAACTGATGACAAAATGCCGTTGATAAATGAAGCATCCTCTTCAGTAGCGTAGGTTTTAGCAATTTCTACCGCTTCGTTAGCACTTACGCCTACGGGTACGTCTTTATTATAAAGAATTTCTGCCACGGCAAGACGTAAAACTGCAAGTGATACTCTGGGAATTCTTTGCAAAGTCCAACCAACAAGATTTTCAGCTATAGCTTCATCTATTGCCGTAAGATTATCTTCAACAAGCTTTAAAAGTGTGTTCGCAAAGCCGTTAACCTTAACTAAACCGCACTCCTCTGCGCCCTCAATAATCTCTTGAAAGCTTGCGTCCTCGTTAAAGCTTTTTTCAAATATTACGGCAAATGCCTGCTCTCTTGCTTCGTGTCTTGTCATAACTACACCTCGTTTATATTTTCTAATGTTACAGTATAACACACAAAAACTTTTTTAGCAACATTTTCGGCTTTTATTTTGTATAAAAATACATAATTTTTTTGTATAAAAATACATAAAAAAGCACAAAAAAAGGAGCAGGTATAACCCACTCCTTTAATTTTTGTTTAATAAATAAAATCGGAATATACTGCTGTATCTGTAACTGTACCTGAGGCTGTTTTATCTGCAGCAATTGCAAAACCGAAAACGCCTAAATCATAAGTAACAACACAGTCATATTGAGTTGTTTGTGTCACAGAAACAACCTTACCTGTTTTTGGCATATAAACAATTTCTAAAGTACAATCGTGATATAAAAGATTAACATCCTTTATGGTTGTTAAGCCACTCTGACGAGCTACAAGCTTTTCTTTGATTTCTTCCTTATCTACTACCGGGAACATTGCACTTGTAAAGCTTTCAGGTGTTTTTGAATCTGCAGGTGTAACCGCAGGATTCTCTTCATCTCTGAGAACGATTGTAATTTTAACGGAACCATCACTCTGCTCTGCCTTTTCAACCTTTCTTATTGCTTCGGAAGCATTTTTGTCTGAAAGCAAGCAAGCGTAATCTGTATTTTCAAGTAAGAAAAGTGACATATCCGAGAATTTTGCAGAAACAATTGGTGCTGCCTCTGCATCTGCCTGGCTTATGAAATAGCCCGGATAATTCTTTTCAACACTGCCTAAAACAAGCTTTGCGCTGTCATCCTTTTCCATTGTTCTGTACTGAACCTTTGTAAAGCCGGGTTTTATAGCGTTTGCTGAATTTACAACCTTTTTGTAGGTGTTAAGAACAGCCTTTTTCTCCTTTATCATTGCAGGAGAATCGGTTAAAGGCTCTGTTGTAGTAGGCTTTGTTGTAGTTGTAGTAGCCGGAGCTTCTGTTGTGCCCTGTGTGGTTTCGGGAGCCTTTGTATTTTCCTGAGTTGTAGGAGCAGCTGTAGTAGGCGCTGCTGTTGTGCCCTGAACGTCTATGCTTACAGAGGTTGTGTCTGGTTGGAAAATCTGCTCGAAAACGTTTTGGTTGTTGTTATTGTTATTGTTATTATTGTTCTGTGTGCTAGCACTTGTAAAAGCTGCTGCTCTTGCTTTTAATGCACCCGGAATTGCCGCAAGCCTTAAAATGCTTGAAGAAAACATTGTGAAAACAAGGCTGCAAACAAACAATGCCACAAGAGCCTTAAACACACCTGATGAGGTAAAGCCTTTAATAGCAGCCTCAAGCTCCGCTCTGTCCTGAGGAGATTGAACAGCCTTTTCTTTTTTTACCTTAGGTGCCTTTTCTTTTTTTACTTTAGGCGCTTTTTCTTTCTTGATTTTGTCTTTCATAAAAGTATAACCCCTTTCGATTAGGCCGAACACAACAACCGACCTAAAGAGTTCACAAAATTATTCAATTTATTTTACACAATTTTTATTAAAAAGTCAACCCAAACTTTACATTATTTTTGTATTTATATTTATATAAATATTTTTGTATAAAATACCCAAAGAAAAGACCATATTTTAGCAAAAATAAACATTGCAAGAAGACGCAAGAATTTGTATAATACAATGGTAAGATTGTGCAACTATGTATTGTTGTATAATCACATCTATTACGAAGGAGATATTTTCTATGAAAAAAAGCAAACTTACTAAAGTGCTTGCTATTGTACTTGCTCTTACTCTTGTTTTTTCAACAGTTGGCGCAACTACCGCAAGTGCAGCCTCACTTACAGCACCAATGACACTTGCTGCAGGTGAAGGAAATCTTTTAACAAGTTTTCTTGACACACTTTTAAGAATTGTGTTTGACTGGTTTGCAAACCTCTTCCCTAACGGACCGGGCTTTGCTCAAAAGGATGATACAAACACAGACGTTGAAGAATTTTATGCAGGTACTACAGGCAAATTTAAAACTGCTCCTGCTAATAACGCTCAATGGCATTTAGGTTATGCAAACGCAAGCCTTATTCCTGACGACGTTACAAACGGTGAATACTTTATAGGCGGTTACATTGCTCCTGAAAACGCATTCACAAACGTTGTTGAAGGCGTTATTGACGATATGATGGTAAGATGTATTGCTCTCAAGGATGGCGTTACAGGTGAAACCGTGCTTTTCGGTACAATTGACTGTATTGGTATCACAAACGGCGATATTCGTGATATTCGTGCATTACTTAAGGATTACGCGGCAGCAAACAACATTGTTTCAATAAACATTGCTTCTACACACTGTCACAGCTGTATTGATACCGAAGGTCTTTGGACAAACAACCTTGTAAAGCTTCTTCAGAACGGTATTAACAGCGGTACACAAAACGGCAATGAATTACAGCAAGGTACTAACCCTGAATACATGTCATTCCTCAAGCAAAAGGTTGCAGATGCATTAAAGGCTGCTGTTGAAGATATGAAGCCGGGTACTCTTACATTTGCTCAGAAGGATATTGGTGAAGAATACTTCAACAATAAAAACAGACCTACATCTGACACAATTATGTCACAGCTTAACAGATTTGTTTTCACTCCGGATGATGCAAGCTTCCGTCCGACAATGATTATTAACATTGCTGCTCACCCTGACGTTGCAGGTCTTCCTACAGCATCTAACTCAGGTAGAGAAATCTCCGGTGACTACGTTTACTATTGCGGTGAATTACTTGACAAAGCAGGTTACAACTTTATGTTCTTTAACGGTGCTATTGCAGGTATTTACATGAGCCGTGGTATTACCGGTGACGGTGTTGATACTCCTAAGAGATATCACGAATCTATGCGCTATGGTTACGAAATTGCAAGATTAGCTATTGCTTTAACAATGACAGAGGAAGAAATCAAGGCTGACCCGCTTCTTAACTGTGCTGATGAAATTGAAAAGTACGGCTACGGCGTTGTTGGTGAAAAGAGAAGTGATTACACTCTTTGGTACAAAACCTACACCTACAACACAGCAACAGATGAAAACGGCGAGTCATACGAACAAATTGCTTCTATTGACAGCTGGTCCCCTGTTACCGAGTCTGTTGTTGAGCCTTACCTTAACATAGCTCTTAAGAGAGTTGAGGTTATTGTTTCTAACGATCTTATTCAGGCAATTGGTAAGCTCAATATGGCTAACTACGACGTATTTGAAAGTAAGGACGTTAACGGCAAAAAGATTTACACAACATTCACAGAGGTTGGTTACATTGAATTTGGTAGCAAGTTCAAGGCTGTAATGCTTCCGGGTGAAATTTGTCAAGACCTTATTGTTGGTGGTTCTTCAGTTCAAATGGGTGTTACAGGCGAGCCTTTCACACACAGTATTGTTAAAGATATTTTCGGTTATGATACAATGTGCTTCGGTATTATGAACGACGCTATTGGTTACGTTGTTCCTGATAACGACTACACAATGGGTGACCCTGCTAACCATTACCACGAGCTTATTTCTCTTGGTCAATACGTTGCTTCAGGTCTTATGGATGGTCTTGAAGAGCTCAAGGCAGAAATTGATGCAAGATAATTTTTAAAACAAAACAATTGGTACAATCGTGTTAAATGATTGTACCAATTTTATTGAACGGAGTGTTTATATTATGTTAAAGGTTGCTGTTGTAGGCGTTGGCGGTATTAGCGGCGCACACATTCCTGCATGGGAAGAATTAAAAGAGGTAGAGTTGGTTGCTCTTTGCGACATTCGTCAGGAGCGTTTAGATAACTACCCTAAAAAAAGACATTACCACGATTTTAAAGAAATGCTTGAAAAAGAGGAAATAGATATTTTAGATATTTGTCTCCCCACCTATCTTCATGCAGATTATGCAATTATGGCAATGGAAAAAGGCATTAACGTTATTTGCGAAAAACCAATTTCTTTAAAGGAAGAGGACGTAGAAAGAGTTTTCTCTACCGCAAAGAAAAACAACGTTAAGTTTATGATTGCACAAGTTTTAAGATTCTGGCCTGAATATGAGGTATTAAAGGAGATTTTTGACACTAAGAAATACGGCAAACTTCTTTCAGGTACTATGACTCGTCTTGGCTGCTACCCTCGTTGGAGCTGGGATGGCTGGATGATGGACGAAAAAAGAAGCGGTCTTACTCCTTTTGATTTACACATACACGACCTTGACTTTATGGTTTACGCTTTTGGCGCACCTAAAAAGGTTGCTCACCAATTCCGCTCTAAGCTCCCCGACCAGGATTTTATCAGCGTTACTTACGACTTTGGTGATTTTTCAATTAATTCGGAAGCATCCTGGTACGCTACAAGCTACCCCTTCACCGCAGAATTTCGTTTCCAATTTGAAAACGCTGTTGTTGCAAATGAAAACGGTAAGATGATGATTTATTTAAGAGATGATGAAAGAATAGATTTATCTAATACTGCCGAGGGTGACACGGGTGATATTAACTTACCGAAAAGTGACGCTTATGCAAACGAGATTAAGTATTTCCTTGATTGCGTAATTAACGACAAGCCTGTCGAAAAGGTAAAAAGCGAGGAGCTTCTTGCGGTTTTAAAGCTTTTAAATAATCTTTAAAAGCAAAACAAATAAAAATAAAGGTTCTGTCCTTCAGAGTTTTAGTAAGCTCGAGGGCAGAACCTTTTTATTTATTATATTACATTATTACTTTGACTGACCGTAATAGGCATTAGCTCCGTGCTTGCGAAGATAATGCTTATTAAGCAGATTTTTATTTATCTTTTCTACGCTAGGATTTATAAGCATAGTGTTAAAATTCATATTTGCGACCTCTTCAAGCACAACAGCATTATGCACTGCATTAAAACAATCTGTGCCCCATGAAAACGGCCCGTGATTTTTAACTAACACACCCGGTATATCGTCCGGGTTAATACACCTATTTTCAAACGCCTCAACTATAACGTTACCCGTTTCCCTCTCATAGTCACCTTTTATTTCGGCAGCGGTCATTTCTCTTGTACAAGGAATCTCTCCGTAAAAATAGTCCGAATGAGTTGTACCGAGTGGCATTATACCCTTACCTGCCTGTGCAAAGGAGGTTGCCATTCTTGAGTGCGTATGAACAACACCGCCAATATTTTTAAAGGCTCTGTAAAGCACAAGGTGTGTAGGTGTGTCACTTGAGGGGTTTTTATCGCCCTCTACAACGTTTCCCGTAGCTAAATCCACAACCACCATATCATCAGGTGTCATTACGTCATATTCAACACCCGAAGGCTTTATAACCATTACGTTTTTTGTGCGGTCCACCGCAGAAACATTACCCCAGGTAAAGGTAACAAGGTTATATTTCGGTAAAAGCATATTTGCCTCATAAACCTGCTTTTTTAATTCCTCAAACATTTAAATCACCTTATTTTGATAATAAATCAAGCACCTTTAAGTTTTGCTCAAATGCTGCAATTTCCGTTTTTTCATCTATGACAACAAGCTCTGTATTTGTAAGCTTTGCAAATAATCTGACGTCATCTACAGTAAGGCTTGTTGAAACAACCGCGTGGTGTGCGCCGCCTGCATAAATCCAAGCTGCTGCTCCTGTTTCAAAATCAGGCTTTAATTTCCACATAAGTCTTGCAACAGGTAATTTAGGCATTTCCTCAGGCTGCTTTACAAGCTCTATTTTAGCACAAATAAGACGGAATCTGTTACCTAAATCCACCAAAGAAACAGCTACACCCTCACCCTTTATGCCGTCGAAGACAAGTCTTGCAGGTGCTTCCTTACCGCCAATTGAAAGCGGATGCACCTGAATTTTCGGCTTGTTTTCTGCAAACACCGGTGAAACCTCTAACATATGAGAAGCAAGCTCTAGCTCTTCACCAAAGGTTAAATCGTAGGTATAATCCTCAGTAAAGCCGGTTGCACCGTTTCTGCCCTCTGCCATTTTAGCAAGAACAGCACCTAAGGCTGAGGTTTTGTAGTCACCCTCAGGACCGAATCCCACGCCCTTTTTCATTATGTTTTGTACAGCAAGACCCGGAAGCTGCTTTAAGCCGTGTAAATCCTCAAAGGTATCTGTAAAAGCGCTTATATTTTTATTTTTAAGGAAGTATTCAAGGGCAACCTCATATTTTGCCTGCTCTTTAACAGCTTCAATATTTTCTGTATCCATTTCGTAGCAAGCGTTGTATTCTGCAAGCTTTGCTTCGATTTCTGACTCTGTGACACCGTTGATAATATCTACTAAATCACCTATTCCGTAGTAGTTAACACTCCAGCCAAAATGAATTTCCGTTTCTACTCTGTCACCATCTGTAACAGCAACGTCGCGCATATTGTTGCCAAACATAGCAACGCGCATACCCTTTGAAAAAGCTACAGCCTTAGCTACCTCAGCAAATGCCTTGATTTTTTCAAGCACATTCTCGTTTTTATAGTAGCCAACTACAACCTCTCTGTTTATTTTAAGACGTGTACAAATAAAACCAAATTCTCTGTCACCGTGAGCAGATTGGTTAAGATTCATAAAGTCCATATCTATGCTGTCATAAGGAAGCTTTTCGTTAAATTGTGTATGTAAATGTAGCATGGGCTTTCTGAGGCTCTGCAATGCTCTAATCCACATTTTAGCGGGTGAAAAGGTATGCATCCACATAATAACGCCTACACAGTCCTCGCCCTCATTTACAGCGGCACAAGCAGCCTCTGCCTCAGCAGCGTTTCTTATAATGGGCAACGGCTTAACCTCTATTACAGGGCTTAGCTTGCTGCTTAAATATTCAGCCATAGCAAAACCGTCCTGCTCTGCCTGCTTTAAGGTTTCATCTCCGTATAAATCTTGACTACCAATTAAAAAATAAAGCTTTTCCATAACCTTAACTCCTTAAAAACGTTTAGCTTTCTATACCGAATTATAGCACAAACAACTGTGAATGTCTACACAACGTTTTTACTTATTTCAGATAAAAAGTAAACTCAAATAATTGTAATATTGAATTATTTGTGGTATACTTTTCAAGTATACAACTCAAAAAGGAGTTTTTTTATGCAACCGTTAGTTAGTATTATTGTTGCAACCTACCGCCGTAACGAAATATTACAAAGAGCTCTTACCTCTATTGCAAACCAAACCTACAAGAGCTTTGAGATTATTTTAGTTGATGATAATGATGAAAAAGAATGGAATTCGCGTGTTGGTGGTATTGTAAGCAGATTTAAAGAGGAATACCCCGAGGTAGTTATTAAATACATTGTTAACTCCCCTAATTTAGGCTCTGCCAAAACAAGAAACGTAGGAATTGATGCTGCAAGCGGCGAGCTTGTAACCTTTCTTGATGATGACGATATTTACTTACCCGAAAACCTTGAAAAGCAAGTTGAAAATATGTTAACCGAAGCTGCGGACTTTGGTATTTCGGATTTAGATTTATATTACGAGGACGAAACACTTTGTGAAAAAAGAATACGAAGCTTTATTACCTCTACAGCAAAAGCAGACCTTATAAGATACCATTTAATGTACCACTTAGCGGGTACCGATACAATGATTTTCAAAAGAGAATATTTGGAAAAAATCGGTAAATTCGACCCTATTGATATTGGTGACGAGTTCTACCTTATGTTTAAGGCAATTGAAAACGGAGGCAAATTCACTTATATGAAGGGCTGCTACGTTAAAGCCTACGTTCACCGCGGAGAAGGCGGACTTTCAAGCGGTGACGGAAAAATTGAGGGTGAAAATAAGCTTCACGAATTCAAACTAAAGCATTTTGATACACTCAGCAAAAACGACCAAAAGTATGTTGTAGCAAGACATTTTTCCGTTATTGCATTTGCAGAGCTCAGAAGAAAGCGCTACCCTGCTTTTGCAAAAAATGCATTGAAGGCGTTTTTCACCTCACCTGTTAACTGTTTAAAAATCCTTAAGGAGCATTCATAACAAATGAAAATTGAAGTTTTAGTTTCAACTATGCATCAGCAAGATACAGCTTTAATAGAAAAAATGAAGCTTGAAACTGATGCTGTAATAATAAACCAAACTGATAAGCACGAATTCAAAGAGGTTACCCTTAACGAAAATAAAATTCGTTTTTATTCTTTTAATGAGCGCGGTGTTGGTCTTAGCAGAAACTCTGCTTTAATGCGCTCTGACGCCGATATTTGTATTCTTGCAGATGATGATATGGTATTTTGCGACGGATATGCAAAAACTGTAAAAAAGGCCTTTGATGAAAACAAGGATGCAGATTTAATTATATTTAACCTTATAGAAGAAAACAAATCTCAAAACAGAGAAAATACCGCAGCAACTAAAATCAATATTTTTAATTATATGAATTACGGAGCTGCAAGAATTGCCTTCAGACGCAAAAGCATAACCTACAACGGAATTACGTTTAACTTGAATTTTGGCGGAGGCACTACACACTCAAGCGGTGAGGATACGTTATTTTTAAGCGACTGCTTAAAAAAGGGCTTAAAAATAGTAGCAGTACCGCAAAGCATTGCAAAGCTTAATGATGAACGCGAGTCCACTTGGTTTAACGGCTACAATGAAAAATATTTTTTCGACAAGGGTATCGTTTTGGCTCTCGCCCACCCTCTTTTAGCAAAGCCGTTTTCATTATATTTAACCTTAAGACACAATGAGTATACGGAAAGCGGATTAAGCAAAGCAAAAATTTACAAGGAAATTTGTAAAGGCATAAGCTACATAAAAAACAACAGCTACAAAAAATAAGGTGATTATTATGAACAGTAATTTAAAAAGGCGTAGACTATATTTAGTTACAGGCGTTTTCGCTATGCTTTTTTCAGGCGTGCTTTACGCCTGGTCAATTTTAAAAATACCGTTTAAGGAAAGCTTTAACTGGAGTGATTCTACACTTGCTTTTAACTTTACTCTTACAATGTGCTTTTTCTGTTTAGGGGCTTTTTTCGGCAGCCTAATATGTAAAAAGGCGGGGGTTAAAGCAACACTCATTATTTCAGGTTTACTTGTTGGCACCGGCTTTATTTCTACAGGTCTTTTAACTGCCGATACACCTTCCCTGCTTTACCTTACGTATGCAGTTTTAGCAGGCAGCGGAATAGGCATTGCTTACAACGTTATTGTTTCTTCTGTGTGCGCCTGGTTCCCCGACAAAAAGGGCTTTTGCTCAGGCTGCCTTATGATGGGCTTTGGTGTCAGCACCTTGCTTTTAGGCAACGTTATAAGCATTCTTTTTGAAAATAAGGCTATTGGCTTTAGCAAGACATACATAATATTAGGCGCTGTTATAGGTGCGGTTATTATTCTTTCGGCACTTATTTTAAAACGCCCTGACAGCACGGTTACCTTCCCTGCACCTAAGGGTAAAAAAGCTGCTGTAAAGGAAAACTTTGAAACGCGCGATTTTACAACGAAGGAAATGCTTAAAAGCTTTACCTTTTGGCGTGCATTTGTTTGCATGGCGTTTATAACCGCTGTTGGCAACACGGTTATAAGCTTTGCAAGAGATTTAATGCTTTCGGTAGATGCAATTCCCACCCTTGCAACCACGCTTGTTGGTGTGCTTTCTGTATTTAACGGAATAGGAAGAATTTTAACCGGTGCCCTTTACGATGCTTTAGGCAGAAGAGCTACAATGCTTTCTGCAAACGCTTTAACTATTGTAGCGGCAGGCGTAACGCTTGCAGGTGTGTTTGTACACTCCTTACCACTTTGTATTGTAGGACTTTGCCTTACGGGTATATCTTATGGCTCCTGCCCTACCGTTACCTCAGCTTTTTCCGCATCTTTTTACGGGCAAAAGCATTTTTCAACAAACTATAGCCTAACAAACTTTAATTTAATAGTTGCTTCATTTATTGCTACCTTCAGCAACTCCTTGCTTATTTCAACCGGCAGCTACACAGCACCGTTTATTTTACTGCTTGTGCTTGCGGTTGCTGCTATGGGTCTTAACGTAAGTATTAAAAGACCGTAGTTATCTGACCACACATAAGGTTAATAAAAAAAACAAAAGTCAGTCAAGCTTTACTTGACTGACTTTTTTATTACTTATTAAGCTCTTTTTCAAGAAGCTCTCTTATAATTGCAGGGTCACCGTTACCCTTTAACTCTCTCATAATACAACCAAACAAAGATTGCATTGCTTTTGTTTTACCACCCTTGTAATCTGCAACAACCTTGTCGTTTTCTGCAATAACCTTGCAAACAGTTTCAAGAATGAAGCCTTCATCAATTTTTTGGTTGAGTGAGTTTTCCTCACAGAAAGCATCAACGTCTACGTCCTTTTCCAAGACTGCTGAAAGCACCTTTTTACCTGCTGCACGAGTGATTTCACCTGACTCTACAAGTTTAATGATTCTTGCAAGCTTTTCAGGTGCAATTTCAAGACTCGTCATTTCAAAACGCTTCATAATACCCATACACTCTGTAAGAATCCAGCTTGCAACTGTTTTCGGGCTGCAATCAAGAGCAACAACACTGTCAAATACCTCTGAAAGCTTTCTGTCAGAGGAAAGCACTGAAGCCTCTTTTGCTGCAATGCCCATTGCCTCGTAACGCTCATTTTTCTCATCTGTTGTTGCAGGCATACTTGCTTTAATTTCATTAAGCCATGCATCATCAATGATAATAGGCATAAGGTTCGGGTCAGGGAAATATCTGTAATCGGCCGCTGTTTCCTTATTTCTCATTGGGAAGGTTCTTCTCTTAACGTCATCCCAACGGCGGGTTTCCTGCACAAGCATTTCTGTGTGTCTTTCAATAGCATCTATATGACGAACCTTTTCAAATTCTATAGCTGCTTTAATTTCAGAAAGTGAGCTCATATTCTTAATTTCTGAACGAACACCAAACTCCTCAGAGCCCTCAGGACGAACAGAAATGTTTACGTCGCATCTCATAGCACCCTCTTCGCACTCTGAAATGCCTGCGAATTGAAGGTTTGCTTTAAGCTTTTTAAGGTATTCAATAACCTCGTCTGAAGAACGGAAATCAGGACGGCTTACAATTTCTATAAGCGGAACGCTTGTTCTGTTATAGTCTACAAAGGAAGTATTTGTAGCATCATCATGAACGAGCTTACCTGCGTCCTCTTCAACGTGTATTTGCTTAATACCGATTGTTCTTTCGCCAACCTTAACGCTACCGTCTACACAAACAGGGTTAAACCACTGTGTAATCTGGTATGCACAAGGAAGGTCGGGATAATAGTAGCTCTTCTTGTCGAAAGTAGTATATTGATTTATTTTACAATTGAGCATAAAGCCCGCTTTAACTGCAAGTTCAATAGCGTGCTTGTTTGTAACAGGGAGCATACCCGGCATACCGCAGCAAGCAGGACAAACGCAATCGTTTGGCTCTTTTGGACTGGAATGGCCGCCGCAAGAACAGAAAAGCTTTGAATCGGTTGAAAGCTCAACGTGAGTTTCCAAGCCTATAACAAGTTCATATTTCATAGTTACGCCTCCATCCTTTCAATGCTGTTTGCAACGCTCAAAAGAACGCTTTCCTTATGAGCAGCTGCAATTAACTGAACACCGCCTGTTACTAAAGCAGGTAAACCGGTAATGCTTGGGATTGCTGTGTAAGCACTCTCCTCATAAACCTTATCGAATGCTTCGAGAGCATCGTAAGCATTAAATTCAAGGGTGCTGCAGGCAGGTGCAAGAATTACGTTGTACTTTGCAAGTAATTCATTTACAGCGTCGCAAATAACCTTTCTCATACGAAGAGATTTGTCGTAGCATTTGTCGTATTTATCCTTAGCAAGAACAGCGGAGCCATAAAGAATGGTTGCCTTAGTAAGGAAGCCGAAAGCCTCTGTACGGCTTTTTACGTAAAGCTCATCAATATTTTTATACTCTGGTGTTCTGTAACCGTATTTTACACCGTCAAATCTTGAAAGATTGTTACAGGTTTCTGCAGACATGAGAATCTGCCAAGCAGTTTTCGCCTGATTTACAAGGCTGAAGGACACTGTTTCAACTGTTACTCCGACAGAAGCAAGCTTTTTAACGTATTCATCTACCTTTGCCTTAACGTCAGCACTTGCTGAGTCGTAGAGCTCTTTTATGAGGCAAGCCTTTGCGCCTGCTACGTTTTCTTCTGTTGAATACTCGTAGGACTCTTGTGGAAGGCTTGTGCCGTCTTTTGAGTCATGACCTGAAATGACAGTAAGCACTTCCTTTAAAGCCTCGGCATTTTTTGCCGTTACGCCAATTTGCTCACCTGAGCAAGCGGCAGCAATAACACCGTAACGGGAAACTGTACCGTAGGTTGGCTTAATAAAATCCACACCTGAAACAGCTGCGGCACGTCTTGGTGCGCCGTTGAGGTCTACGTTTAATGCTGCAAAAGCCTCTCCTGCTGCAACTAAAGAGGCAGCAGCACCCTCAAGCTTACCCTCTGCCTTACCAAAGCAAGAGGTTTCGCCTAATAAATCGAGTCCGAATTCACCAACATTTGTTTTACCTGAAATTTTGTAGCCTGCATTTTCAAGTCTTACAACAGCCTCTGCTGAGAATAAAGGCTTAAACTGTTCAAGCATTTTTGAGCCTGCTGTTGCAGGAACGTCTTTTACAAGAATTGTATCGTCAACCGCAATTTTACCTGCGTCGCTAATTTTAGTAATATACTTCACTTCTGTCACCTCACTTTACAAGTCTTGGAACCTGCCAGCTGTCATCTGTGCTTTGTGGTGCACCGCTAAGCAAATCCTTGCGTTCAAAAGGCTGTTCTCTTTTATCGTTTCTTAAAACGTTAGTCATTGGCATTACGTATACCATTGGCTCAACCTTTTCTGTATCTGTTTTTTCGAGCTCTGATTCGTTCTTTTCCATTGAATCAAAGATTTTTTGCATTCTCTTCTTTTCGTCATCCTTAAGGCTTAACTCGTTAACCTGCTCAAGGTCAGAGAGTCTTTTCTCCTTTGACTGAACGGTTTGCTTTGAGGAATTAACCATTGCAGAGAATGCAGATTCGTCGGCATCTGTGCCGGAAACCTCTACACTGCCTCCCTTACCGCGGATGCTTACGTTTGCTTCAAAGAGCTGAAGCTCTGTAACCGGGCTTGGAGCGCCAAGCATTTGGTCTTGTGCAGTACCGTCGAGCGGGAATGCTATAACGTCTCTTATAGTTTCTGTATCTGCAAGAAGCATAACGATTCTATCTACACCAGGTGCCATACCTGCATGCGGAGGTGCACCAAACTGGAATGCATTGTAAAGAGCACTAAAGCGCTTTTCAACCTCTTCCTCAGTATAGCCTGCAATCTCAAATGCCTTGCGCATTATTTCAGGACTGTGGTTTCTTACAGCACCTGATGCTAACTCAATACCGTTACAAACGAGGTCGTATTGGTAAGCAAGAATTTCTGTCGGGTCTTTTGTTTCAAGTGCCTCAAGACCGCCCTGCGGCATAGAGAATGGGTTATGGGTAAATATGATTTTATCGGTTGTTTCGTCGTGCTCGTACATTGGGAAGTCAACAACAAAGCAGAATTCAAAGGAATCCTTATTGATTAACTCTAACTCCTCACCAAGCCAGGTACGAATAACACCTGCATTTTTGTCTGCAACGTCTGAAAGAGTATCGCAAATAAAGAAGATTGTTTCGCCCTCTTTAACGCCTGTAAGCTCAACGATTTCCTTCTTTTCTGCATCTGTCATAACCTTGCTTATAGGGTCATCCTTAAAACCGTAATTTTTTGCATCAAGCAACGTAATGTGTGCAAGACCTGCCATCTTTGCCTGCTTTGTTGCAAAGTTAAGAGATTTGTCAAAGAACCATCTTTCATTTTTGCACGGTGCAACAATTGCACGAACAAATTTATTCATAAACGGCTTAAAGTTAACTCTTTTAAACATATCTGTAAGGTCGCAAATTACAAGTGGGTTGCGAAGGTCAGGTTTATCTGAGCCGTACTTTGCCATTGATTCTGCATAAGGAATTCTTCTGAATGGTGAAGCAGAAACAGGTTTATTAGTAAAGGTTTTGAAAATGTTGCTTACAACGTCCTCACAAACCTCAAGAACCTCATCCTGAGTAGAAAAAGCCATTTCGAAGTCAAGCTGATAGAATTCACCCGGTGAACGGTCAGCACGAGCGTCCTCATCTCTGAAGCAAGGTGCTATTTGATAATATTTGTCAAAGCCTGACACCATAAGAAGCTGTTTGAATTGCTGTGGTGCCTGTGGGAGTGCGTAGAATTTACCCGGGTGCTTACGTGATGGCACGAGGAAATCTCTTGCGCCCTCCGGTGAAGAGGCTGTAAGAATTGGTGTTTGAATATCTAAGAATCCTCTTTCATCCATAAGCTTACGCATGTGGCTTATAACCTTTGAACGTAAAATAATGTTGTTATGAAGAGCAGAGTTTCTTAAATCTAAAAATCTATGCTTAAGACGGATATTTTCATTTGTGTCGTTTGAGCCAATTTCAAAAGGAAGGTCTCTGCTGCAAACGCCGAGCACCTCAAGAGTTTCTGCAACAAGCTCTACAAGACCTGTATCTATTTTAGGGTTAACTGTACTTTCATCACGCTTGGTAACAACACCCTTTACTGTTAATACAGTTTCCTTGCTGACACCCTTAATAAGATTTTCGTCGTGTACAACAACCTGTGTTACACCTGTTTCGTCACGCAAATCCACGAAAAGAACGCCGCCGTGGTCACGAATAACGTCTACCCAGCCTGCAAGTTCAATCGTCATACCAATGTGTGCTTCTCTTATTTCGTTACAACGATGAGTTCTGTACATACTAATACCTCCATCTGTTTATTATCCATAATAAATATGCTTTTATAATATGCTTTTAAAAATAAAAAATCCCGGGAATTACTTTAAAATAATTCCCGGGACGAGTATTTTTAACCCGCGGTGCCACCCGTATTGATACAAATGTACCCACTCTTTATATTTAATTCAAGCAAAACGAAGTGTTGCCGTACTTACTACTCACCTGAAGTGTACTTTCAGCCTATGATACACTCTCTCTTTCAGGCTTTCCGAAAAAGCCGGGTCTTCCCGATAATAATATCAAAAAGCGTTAGATTTGTCAACAAAAAAATGAAATTAACTTAATAAAAATACGCTTGACTATTTATTTTTGTGTTATTATTATATAAATATGAATGATTATCAAAAAAGAGGCTTAATTATGCAAAAAAACAAAATTCTACTCATTCTTACCGGTGGCACGATTTGTTCAACAGAAAATAAAAACGGTGAAAGAACCTCTACTGCTGAAAAGGCGCAGGCTAAGATTGTTTCTTTTTTTAAATCAGGCAGCTCCCCTTTTAAGAACGTTGATTTTGACGTTAAAATGCCATTGGATATCTTAAGCGAAAATATGACACTTAAGACCTGGAACAGATTACTGTGCGAATTTAAAAGCATAAATAACTACAAGGATTTTGACGGAATAATTATTCTTCACGGCACAGATACCTTAGCCTACTCTGCTGCCTTACTTTCAATGACGCTTACACACCTTAATTTGCCCGTTATTTTAGTTTCAAGCCAATTACCGCTTGATAACCCCTTAAACAACGGAAATGCAAACTTTAAGGCTGCTGTGGAACTTATAATGAACGGAATAAAGCCAAACGTTTACGCTGTTTACAAAAACAGTGATGAAAGGCTGTACCTTCATTACGGCGCACACCTTGAGCAATGCAGAAATTTTTCGGATGATTTTTTCAGCAAGACGCAAAAGGAAATAGAAAACCCGAAAAATGCAAGCTGCGAGGGAACAAGCTTTAAAGAAAACAATAACGTATTGAGCAAGCTGAACAGCTTATGCAAAAACGTTTTGTGTATATCCCCTTTTGTCGGCAATAACTACGACTGCTACAAGCTTGAAAACGTTTCTGCGGTTGTGCACTACACCTACCACACAGAGGCTGTTTGTGTTGAAAGAAGCAAAAAGCAGGGTGAATATTTTGAGCAATCAATTCTTCACTTTGTAAACACCTGCAAGGCTAATAACACAGATTTATTTTTAGCACCCTGCAACCCCGAGGCTTATGCCTATGAATCTACAGGTGATGCTTTAGAGAACGGTGCGCGCGCCATAAGCAATATGACAAGAGAAATGGCTTACGTGAAGACACTTATTGGCTGCTCGTTAGGGCTTAAGGGTGACGAGCTGGAAGAATTTATAAACCGTGATATTAACAATGAGCATTTTATAAAAAGCAATACCTTAAAAGCATTGTAACATAATAGTAAAAAGCGGAGTGAAAATTCACTCCGCTTTTATTTACCGTTATTTAAAATATAGCTTCCATCATTACCATGCCGAGAAGAGAAGAAAGTATAGCGCAAACCTCTCCTATTATGCTCAACACAAGACCTGTCATTTTACCGGTCGCTTTATATTCTTTGATACCCAATACAATACCTATTATTGACGTTATATGACCTATAAGAGCAAATATCCAGGCAGTTATGATACCAATAATACCGAGTATCATAGAAGTTTGGGTTTTCTTAACCTGTTGCACAGGGGTGCCCATTGGCATTTGGTAGCCCATTGGCATTTGATTACCCATTGGCATTTGCTGTTGAATTGGTTGTTGAATTGGTTGAGCCGGTGCCGGCGGTGCTACCTGACAGCCGCAGTTAACACAAACAACCGCCGCATCATCCATTTCAAAACCACAGTTACCACAAAATTTTGACATTTAAATCACCTTTCTTTTTATAATTAACTCCAAGTAAACTATAACATTTTCTAATTGATTAGTCAAGCAAAACCGTGAAAGCGGGTAAAACTGGGAAATTATGAAGAATTGCAGGCTTAAAATGCTTTATATAACTTTTCATTGACAGAGTTTACCGTTTATACTATAATGGCGGGGTTGCAAAACTCTGATTTGTGTGGGTGATTACTTGAAGGTACTCAGATTTATAAAAAAGAATATTGTTTTTTGTATTGCGGCTTTGGCAGCTTTGACCACCTGCTTTTTTGTGCCGCCGGACGAAGAATATTTAAGCTATTTTGACTGGAAAACACTTTCCTGCCTTTTTTTAACGCTGGCGGTTGTTTGCGCCTTAAGAAACATTAAATTCTTTACAATTCTTGCACGCAAGCTTGTTTCATTTGCAGGAAACCTTCGCGCACTTTTTATGCTTTTAATAGTTATAACATTTATAGGCTCAATGATTATTGCACACGATATGGCGCTTATAACCTTTTTGCCACTCGGATACTTTGCCCTTTCGGTTACAAAGCAAGAAAAATATATGGCATATCTTTTCGTGCTACAGAACGTATCGGCAAATTTAGGCGGTATGCTCACACCGTTTGGAAACCCGCAAAACCTTTATTTATATTCCTACTTTAATATTCCGACGGGTGAATTTTGTCTTATTCTGCTGCCGGCATTTTTAATTGCGGTTGCTTTATTACTACTTGCTTGCCTTCCTATAAAGCCTGTTAAATTCACAATAGACAACAAATTCAATGAAAAGCTTAACAAGAAAAAGGCAACGCTTTATATCACTCTGTTTTTACTCTCAATTCTTATTGTTTTTAGAATAATACCTTTCCAGCTTGGTCTTATAGTAATTCCGCTTATTTTGGTTTTTATAGACCGTGACTCTTTGAAAATGGTGGATTACGGGCTACTTGGCACGTTTTTATTTTTCTTTATTTTCGCAGGAAATCTTTCCAGAATTGATGAGGTAAACACGTTAATTTCTTCTCTTTTAAAGAAGGACACGCTAATTGTTTCGGTGCTTTCATGCCAAGTTATAAGCAATGTGCCGTCTGCAATTCTGCTTTCAAGATTCACAAGCAATTACCCTGCTTTACTGCTTGGCGTAAATATAGGCGGAACGGGAACACTTATTGCCTCGCTTGCGAGTCTTATAACATTTAGTGAATTTAAGATTCTGTACCCGGGAGAAACCAAAAAATATCTTGGTATTTTTACGGCGGTTAACGTAGCCTTTCTTGTTATTCTGACTGCTTGTGCAAAGTTATTTTTATTAAATTGAAAATTTTAAAATTTAAACAGCGGAGTGAAATCTTTTTAGAAATCACTCCGCTTTATTTTTTATTATATTAACGAATCACTGACTGCTTTTTCAAAATTACGAGCAGATTCATTCCCTGCACCGCCATCAAAAAGAGAGTTTTTCATATACACAGCAGCAATATTATTTTGTGGGTCAATCCAAAAATGTGTACCGTAAGCTCCGCTCCAACCAAAAGCTCCTGCCGGTAAATTCTCATATTCTTCACTGGTTATTACACGAACACCAAGTCCCCACCTTTCTCTCCCGGGCATTATATCCGCTGAAACAAAAGGTGTAGGCATTAATTTAAAGGTATCCTCACAAATAATTTGTTTTGTAGGTGTTTTGCCTTTGTTTAAAAGCATTTTAGCAAATTTTGAATAATCATAGAGTGTTGATACCAAGCCTGCTCCACCAAGGTAATGCTCGCAAGGAAAATCAGAAAAGACACAACAATCAATCATTTTTTCTTCACAATTTTTACCATCCACCTTATTGTGCATAGCAATAATTCTTCCCCATTGCTCCTGTGTAGGAATAAAGGTAGTACTAATCATACCGCAAGGCTCAAAAATTTCTTGCGTTAAAAAGTCCATATAATCAGTATTAGTCACTTTTTCAATAATCCTCGCTAAAACATCAAAAGCTCCCGTACCACTATATTGTTGCTTTGTCCCAGGTTCAAAATCCAGACCGATTTTTGAATAAAATCTGACTGTAGCATCAAGGCATTTTTTATCTTCAAGAGTCATTTTAGCTTCCTTCAATGACTCACTGCCAATTCCTGAGGTATGCGTAAGCAAATTACAAATAGTAATTTCATTTTTTGCTTTACCTAAATCCATAAGACTGCCCGACTCTGAAATTTGCGTGATACGAACAGCTTTAAACTCGGGCAAGTACTTGGACACTTTATCATTTAAAGAAATCAACCCGCGTTCTACAAGAATAAGTGTTGCCATTGCGGTAACGGGCTTTGTCATAGAAGCCATACGGAATATTGTGTTTTCTGTAACCGGTTCTATACCATTTACAGATACAGTTCCAAAACACTTTTTATAAAACTCGTCTTCACCCTGAATAACACAATAAGCTGAACCGAACACTTTACTATTTTCAAAATCGTACAAAGCAGCTTTTTCTATATTTGATTTTAATAATTCCTTGTTTAGTTTCTTCATATAAATCACCTAATAAACTTGCTGTCTGTAATTATATCACGCTTACAATAAAATGTAAATTCACAAAGTTCGGAGAAGATATTCTACCTGAAGAAAGCATAAGAACTTTAAGAATCCGCGAGGGTGAGCCGTTGCTGACAACATTGACACCTTTTGACAAGTTTTGCCGGGCTATACATAGTGTGGCAGAAAGAGCAACAGCAGAGTGAAACACTCTGCTGTTTTCATTTCAGTCACAAACATATAAATCAATATCAATTTCTGTTCTTGTTGCAGTACAAAAATCCATAACCTTTAGTGAAGGTGCTAAGCAAGGATTATCATTATACGAACTTAAAAATGGCACAACCTCAAGATAAAAATTGACATCGTTTTCTTTCCGTATTTGATTTAACAAGTCTATTTTGTCGAGTAGTGGAGCAATTGTTTCTTCCATTTGTTCAGTTACAACAACATTATATTCTTCACAGATACCAAAATGCCAAGCAGAAAAACCATATACTCTTCCGAATTTGTTTTTATCCTCGACTTTCCATGAATCATATGGTTTCAGTCCTAATTTCAATGAAATTTCATCCGGGTTAAAATCTCCTACAATACGAAAATATGTATAACACTGATTTTCATCTTTCTTGGATGACGAACTCATACTTCCACCGCCTTTAATTTATTGTATCACAACCAATTCAAAAAGTAAATTCCTGCAGTATAAATTCCCTTTAAACACAAATACCAACAACATAATTCAACTGAAAATTAAAAATCGAATTTAAAACTTTAAGAATTTCAACTAAAGTCATTAACTTTACAAAAAAGAGTTTTTTTGATATACTAAAAAAAAATACTGAACGGTTGGTGGATATGGACAAACAACATATAACTGCGATTACGCTTGAAAAACGATGCATCGATATGTTTGCTGCATCAAATTGGGATCTAAACTTTAACACAAAAACGAAATTACCTAATGGTAGTTATTTCAGACCCGATATAACACTATCCTATAACAATAAAATTATGGGGTGTGTTGAGGTTAAAACAACTTATTCCAACGATACTCGTTCTAACATCAAATTTATTGAACAAGTACGCTTCATTATCACTGAATTCAAACCAACTGTCTTCATCTTTACAAACGGATATATTTTCGACCTATATTTAGAGGGTGAATATTTTGCTCAACTAAGCTTCGTGCCATCCCCAGAAGACATTGAAATCCTTTTAAAATACAGAAAGGAGAACAACTGATATGTCAGAAAATTTCAATGAAAATGAATATACACAAAACTACGAAAAAGGGCAAGGAATACTAGATTATATTATTCAAAACCCTGATAAACTACAAAATAACATAGACGAACTTGTATCATACTTAAAAGAGGTACAGAATTTAAACAAAAAGAATTACGAATCACATATTAGTTTTACGAAAAAATTCGATGAATTAAAAAACAGCTACGAAGAAATAGAAACTAAATTTTTAAAAATGTGCGAAAGTATTGATGAGATATCTTCATCTATGCAAGCGGGCGACTATAATACCAACAAGTGCCTTTGCGCCCAAAAATATTCGGCATTTTGGTCTAAGCTTGATGATGCATCAAAGGATTTTCTTATCACCGCAAATTATCTTTGTAAAAGATGTGAAGGCGAACAGTTTGATTTTTCACCTGTAATTGTTGAAATGTCACGTGTTTATGAAAACGAACTTTTGAAAAAGATTTTTGGCGATTTTATCAAGCAAAAGGCTAATTCGACGCTTGTGCTTCAATCAGAAGGCAACCGTGACATTCTTCACAAGGTAATAAGTGATGTAAAAAAAGGATTTCCAATGTTTATATCACTTACACAAATGGTGAACGAGCTAAAACATATCCAAGGTCACACAGAGCATAGTTATGGTCGTGCTCTTATGGACGAGCTTCAGGTCGATTGGAACACAAACAAGTTGGCAGATAATGCTTTTTTCAATCGAGGCAATTATTACGCTAAAAATTATCGTAATCGTGCCGCTCACCCAGGTTCTAAGCTTTCCAAAATTGATGCCGACAATTGTGACAACATGTCCCAAAATTTGCTTGATCACTTTATTGGTTCAATGAAATAATTATACAAACAACAAAACGGAGCAGGATTTCTGCTCCGTTTGTTTGATTCAGTCATATTTAGAGAAACTAATTCCTGCGTTATTCACATCAATAATTTTTAGATATACCGCATTTTGAACATTTTTTTGTTGCTAAACCTTTAAATTCACCGCCACAGTGTTGACAAAGGCCGCGAGAGCGAAATTCTGCCATTTGCTCTAAGCGTTTTTTTCTTTCCTGTTCTACTCTTTCTCGTTCTGTTTCTTCTTCAGCCAATGATATTTCTGTTTGTATTATATCATCTTCGTTTTGTATCTGAACCAAATCTGAGGTTGGTTCAATAGCCGAACCTGCAGCATGTTGGGGTTGTGGATTATTTTGTGAAAATTGTTCCTTATTACGTATGGTATGCACATCTTCTGTAATTTGTCCAAAAGCATATAAAATCCATGACGAAACACAAGCTACTATTGGTCCGAAAACACAAATAAGTAGAAAGCCACCATCATAATTGCCAATTGCCAAGGCTATGCCAGTAATAATTGAACCAATAGCTTCGACACCAAAAGTCCATTTAGCAAATCTCTTAATTTTGCCACCAATATCAACTTATAAACTATCAAGCATAATTTAACCCCTCAAACTTTTTTCTTAATTATAGCACAACATATTCAAAAAGTTAATTCCTGCAGTATAAATTCCCTTTAAACACAAATACTAACATCATAATTTGAGTTTAAGGAGAAATGAATATATGAAAGCAACTGGGATTGTGAGAAGGATTGATGATTTAGGAAGAGTTGTTATTCCTAAAGAGATTAGAAGAACTTTAAGAATCCGCGAGGGTGACCCGTTAGAAATATTTACAGCAAGCGACGGAGAGGTTATTTTTAAAAAATATTCTCCTATGGGTGAGCTTTCGGAGTTTTCGGGTCAATATTCCGAGGTGCTCAGCAGGACCTCGGGGATGGGAGTTTTAATAACAGACCGTGACCACGTTATTTCTGTTTCCGGTCTTTCTAAAAAGGATTTTTTAGACAAGCGAATTTCCGGAGCGTTAGAGGAATTGATGGAAAACAGAATGAATCACGTTAAGGCTAATACAGATACAAAGGCGCTTTACCCTATTGAAAACTCTGATTTAGAGGCGTGTATTGCCTTCCCTATTATTGGTGCGGGTGATATTTCGGGCGCGGTTATTTTTGTGAGTGACAGCACCAAAAACAAACCGACCGAAACAGAGGTTAAATTGGCTCAGGTTGCAGCAGCATTTTTAGGAAAACAAATGGAAGAATGAGCATTGTGTAAAAATTAAAAGCTCTAAACTGTGCAAATCAACAAAATTTTTCAATTGAATTTTATTCCATTGATAATTGAATTCCCTTGTGGTAAAATCAAAGCGTATGGGGTCAAATACGTAAATTTGCTCCCCTGCCTAATTTTATTACGAGGGGTTTTTTATGACTTCGAGAGAAGAGCGTACTGAAAAGCTTGCAAAGAACTTAGATATTTTCGTTTGCGAGGCGCACATTTTCACCTCTGACGCCATTTTACTTGCAAACTTTTGCAAGCCTCGTCACAAGGACAAATGCTGTGACTTAGGCACAGGCAACGGTATTATTCCATTGTTATGGTTAAGAGATTTTAAGCCTAAGGAAATTTTCGGCGTTGAATTAAGCGACTCTGCAATAGAGCTTTTCAAAAAAACATTGAAGGAAAACAATTTAGAGGATGCGGTTTCTCTTTTTCACCTGGATTTAAAAAAGGTTAAGGGCATTCTCCCTAACGAATATTTTGATTTAGTCAGCATAAACCCACCCTACAAAAAGGTTGGTACAGGCATTGTAAACAAGGAAGAGGACTACAAAAATGCCCGTCACGAATTCAACTGCACTCTTTATGATGCTGCAAAAGCGGCAAATTATCTTTTGAAATATGGTGGCAGATATTGTATGTGTCAACGTCCCGAAAGATTGCCCGAGATGTTTGATGCTATGAGAAAAAACAAAATTGAGCCTAAAATTATGCGCGAGGTCATTCAAAGAAAAGGCAAGGAGCCGAGCCTTATTTTGCTTGAGGGTAAAAAAGGCGGCGCTGAAGGCTTCAGAATTTTACCACCGCTTTACATAGAAGATGAAAACGGCAGTTATTCCCCCGAAGCGGACGAGTTATTTAACGCATATAAAACTAAAGAATTATAATAAAGAAGGTTATTTTATGAATTACGACGTTGTAATTGTTGGTGCAGGCCCTGCGGGTATTTTTACCGCGCTTGAGCTTATTAAATTAGGCAGTAACAAAAAAATTGTTATAATAGAAAAAGGTAAGGCTGTTGAAAATCGCAGCTGTCCAAAGGCTAAAACACAGCAATGTGTAAATTGTAAGCCCTATTGTCACATTACAACGGGATTTTCGGGTGCAGGCGCTTTCTCTGACGGAAAGCTTTCCTTAAGCTATGAGGTCGGCGGTGACTTACCTACACTAATCGGTGAGCTTTATGCGCAGGATTTAATAAATTACACAGACAAAATCTACCTTGAATTTGGTGCTGATGAACATATTGAAGGCATAAATGCAAGCGAAGAGGTAAAGGAAATAAGAAAAAGGGCCATACAAGCAGGCTTAAAGCTTGTGGACTGCCCTATTCGTCACCTTGGCACTGAAAAAGCTCAGACTCTTTACTATGAAATTGAAAAATACCTTCTTAGCAAGGGTGTTGAAATTATTTTTGGCTACGAATGCACCGATATTGAAATTACAGACGGCAAATGCCGCGGTGTTTACATTACAAACGGTAAGGATTCAAAGGAAATTAAGGGTGAAAAAATAGTTATTGCTACGGGCCGCCGTGGTGCAGACTGGCTTGAAAAGCTTTGCTCGGAGCACGGAATTGAGCACCAGGCAGGAACTGTTGATATTGGCGTAAGAGTAGAGGTCAGAAACGAGGTTATGGAAAAGGTAAACAAAGCGCTTTATGAGTCAAAGCTTATTGGTTACCCTAAACCGTTTAAAAACAAGGTGCGTACCTTCTGCCAAAACCCGGGCGGTTTTGTAAGCCAGGAAAACTACGACAACGATTTAGCTGTTGTTAACGGTCACTCCTACAAGGAAAAGAAATCTGACAACACAAACCTTGCTATTCTTTGCTCACACAACTTTAACTATCCTTTTAACCAACCAATTGAATATGCTCAAAAGGTTGGTGAATTAACAAATATGCTTGGTGCAGGACATATTCTTGTACAACGCTACGGCGATATTCTTGACGGTAAAAGAACATGGCCTAAGGAGCTTGCACAAAGCAACTTAAGACCTACCCTGCCCGACGCTGTTGCAGGTGATATTACTGCTGCTATGCCTTACAGGGCAATGACGAATATTATAAACTTTATTCAAGCAGTAGACCACGTTGTGCCCGGCTTTGCTTCCACAGAAACGCTGCTTTACTCACCCGAGCTTAAGTTTTACAGTAACAAAATTAAAATGGATACCGACCTTAATACAAGCGTAGACGGACTCCACTGTCTTGGTGATTCCTCCGGCTGGACACGCGGTCTTATGATGGCATCTGTTATGGGTGTGCTCATGGGCAGAAAAATTTTCGAAGGTAATAATATTTAAAAAAACTGCTCATTTTAGTAATTAATCAATAACAACAATTTAAAAGACATAAAAAAACCTCCTATGATAGAAGCCTATCATAGGAGGAATTTTTATTTATTAATATTTGTCATCGTAGCTGTCAAAGTTGTATTCGTTAGATGAATCGTAGTTATTCATTTCCGGAATTTCCATTGTAGCTTGCATGCTTACATCCTTTAACTGGAATGCACCGATAACCTGCTTAAGCATTTGAGCCTGGCCTGAAAGCTCTTCAGAAGCAGAAGCACTTTCTTCACTTGTTGCAGAGTTAGTCTGAACAACAGCAGAGATTTGCTCAATACCGCCCTTAAGCTGAGTAACTGCAGTTGCCTGCTCCTCAGAAGCGGTTGCAATTTCATCAATCTTAGTGGAAACGTTGTTAACCTTTTCAACAACGTCTAAGAGAGAGTTAGCCGTTTCGTCCGCAATTTTTGTACCGTTTTCAATTGCCTTAATAGCGCTTTCAATAAGAACTGTTGTGCTCTTTGCTGCTTCTGCAGATTTACCTGCAAGGTTTCTAACCTCATCAGCAACAACGGCAAAGCCTTTACCTGCTGCGCCTGCTCTTGCTGCCTCAACAGCTGCGTTAAGAGCAAGAATGTTTGTCTGGAATGCAATGTCATCAATTGTTTTGATGATTTTGCTGATTTCGTTAGATGTATTTGTAATGTCATTCATTGCAAGCACCATTTCTTGCATTTGTGCATTGCTTTCGTTAATACCGTTAGAAGCAATGTTTGCTTGCTCTGTTGCTTCAACAGCATTTTTAGCTGTAGTATTAATGTGCTCAGAAATTTCAACAATTGTAGCAGAAAGCTCTTCTACGCTGCTTGCCTGCTCTGTTGCACCCTGTGAAAGTGCCTGTGCACCGCTTGCAACCTGGTCTGCGCCGTTTGCAACCTGCTCTGAACCTTGGTAGATTTGATACATTGTATCTGTTAAGTCAACAACAATCTTCTCAAGAGATTCAAGGAGTGGCTTGAAGCCGCCAATGTATGCCTCGGGATGCTCTGACTCAACGTTTAAGTTGCCCTGAGCAATTTCTGAAAGGATTTTACTCTGGTCATTAACGATTGTTCTGAAATTATTTGTAATTTTAAACGTTGCCTGGTAAACCATACCGGTTTCGTCTTGTGTTTTAACCTCTTCAACAGGAGATTCAATATCACCATCTGCAAGAGCTTCAAGTCTTTCAGCACAGCTTTTAAGAGGCTTAGAAATAATGCTTGAAAGAATTACACCGTAAACAACTGCAATAACACCTACTAAGAGAATGCAACCGTACATAAAGTAGCGAGTTATCTGTGAGCGCGCAGAAGCCTTAACTGAACCGTATTCTGCAGCTTGCTGCTTTATTTCTGTAAGCTCGAAAACACCGTCGTAAAGCGGGTCGTAAACAGGGTCGATTTTTTCAACTAACTGTTCTTGAATCTCTGCTTCATCTACCTTGCCGATTTCAGCAATGATTTCTTCAATAGCTGCACAGTATGTTCTGTAGCATTCCATTGTGTTTTCGTAAAGCTCAACCTCGTTAACGATAATCTCTTCACCGTTTTCGTCAACGCCTATTACGTTTTGCTCTAACATTAAAGGCTCTACTAAAGCCATATATTTTTCAAAGTCCGCTTTGTAAACAGCAATCTCACCTGCCGCTTCTTTAGCAGCCTCAGGGTCTTCGAAGGAAACAGCATCATGAAGATACTCGTCTATAAGACAGAAGGATGCTAACGCCTCACCTAAATAGCCTTGAGCGGCACCGTCGTTTTTCAAAAGGTCTGAATATGTAGTATCGATTGTAGTCATTGCAGAACCAACTAAGCCTGATACAATAAGTAAGAGAACTGTAATGGTAATGAATGAAGTTAAAATCTTAGACCTGATGGACATTTTTGACATTACTTTTTTCATTTTTCAGGAACTCCTTATTTTTGAATTTGCTAAAAACCTCTAACACACCACAATGTGTATTATAGATAAAATAATTATAGCAACCATTTATAAATTAGTCAATATATATAACGAAATTTGTTGAAAAAATGTCAAATAAATTTTTCCGACTCAAGCATAGCACAAAGTGCATGATAAGTGGGCAGCGTAAGCTCCTGTATTTTATAGGTTTCTTCAGACGGGAGCGTTATTGTCTCTGAAGAAATAGCCTTTAATGCACCGCCCTGATTCCCTGTTACGGAAACAACCTTACCGCCTAAGGCTATTGCTGTTTCTGCGGCAAAAACAACGTTTTTTGAATTGCCTGACGTACTAAGTGCAATTAAAACGTCGTTTTTCGTTAAATAGCCAAGCACCTGCTGTGCAAAAACTAATTCGGGCTCTACGTCATTACAAAACGCTGTAGTAAGACCCGTTTGACTTACGAGTGATATTGCAGGCAAAGCTCCCTGAAGCCTTTCTGCAATAAAATTGCCATGCTCTGCTGCTTTAAACAAAGCTTTTTGCTCACTTGTAAGCTCACGCTTTTTATTAAAGCCCTTCATTAACTCGCCTACTATGTGCTCGCAGTCTGCAGCGCTGCCGCCGTTACCACAAACGAGCACCTTACCGCCATTGTTAAAGCACGCAAGCAATATATTATAGGTATTTATTATTCTTTCCTCACACACCTTGAGTGCAGGATACTCTGAAAGTAGTTTTTCGAAAATATTTTTTGTTTCTTGCTTCATTTTTGTACTCCTAAAACAATATTCCGAGTGCCGCATAATCACCTATGCTGTCACCGAGCTCTGCAGGGACGATTTTACAAGCTGCAGCGCTCTCTTTAAGTGCTTCTTCTTTTATAACAGCTGTTATTTTGGGTAAAAAGAACTCACTGTTTCTTTCGTATATGCTTCCTATAACAATTTTCTCAGGATTAAGAATATCTATAATTACAGAAAGCCCTCTGCCTAAATAAACAGCGCTTTTGTTATAAACCTCTAACGCAAATTCATCATTTTCATACATAGCAGCCGCTATATTTTTAGCAGTTAATTTCTCAAGGTCTGCCTCAGTTTTAAAAAGAGTGCTTGTTTTACCGAGCTTCAAATAATCCCTTGCTATAAGCGTTGCTAAATTTTTAATTCCGCCGCCTGAGCAAAAGCCCTCGAAGGAGCCCGGCTTACCATAGCCGACGGGACCTGCTTTTGCAAGGCGTATATGCCCTACCTCACCTGCTAAATCGTTTGTGCCGGAATACAGCTTCCCGTTTAAGATGAGACCTGCACCCATACCGGTGCCAAAGGTTAAAAACACTATATTTTCGGCACCTCTGCCTGCACCAAAGCGCCACTCTGCAACAGCACACGCATTTGCATCATTATGTAAAACAACCCTTGTGTTAAAACGTTCACTAAAAATTTTAACTATCGGCACGTTATCCCAATCGGGCAAATTGGGCGGACAATTTATTGTACCTGCCTTACTGTTAAGCGGACCGCCACAGCTTATACCAATGCCTATAAGCTCACTCGTACTTATTTCGTATTTATTTAAAAGCATCTCTATTTTCTCGGTGATTTCGGCTATGATTTTTTCATAGCCACGCTCAACGCTTGTAGGAAACTGCTGCTTTTCAATTATAAAATCATTTAGGCTGTCACTTAATTCGCCCTTACCCAACACAACGGCGCATTTTGTACCGCCTATATCTATGCCTAATGAATACAAAATAAATCAACCCTTTCAAATAGAATACTATCACAAAGGATTGATTTATTCAACTAATTTATTCGTGGTAGCTTTCTTCACCTATTCTTCTTATAACTACCTCTACGTTAACGTTAAGCCTGCTGTTTTTAAAATTACTTTGCCAATTGTTTTCCAAAGCATTGTATGAGGCTTTGTCGTTTTGCAAAAGCCTTCTTCCGAAACGCAGCACATCAAAAGAGCCGTACTGCAAAATGGCGTTGTAGGTGTTTTGCATTTCCGCTTCGAGCTCTGTTTTTATATTTTCTTTAAAGTAGTCTACAGTTTCGTTTTTTATCGGCTTGAAACCATCACCTTCATAAGCGTTTAAATCACAATACAGCTTTAGGTCGAGGCTATAATTTATTACGCCGTCAGAAACAAAGGCGTCGTATTTTGTTTTAGCATCCACTATTATAAAGGTTGCCTTGTTTTTGTTACCGTCTTCTGTAACAATTGTACCGTTTTCTGTTGCCCCCGAAAGCTTAATAACACTTTCAGAGCCTTTTCTGTTTAAAAAATACGATAGAGAGTTATTGTAATCAAAAACTGCTGCTTCTTCGACAAAAAACGCGCTTTCCTCACCGTTTTTTTGCAATGTAACAACGGGTAACACTATACACGCCGTTTCATCTAAGATAACGTTTATGGCATCTATTAAACGCACCTTGGGTGTTACGGAACTCAAGCTGCTTTGCAGTAATATTTTTTCCAAAACCTCACTTTTTGAAATATCCTTTCCTATGTTTGCTTTTAACACGTCGGAAGCCTTCACATCTTTTGCGACACATAAAAGTGTTATTGGCTCTGTAGTGTAATCTCTTTCAAAAAAATCAAGTATTCGCGAAACATCTTCTTTTGCTACACTCTCGCCTAAAATTATAACCTTATTGTGCGTGTAAATGGGCACGTTACCTGTTTTATTTATTATAAGCCGCAGGGCTTCTGCAACTGTTTCACCGGTTGCAGAATACACCAAGGTCATTTGCTCCCCTACGTTACTTGAATCGGCAGAGGCGCTTTGCTTATTGTTGAGCATCTCTATTGTAACAAGGTATTTATTATACACCTTATCCACCGCTACACCCTGAATAATCATCATATCTTCTATTTCTGTGCCAAAGCGCTCGCAGGAGCACAAGCTAAAAAGTGAAAACGAAGCCAAAATTAACAGTAAAACTTTTTTACGCAAGCTTTTCCCCTCTTTTCTTTTTCAGCATTGCAACAAGTGCAAGTAACGGCAAGACGACCACAAGCAAGGCATAGGTTATTGCAACATAAATCTCTGAGGACATAAACGAAAAGCGCGTAACACCGTTTGAAATATAAATTATAAACGCTGTTGCTGCTATTCCCGTCAGTGCATTTGGCGTCCACCATTTTATTTTTGGGAAAAGATGTCTTATGCAATCTGAAATTATAATAATTTGCAGAGTCGTTTTTGCCACAATACAGACAGTCCAAACGGAGCTTTGAATTGATTCAAAGCGCTCCAAAACACGAAACTCCCCAACCGAGGATATTGCAAAAGCCGGAAAAAGCTGTGTGCTTGAAAATTCACCTAATGCGCCCACTACAGTAAATGCTACTATTGCCAGAGACAGCGCTAAAAAAAGAACATATAAATAATAACCTCTTTTAATATTACCTTTAATATTTGAAAGAAACAGAATGAGACACGCCGACTCAGGGAAAAAGACGGAATATGCAAGCGCTTGCTTTAAAAATTCCGCTTCACCATTCATAAATAAAGGAACTATATTTTTTGTGTCTATATTACTGAAGGCAGAAAACACAACAATTGAAACTGACGCGATTACAAGAATCAAGAATATTGTTGCACCGCGTGCCAAGGCACCTATATTTAAAAGTGACAAAAAGGTTGAGACTATTACCACCGCTACAACAAGAAAGGTCATTGTATTTTCGGGAAAAATCTCTGAGCTTACAAACAGGTCGAGCCTTGCTACAGTTCTTAAAAGCAAAACGAAAACCAATATTACGTATGAAAACGCGAATATATTTGAAAACATCTTGCTTTTCTTTTGTATTGCAAGCAGCAGGCTTTCCCCTGCTGACCTTTTGTAAAACAAAAACGTAGGAATTATGGTGGCTATGCTTAAAGCGGCAAAAACAAGCGGAAAAAGAACTGCATCTGTTGTGCCTAAATCTATTACAGTTGTTGAAACAAACATAAACGCTGCTACCACTGAGCAAATATAGAGCAAGGAATAGAATTCAAAGGTTGTAATTTTATTTTTTGTCATTTTATCTCTCCGTGTTACCCAATTTATTTATATTGAATATATTTTTACCCAATTTCCCCATACTTAATCTAGTTACTGTATCTCTGAACAAGGATTTATTATATGGTGCGAGCGGAGATAAAAAGAATACTCCGTAGTTTTCAACCGAGGAAAGATTTATTATTAAAACAGCGGCACCTATCATAATGCCAAACAAGCCGCTTATTCCGCCGACTATTATAAAAACAATTCTTAAAACGGCTATGGCGTGGTAAAGGTCTGTTTCTACCAAGGAGGTTATCGCGGTCATAGCTACTACTATAAGCATTGGTGCATCTATGAGCCCTGCCGTTACTGCCGCATCACCTATTACCAAGGCGCCAACTATACTCACGGCGTGTCCTATGGATTTAGGCACTCTAAGCCCCGCTTCACGCACAATTTCGTAAATAAAATGAATTATGAGCGCTTCTACCGTTAAAGTAAAAAGCGTGTTACTTTCCATAACAACGATATTGTAAAGCATTTTTTCGGGTAGCAGCTCCTGGTGAAATAACCCGATTGCTACAAATACACCGGGTAAAAATATACTTATAATAAACGACAGCATTCTTATGCTACGCATAAAGGCTGCATAGTAGGGTCTGTTCAAATAATCGTCGAAGGTTTGAAAATTTTCTACAAAAAGACGCGGTACAATTAAGGCGTATGGTGTGCCGTCAATTAGTATTGCTATTTTGCCCTCGTTGATTTTTGCGCACATTGTGTCGGGTCTTTCGGTTTTACCCACCATTGTGAACATAGTTTTTTGTTTTGTATCTAAAGCCTTTCTTAAATACGTTTCACCGAGCAAGGTGTCCATTTTTATTGAATTCAATCTGTTCTTCACCTCTTCTAAAACAGATTTTTTTACCTTGCCCTCCATATAGCAAACGGCTACCTTCGTTTTTGTAGAAACACCTATTTCCATAACCTCTACCTTAAAATTTACTGTAACCATTCTTTTGCGGACCAAGGTAAGGTTTGTTTTTAAAATTTCTACAAATCCCTCTCTCGAGCCGTTTTCCTGGACCTCGTAGTCGGGTGAATCTATTGACCTGCCCGGTATGTTTTGCATACCTACCGTTATGCATTCCTCTACACCGTCCACAAAAACAAGCACACACCCGCGAAGCAAATTCTCTATTGCTAAATCGAGATTTTTTTCAAGCTTAACCTCTGTGCCGCATATTATTTCCCGAGAAATAAATTCGAGCGTATCCTTTTTAGGCAGTTCACCCTCATAATGAAGCATGGGCTTAGTAATACCCTCTATTATTTTTTGAGAATCCGTAAGCCCGTCGCATTTTGCAAAAACTACCTTTCTGCCACCGCAAACGCCTTCCTTTACAACGATGTCAAAGCAATTAAGAAAAACCTCTTTAATTATTTTGCCGTTTTCCAAGGCATAAAATCTGACGTTACCGAGTTTTTCCTTTGGCAACGTGTTTACGTTTATATACGGACTGTTTTTTTCACTCATAAAATCACCGTTAGTTAGTATAACCTGAATTTTTCAGGTGATTATAAAAATGGTGATTTTATGCTTACTACGATTATACGTGTTGTTATTTTATATTTATTTGTAACAATAGCAATAAGGATTATGGGCAAAAGAAACATTGGTGAATTACAGCCGACAGAATTAGTTATAACTCTGCTGCTTTCCGAATTTGCCGCTGCGCCTATTGAAGATAACTCCACTCCGCTTATTAACAGCTTGATTCCCGTTATGATTTTAATAAGTCTTGAAATTATAAGCTCTGTAATAGCTATGAAAAGCACAAAATTCAGAAGCCTTAGTGACGGCAACGCACTGCTTATTATTAAGGACGGTAAATTAGACCAAAAGCAGTTAAAAAAATTACGTTTTACGGTTGATGACGTACTTGCGGCATTAAGACAAAAAGACGTATTTGACATAAACGAGGTTGCTTTTGCCGTAATTGAAACAAACGGCACGCTTTCCGTGCTTTTAAAGCCGCAATTTCAGAATGCTACCAAGCAGGATGTTAAGGTTAAGGCAAAAAGTGACGGTTACACCTATCCCGTAATAATTGATGGCGTTATAATTAAAAAGAATTTATCGGCATTAAAAATAAAAAAAGACGACGTTGAAAAAATTTTAAGAAACAAAAAGGTTCATAAAAGTGAGGTTTTTCTTATGAATATAGATAAAAATAAAAACGCTGAGATTATTTTAAAGGAGTAAGCGTTTATGAAAAGAATTTTTATTGCACTATTTTTAATTGCGGTCTCTGTTTTTATTGGTATATATTCATTAAATAAAACCACAAGAATTTGCAGCAATATGATTTCGCGGCTCGAGAAAACAACCAAGGAAGTAATGGATATTAAAGAAAACAGCTCTCACGATAAAAGAATTGAGCTTTATAAAAGCACGCAAAATTTAAATGATGCTTGGGAAGAAAGCTCGCCTTTTCTGTATATCTTTTTTGATACCAACAGTATAAAAAACATAGAAACAAGCATTGAAAAAACACCCCAGCACGTAAAAAACGGCGATTTGGAGGCAACTTATTTATGCCTTGTAGAATGTCTTGAGGAATTAGAATTTATTAAAAGCAGCGTTACTATTGATATAGAAAATATTTTTTAAAAAAGCGTTCTGTTGATTTTGATTTATACCACTTTCAACAGAATGTTTTTATTTTTTTGAAGATGCTTGAAAAACAAAGAATATTGCTATATAATAATAGTAATGAAATAAAAAGAGAATTATAAAAAAAGGAGTGATTTTATGATGGTTTGGGTATGGCTTGGACTTTTAGCATTATTTGTTATTGTTGAAGCCGCTACTGCTAACCTACTTACAATCTGGTTTGCCGCAGGTGCACTTGCAGCATTTGTTTCAAGCTTCTTTGTTGAAAACATTGTAATTCAGATTGTAATCTTCGTTGTTGTTTCGCTTGCTGTGCTTATTGCATTAAGACCTATTGCAAAAAAATACACAAGAACGAAAAAGCAACCCACCAACGCTGATATGTACATTAATGCTGAAGGCGTTGTTACAGAGACTATTTCAAACCTTAATGCTACCGGCACGGTAAAGGTTCGCGGCTCTGTATGGACCGCAAGGTCTTTTAATGATGAAGTTGTAATTCCCGAAAATACTGTTGTAATTGTTGAACGTATTGAGGGAGTTAAGCTTATAGTAAAACCAAAGAATTAAAGGAGAAATTATTATGGAAGCTATTATTGCAGTTCTTGTACTTTTAGTACTTGTTATTTTACTTGTTGTTGCGAACATTAAAATTGTTCCGCAGTCAAAGGCTTACGTTGTTGAGCGTTTAGGTACCTTCCACTCAACGTGGGAAACAGGCTTACACGTAAAAATACCTTTTATTGAGAAGGTTGCAAAAATCGTATCCTTAAAAGAACAGGTTGTTGACTTCCCGCCTCAGCCGGTTATTACAAAGGATAACGTTACAATGCAGATTGACACAGTTGTGTTCTTCCAAATTACAGACCCTAAGCTCTTTACCTATGGTGTTGAGTACCCTATTGCTGCTATTGAAAACTTAACAGCAACTACACTTCGTAACATTATTGGTGAGCTTGAGCTTGACCACACACTCACCTCCCGTGATACCATTAATGCAAAAATCCGTGGTATTCTTGATGAAGCAACAGACCCTTGGGGTATTAAGGTTAACAGAGTTGAGCTTAAAAACATTCTTCCTCCGAAGGAAATTCAGGAAGCAATGGAAAAGCAAATGAAGGCTGAGCGTGAACGTCGTGAAGCTATTCTTCGTGCAGAGGGTGAAAAGGAATCTCAGGTTCTTGTTGCACAAGGTCAAAAGGAAGCACAGATTCTTGCTGCTGAGGCTGACAAGGAATCTAAAATTCTTGCTGCTGATGCTGTTAAGGAAGCTAAAATACGTGAGGCTGAAGGTGAAGCCAGCGCTATTATTGCTGTTCAGACTGCACAGGCAGAGGGTATAAGACTTATTAACGAGGCTGACCCGTCAAAGGCTTACCTTTCTCTTAAGGGTATGGAGGCATTTGAAAAGGCTGCAGACGGCAAAGCAACAAAAATTATTGTTCCGTCTGAGTTACAAAGCCTTGCAGGTGTAGCAGGTAGCGTTAAAGAATTTTTCAAAGACTGATAATTTAGATTTTTAAATATTAAACATCCTACCGCTTAAGGTTTGCTGCAAACCCAAACGGTAGGATGTTTTTTGTTGTTTTTCTTTTTGTAATTCCAAATTATGAATTACGCATTCTGAATTTTAAAGATTACCTCTTACCTCAATCAGCCGTCAACTGATTGTCCTATTTTACTCCGACAACACCATTATAATTCCTATAATAGAAAAACAAATTTGTAATGGTATCGACATTTTGAAAATAAAAAGATTAGAATCATCTTTTTCAAACATTAAGTTTTCGTTAACTTTTTTTAAAGTATAAAAATTAATTATTGCTGATACAAGCGGAAGAAGTAAAATCGAAATCGCAAGTATTTGAATTGGAATTCTAATATTAAAATTCTTTAAAATAATATATACACCTATAAACAAAATTGCTCCACAAGTATTTAATAATAGTGTTAAGGCATATGCACGATTTATGGTAATTTTCACTGTAAACTCCTTAATTTAAAATCTTAATTGTTTCAGTTTCCTATTTTCCCATTTTTCTTTGTCTTTCCTCGCAAATCTGTGCCCAGGTCGGCATTGTGTTTAAAAGCTCGGAAAGATTGTTAAGTTCTTTTGGTACAGAAATTTTTTGAGGACAGTTCTTTTCACACAAGCCGCAGGAAATACACGCAAAGGGCTGCTTTCCCTCAGGGAAAGCGTCCAGGCGCATTCTTACGCTGATAGCCTTTTGTATTTTTAGCTCGTTGTAAATAGAAAGCATAAACGGAATATTAAGTCCCATAGGACAATCCTTTAAGCAATAGCCACAGCCTGTGCAAGGCACGGAGTCCTTTAAGCTCTCGGCTATTTCCAAAAGCACATTTGTTTCAGCATCACTTAACGGCTTGTCTGTTTTAAATATTTCTACATTCTCTTTAACCTGAGAAAATTCGGACATACCGCTTAAAATCATTTTTACGTTTGGTAAATCGAGCAAAAACCTAAATGCCCACTCAACAGCAGAAGTGTTTTCTCTAAACTCCTGAAGCCTGCTTGTTGCTTTTTCGGAAAGAGTGGCTAATTTGCCCCCTCTTAACGGCTCCATTACAAAAACGGGGATATTTCTTTCGGTAAGCAGCTCATATTTTTCCTTGGCGCTTTGCAGAGTCCAATCGAGGTAATTCAATTGAATTTGACAGAACTCCATACTGTCGCCACAGTAATCTAAAAACTCCTTTAAGAGCTCTACGCTGCAATGGCAGGAAAAGCCAAGATGCTCAATTTTCCCCTGCTTTTTTTGCTCCTTGAAATATTCTAAAATCCCCCATTTTTCATCCATATAAACCTTAACAGAATTTTCGTTTATATTGTGAAGGAGGTAGTAGTCAAAATAGTCCACCTTACACCTTTGCAGCTGCTCTTCAAAAACAGGCGCAGGGTCGTAAGAGTCGGTAATTTGGTGACCCGGATATTTGTCGGCAATAACAAGACTTTCCCTCGGGTATTTTTTAAGAATATCACCTAAAACGGTTTCAGATTTGCCTGCGTGGTAAACGTAGGCTGTATCAAAATAATTCACGCCGTTTGCTATGGCGTAATCAATCATTTTTTCTGTTTCCTCGTAATTTATAACGTCATCCGCATTTACAGGGAAACGCATACAGCCAAAGCCGAATCTTTTAATATTATCCATTTTATTCACCCAAATACATTTTGCTTAATTGTCTTGCTCTTTCTTTTATGTTGTGTCTTAACATTTCGGGCTCAACTATTTCTACCCTGTCGCTATGCTGAAGTGCCCAGCTAATCATTTCTGACGGTGAGCAGTTTACTGTTACGAACTCGTCACCAGACTTGGTTTTTCTGTATTCATAGCGAGAGCCGAAGGTATCGAACAAGAAGGTGTAGGAATACTTGTCCGACTTTGAAATATCATCTACACGTGGAAGCTCCAATATTTTAAAGGTAATATCTACAGGAGCATCACTTGCCATATTAAGATGGGAATAATGGAAATCGTCCGTCCATTTTAAAGGTAAATTCTGCACCTCTTCCTTTTTAGTTGCCGCTTCACCCTTGCTTGTGCTTGTTTTACCCTCTATTCTTACCTCGGTCATTAAATCTACACGCCAAAGTGACATAACCTTTTTGTAGTTTTTACCCATAAAGCTGTCCTTACAAGCAACTACGTAATATTTACCCTTGTTTGCAACAAGGTAGTAAGGGCTTATAATCTCCTTAGTAAGGCTTTCACGCTCGAGCTTTTTCTCGCAGTCTATACCGTTGTAGTAGAATGTTACCTTAACGTTATTTTCAATTGCCTCTTCAATTGTTTTTATGTTGCCTCTGTAATACTCAGAATCAACTATCATTTCAGGCTCAATTTTTGAAATGCAAGAGCTTTTTTCCTCGTAATAAATTGTGCCCAGCTCCGCCTTGATTTTCTTGATAAGCTTTTTGGCGGTTTTTTCGTCAAGCGTATCTGAAAGAGAAATGCATTCAATAATTTTATCTAATTCTTCGTAAGAAAACTCCTGATTGTAATAAAGGTTTCTTATAGGCAATTTGTCAATGCTTGTAAACTCTGTGGTAGGACCGCCCTTCTTTTTGGTGCCGTGTACGTCTGTAAAAGCATCAAAAACAACCTTCCAGTCCTTTTCCTTTGCAAAGGTACCGTCCTCCTTGCTGTTAAGCGCAATAGCAATTTGATTTATGTAGCTGTTAGAGGTTTCCTTTGCTCCGAGATACGGCGCAACAGACGCATCCTTACGCATTGCTGCTTGTGTTGTTGGGTGCTCCTTATCTGTATTCTTTTTTAAATATTCCGCTATTTTGTAGCAGCTTTCAAAAATTGGTATTTGCTTTCTTGTTGCCATAATATCACCTTTATTTTTTAAGATAACCATATTTTAACATATAAATTTCTAAAATAAAAGCCTTTTTTGTCATTTTAGGCGGATTTTTTCGACCAAAATGCAAAAAAGGCTAATTTTATATGTTTTCAGTTGGTTTTATTATTCGTTTATTTCTCCTGCTTTTACAGCCTCGAAATCTTCAATGATTTCCTTGCTTGGTGCTTTTGTGAGAAGTGAAACAAC
>JAZOOH010000009.1:0-158668 GCA_045654905.1 Acutalibacteraceae bacterium | reverse complement strand
GGGTTGTCAAGCTGATTGATGGCTTGTTGAAAACGAAGATTAAAGAGTTCTTTCTTAAGTTCAAGGAGTTTAGCATCCAACTCCGCTTGAGAGAGTTTTCTTAATTCACTTGCCTTCATTGCTTGTCACCATCCTGTTCTGCCTTTACAACAAACTTACATTTGATTGGAAGTTTGTTGGCTGCGAGACGCATAGCTTCTCTCGCAAGCTCTTCACTAACGCCGCCGATTTCGAACATAATTCTGCCCGGTTTTACGACTGCTACCCAATATTCGGGTGAACCTTTACCTGAACCCATTCGAGTTTCAGCCGGTTTCTCTGTAATCGGCTTATCAGGAAAGATTTTTATCCAAACCTTACCACCACGTTTGATGTATCTTGTCATCGCAATACGGGCAGCTTCGATTTGATTTGATGTAATCCATGCGGGTTCGAGAGCCTGAAGACCGAAATCACCGTAGTTAACTGTGTTACCTCTGTGAGCAACGCCCTTAAGACGGCCTCTCTGAACGCGACGATATTTAACTCTTTTTGGTAATAACATTACTTGGCTCCTCCTTCCCTTTTACCTCTGCGGGATTCATGAAGAATTTCGCCGTTGTAAATCCAAACCTTAACACCAAGACGACCGTAAGTTGTTTTTGCCTCTGCAAAACCATAGTCGATATCAGCGCGGATTGTTTGAAGCGGAATAGTACCTTCATGATAGCTCTCTGTACGAGCAATTTCAGCACCGCCAACTCTACCAGAAACTTGTGTTTTGATACCTTTTGCGCCTAATTTCATAGCTCTGCCGATTGATTGCTTAAGAGCACGACGGAAAGATACACGCTTTTCAAGCTGAGCAGCAATGTTCTCTGCTACGAGTTGAGCATTAAGGTCAGGTTGCTTAACTTCTGTGATGTTAATGAAAACGTCTTTTTCAGTGTTAAGCTTTTTCTTAACTGTTTCCTTGAGCTTATCGATTTCTGCACCGCCACGACCGATTACGATACCTGGCTTAGCACAGAAGATGTTAATACGAATTCTTTTTGGGTCTCTTTCGATTTCTACTTTTGGAACACCTGCAGGTGCAAGTGTTTCGAGAAGGTATTCACGAATCATATTGTCTTCAACAAGATTATCGCCGAACTCACCCTTCTTAGCATACCAGCGAGATTCCCAATCTTTGATAACACCGATTCTTAAACCGGTAGGATTAATTTTTTGTCCCATCTTAATTTCCTCCTCTCGCTTATTCTGCTTCCCTTACTACAAGGGTAATGTGAGATGTTTTCTTGTTTATGCGGTTAGCGCTACCTCTTGCACGTGGTCTGATTCTCTTAAGAGTAGGACCTTGGCAAACCCAGCACTTTGCTACATAAAGTCTTGTTACATCCATATTTTTAACCTCTGCATTTGCAATTGCAGATTTAAGAAGCTTCTCAAGCGGCTCACAAGCGGCCTTCGGTGTGTGCTTGAGAATTGCTAACGCTTCATCTGTAGGCTTGTTTCTAATAAGGTCTAATACTATCTGAACTTTACGAGGAGCAATTCTTAAATAAGTTGCTTTCGCAGTAGCTTCAACCATCATTTCATTTGCCTCCATTGTTACACACTCCTTTCAACCGATTATCTACCTTTAGTAGTTTTTGAACCTGCATGACCTTTATAGGTTCTTGTTGGTGCGAATTCACCGAGCTTATGGCCAACCATATCTTCAGTTACATAAACCGGAACATGCTTACGACCATCATGAACTGCAAAAGTATGACCAACGAAATCTGGGAAGATTGTTGAACTTCTGCTCCATGTTTTGAGCACGATTTTCTCGCCGTTTTCATTCATTTTTTGAACTCTTTCGAGTAACTTAGGTTGCACGAAAGGTCCTTTTTTAACGCTTCTGCTCATAAATTATGCTCCTTTCCGGCTTACTTGTCGTTGATACGCTTTACAATAAGCTTATCTGAACTTTTTTTCTTTTTACGAGTCTTATAACCAAGAGCCGGTTTACCCCAAGGAGTAACAGGACCTGGACGACCGATTGGTGACTTACCTTCACCACCACCGTGAGGGTGGTCATTCGGGTTCATTACAGAACCACGTACTGTAGGTCTGATACCAAGGTGACGTGTACGACCAGCTTTACCGATTTTAACGTTTTCGTGGTCTGTATTGCCAACCTGGCCAACAGTAGCCATGCAATTTACAGGAACGTTTCTAAGCTCACCTGATGGGAGACGAAGAAGAGCGTAAACGCCTTCTTTAGCCATAAGCTGAGCAGCATTACCTGCAGCTCTTGCAAGCTGGCCGCCCTTACCAGGGTAAAGCTCTACGTTGTGGATAAATGTACCAACAGGGATATTTGTAAGAGGTAATGCGTTACCTGGCTTAATATCTGCCTGTGGGCCTGCCTCAACCTTGTCGCCTACCTTAAGGCCTACAGGTGCGAGGATGTAGCTCTTTTCGCCATCTGCATATTCAATGAGAGCGATGTGAGCTGAACGGTTTGGATCATATTCAAGAGTTTTTACAGTTGCTTCAACGTCGAACTTTGTTCTCTTGAAATCGATTACTCTGTACTTTCTACGGTTACCGCCGCCGTGATGACGAACTGTGATTCTACCGTAGTTGTTACGACCGGAGTTCTTTTTAAGAGGTCTTAAAAGACTTTTTTCCGGAGCAACTTTTGAAAGTTCTGAATAATCTGTAACCGACATACCGCGACGAGCGTTTGTTGTCGGGTTGTAAACTTTAATAGACATTTTATTCACACTCCTAATATGGCTTTGCGGAGAATGTCAACTCCATACTATACCATTGGGTATAATTTATTATAGTTTTTAATGTTTTACAGATTACATCAAGCCGTCAAAGAACTCAATTGTCTTTGAATCTTCAGTAAGTGTTACGATAGCTTTCTTCCAAGAAGCCTTGTAGCCCTCGTGAACGCCGTATCTTCTGTACTTACCGCTGACATTGATTGTATTTACCTTTGCTACCTTTACGCCGAAGAGCTCCTCAACTGCTTTTGCAATTTCAAGCTTGTTAGCATCAGTAGCAACTTTAAATGTGTACTTCTTTGAGGCAATACCCATCATAGAATCTTCTGTGATGATAGGTTTAATGATAATGTCTTGTGCCATTTTCATTATGCATATACCTCCTCGATTTTTGTAACAGCATCCTTAAGAACAACGATTGTATCGCAGTTAAGAATGTCATATACATTAAGTGTGTTTACAGTAGAAACCTTTGCACCCTCAATGTTTCTTGTGCTCTTGTAGATAACCTCGTTGTTTTCAGGAAGAACTACGAGAACCTTCTTTTGAGCTTTAATAGCCTCGAAAACCTTAGCCATTTCTTTTGTTTTGATTTCATCGAGCTTAACAGAGTCAAGAACTATCATTTCATCTGCTGCAACCTTTGAAGAAAGAGCAGACTTCATTGCAAGTCTTATAACCTTTTTGTTAACGTCAATGCCGTATGTGCGAGGCTTTGGACCGAGAGCGATACCGCCGTGGTACCATTGAGGAGATCTTGTAGAACCCTGTCTTGCACGACCTGTACCCTTTTGTCTCCATGGCTTTTTACCGCCACCACTAACCTCTGAACGAGTTTTTGTGGACTGAGTGCCCTGACGCTGATTTGCTAAATAGCTAACAACAACAAGATGCATTGCTGACATATTTGGCTCGATTGAAAAGATGGAATCTTTAAGTTCGATGTCAGAAACCTTCTTGCCTGCCATATCAAGTACTGATAACTTACTCATCTGTTACACTCCTTCCTTATGCTTTCTTTACGCTGTCAGCGATTACAACAATGCCGCCCTTAGGACCAGGAACTGAACCCTTGATAGCGATAAGATTGTTTTCACTGTCAACTTTTACTACGCTGAGATTCTGAACAGTAACACGCTCTGAACCGAGGTGACCTGCCATCTTCTTGCCTTTGAAAATACGAGCCGGGTCAATAACACCTAAAGAACCGCCGTGTCTTGCAACAGGACCGGTACCGTGTGATTCTCTGAGTCTGCCGAAGTTCCAACGTTTGATAACGCCTGCAGTACCCTTACCCTTGCTTGTACCTACAACGTCTACGTATTCACCTGCAGCAAAAATGTCTGCCTTGATGATGTCGCCTACGTTGATGCTTGAAGTATCAGCGAGTCTAAATTCTTTAAGAACTTTCTTTGGAGCAACGTCAGCCTTCTTAAAGTGACCACCCATTGGCTTATTCACTTTAGTTGCCTTTACGTCGCCGTAGCCAAGCTGAACAGCTTCATAGCCGTCGTTTTCAGTTGTCTTCTTCTGAACAACTGCGCATGGACCTGCTTCGATAACAGTAACAGGAATCATGTTACCTTTTTCATCGAAAACCTGAGTCATGCCGATTTTCTTTCCGATAATACCTTTTTTCATAACTTTTTTCCTCCTATCAGATTATTGGTTGGGCTCTCCCCAACATGACCTGAAACACCTATATATAATAGGTATATTCAAAACCAAGCTTTTATCGGATTAAAGCTTGATTTCAAAATCAACACCAGCAGGGAGCTCAAGACTTGTGAGAGCTTCAACAGTTTTGTTTGAAGGTCTGAGAATGTCAATGAGTCTCTTGTGAGTACGTTGCTCGAATTGCTCACGAGAATCCTTGTACTTGTGAACAGCTCTGAGAATTGTAACAACTTCCTTCTCAGTTGGGAGCGGAATAGGTCCTGAAACCTGTGCGCCTGTGCGCTTTGCTGTTTCAACAATCTTTTCTGCTGCCTTGTCAACAACGTTGTGGTCGTAACCTTTGAGTCTGATTCTGATTTTTTCCTTAACTGCCATTTCTAAACGCCTCCTATAAATTTTGGCGGGCTTCGTAAATTTTTAACAACTCGCCCGGGATGTTCGGTCACTCCGTTTAAAAACCGGAATGAACTTCCGGGAAAAACTTACGCTCTACACAACGCCGAAAGCCTCAGTTAAGCTAGGCAAAACGGCTTGCATAGTATTTTTAATCGCCCGGTTTAAAATCGGACATACTCCGCGGAAATTCCCTGCCTTAAAGGCAGCCACCTCCCGCATCAACGCATATCATTTACGCAAAAAAGAGCATGAAAATAGGACACGCTCTTTTGCGTGCCCTAGTATGATAACACATTACTTTTAAAATTGCAATAGTTTTTTTAGCATTTTTTAAGAATTTTTAAATATTTTTTTGTGAAAGTTGTACACCGTTTTTTTTACACAAAATATTGTGTTTTTAAAGGTATATCACATCTATTAGTCAACGTCGCTGAAATAATCCGGGAACTCAGGCATTACGACGTCTGTTACGAGATAGTAAGTCATAAGGCTTGTACCGTAATCCACGCCCTCATTACCTACCGGCTTGCCTGTTGCAACCGTAATGTTACGTTCCTTGTTTATGTGGTAGATTCGCTTTAAGGTTTTTGGACTTTTTATGATTTCACCGTTTTCATCACGCTTATCATCAAACTCCAAAACAAAGTTGTTACCTAAATCAGGTACAGCGTATATCGCAACGAGCAGCTCAGGGTCAACCTTTCTTTTTTCAACAATGAGCTTTATAAACTCATTATCCGGAGAATCTGAAATATGGTTGTCACCTGTTTTAGTAAATTCCTCTAGCCCCTCAACCGAGATTACCTCTTGCTGCTGTGTTTCACTTACTGTCTGTGAGGAGTTTGTGTTGGTAGTGTTGCTTTCAGCAGCTCCCCCGCCTAATGGTGAGGTTGTGCTTTCCGGTAAATTTAAAATTGTTGTTGGCACGGTTGTGGTGGGTAGCTCGTTGTCTGACTCACTATAATTAAATGCTGCAATTAACATAACTGCAGAAAAGGTTAAAAGAATTAAAACAGCAAATATAGCAATTATAAGCTGTTTACTTTTGCTATCAAGCTTATTATTTTTCTTACTCACAAAAAAACCTCTTTCTGATGATATATATTATAATGTAATATAATACTATAATATATACAACATATAAATCAACCCACACTCAAGCTAAAACCGGACAAAAACATAAAGAGAGTGCAGTAACCCACACTCTCTGAACTAACTAAATTCTTTTCCGCATTAAGAAATAGTTGTAGGTGTCGCCTGACCTGCTGAACCACCGATATCTGCGAAGAGACCGATGATTGTACCAACGAGTGGAACTTCAGCAATTGGTGCAAGAACGCCTGTGTAATCACCATCTTGATCCTTTGCAATAATGTTACCGATTTTATTTGCAAGGTCACCTGTATCGAAACCGAAGTTTGCCATAATTGACCACAAAGAAACTAACATATCACCCATAAATATTTCCTCCTTATTCTTTGTTCACGGATATAATATCACATAGTTTTGAAATTATTTTTCCTAAAAAGAAATAAAACGATATTTTTTAAATTTTTTTAAACTTTTTGATAACATTGTTTTGCCTAATGACGCCGTGTTATAAATCCAGCAAGGATTTCAGCCTTTTTGGCTTTATAGGCTCATTGTTTACAACCTTTTGTGGATTCTCGAACAAGATTTTTTCCAGAACCTCATCTGACACGGCCTCGGGATAATCTCTGAGGAATACATACATATCTGTATTACGCCATCTTAAATCGTGCGCATCAGACCCAAGAAAATCAGCATAGCCACACAAAAGCATTTTTAGCGCCACGCTTGCCTCATACTCACCGAATACCCCCAGCACGGAACCGCTGTTAAGCTGAAAAAGGCACCCCTTCTCACTGAGACGCTCTATTACGGAGATATCTTTTTTTACAAACTCGTATCTCTCGGGGTGTGCAATTATAGGAACAAGTCCGCAGGAAATAAGATAATCGCACCAAGCGTCAACGTCCTCTTCCGTAGTAAAACGAAAATCGAACTCAATAAGAATATAACGCGATTTATTAAGCGTATACGGCTCAAAAAACTTCACGTCAAAAATATCGTCATCACAAAGTATTTCAAAGCCCTTGTACAGCTTAAGCTCAACACCATCTTCATAAAGCACGTTTTGAAGATACTCGGCTTTTGCTTCGCGCAGGTCATAAAGCACGCTTGCATCAGACCAATTTATTATGTGAGGTGTAAGAAAGAGAAAATCGGTACCCGTTTCATGTGCCAATTTACATAATTCAATTGAGGTTTCCATATCCTCGGCGCCATCATCTACACCCCACAAAACGTGCGAATGAATATCACTATAACCGTAATCAATCATTTTTCTTCCCCTTAGAAGATTTTTTGGTACTTTCCTTTACAGATGCGTTACTCACCTTCTGAGTTGAAGAAAATATGCCTTCGTCATAAAGCAGTTTCAAAATAATTACGGTAAAGGGAAGAATTATAATTCCGAAAGCGCCGAATATACGAACACCCAAAAACATTGCCATTATTGTGATTATAGCAGGAAGACCCGCCTGATTTGCTACGAGCTTAGGCTCCACAATTTGCCTTATAACCGTAACAACAGCATAAATCACAATAAGACCTATCCCCATTCCGAAATTACCGAATATAAGATTATAAACAGCCCACGGAATAAGCACTGTACCTGTTCCGAGCACAGGAATAATATCTATAATACAAGTAACAAAAGAAATAATTGCTATATAGCTACCGTCGTAAACGCCTATAAGCTTAAGTAAGAAAAGACCTAAAAACATCTCGGCAAAGGTTATAGCCATAATTGAAACGTAAGCCTTTAAAAGCTTGGCAATAGCTTTTGTTGCAGTTCTTTTTGTTTTAACAATATAATCTCTTTTTTCTTTTTTGAAAAAGCTTAAAAACAGCTCCTTAATTTTATCGTAATCCGCTGCAACGAAGAAGCAGGATACAATCGCAACAACACAAGCAAGTATTGCAGACGGCAAACTCTTAACAACACTCCACGCACCGCTTAATGGTGCAGAAAGCATAGATAAATCAAGCTTGGTTTGTCCGTTACCTAAAGAGCTGAAGGCATTTGTAACGTAACCGCTTACTGTACCCCTTATGCCCTCCGGCAGGCGCACAACAACACTCATAACGTACGTTCTGAGTGTTTCTATTATTTCATCAATGGAAGAAAACTGGGTTGTTAAGTAATCGGCAAAATCCTTAAGCTCGTTAAAAAGAATGAAAATCGCAACAGCTAACACACCTGCTACAAGCAGCACCACAAGCAGTACTAATAAAAACGATATAATACCATGTGATTTAAGATGAAGCTTTTTCTGTAAAAATTTAATTGGTCGTTGTAACACAAACGCGAGAATAAATGCAATTATAAACGGCGCCAGTGTACCAAGGCAGAATTTCATAAAAACAAAAAACAAACCTATGCATATTACTGCATACATAAAGTTAATTATAAACGCCCGTCTCTTTTCTATTACGTTATCCATTTTCCCCTCCGAAAACACTAAAAGAAATTTACTACTATATATTATACCTTTTTTCGTAAGAATACAATGGGAATTACACATTTGACATAAAATTTTAACAATATTAAACTTTTTTAAAAAATTTTGTAAAAAACTCTTTATTCTCCATTTAACTTATGGTAAAATGTTATATAAATGTAATTTCAAGTAAATTTAGGGGTGTAAAAAATGCAGGTTGCTGTTATGGGTTTCGGCACAGTTGGCTCAGGTGTTGTCGAGTTAATCCTGAAAAACAAAAAAACCATAGAAGAAAGATGTGGTCAAAAGACTCTTGACGTTAAACACATTCTTGATATCCGTGATTTTTCATCACATCAGTTAGCACAGCTTTTTACAAAGGATTTCAATGATATTTTAAACGATAAGGACGTAGACATAGTTGTTGAAACTATGGGCGGATTAAACCCCGCCTTTGATTTTGTTTCAAAATGTCTTGAGGCAGGTAAAAGCGTTGTTACCTCCAACAAGGAGCTTGTTGCTGCAAAGGGCTACGAGCTTTTGGAATTAGCAAAAAAGAATAACGTGAATTTCTTGTTTGAGGCAAGCGTAGGCGGCGGTATTCCGGTTATAAGACCTATTAACCAATGCCTTTCTGCAAACGAATTTTCCGAGGTTGCAGGTATTCTTAACGGCACAACGAACTTTATTCTCACAATGATGATTGACGAGGGCATGGAATTCCAGGAGGCTCTTAAATTAGCTCAGGCAAACGGTTACGCTGAAAGAGACCCTTCTGCAGATATTTTAGGTCATGATGCTGCAAGAAAAATTTGCATATTGGCTTCACTTTGCTTTGGTAAGCACGTTTTCCCCGACGAGGTTGAAACTGAAGGTATTACAACAATAGCTAAGGAAGACGTAGAATTTGCAAAGGCTTGGGGCGGCGTAATAAAGCTTATTGGCCGTGCAAAAAAGCAGGATTCAAACAAAATTTCCGCAACGGTTGGCCCTTGCCTTATAAGAAACGGATGTCAATTAGCTTCTGTAACAGACGTTTTCAATGCAATACTCGTAAGAGGTGATGCTGTTGGTGACGTTGTATTTTACGGCAGAGGCGCAGGCAAATTCCCTACTGCAAGTGCCGTTGTTGCAGACGTTATTGACTGTGCAAAGCATACTGAAAGAAGAAAGCTTATCGGCTGGGAGGCATATGAAAAGGATTACGTTGTAAATCCTTTAGAGCAAAGCTCCTCACTTTACGTAAGAGCTGCTGTTTCTGCTTATGATGCTGCCGCTGCTGCAATTGAAGCTGCATTTGACGGCGCACAGCTTTTAAATTATGACGGTGAAAGCAAAAACGAAATTGCTTTTGTTGCACCTTTAATGAACGAAAAGGCTGCAAGAGAAAAAATTGCATCCCTCGGTCTTGAAATCAAAAATATACTCAGGGTTTTAGATTATTGATAATACTACAGAGGTGTCATTATGGCTAATTGTCCCCACTGTTATAAGCACTTGAATTTTTGGCACATAAAGGCTGAATGTCCTTTTTGCGGCGTAAATATACCAAACTACGACTGGGAAAACATGCTTGAAACAGATGCTAAAAAGGCAGAAGCTGCCTGGTCAAAATTCAGAGTTTTTACCGGTAACTTCAAAAACTCGCTTTTCGGAAACAAATTGCGAATCATAAGATTTATTTTCACATTTGTTCCGTTGGTAGTGCTTGTTTTACCCGTTGCCTCTTACATATTTAACCTACCGTTTTTGAGCAACGAAACAAGTAAAGTCACCTTACTGGATTTTACGCTTAACAGTCTGCTTAACATTAAGTGGGGCTCACTTTTAAGCTTAGTTAAGCTAGATGAATTCGGTATAAGCTTTGCTATGATTTTCACCTCGTTGCTACTGCTTTATTTAGCAGTTGTTTTTGGTGTTTTGAATTTCGTTTTCATTTTAATTTCAGCCCCGTCACTCAAGGCAACAATTAACTGTATTCTTTGTGCAGGCTCCGCGCTTTGCTTTATACTCTCCCCTATTCTTTACAGCATAGCGTTAAACAATTTTAACACCTTAGGCACAGAGCTTTTTTCAGGCAGCGTGCATTTTGGAATAATTGTCGGCATTGTATTATTCACTTTAAATTTTGTTCTTAACCTTATAACAAATAAAAGTATGAAAAAAGAAAGAAGTAAGGCTTAGCCTCACTTCTTTTTTATTTGTTTCCTTCTTCAAGTTTTTCGTTTAATTCTTCCATTGTAATTTCGTTTTTCTGCCGTTTCTTTCTTACGTAGCCATTCCTTGAAAACATAGCCGGGAAAAGGCCGGTAATAACCATTGCAGGTACGGCAATATACAGAGCGCTATCCTTAAATAAAAGGTAGTACATATAAGACGGTGAATTTACAAGCTGATAAAACCTCTGGAATTCAGGCTTAAAAATTGCTACCACGCCCAAGACGGAAAGCAATGCAAATATAACCCACACGGTTGTTATATAAAACTTCTTATTCGCAAAGCGTGTGAAAATTCTGCCGGAAATATAATAGCACACAGGTGCCACTAAAAACATAAGCACCATAACCACTATTTTGAGCACACCCTCTAAATCACCCCAAAGGTAGGCACCGTTTGAAAAATATATTTTGTTATATATAAAACACAGCAACGCATGCACGCCTAAAACAAAAGCAATTGCCGTTATATTTAAAGCACACTTTTTTTTCAAGTTTTTCCACCCATTTCTTTTAGTGACGATATACTACCACATAAGCATTGTTATTTCAAGTCGAATAAAGAAAATAAAAAATAAAAATAAAAATAAAAAACCTGCACTTTGTGAATGCAGGTTTTGTTATTTATGAATTGCTCTGACAATTAGTCTGCTGTGTATGGAAGAAGAGCAATATGTCTTGCTCTCTTAATTGCAGTTGTGAGCTCTCTCTGGTGGTAAGCACATGTGCCTGTTACACGACGAGGGAGAATCTTTGCTCTGTCAGATGTATAACGACGAAGCTTTGCTGCATCTTTGTAATCGATTGTGTCAACTTTTTCAACACAGAATGCGCAAACTTTCTTTCTGCCCTTTTTGTTAGGACGGCCTGAGCCTCTTTCAGCTTTATCGTATGCCATTTTAGTTTCCTCCTTAATAGTAATAGATAGCGCCTGAGCGCGTTAGTTCAAATTAAATCAGAATGGTAATTCGTCATCATCAGCAGATGCTGAGAAATCATCAATATCACCATTAGAAAAAGCAGGAGCAGCGTCGTTTGCTCTTGGTGCTGTGCTACCGCTTTCATTCTTTGAGCCGCAGAAGCTTACGTTATCTGCAACAACCTCGAATGTTCTTCTTTTAATTCCGTCTTTTTCATAAGAGCCTGTTTGAATTGAGCCTTGAATTGCAATCATTGAGCCCTTTTGGAAATATTTGCCAACAAACTCAGCTGTTTGACGCCAAGTAAGAACGTCAATAAAATCTGCTTGTCTTTGCTCACCTTGTTTTACATAAGAGCGTTCAACCGCAACTGTAAATCTGCAAACTGAAACGCCTGTTGGTGTTTGGCGAACCTCCGGGTCAGCTGTAAGTCTGCCCATTAATACTGCACAGTTAAGCATATTTTCTCGCTATATGGCAAAAGCCATACTTTCTCCTTAAATAAAATTAGATTACTTCTTAATAATAAGTGAACGAAGAACGCCGTCTGTAATTCTAACAACACGGTCAAGCTCTGCTGGGAACTCAGGCTCGCAATCATAGTTGTAAAGAACGTAGTAGCCATCATTTTCGTCATTGATTGGGTAAGCAAGTCTTCTCTTGCCCCATTCATCAATGCTCTCAATAGTACCAGCGCCTTCAATCATAGCTTTGAATTTTTCTGCAATTTCTTTTGCAGCTTCTTCACCATTCTTTAAAGAATAGACAATGATTGTTTCGTATTTTACCATCGTTTGCACCTCCTTCTGGACTTCTGACCCTCACCATATTTGAGGGTAAGGATTGCCACAGATACTCTGTAGCGACAAAGATTATAACAACTTTCCGACGATAAGTCAACCCCTAATTTGACAATAAATGCAAGTTTGAAGGTCTTCCTTTTATGAATATTTTACTATAATTGCGTTTGGGGAGTAAATTTACTTGACTTTTTACACTTATAAATATATACTATACAAGTAAATTTAATAATATAGGCTATGAAGCGGAATGATAATCCGTAGCAATACACAGAGAGAGAATGGCTGCTGAAAATTCTTTATTGCTCCCTTTATCTGCTACCGCAGAGCTTGCCGTAAAGCGGCACGTTTTCTCGCGTTAAGAGATTTTGAGGTGGTGCATTTTGCACAATTCGGGTGGTACCGCGGTTATTCCGTCCCGTGTTGCAGAATGTGCTTTTTTATTTTGTCAAAATTTGAAATCATATAAGGATGTGTTAAAAATGGAATGGACAGGCGTTAACGAATTAAGAGAAATGTACTTAAAGTTCTTTGAAAGCAAGGAGCACTTAAGATTACCAAGCTTCCCTCTTGTTCCGCAGGGAGATAAGAGTATTCTTCTTATCAACGCAGGTATGACTCCTATGAAAAAATATTTCACAGGTGAAGAAACTCCTCCTAAAAAAAGAGTTACAACCTGCCAAAAATGTATTCGTACACCGGATATTGAAAGAGTTGGTATTACCGCTCGTCACGGCACCTATTTCGAGATGCTCGGCAACTTCTCTTTTGGCGATTACTTTAAAAAAGAGGTTATTCCGTGGGCTTGGGAATTCTGCACCGAGGTTGTTAAAATGGACCCCGACAAGATTTATTGCAGTGTTTACCTTGATGATGATGAAGCCTACGACATTTGGACCAAGGATATCGGCGTAAAGCCTGACCATATGGTTCGTTTTGGTAAAGAGGACAACTTCTGGGAGCACGGTCAAGGTCCTTGCGGTCCTTGCTCTGAGCTTTACTATGACCGCGGTGAAAAATACGGCTGCGGTTCACCCGACTGTAAGGTTGGCTGCGATTGCGACAGATTTGTTGAATTCTGGAACCTTGTTTTCACACAGTTCGAAAACGACGGCAAAAACAACTACACACCACTCAAAAACCCAAATATTGATACAGGTATGGGTCTTGAAAGACTTGCTGTTATCTGCCAGGACGTTAACAACCTTTTTGAGGTTGACACCGTGCAGAATATTATGAAGCACATTATTTCAATTGCAGGTATTGAATACCACGCAAATGAAAAGCACGACGTTTCTCTTCGCGTTATTACAGACCACATTCGTTCAACCACCTTTATGATTGGCGACGGTGTTATTCCTTCAAACGTTAGCCGCGGCTACGTTTTAAGAAGACTTTTAAGAAGAGCAGCACGTCACGGCAGACTTTTAGGCATAGACAGACCTTTCTTAGCAGAGGTTTGCGAAACTGTTATTAAAGAAAACGAAAACGCATACCCTGTTCTTCGTGAAAAGCAGGATTACATTACAAAAGTTATTGCTATGGAAGAAAGCAGCTTCTATAAAACAATTGACAGCGGACTTGAGCTTCTTAACGAAATGATGAAAAACACCGAAGGCAAGGTGCTTTCAGGTGCAGATGCATTTAAGCTTCAGGACACCTACGGCTTCCCGATTGACTTAACAAGAGAAATTCTTGAGGAAAACGGAATGAGCGTTAACAACGAGGAATTCGAGGAGCTTCTTAAAAAGGCAAAGCAGATGGCAAAGGATGCAAGAAAGGTTGCAGGCACAGAGGGCTGGAAGGGCTCAGACATTTCCTTCAAGGAAATAGGTGCTACTAAATTCCTTGGCTACGAAGCACTTGACTGCCAGGCAACTGTAAAAGCAATTGCGGTAAACGGCGAAAAGGTTGACTTTATAGGCGCAGAGCAGGACGGCGTTATTGTTCTTGATACAACTACCCTTTACGGTGAGGGCGGCGGTCAGGTTGGTGACACCGGTGTTATTTCAATTAACGACAGCACCTTTGAGGTTACAAACACCACAAAAACTGCAGAGGGCGTATTCCTCCACCACGGTGCTTTAGCTGAGGGCGACACAATCAAGGTTGGCGATAAGGTTAACGTTAGCGTAAACAAGGCTCGCAGAGAAGCAATTATGAAAAACCACACTGTTGCTCACCTTCTCCAAGCTGCTTTAAGAGAAATTTTAGGCACACACGTTGAGCAGGCAGGTCAGCTCGTAAACGAAAGCGCTGTTCGTTTTGACTTCTCACATTTCTCTGCCCTTTCAGGTGAAGAAATTGCAAAAATAGAAAACAGAGTTAACGAAATTATTCTTTCTGCTCTTCCTGTTACAATGGAGGAAATGGCTATTGAGGATGCAAAGAAAAAGGGCGCTATGGCACTCTTCGGTGAAAAATACGGTGACACTGTAAGAGTTGTTACTGCTGCAAACGGCTTCTCAACAGAGCTTTGCGGTGGTACTCACGTTTCTAACACAGGTAACATTGGTCTTTTCAGAATTGTTTCTGAATCCTCTGTTGCTGCAGGTGTAAGAAGAATTGAGGGCGTTACCGCAAACGGCGTTATTAAATACCTTGATTCACGTGAGGAGCTTATTCAAAACGCTGCTAACGCTATGAAGCTTGCTAATATAAACGACCTTGCAAATAAGGCTGCTGCTCTTTCTCAGGAGCTTAAAGCAAAAGAAAAAGAGCTTGAAGAATTAAAGGCAGAAATTGCAAAGCAAAAAGCAGGAAATCTTTTTGACAACGTAAAAGAAATAGGCTCATACAAGCTTATTACCGCTACCTTAGGCGAGGCAGATGCTAACGCACTCCGCTCAATGCTTGACTCCTCTAAGGATAAGGGTGACGACATTGTTGTAGTGCTTGCAGCAGAGCAAAGCGCAAAGGGCACCTGCTCATTTGCTTGCTACTGTGGCAAGGCTGCTATAGCAAACGGTGCTCATGCAGGTAACATAGTAAGAGCTGTTGCACAGGTTGCAGGCGGCTCAGGCGGCGGTAAGCCGGACTCAGCTATGGCAGGCGGTAAGGATATTTCTAAAATAGCTGAAGCACTTGCAAAGGCAGAAGAAATTTTAAAGGGTGAATAATATGGATTGTATTTTTTGTAAAATAGCAAACGGTGAAATCCCTGCAACAAAGGTTTACGAGGATGATACTGTTGTTGCATTTAACGACCTTGAGCCACAGGCTCCCATACACATTCTTGTAATTCCTAAAGAGCACATTGCTTCTGCAGCAGATGTAACAGAAGAAAACAGTGCAGTTATTTCTCATATTTTTGAGGTTATAGCAAAGCTCAGCAAGGAGCTTGGTATGAAGGACGGCTTCAGAGTTGTTAACAACTGCGGTGACTCTGCAGGACAGACTGTTAAGCACATACACTTCCACCTGCTTTCAGGCAGAAGCTTCACCTGGCCGGCAGGATAATTAAAAACTATGAAAAGACCGTCACTTGTATTCGGATTAGTAGTTTTCACATTAGCGTCACTGTTTTTCATCTTGAAAGGCAGTACGCTTTTTGTGGCTTCACTAACAGCAGTGACGGTGTTTTTATTTTTCATTTTTTCAAAAAGCAAAAGAGTAAGGTCTTTAATAATAATCCCCACTATTTGTGCGAGTGTACTGCTTTCTTCCGCAGTACTTTTTGTACAAGGTCTTTCCTACGAAAAAGCTTGTAAATATGACGGCACCACCTGCAACGTGGTCGGCAAGGTTATTGAAGCTACTGACGGTTACTACGTAATAAAAACCTCCTCCGTAAACAATGAAGACGTAAAAATAAAGATTAGTTTTGAAGCAGAAGAGAATTATTCTGTTTACGACAAGGTTTTTCTTAACAATGCAGAAATTATTGAAAACACAAGCACAGATGAGCTTTCTGAAAAAATCTTTTTAAAAATTGTTCGCACCTCCTCGCAGGACAAGCTCGGAGAATGTGACAAAGATTTGTATTATTACGTGTTAAGCTTTAAAGAAGCGTGTTTAGAAAAGCTTTCGGACTACATGCACAACGACTCCTTCGGCATTGCAACAGGTATGCTTTTTGGAGGCACTGATAACGTAAGTGACATGGCGAGTGATGCTTTTCGTAAAAGCGGTGTTGCTCACCTGCTTGCAGTTTCGGGTCTTCACACCTCACTTTGGTGCGGATTAGTGTTAAACACCTTAAAATTTTTTAAAATAAAAGAAAAATATGCAAATTTAAGCGGTATTGTAATACTCATTTTTCTGTGCATAATTTCAGGCTTTACGCCGTCTGTAATAAGAGCCGCCTTTATGATGGGCATAACCCTGCTCGGACCTTTATTTAAAAAGCGCTCCGACAGCATTAACTCGTTAGGCTTTTCGGCAGGGTGTATTCTTTTGGTAAATCCTTTTGTGCTTCTCTCCCCGTCCTTTTTCCTTTCATTCTTAGCAACCTTAGGCGTGGTTTTAAGCAGTAGATTTAATTATGCTTTATTACCGCTTTTAGAAAAGAAAAAGCTGCCAAATATCATAACGAAGCTTATAAGCTTTGTTTACACATCACTTTTAATAAGTCTTTTTTCCACACTTTTCACCCTACCCGCTTCGGTTTATTATTTTGGCACGGTAAGCATTATTGCACCCGTTACAAATCTTCTTACCCTGAACGTAGCGTACGTAGCTATGGTAATGACGCTTATTTCTCTTGCGACAAGCTTTGTACCCTTCACATTTTTAACAGAGCTGCTTTTTAATGCAACAGAGCTTGTTTTAAATGCACTTACAGAAATCATTAAATTTACAGCAGCCTTTAAATTTTCTTCAATCAGCGCAAATTCTGATTTTATTTATTCCGGAATTGCATTTTCCTTTTTACTTTTTCTGATATTTATTCTTTACTCAAGAAGCAAACGAGTAAAGCTCATTTTAAAAAGATTATTCGTGGCCGTTATTCCGTTACCTATTATTGCCGCCTTAATTCTTTCGGTAATTCCATTAAAAGCAAACACCTCATTTACGGTATTAGGCAACACGGCAACTCCGAATATAATTATAAAAAGCGGCACACGTTACGTTGTTATAAACGTACCCGAAAAGCTGTATAGCAGCGATTACGCCTATTTACCGAAAACAAATAACGACACCTTAGATTTGCTCGCAGTAACACATATTAACAAGGAGCAAATTAACACAATAGAGAAAATAAACGAGGCGTTTTATTCAGAGCACTCTCTGATAACCAGCTTTGTTAACGATACACACTACAAATTCAAAACAGACGTATTTAACATGTCGGAGGTTTCAAGTAATTTTAGCTATACTTTAAACGACTGTGTAAAAATAAGAATTTTTGACACATACGGCAAAAATTGTGCTATAATAGAGTTTAATGAAAAAATTATTGTACTTTCTTTTTCGGAATACAATAATTTTAAGGAAATAGAAAATGAATTCGGTAAAATCAACGTGTTAATTTTATCCGAAAGTATTCCCGACAGCTACTGCACTACTGTAGATACGCTTATTCTTTGCTCCGACGAGGAAACAATAATACACAAAAATGACAAATTGGGGTATCTTTATGCAGAAAGCTTTTACAGAACAACAAGTGATGATATTGAATTAAAATTTTAGGTGGTGAAGCAATGGCTATTTACACAGAGGATAATTTGAAAAAGCAAATTAAAGAGCGTGATTTTCAGCGTGCTTACTTTATTTACGGTAGTGAGCATTATTTAAAGCAGCACTACGTTAACCTTATTGTAAGCAAAACCGTGGAAAAGGATTTTAAAGACTTTAACTTCCACGAGCTTGACGGCAAAGACGTTACTTTAGAGGTTTTAGCCGACTGCGTTTCCACCTTTCCTATGATGGGTGAATACACCTGCACGCTTATAAGAGATTTTCGTTTTCAGGAATACTGGATAAAGCAGGAAAACAACCACTACAAATTAAACGAGGATTTAGAAAGCATTTTAAACGACCTGCCTGAAACTACCATATTGATTTTTTGGTACGACGCTATTGAGGTAGATGACAAGGATACAAGGTGGAGTAAAAGCGTAAAGCTTATTGAAAAGCTTGGTACTGCAGTAAAAATAGACACGCGCTCCTCCTACTCCCTTGCAAAGCTTCTTGTGGATTCAGCACCTAAAAAGGGCTGCGAAATCGATAAGGCGGATGCCACCTATTTAGTAAACCTTGTAGGCACAGACTACAGCACGCTCCGCAATGAATTTGACAAGGTGTGCGCTTACACGGGCTCAGGCAAAATAACAAGAGATACAATAGATAAAACGGTTATAATTTCAACCGAGGCAAAGATATTTTCTCTTTCAAGAGATATTGCAAACGGTGAGGCAGATAAGGCTTACTCTACGCTTAACAATCTTTTTAAGCTCCGTGTAGAGCCGGTAGTTATCTCGGCTACAATAAGCAAGGCGTTTATTGATATGTACCGCGCCTCTACCATAAAAGAAAAAGGACTTAAGCCGCTTGAGCTGTTAGAGATATTCCCTTCCTACCAAAAGAGAGATTTTGTAATAAACAACGCCGTAGCAGACGGAGCCAGATATTCTAACGAGCAATTTCACAACGCTTTTGATGCACTTGCCGAGGCAGACCGCAAGCTAAAAAGCACAAGCCAAGACGGACAGCTGGTGCTTGAAGAGTTAGTTTTAAGATTATTAAGAATTTAGGTATTTATAATGATAAAAACAGACAGAGTTGTAATTGTAGAAGGCAAATATGACAAAATTAAGCTGGATGCTATACTGGATGCAGTCATAATAGAAACCGACGGCTTTGCAATTTTTAACGATAAGGAAAAGCAACGGCTGATTAGAAGGCTTGCTAAAACAAAGGGGCTTCTTATTTTAACCGACAGTGACTCTGCAGGCTTTAAAATACGCTCATTTATAGGCGGAATTGTACCGCCCGAGGAAATAAAGCACGCTTATATACCGGATATTTTCGGCAAGGAAAAACGCAAAGCAGAGGCATCTAAGGAAGGCAAGCTTGGTGTAGAGGGCATACCGAAGGAAATACTTATAGAAGCCCTTGCAAAAGCAGGCGTTTTAGCAGAGGAAACCAAAGAAACTAAAAGAAAGCTTGTTACAAAAACCGATTTGTATGAGGATGGGCTTTCAGGCAGAGAAGACAGCGCCACAAAAAGAAAGGCGTTTTTAAAATCTCTCGACTTACCCGAATTGCTTTCGGCTAACAAGCTGTTACCCATAATTAACACGTTTTTAACCTACGAGGAATACAAAAAGGCTGTAAATGATTTATGATTAAAAAGAACGACGATTTTGAATTAACAATAACCGGATACACAAGCGAGGGCAGCGGTGTCGGCAAAAAGGACGGCATAGCGGTATTTGTTGAAAACACCGCAAAAAACGACGTTATAAGCTGCCACGTAATAAAGGCAAAAAAGACCTATGCCATAGGCAAGGCAATGAAAATTATAAGACCCTCAAAGGACAGAACAGAACCGCTTTGCGAGCATTTTAAATATTGCGGCGGTTGCTCCTTTTCGCACCTTAAATACGCTGCAGAAGCCTCACTTAAGGCTGAAAAGGTAAAGGATGCATTCTTGAGAATAGCGCATTTAGAGCCGGCATTTGAGCCTATTATTGTTTCAAAAAACACCGAAAGGTACAGAAACAAAGCACAGTACCCCATAAGAAGAGAAAATGGCAGCTTAAAAATTGGATTTTACGCTAAAAAAAGCCACCGTGTAATTGACGGTGACGACTGTCTTTTAGAGCCTGAGGAATTTGGCAAGGTAATTGAAATAATCAGAAAATTCATAAATGACTATAGCATCCCCGTTTACAGCGAGGATTTGCACGTTGGCTTAATAAGGCACGTTTACTTAAGAAAGGCCTTCAGCACAAACGAGCTTATGGTTTGTGTTGTTATAAATGGTGACACGCTAAAAAATTGCGACGTGCTTGTTGAAGAGCTTAAAAAGGTAGAAGGCTTTAAAACGCTTGTTTTAAACAAAAATACAGAAAGAACTAACGTAGTTTTAGGAAACGAGTGCGAAACCATTTACGGTGAAGGCTTTATTACAGACGTTCTTTGCGGTATAAAAGTAAAGCTTTCTCCCCTCTCCTTTTATCAGGTAAATCACGACACTGCTGAGCTGCTTTACGGCAAAGCCGCTGAATATGCCGCACTTACTGAAAACGACGACTTTTTAGACCTTTATTGCGGTACAGGCACAATAGGTCTTTCTATGGCGAAAAACGCACGCTCCTTAATTGGTGTAGAAATAATTCCTGATGCAATTAAGGATGCTAAATTAAACGCTGAGTTAAACAACGTCAGCAACGCCGAATTCATTTGCGGTGATGCGAAGGATGCAATTAAAGAATTGCAGGAAAGAAGCATTACACCTAAGGTTGTAATACTTGACCCACCTCGCAAGGGCTGTAACGAGGAACTTTTGAAAACTGTTGCAGAAATATCCCCCGAAAGAATTGTTTACGTTTCCTGCGACCCTGCAACCTTAGCAAGAGATGCAAAAAGGCTTGCAGACTTAGGCTACGAAACAAAAAAGGTTACACCTGTTGATATGTTTCCGAGGACAAGCCATGTTGAAACCGTGTGTCTGCTGTCAAGGAAGTAGATTTAACTTACCAGAGAAGGTGATAAGATGATTCATAGTGCTGAATGGATAGAACAACCAGTTTCTGGTATGTATACAGAAAGAATTTATGATGTAGCAAGTCCTTGGAATTCGCAAGATTGGACCTGGATTAAATTTACGGATGAAAATGGTGAATGGTGCGGTGAATTTAGAGGGGCTTATAAAGGAATTTCTGTTTCTGGAAAATATGGAATTGTTGTGGTGCTAACATCAGATTATATGTTTAGTTTAGATATAAGAACAGCAGATGTTATAGAGTACGATTCACAACCAAGCTATGTTGATATAACGACAAGTCCTAAAGGAGAAATTTTTCTTACAGACGGATATGGTATAGAAATTATTGATAGGAACATAGATGGAAAAATTAATAGCACGCCAATTAAATATATTCCTGTTAATCCTGACAACTTAAAATTTGAGGAATGGGACCATAATATTTTGAAGATAAGTTGTTGTGAGTTTTACAATTGGGAGAATGAAATAGAACTTTACTTGGATTGTGATTCGATGGAGTGGATTGGAAATTCGCAGGATAATGAACTAGAAAAATCATTAACTTTTAAAGAAAAGATAATTAGGGTATTAAAAAGGAAGCAATAGAACATTGATATGTTTCCGACAATAGGTAGAGTTGATATGTTCCCGTCAACTAGCAAAAGGTTATGACATCAATCCCATTAACTCGACCCATATTGAGACCGTAGTTCTGCTGTCAAGAAGATAGTTTAAACTTAGGAGGTTTAGAATATGAAATTCAGGGAACTCGATAACATTGATGATATCAGCAAAAGATTTGTAGAACGTTTCATTATGTCCTGGGAAGAATTTCAAATTAAACACAAAGAGTTTATTGATAATATGGCAAAAAACAACCATTTGGTTGATTTTGACTTTTATGAGCAATCTTATTTTTGGGACAGAATAGATCCGAAATTTCCGCGTGTATCTATGGATGAAGCTTTAAATTTTTTGCGAAAACATACCGGGCAGGTGTTGTATATGGGTGAGAAAGGTGAAGAGTCTTATCATCAAGGCAAAAAAAGTTTCTGCTTTATTTTTGAAGCTGATTCTTATGAGTTGGCAGAAACGATTGAACGGGAGTGGTATGACTCTTATAGATTAGCAGAACAAAATATGTATGATCCAGATGCACTTTTACCAGAAGATTTATATGTTTTTAATTCATCCATGGAATGGTGTGTTGTGTTTACGCATGAAACTACCGATTGGGAAGCGGAACTCGATGATATGATGAAAGCAGCTGAGAGTAGATATTGTATTATATGTACTGATTAAATAATGTGATTTGTCTATTTACTTAATTGGAATAATTAGATAGTATATCAGTTCCCTACAACAGTCGGGTTAGATATGTTTCCGACAACATATGTTAGTAATTTCGTTGTCTCGACCCACGTTGAAAGCGTAGCCCTGCTTGTAAAAAATAAAAGCGTTTATTTTACACAATGATTAATGCAAGGCTTTGTTCTTGCAAAACAATATTTATTATGATATACTTACAAAAAAAGTAATAAGGAGGAATTATGAAGAAGCTAGCAAACAGCAGTTATCTTCCAATGGTTGATTTTTGGAAGTGCATTTTTACAATTGCAATAATTCTTTACCACGCAAATAAAATGGAAGGCTTTGAAAAAGCAAACCTTTTCCCATACGGCTATATATTTGTTGAATTCTTCTTTATGGTATCCGGATTCTTTATGGCAAAAAGCATTTTCAATATGCAAAACAAGCCTATAAAAAGTCTTGGAGATGAAACCTGGCGCTTTACGTTTAAGAAAATAAAAGGTATTTACATCCCTATTTTTGTTGCGTTTTGGATTCATTTTATTATAAGAATGATTATTGAAGAAATTTCATTAAAAAATATTCTTTTAGAATTAACGCACAGCATACGCGAGCTTACCCTTACTTACTCTACGGGTCTTATTATGGGCAGATACCACAACGGTCCTACATGGTACATTTCATCAATGTTAATTGGTATGTTCCTCATTTACCCTCTTTTAAGAAAATTCTACAGCACCTTTTCAAGTGTTGTAGCACCTGCGTTTGCCTTACTTGCATATGCATACCTACAAAGAAACTATTCATCCATAAACCTTTCTTCACATTACGGCGAATGGATTTGTTTAGGTCTTTTACGCGCTATTTGCGGAATTCTTATGGGCGTGTTTATCTTTACACTTATTAGCAAGATAAAGGAAACAAGGCAGGAATTTACCACGGCAGGCAAGTCACTTTTGGTTATACTTGAATTTGGACTTGCTGTTTACTTAATGCTTATTGCAGCTAATTATGACAAGCTGTTCAAGGATAAATTTTACGGATACTTTGCAATGATTTTGCAAGCAATTCTTGTGTTTATTTTATTCCTTAACCCTGTTAAAATTAAAAACGCATTATTCTCAAAGGCTTGTATGTGGGCAGGAGAAATCTCCTTCTACTATTACCTTAACCACAGAATATGGACAAGGGTTTTTGAAACCTATATCCCCGACCTTGGTTACGGCAAAAAACAGGTTATACTTTTATACTTTATACACACAACCGTTTTGGTAATATTCTCTATGGTGCTGTGTCATTTCTTAGAAAAAGCAAAGCCGCATATTTTTAAGTTTTGCAGAAAGCTTTTCCTGAAAACGCCAAAGGAAATTGAAAACCCCGAGGTTTAATTGGGCAAAAATAAAGCTCTTCAACTTTTGTTGAAGAGCTTCTTTTTTTATTTGTTTTTTCTGCGATTCATTAACATTTCTACAATCATAATATCTTCCGGATAGGTAACCTTATAATTGTCATTGTAATCAAAATATCTGTACTCCTTTGAGTCAAGCGGAAGCTGATGTGCCGGGTGACACAACTCAGAATTTTCATCAAAATGCTTATAAAGTAACGGGAAACGGTATGCATCCGGTGCCTGAATAAGGTAGAAATCCTCACGGTTTGCAATTCTATCCTTATAAGAGCCTAAAGCATCTGTAATTTTATATGCTGTGTTAACGTAATCATAATCCTTAAGAAGGGTTATAAACTCGTCTATAAGCTCAGGTGTAATCATTGGGCACGCAGCGTTGTTTTCAATTATGTTTTCACAATCCGGAAAATGCTCGTGTATGTAATCGAGCGCATTTTTAAAGGACTCGTTTCTTGTGCTGCCGCCTTGCACAAGCGTAACACCGTAATCCTTATTTAATCTGCCGGATTTCATTTCGTTAGCATCTACAACAACAATAAAATCGTCTATTGTTTTTGCTTTTCTGAAGGCATCTATTGAATACCAAATCATTTCCTTGTCGAAAATAGTGCAGTATTGCTTGGGCTTATCGGCACCAAAGCGAGAGCCTATGCCACCTGCAAGAATAATTCCTATAGAACTCAATTCAGTAGCCTCCTTATTTATTATATACAACGCAGTTTCTTGGCTTTACGCCTGCCATAAAATCTTCAAGTGCGTCCTTAACCATTTGCGTACCGCAAACCTGAACGTCGTAAGAAGAGCCTGCAATGTGTGGTGTAATAATAAGATTTTCCGCTGTAAGTAATGGACAGTCTGAAGCAATTGGCTCCTTAACGGTTACGTCTATTGCAGCGCCTGCAAGGTGATGTGCATTAAGTGCTTCAATTAAAGCAGCCTCGTCTACTAACTCACCGCGGGCTGTGTTAATGAAGTACGCGCCTTCCTTCATTTTTGCAAAGGTTTCTTTGTTGAACATATTTTTTGATTCAGGTGAAACGTTGCAATGAAGGCTTATAATATCTGAGCGTGAAAGGAGCTCCTCAAAATCAACAAGCTTTACAAACTCAGGCACTCTTGCAGGGTCAATGAACGGGTCGTAAGCAATAATTTCCATATCGAATACGTTTGCCTTTTTTGCTACAAGGCTACCTGCAAAGCCACAGCCAACAAGACCTAAAACCATGTGGTTAACGCTCTTGCCGCGGAAACGAATAAACGGTGAATTGTTATCAAGACCCCAAACGGTGTCCTTATAATTATCCGGCTTGGACTTTACGTCGGTTGTAATTACTTTGTTTTGAATTAAAGCGTTACTTTTTGAAATATTTCTTGTAAGGTCAAGAATAAATCCGAGAGTGAAGTCTGAAACTGCTTGTGCATTTCTGCCACCGTTGTTACAAATTATAATACCCTTTTCCTTTGCTGCTTCAAGGTCTATAACGGTTTTAACACCGCCGCGGCAGCAAATAATAAGCTTTAAATTTTCTGCACAATCTAAAATTCCCTTATCAATTGTGTCGTATTCGCAAATAAGAATGTCGTAATTTTTAATTTTCTCCTTAAGCTCTTCTACCGGCATAACCTCGTGGTCTATAAAATAGCCGTCAAAATCGAAGTCAATTTTTTCCTTGAGAGGCTCAAGCATATCTGTAATTACTTCTGCTGTTACTAATGCACGATATTTCATTTAAACAGTCCTCCAATCAGCTTAATCTTCCTGCTCGTGAAGCTCGCCACGAACATCTACTTTTCTGTATTTTGCGGTTGTATCTGTTTCAAAAATATACTGACCTAAATCTATACGGGCAAAGTTGTGTGGTGCTACACGTTTAGATAAAGGCGGCTCAGGCAAGTAATTCGGGCCGTAGTCAAAGGTAAGGTAGTTTGTGTAATCCTCAGGAATTGGTGCCTTAAAGCCCTCGTCAAATGGAACTCTTTGCACATCCTCAAGACCTTCTATACTGAACGGACCCTTCTTTTGAAGCTTACCTGTACTGTCTATAACGTACTTTGCATTTTTCTTGTGCTTGAAAATTGTAAGAACGTGTTCAAAAATTGTGTGGTAGAAGCCTATTGGGAAAATACGAAGGAAAGGTAATATAAGAGTTTCTCTTATTTTTCTCTTTCTGCCGCTTCTCGGACGGTTGTACCATCTTAATTCAATTATTTTTGAAAGCACGTGAACTATACGGCTGTGAAGCATACCAATTAACTTGTTGTTGCTTGTTTGGTCGTATACAAGCACGTCAATAAACACACCGTCCTGATACTCGTGAATTGATGAATAACGAGTAGAGAAATAGGTGTTATTAAGGCGTACCTTATCTACAATGTAGTGGCTGCCGCTTTTGCTCCAGAAGCTTGAGTAATTGTAAAGCTCCATATTCTGGTCCTCAAGTGACGCCTTTCTGAACTTGTCAAAATCCTTACGGAGCATACCAATATCAAGGTCATCATCCCAAGGAATGCTGTGGCCGTAGCGTACTGCACCAAGCATTGTACCGCCGCAAAGGAAATATTTAATGCCGTGCTTTTCACACAAAGCATCAATATCCTTAAGCATCATAAGCTCGAGGTCCTTAATTCTGCCAAGCTTACCTGCATAAATAGCAACGTTTTCTGCATTGTTGTGAGGCTCGCCCGTAGCGTCACAAATTGTTTTGTATAACGCTAAGGAAAGCTCTACGTTCTTTTTAGCATTCCAGCCACACTGGAAGAACTTTAAGGTATTAAGGCTGTAATAATTATGCTTTTCAATTTTTTCTGTTTCTACCTTAAGACCTAACTTTTCTTTAAAGTTTTCGTGAACAAGCTCTTTAATATTGCCTATAGAGGTTGTTGCGGTTGAGAAATTGTAAATGTGACCCTTTCTGCCGCAATATAAAACCTGAATAGCAAAGTTAAAGGCATCTCTTAAATAAGACACAGAGAAAACGTCAACGTAGTCCTCTGTTGTAATGCTTACGTTGCCTGAAGCAAAGCTCTCTTTTATAAAGCCTTCTAAGTCAAAGCTTCTAAGCATACAGGAATCGGGACCGAAAAGATTCGGTACACGAGAAATATTGATTTCCTCAATACCGTTGTTTACCAATTTACGGCAAAGAGCTTCAATTTCTACAAAGTATGACTGTGCAGGAGTAGGATTCTCAATTTTCTTTTCCATAAAGAAGCCAAACTCACGCTCTGAAAGGCTTGTAATATCCGCATTAGGAATTGCAGGATATTCCGGTAAAAGAAGTGAAACAACGCACATATTTCTTTTGCCGCTGTTTACAAGCTCTGCAACCTTTGGTATAACCTCAAGCCACTTTTCTCTTGCCTCAAGCTTTTCGCAGTCTATAACAAGCATAAAGGCAGATTTGTTCACCGATGCCTTTTCAAACAATGCTTCTACGCCTTTAATCGGGCAGTTATCGTAATCATAGTGCTCGTACTTTTCTATTTCATCAAAAACAGAAAAGCCCTCTACCTCTTTGATTTCCACCTTTCTTTTAAATGAATCAAAGGCAGGAAGCATAAACTTACCAAGCGGGTTAGAATCACTTACAACGTAAAAGTTATCAAATAAAAATCTTTCACCCTTTTTAACCTTATTGATTCTTGGTGGGTTCATAAAACGTTTGGAAAAATTATCATACGTACCTGTTACTGAAGATAATTCATCTTCTAAAATAAACTTATCCAAAGTCATATCTCCTTAAATATAAAATATAAATTATTTTTGTCTTTGCAAAGTGCTGTTTATAACAGCATATATACCTTCTTATTATACACAAACCAACACGAAATTGCAATATTTTTAAAGAATTAACATTATTTAAATAATTTTTAAAAACTTGCTATTTTTTGTGCAAAGTAGTATATTAATCATATCAATTTTTAAGAGGTCAAGAAAATGAAAAAGGTTCATCTTATTTGCAATGCACACATAGACCCCATATGGCAATGGGACTGGCAGGAAGGCGCAAGTGCTGTGCTTTCTACCTTTCAGTCTGCAGTAAAGCTTCTTGAAAAGCACGACTACGTTTTTTGCCACAACGAGGTAACAGTTTATAAATACGTTGAAGAATATGCCCCTGAATTATTTAAGAAAATTCAATCCCTTGTGTGTGAAGGCAGGTGGCACATTATGGGCGGCTGGTATTTACAGCCTGACTGTAATATGCCCTGCGGTGAAAGCTTTGTAAGGCAAATATTAGAGGCAAAAAGATATTTTTTAGAAAAATTCGGCGTACACCCTACTACTGCAATTAACTTTGACCCATTCGGTCACACGGTAGGACTTGTACAAATTATGAAAAAATGCGGTCAGGACAGCTACATATTTACACGCCCTTACGGCAGTCAATTAGATTTAGACGACGATTTATTCCTTTGGGTTGGGCTTGACGGAAGTAAAATAAAGGCTTTAAGGGCGCACGGCTATAACTCTCCTCTTGGCAGCTCCAGAGAGGCTATTGAAAGACGCGCAAATGACAACCCGCACGAAACTGCACTCGTTTTATGGGGTGTCGGCAACCACGGTGGCGGTCCCTCCGACAAGGATTTAACTGATATAAAGGAATTAATTGATACCTCCGAATATAAATACCTGCATTCTACACCCGAAGATTATTTTAACGAGGTAACGCCTGCTTATTCATTCAATAAATCCTTAAGAATTTCAATGCCGGGCTGCTACTCCTCCATGTACAGAGTCAAGAAAAAGCACGCGCTCCTTGAAAACGAGCTTTTCTTTACGGAAAAAATTCTTTCTGTTGCATACAATAGAGGTCTTTTAAAGGAATACCCGGAAGCCAAAATACACGAAATAACAGAGGATTTATTAAACACAGAATTCCACGACGTGCTCCCCGGCTCCTCCATTCAATGCGGTGAGGACAATGGCTTAAAGCTTTTAGACCACGGTCTTTTAGAGGCTGAAAGGCTTAAAACACGCGCTGTGTTTGCTCTTTCCTCAGTAAAAGAGCCTTCACGCCCGGGTGAGTATCCTATATTTGTTTTCAACCCTAATCCTTACAAATTAGTTGATACGGTAGAGTGTGAGTTTATGCTTCAGGACCAAAACTGGTCAGATGAATTATACTCAAAGCTTACTGTTTTTGATGAAAAAGGAAACGAGGTTAAGCACCAGGTTATTAAAGAGGAAAGCAACTTAAATCTTGACTGGCGCAAAAGAATTGCCTTTAACGCTGAGCTTGAGCCACTTTCACTTAACAGATTTTCTGTTTACGTAGAATTCGAAAAAATTAAAGAACGACAAAAACTCAATAGTCTTGTATTTGACAACGGCAGAAAACACGTTGAAATAGATGAAAAGACAGGTCTTTTAAAAAGCTATTCCATAAACGGAATTGAATACGTTAAAAATGGTTTTCAGTTAGTAGAGTTTGAGGATAACTCCGACCCATGGGGTATGAGTGAGGCGCAACAAAAAAGACTTGGTGTCAACGAAAAGGCGTTTATGCTTTCCGAAAAGCCGAGTGGTGTTTTCAAGAATATGAAGAGCATTCAAATTACCGAGGACGGTGAAATATTCCTTGGCGTAGAAGCTTTTTTTGAAAGTGAAAACACACGCGCAGTAATAAAATATAAAATTTACAAGCTTAATGATGACGTTGACGTTGACGTTACTCTTTTCATGGGTGATATTGACAAAATTATTAAGCTGAAGCTCCCCGTTCAAATTAACGGCAGGCTTTTGGGACAAACCGCCTTTGGTACAGAGGAGTTGTTCACAGATGCACGAGAAAACGTCGCTTTAAGATTTTTAGCTGTTGAAAACGGACAAAACAGTCTTGTGCTTATAAATAACGGCACCTACGGCAGTCATTTTGAAAACAATGCTTTATACGTTTCTCTTGTGCGAGGCGTTACCTACTGTGCGCACCCAATAAACGACCGTCAGTTAATTCCGTATGACCGATTCACAAAGAAAATTGACCAGGGGGAAAACAGCTTTTCCTTCAGATTGACCGTTACAGACGTAAGCAATGCAGAAAGAAAGGCGCAGGAGTTTACGCAAAAGCCTTATGCGCTCAACCTATTCCCCGTGCCCTCCTCTAACAAGGAAGCGGAATTCAACGTTTCTTTAGGTGATGATGTTGTTTCACTTGTTACAATGAAAAAGGCAGACGACAAAAACGCCACACTTTTCCGTTTGCTTAATAACAATGAAAATGAAACAAGCACGTCAATTTCTGTTAATTCAATTACCCTGCCGTTACAATTTACAAGATATGAGGTTAAAACAGTTGTTTACGAAAACGGCAAGCTGAGAGAAGAAAAGAATTTAATTATTTAAAAAAATGTCCCCTATGCAATTTAGCTTGCATAGGGGATAATAATTTATTTTATTGTTTTTGCAGGAATGATTTTTCCGTCTTGTGTTTTGTAAGTTATAGTAACCGTATCACCTACATTAAGAATTACGACGTTGTTGTCCTGCACAGCAGACATTGAGTAGTAAACTGCTTTACCGTCAAGTGCAATATAGTAAACGCTGTTACCGTTTTCTACCGCTGTACGGATATCCGTAACAACACCGGTAACACTTGCAATGGTTGGTGCTGTGTTGCCTGAATCATTACCGTCACCGCTTACCTCACTGCCGCCTATGGAATCCGGAAGAACTGCATTGTAATCTATATTGAGCACAAGACCTGCGCTTGCTTTAACCTTGCTTACGTATGCCTTAAGGCAAGCCTCAACGTCCGGGTTAGCGTCATTTTCACTACGAACAGCGTCCTGAACTCTTTCAACGCTTACCATTGCAAAGCTCTTTACAACGCTGTTGTCCTTAAGAGCCATAAAGTAGGTTGCTTCACCATCTATGTTAAGAAGCACCGGGAAGGTAGCCTTCCAGCCCTTATCGGAAACAATACTTTCTGCAGATTTCTGAGCACCGCTTTCTGTTGTACCTGCAATTCTTTGGAAAACGGCTTCCTTTGTACGCTGGTTGATAATTGCAAAGCCTACAATTGAATCGTCACTTGTAACTGAGGTAACACCTGTATAAAGCCAAACGTCATCACCTGAAGCAATATAGCTTGAGCCTGCTGTTGTTGAAACAACACCCGACTGACCTATAAATGCATTTATAAAGCCACCGCTGTATTTACCGTAGTAGTTATATTGCTTAACAAGTAAATCATCTGAGTAAATCTGGTCAATCCACTGAATATCGGGATTTGTTCTTACCTCTTCAATATCGTAGTAGGTAATGTTATTTTTATCCGAAGCATCAACAAGCACAACGCCGATAACGTCTGTACCGCCAATAAGACCAACAGTTTTATCTACTACCTCGCATACCCACCACGGCTTACCGTTTTCATCAATTTCTAATGATGGTACGCCAAACATAGCAAATGGGAAATTAAAGCGGAGCACACGGTTAAGCTTTTCGTTAAAATATTCGTTTGTTGAAACCTTAATATTATTAAGTCCCTTGTTCTTTAAAATAACCGTGTTAGCCTCTTGTGTGTACATATTAACTGCAATGTATGCAGGAATACCGTCGCGAGTGTTGTTAAACCACTTAAACACATCACCGTATTTTAACGGGAAAATCCTGTAAGGATTACCCTCGTAGTTAATTTGTGTTGAGTAAGCGCTGTCAATAACAAACTGAGAAACGTACTCTGAAAGCTCACCGAGCTTTTTGTTTGCAAGGTTTTCTGCAACCTCCTTATCTATCATAGGAACAGCAGAAAAATCCTCAAGGCTTGTAATTGTAGTGATACTATTTTCGTTCTCACCGAAATTTTCAGTATTAACGTCAATAATCTGGCTGTATGCCTTTGCTCTGAAAAGCTCGCAGGAGGTCAAATAGCCTACGCCGAGGATTAACGAAAAAACAAGAGCAATAATAAACGGAATGGTAGCTCTCTTTTTAACGTAAGGAATGTACTCAGGCTTCATAAACGCCTTGCTTAAAATAAATGTTGAAACAACGTAAATTGCAAGCACAACGCCTATAAAATAATAAAAATCCAAGGATTTAAAGTTAATTGCAGGTAACATAAAGTAGTAAGCAATTGCACCGCCTACTATTGTTAAAAGCACCGCAATAATAATTTTTAAAACCTTTTTATCCGGTGGAATAACAACCTCGGTAGGTTTACCCTTGCCGGAAAAATCAACTTTAATCGGGTCCATTGAAAAGCCTCCTAAAAAGTAAAATAACACAATGTGTTAATTATATATTATTTACCAAATAAATACAAGTATTATTTATTTACACGCCACTCCGAAACCGACAAATATGCATTGCCCTCGTTTGTGGTTATTCCCGAAATAGCCGGGTCAACAGATACAACAGACTTTCTGTAAAACAACGGTGCAAACGGTACGTTTATATAAAAGCCCTCAATAAACTCCGTCATATTCACGTCACCATTTTTAAAGCTTGTGTAAAGCTGGGAAGAGCTTTCTGCTATACCGAAGTTAACCTGACCGTCTGCTCTGAAAAACTCGGTCAAATCGCCGTCTGCAGGCAATTCAATTTCACCAATATATATTTCATAGTGACCATTTTGAAGAGCACTTAAATAATCTGTGCGATTTTTCAAAATAACGGTTGCTTTTATTCCGAGTGTTGCAAGTGACTTTTGTAATGCCTCTGCAACGCTTTTTTTATACGGATTATCATTACACACAAGAATGGAAAGCTTTAAGGTATTAACACCGTCTGTTCTGTAACCATCCTTTGTAAATTTATCGTATCCATTTTCTTCTAAAATATTTATGGCGCGGTTAAGGTCGCCCGTTGCTTCAAGCAGCTCCTGCCCGGAGAGTCTGTAAAAGCTTGGCTTGAAGGGTGTTGTTGCAGGCAGCGTTTGCCCTAAAAAGGACGCTGCGCCGATATCCACACGGTTAATGCCTATATTTATAACTCTGCGCACCCAGGCAACAGAGGTAATTGAGCCTGACCAGGTCATATTAAGACCAGCAAAAACAAGGTTATTAGTAGGCAAGGAAATTGTTTTGGAGGAAAGGTTTTTGTAATTACCGTCTACTAAATCATCCTCGTAAATACTTATTTTCTTTGCCTTGAAGGCATAGGTTTCACCTGAGGAGCCAGCCATATCGTAAAGAGCTATTTGGTTATTCCACTCGGGGTTATACCTTAAATAATTTTTATTAAGCTCAAAATAAGGTGTTTGCTCAAGATACTTTAACACGTATTTACCCGTACCTATAAATTCATTACCGCTTTTTAATACAATAGGAAAGGAAAGACAATTAAGCGGTGAAAGCATTGCTCCGCCAAAGGTTATTTTTAAAGTAAAATTATCTACAACCTCAAAGGCTGTTATATTCTTTAAATTATTTTGGTAGTAAGCACTTTTTTTGGCGAATTCATATGAATACTTTACGTTTGAAGCATTAAAGGGTGTCCCGTTTGAAAAAACCACGCCTTGCTTCAATTTTACCGTTACCGTTTTACCGCTTTCCGTTGCACTTAACGCCAACTGAGGGTAGCCGTAGCCGTCCTCTGTAGGGCTGTAAAGCGCTTCGTAAATAAGCGGAATAAGCCTTCTGTTAAGCTTACTTTTTGCCTTGTACGGATTAAAGCTGTCTGCCGAGGTAAATGGCAGAGATATATCTGCATTGACAACCGGTGTCGGCAAAACGTAGTCCCAGCTTTCAGATTCGGTTTCTTCGTTTGTCCCGGTATTATCGCATGCAAAAAGTGTAATGCAGAATGCAAAAACTAAAATTAGTGATATTATTTTCCTCATTCAAGCACCACCCTTTCCACCTTGCTTGCCTTGCCTGTTTTTTCATCAATATCTATAATGCAGGCATTCATACAATACGGTCCGTCTGCATTAGCAAACCTTACCGGTATATGAAGCTTCTGCTTTCTGATTGCCAACTCAGGCTCTATGCCTAAAACAGAATTAACGGGGCCTGTCATACCTACGTCTGTAATATATGCCGTTCCCTTTGGCAAAAGCTGTGCATCTGCAGTCTGCACGTGTGTGTGAGTACCTAAAACTGCAGTAACCCTTCCGTCAAGGTAAAAGCCCATAGCACGCTTTTCTGCTGTTGCTTCCGCGTGAAAATCTACAATTACGGTTTTGCACTCGTCAGTTTCCTTAAGAGCATTTTCAATTTCTGTAAAAGGATTGTCGAGAGCCTCTGAATAAACGGTACCCATTAAATTGATTACCGCAATTCTGAATCTGCCCTTATCTATAATACCTACACCCTTACCCGGTACACCCTTGGGAAAGTTATACGGTCTTATAATTGCAGTCTCACTGTCCAGATAATCTAGTATTTCCGGACGCTTAAAGGAATGATTTCCGAGTGTTATAAAGTCTACTCCGCTATCATACAGCATTTTGCAGGAATACGGTGTTACACCGTTGCCCTGTGCAGAATTTTCTCCGTTTGCAATACAAACGTCAACTCCGTTTTCTTTTTTGTAGCTTGGGAGCTTTTTCATTAAAAATTCGCAGCCCCCTGCACCAACTACGTCACCAATAAATAATAAACGCATTTTTTTACTCTTTCTATGGCTTAATTAAGCCTGGGATAAATTAAAAACGGAACAACTTTTTAAGGAGTTCCGTTTTTATTATTTGGTTTTATTTCGCGAAATCTACCGCGCGGCTTTCTCTGATAATGTTAACCTTGATTTGGCCCGGATACTCAAGCTCATTTTCAATTTTGTTAACAATATCTCTTGCAACAATTGTCATTTGGTCGTCAGAGATAACCTCAGGCTTTACAATAATTCTGACCTCTCTACCTGCCTGAATTGCAAATGACTTTTCAACACCGTCAAAAGAGGTTGCAATTTCTTCAAGCTTCTGAAGTCTTTTAATGTAGGTTTCAACGTTTTCACGTCTTGCGCCCGGTCTTGCAGCAGAAATTGCATCTGCAGCCTGAACAATAGCAGCAATAAGGGTTTTAGCCTCAACGTCACCGTGGTGAGCGTGAATAGCGTGAATAACCTGCTCGTTTTCTCTGTTTTTCTTAGCTGCCTCAACACCTAATTCAACGTGAGAGCCCTCGTACTCGTGGTCAAGAGCCTTACCGATATCGTGAAGAAGACCCGCTCTTTTTGCGAGCTTAACGTCTGCGCCAACCTCTGCAGCCATAAGACCTGAAAGGTAAGAAACCTCAAGAGAGTGATTAAGTACGTTTTGTCCGTAACTTGTACGGTATTTAAGCTTACCTAAAAGCTTAACAAGCTCACCGCTTACGCTATTAACACCCGCGTCAATAACAGCCTTTTCACCTGTTTGCTTAATTGTGAGCTCAACCTCTCTTTTGCACTTTTCATACATCTCTTCAACTCTTGTCGGGTGAATTCTGCCATCCTGAATAAGTCTTTCAAGAGTCTGACGTGCAATTTCACGTCTTACAGGCTCAAAGCAGGAGACTGTAATTGCCTCAGGTGTGTCGTCAATAATAAGGTCAACACCTGTAATTGTTTCGATTGTACGAATATTTCTACCCTCACGACCAATGATTCTACCCTTCATTTCGTCGTTAGGAAGCGCAACAACTGAAACGGTAGCCTCTGCAGCGTGGTCTGCTGCACAACGCTGAATAGCACCGGAAATAATTTCCTTAGCCATTTTATCCATTTCGTCCTTTGTTTGTTGCTCGTACTCATAAATTTTGAGTGCTTTTTCGTGGGTTAACTGCTCTTCAAGATTTTTAAGAAGAACCTCTTTAGCTTGCTCTCTGCTATAGCCCGAGATTTTTTCAAGCATATCGAACTGACTCTTTTTGATGGTTTCAATTTCGAGTGCTCTTTCTTCAACAGCCTTAAGCTTTTGTTGAAGTGCTTCTTCTTTCTTTTCTTGTGCCTCTACCTTTTTGTCAAGGCTTTCTTCTTTTTGAATAATTCTTTTTTCTTGTCTTTGCACCTCTGCGCGTCTTTCGCGAAGCTCGTGCTCTGTTTCGGTTCTTTGCTTGTGAATTTCATCCTTGGCTTCAAGAATTGCCTCTTTTTTCTTTTGCTCTGCCTCGGTCATTGCACTGCTGAGTATGCGTGAAGCCTCCTCAGTAGCGGAACCAATTGCAGATTCGGCAACTTTTTTTCTGTGAGCGCCTCCGATGAAAAAGCCTGCAACACCGAAAACAACTGCTGCAGCAACTGCTGCAATAATTGCGATTGTTGTAGGACCCATTAACGGAATGCCCCTTTCTAAATATATTTTAAGGCGAGTGACAACGGTCACTCTCACGAATATAGTAATAAAGTTTTGCAGAGCCTGGGCTCTTATATCAAAAATATAAATCCTAAAAATTATATTTGTAACACAAAACTACTATACTATGCGATAATGCAAAAACACTTCTGCATTATCCATATTATTATAATAGATATAATATCATTAGTCAAGAAAAAATAATATTTTATACACAAATTAATACGTAAATTTACAAGCGCGTTTTTTGTAAAAAAAGTAAAATTTTGCTATAAATTTATATTATCTGTAATATTGACTTTTTCATCTCAATAACATATAATGAGTTTACCTAAAATAAGTGGTGGAGTCTGTCATAGCACGAATACGTGTTATTTATTTAGGTATTATTCTCTATACAAAGAATTCCGCCACACTTTCAGTTTTACTGAAGGTGTGGCTTTCTTTGAGAGTGGCAGGCTACAGAAGGAGTTTTCATGAGTCAGATTACAATTGTGGCATTAGTAATTTTTGCCATAACCTATCTTTTGATGTTGATTTTTCAAAAGATTCGCCCGTATATTGTTGGTGTTTCAGCGCTTTTATTTATAGCACTTGGTACTATTGCTTCTTTAAAGCCTGATTTGTTTGGTGCAGATTTTTTCAGCTTAGGAGCCGAAACCTTCAGCTACGGAATTCTTGATGCTATCGGCAATATTGACTGGAATGTTATTATGATGATAGCCGGTACAATGGGTACGGTTTACTTATTTATCGAATCCAAAATGCCTCAGCTGCTTTCAGACCTTCTCATTTCAAAAATGCCGAACGTTAAATGGGTAGTTGTTATCATTTCACTTTTCGCAGGTATTGTTTCTGCTTTTGTTGACAACGTTGCAACCGTTCTTATGATTGCGCCGGTTGCTCTTGCTTTCTGCAAAAAGTTAAATATTTCACCAGTGCCTGCAATTATATGTATTGCAGTTTCGTCTAATCTTCAGGGTGCGGCAACTCTTGTGGGCGATACAACGTCCATTCTTTTAGGTAAGGCTGCAAACCTTGACTTTTCTGATTTCTTTGTAGACAGCGGAAAGCCCGGTATGTTCTGGGTAGTTGAAGCAGGTGCACTTGTCAGTGCATTTATAATTTTCTTCATGTTCAGAAAAGAAAATCAAAAAATCACCTTTGACACAAGAACAAAGGTTGAGGATTATTTCCCTACCTACCTTCTTGTAGGCACGGTTGTTGCACTTATTGCAGTTTCCTTTATTCCTTACAAGGACAATGCAGCTCCGGGTGCATTTTACAAACCCGACGTAACAAACGGTATTATTTGTATTGCCTTCTTCCTTGTCGGCGTTATTCGTGAGCTTTTCATAAAGAAAAACAAAGAGATTGTTAAAAATGCATTCAAGGAAATTGACTACTACACAATTGCTCTTCTTACCTTCTTATTCATTGTAATCGGCGGTATTGAAAAGGCAGGCGTTGTTCAGGTCATTGGTGAATTAATTGCAAGTCTTGGTGCAGGCTCACCGTTTATTGTTTTCACAATTATTGTTTGGGCTTCTGTTATACTTTCAGCATTCATAGACAACATACCTTACACAGCAACAATGCTTTCCATTGTTCCTGTTATTGCCGCGGGATTCCCTGATATGGACCCAAAGCTTCTTTATTACGGACTTCTTTGCGGTGCTACACTTGGCGGTAACTTAACACCTATCGGAGCATCTGCAAACATTGCAGGTATTGGTATTCTTCGTAAGGAGGGCTACGAGGTTAAGGCAACCACCTTTATGAAATACGGTGTACCGTTCACTTTAGCGGCGGTTACAACCGGTTACTTACTTCTTTGGTTTATTTGGAGATAAAAAAAAGAACTGAAATTCATGATAGAATTTCAGTTCTTTTTTTACTCCTTTGTAAACTCCTCTTTACCGAGACCGCAAATGGGACAAACCCAATCTGCAGGGACCTCTCCCCAAGGGGTATTTGGCGCTATGCCGCTGTCCGGGTCACCCTCGGCAACCTTGTATTCGTATCCGCAGGGACATACGTATTTTTCCATAAAAATCACCTTTTTCTGAAAATTTAGCGATAATCGCTAATTTCATTTTTGGTAAATTATTCAAAAATATACTGTTATTTTTATTTTTTTGTGCTATAATTGTTTCAACACATTTGTTTTGAGGAGTGTTTTACTATGGATTCTATTTTGAAAATAATTATGACGGCAATTCTGAGCCTGGTTACCGCTTTAAGCTCACTTATTTCTACCCCGCCTCAGGGTAATTTGCCGGGAGCTGAGCTTCCGCCTGAGGATATAGGCGTTATGGATTTTGATTTTCTTAAATACCCTACTGAAGCGGTTAAAACCTTAAAGGGCAACTCCATCAGCTTAGAAAGCTTTAAAAACAGAGCTACTGACGGCGGCGGAGAATATGAGGAGGCCCGTGGCTACAGTGATGCAAACGGAATTATTGTTTCACCCTACTACACCTTTACAATTAACGGACACAGCGTGCCTGTTTACTCCACAGTTGTTTTTGTTGGTGATACCGAAAGCGGTGAATTGCACTCCTTCTCTGAAATTTACATTGATGCTGACACGGAGCTTCCGTTAAGAATCGAGCTCAATTCTGCTGACTACAAAATTAAAAGTGCGCTTTGCTTGCCCGATTCATTAAACGTTGCTACGCATATGTACAAAAACAAAATGACCGCCTTCATAAAAGGCACGGGCACCTACACATTTTTACTTAATGACTCACAGGAAGCGGCATTCACCCTCTTTGTTAAAGAAAAACTTGATGAGGATGCAACAATTGACCTGCTCAAGCAGCAATACGGTGAAGAAAACGTTACGGTTTATGACAGCGGCGTGCATTACCTTGACTACATTAACGTAACAAAAAGCAACTCTGTTGTTTACTTAAGACAAGGCGCTTACCTTATAGCTAACCACAAATACAGCATAAAATCTGAAAGTGATGAAGCTCTTTACGTAGAGCAGGAAGCACTTGAGTCTAACGCGCTTGGACTTACAAGAATGCCGTTTGTGAATTTCTGCAATGCTTCTAACGTAAGATTTTACGGACGCGGCGTTTTAGATATGACAAGGCTTGACCGCAGAGAAAGACGCGGAATGGTATTCACAAATTGCAGCAACGTTGAGGTTATTGGCCCTAAAATTATAAACTCACCCGAGTGGTCCTTTATTACCTACAACTGCGACAACGTAAATATTGTTGACGTTGATATTTTCGGCTACAGAATCAACTCTGACGGCTATGCAATATGCAGCTCAAGAAACGTTAACGTAAGCAGAAGCTTTGTAAGAACCGGTGACGATTTATTCGGCGTTAAGGGCTTAGGAGGCTACGAGGGAATCCGCACACAAAACATCAGCTTTACAGACTGCATTGGATGGGGCGGAAAAGCAAGATGCTTTGGAATTTTTGGTGAGGTACACACACCTATTAGTGACGTAACGTTTAAGGACTGCTCTGTAATTTACCGTGATGCTACCTGGGACAACGACAGAGTTTGTTCCCTCGGCATTATAGTTGAACAGCCTGGCGGCTCAATAAGCAACGTCACCTATGACGGCATTGAAATTTACAAAGATACAGGCAGACCTATTGGTTGTCTTATTTACGGTGACGACGTTGAGAACTTTGTAATTGACAACGTTCAATACAAAAACATCAAGTACTCTGCCGAGCTACCTGCAAAATTCACCTCCAACGGAAAGCCTAATACAATAAACGCTTCGGTCGAAAACGTATATGCAGACGAAAGCAAGCTCACAAGCGGTGATATTATAACAGACGAATTCGCAACCGTAGAATTTAAAAACTAATATTAAATAGCAAAACGGCTGTAAAAAACTCAGAGTTTTTTACAGCCGTTACTTTTTATTTTCTTATATCTAAATCATTCACAAGGTAGTCAATGCTCATTTTTGCACATTCAAGAGGAGTTTTTTCCATGGATGGGTTATCTTGCTCAACAACTACCCAGGAAGCGCCCGCCTTTTCACTTGCGGCTAAAATCGCCTTAAAGTCCTGCACACCATAGCCTACAGGTCTGAATTCAAAGGTTTGCTCCTTTGCCTCTGTCTCTTCCTCATCAATACCGATAAGCTTGTAAAGAGGTCCGCCGTTGTTTGAGCCTACAAAATCCTTTAAATGCACAACCGGTGCACGACCCGTGTATTTTTCTATGTAGCCCGCAGGATTTTCACCACCTACGTTTACCCAGCAGGTATCTATTTCTGTTTGCAAAAACTCTGCAGGTACCTCGTTGTAGAGGATATCGAGAGCATATTCACCGTCGATTTTAATAAATTCAAAATCGTGGTTGTGGTAAAGAAGCTGAAGTCCAAGGCTTTTTGCTGCCTCACCTATTTTTCTTATACCCTTTACCGTAGCGTCAAAGCCGTCTGTACCGGGTCTGCACTCCTCTGTAAGATAAGGTACTACTACGTATTTACAACCGATTTCCTTGTAGTCACTTAAAACTGCCTCGGGATTTTCTAACATATCGTAATATGGCACATGAGCAGAAATAGGCGTTAAGCCAAGCTCTTGTAACTTTGCTTTGATTTTTTCTGCAGCTTCACCAAAAAGACCTGCAAACTCGACACCGTCGTAGCCTAATGCTTTAACCTTTTCTAAGGTGCCGTAAAAATCCTTTTCCATATCGTCTCTTACTGAATAAAGCTGTAATGCTATAGGGAAACTCATACTAAAATTACTCCTTTATAAAAAATATATTTATATTATACAGCAAAGAAAAACATTTTCAATATATTTCCTGCATTTTATTGACATCCAGTTTAATTTAGTTGTATATTTATATGGTAATTATGATATTAAATGCAAGGTGATATTTATGAAATACGTAGTTGTACTTTATGACGGTATGGCAGACTACCCTGTTGAAGCTTTAGGTAACAAAACTCCTATGGAGGCAGCAAAAAAACCAAACCTTGACCGACTTGCAAGATTTGGTAAAATGGGTATAGTAAAAACTGTGGCTGAGGGCTTAAAACCCGGCAGTGATATAGCAAATATGAGCGTTTTAGGCTACAACCCCAAGGAATGCTACACGGGACGCTCTCCGCTTGAGGCTGTAAGCATTGGCGTTAATATGAAGGACACCGATATAATTTTCCGCTGCAATTTAGTCACCCTTTCAGACGAAGAAAATTATGAAGATAAAACTATGGTGGACTACAGCGCGGGTGATATTTCTACAAAAGAGGCTCGCGAAATTATAAAGGACGTAGAAAAACACTTTGGTAACGATATTTTTAAATTTTACGGCGGTGTTGCTTACAGACATTGCCTTGTGTGGAATAACGGCACGTTAGATTTAGGCAAAATGACTCCTCCGCACGATATTTCGGGCAAGGTAATTAAAGAGCATCTTTCTTCTTCGCCTAATGCTCAAGAGCTAATTAAGATGATGAAGGAAAGCTATGACTTTTTAATGGAGCACCCTGTTAACAAGGAAAGAATTGCAAAGGGCGAAAAGCCTGCTAACTCCATTTGGCTCTGGGGTGAAGGCACAAAGCCTGCGTTACCTGACTTTAAAGAAAAATACAACGTTAGCGGTTCTATAATTTCTGCCGTCGATTTACTCAAAGGTATAGCAAAGTGTGCTAATATGTCTGCACCTGACGTAGAGGGCGCTACCGGCTACATAGATACAAACTTTAAGGGCAAGGCTCAGTGTGCAATTGAAGAGCTTAAGGCAAACGATTTTGTTTACATTCATTTAGAGGCTCCCGACGAGTGCGGTCACAGAAACGAGCCACACAACAAGGTAAAATCACTTGAAATGATTGACGAGCAGGTTCTCGGTGTTATTTTGCCCGAGCTTGAAAAGTATGATGATTTTAAAATTATGGTTTTACCTGACCACCCTACCCCAATAAAAACTATGACACACGCGAGCGACCCTGTTCCGTTTATGATTTACCAAAAATCCAAGCACTGTGATTCAAAAATTGAAACCTTTACGGAAAGCACTGCAAAAGAAACAGGCTTATTTATAGAGGTTGGTCACACTCTTATGGATGAATTTATAAAGGAATAATCAATTTATAATATCGGGCACGTTACCTACCAGCACGGTTTCTGTTAAAGGAATTATTGTTTCTACCGTTTCCGTTTGGTATAACGTGCCTACGTTTATGTTTACATCCACTTTTATTTTGAGCTTAATGCTGTGAAGGGTCTGATTTATACCGGCACTTTTAAACTCAGAAAAAACATCTGTTTTTATAAAGCCGTAGTCTGTTAATTTAACCTGAAACTCAAGTCCTATGTAATCGAGCAGGTAGCTGTCTGAAAAATTGCCGACTGAAACTCTTATTTTTTCACCTTTACTGTTTTTCAGCTTTTCTGCAATAGAATTAGTTATGCCGGACTTAAGCTTGTTGATTCTTATTGTATCTGTACTTACAGAGGAAACACCGCCTGCGGAATTTAGCGATATATCCACTAAGTCGTTATAGCTTACCCTGTTACTTTCAAGAAAGCTTGCGACACACTCGTTAATCATAATTGTTACTTCGTTTTTTACTATATATTTTGAGTTTTCCTTTACAACAGGTCTTATGGCTATATCTACCACTATAAACAGAATTAAAAAAATTAAAAACACGCACACCATTTTAAAGGTAAGTGCGTGTTTTTGTTTTTTAGTAATATATCTTTTTGCCTTAATAGGCACTTTTCTTCTCCGTCTGAAATAAAACTTAACCAAAACACTCACCCATATAATATATGCAATAAGTGTTGATTAGTTGAAGCTTTTATATTTCACCAAAGATTTTTGTGATTAAGCTTTCACCCTTTGCACCGAGAAGCTTCTTTGCCAAAACAATGCCGTACTTAAATGCAAACACTGCTATAACGCCACCGATAATACCAACGAGTGTACCGAAGATAACGTCTGTTGGGTAATGAACGTGAATGTAAACTCTTGAGAAGCCGATAAGTAAAGCAAGAATGAAAACCGGAATACCGTATTTCTTTTTAGCTTTTATAAGAAGCGGTGTTGCTGCACCTAATGAAGAAGATGTGTGACCTGATGGGAATGAGAAGCTGTGCGGTCTTTCAACAAGCTCAGGATAAATAAATTCACCCGGCCAGCCATCAAAGTTAAACGGTCTTGGTCTTTCAAAGATTTGCTTAAATACCACGTTGTTCATAAGGCTTGCTACACCAAGACCTAAAATAAGAAGAACGCCGTATTTTCTTGTTTTCTTGAATACACAAAGAATTAAGCCTAAAGCAATCCAGAAAATACCGTCATCACCAAGTGTTGTAATAAAAATCATAATTGCATCAAGAACCGGATTCCAGAGCTTTTCAACTAACTGGAATACAGCCCAGTCGAAGCCTGTAAATGCTGAAAAAATATCCATAATTTACCTCCAAATAAAATATAAAATAATATTACACTTTGTCTTGAAAAAAGTCAAGACAGTTTCGCTCTTAATTTTTTAAATACCGGAGCTAAACGCTTTTCGAAAACTGTAAACATTACGTCGTACATTACAAAAACAACGTTAAAAAGCACCACAAAAACGGGAATGGTAAGCTTACCGAAATCCTCATCTAAAAAAGGTAGTTTAAAAACAAACGTAATTATTAAGCCTATTACCACAATTGCCACATTAAAGGTCAAAGCCTTTACACCCCACGAAAGCACCTTCGGAAGCCTTTCGTAAGCAGATTTTAAAAGTGGATAATACCCAAAAAACAAGGTGTAATTAAGCGCAACTTCTTTATCTGCAAGTAAAATAAACGAAATTACGCTTGTAACAAAAAACACACCTAACGCCCATTTTTTACCCAAAATCTTAGCAACCGCAAAAACTATTGCGCCTGTTATTATGGGAATTACGTACATCATAGCAGGTACTACGTTTGTAAGCAGCATAACAACCACCGACAACGCAGAAACAACGCCCGAAACAGCCGTATATCTTGTTTTTTTCATAATCAATACGTTACCACCTGGCTATACTCTAATGCATCCTGCAAATAAAAGCCCTCGTGCTCTGTTAAATCGAGTTTTTCAAAGTGATTATAAACCAAGCGGTCATCCGGCAGACTGTGGTAAATATAGAAATCTGCTTCGTCTGAAGAATCAAACCTCATAAGGTAAGGTGATAGGTTATAATCACCGTTATAACAGTCTATGCCCGACGCACTTTCAGTTAAAACTGTTGTGAATGCTATTTCTACAAAAACATCCTCGTCGTATTCGTCAAGCTTTGAGCAAAAGCCATCTATTTTCAAAACACCATCCTCTGAAATAGTACCCTTGAATTTCGCTCTGTCTGCATAGTTGTAAACCGTGTCGGTGTCATCATAGTCTGACACTAAATCAAAGTCAAACTCAGTAACGAAAATAACCTCAAAAAGCACAACGTGAGAATCTGCTATAAGCTGCTCGTAAGAAAAGCCAGCCTTTTCCATATTTACGCTCACCTTATTAAAGCCTATTCCCGAAAGCTTAATTTCAAGATAATCCTCGGAAGAGTTAAGTGTAGCAGACTCTACGTTTGCAGAGCCTAAATAACTGTAAACTGTGTCGTAGTCAGTTCTTATACTCTCTTCTATTTCCTCAACGTTATAAAGGTCCTCAACGTAAGGCTCGTAGTCCTCGTCAAAAAACGCATCCTCTATTTCTGTAACAACAGAATCAATAGTATCCTCTGCAATGCTCAAAACGTTTCCGAAAATGTTTACTGCAAAAATTATTATAAGCACAATTGCAAGAGGCTTGAATTTTCTTTTGCCGTTTTTATCTTGCTCAATAAAGGCTTTTTTGGCAACGCGTTTTGCATCCTCAACGTTTTTAATATTTGCTAAATCGTTAATATCAAATTTACCATTTGTATCTGTTCTCGGTGTTTTTTGGTACTCATAGGTCTTACTCTTATGCTCTGCAGAAGCATTTCTGTAATCATTAACCCTATTATACTTATCATCCGGCAGATGAGTGCTATGGTCGCATTTTTTTCTTGATACAGCACCACAATGAGGACACATATAATCCTGTTCATTTACCACTACCTTGCCGCAACCATCACATCTATGCATTCTTCTCCAACCCTTTTAAATAATTTTTATTTTATAACTACCTCGTGACCTGTTTTTGCAGATTCGTAAATAGCATCTAAAATTCTCATGAGCCATACGCCGTCCTCGGCAGGTGCTCTGCAAGGAACGTTATTCATAGCGCAATCCACAAAATGATTTATCTCTCTTGCGAAAAGACCGTCAAAGCTTAATGAGGTATCGTTATCAAAAGAAACGTTTACTAAATAACCCTGCTCATCTGTAAAAATTTCGACCTGAGGGTCAAGCTTTGCGCCTGCCTTTGTACCGAAAAATTCAATATCGCCCTTAGGCTCTTTAAGATTAAGTGAAAAGCTTGCTTCTACAGAAAGCACTAAGCCGTTGTCAAAACGAATCATAGCACTTGCTAAATCTTCTACGTCACAAATATCGTTGTTGCCTGCAGAAACTGAGTTATAAGCCTTTCCGCCCTTAATGTGTGGACGGTTTAAAAGCTTTTGGAACGTTGCACCGTAAACTGAAACAGGCTTAGGATTACCGCAAAGGTAACGTACTAAATCTATAACGTGAACGCCTAAATCTATGAGCGGACCACCACCTGAACGCGATTTATCACCAAACCAGCCACCGGGGTTGCCGTTTCTTCTTAAATACGTTGCCTTAGCGTAATAAATATCACCAAAGTAATCTGCATCTATAAAATCCTTCATTACGTCGGCGTCGTTACCGTATCTTCTTACGAAGCCTATTTGAAGAAGCTTATTGTTTCTTTTTGCTGCCTCAAGCATCTCCTCTGCCTGCTTTGTATTCATAGCCATTGGCTTTTCGCAAAGCACGTGCTTGCCTGCATTGAGTGCCGCAATAGTACACTCAGCGTGTGCGCTGTTCCATGTACATACGCTTACAACGTCTATTTCAGGAAGAGCCTTTAACATTTCATCCTTATCTAAAAAGCATCTTTCCGCAGGAATACCATATTTTTCTGCCATAAGCTTTAATTGCTTTTCGTTAATATCGCAAAAAGCGTAAAGCTCTACGTTTTCATTTTTTAAGTAACCTTGAATATGCTCGTTACTGATGCCACCCGTACCAATAACAGCTGCTTTGATTTTTCCCATATTATTGCCTCCAAGACAAAATTTTATATCAATTATATAATACATAAAATAATTGTTTTTTTCAATAGTTATATAGACATAAAAGCAAAAAAGGAATATAATTATTTTAATAAGCTTTAGGAAAGAGGTTAAAAATGAGCTATTTATTTGAAATGCACCTGCACACAAGTGAGGTAAGCAGCTGTGCAAGCATTCCTGCTAAGCAGATAGCAGAATTGTACCTTACAACCAATTACAACGGAATTGTTGTAACCGACCATATGAATGCTTCCACCTTTAATAAATCAAAATACAAGAACGCTGCGTGGGACGAAAAGGTTACGTATTTTCTTGAGGGCTACAACGCTTTAAAGGAAGAGCTTAAAGGCAAAATGACCGTACTTTTAGGTATGGAAATAAATTTTTATGAAAGTGAAAACGATTACCTCGTTTACGGCGTTACCGAAGAATTTTTAAGAAGCAACGGTGATTTAATGGCGTATTCCCCCGAGGATTTTTCTTCACTCGCAAAAGAAAACGGTCTTCTGTTTTTGCAAGCACATCCTTTCAGGCGTTGGCTTACTGTAGAAAATTGGGAAATCCTTGACGGCTACGAGGTTTTCAACGGAAACCCTCGTCACTACTCCTCTAACCCGATAGCCGAGGAATGGGCAAAATATCACAACAAGGAGCTTGTCGTTGCAGGCTCTGACTTTCACGAGGTTGAGGATTTAGCTCACGGCGGTGTTATATTTAAAAACGAAATAAAATCTAACGACGACCTTTTAAGAGAATTAAAGGCGTTAAATTACACGCTTTACAAAACAGATTTTAAGCACACAAGGTGATAAAATGATTGTTGCAATTTGCTTAGATGAAAACAACGGTATGCTTTTTAACAACCGCAGACAAAGCCGTGACAGAGCTGTTATTGCAGATTTACTAAAGCAAGTAAACGGCGCCAGGCTTTTCACTGCTGAATTTTCCAAAGCTCTTTTCAGTGAATATGAAAACGCAGTTACTGTCAGCAATTCTTTTTTAGACGAAGCAAACGAAAACGACGTTTGCTTTGTTGAAAACGTTGATATTACTCCTTATAAAAACAAAATAAACAAGCTTGTAATTTACAAATGGAACAGAGTATACCCCGCAGATTTTTACTTTCCGCTTGATTTGAAGGATTACAAATTAACACAAACAGTAGAATTTGCAGGCAGCTCACACGAAAACGTAACAAGAGAGGTTTACGAGCTATGAAAAAATCACCTAAAAAGTTGATTATAATAATTGCAGCTGTGCTTGTGCTTTTTTCCTGCGCTGTAGCAATCGGTGACAATGACACCGCCGCACCAGATGAGACAACCGCAAGTACAACAATACTTTCTGAGGTTACCTCTGAAAAAGCATCTGCGCAAAGCGGGAATGAAAGCACACAAGCCGTTTCGCAAAGTACAACCCAAGGCAAGCTTACCACAACAAAGAAAAGCAACTCTTCTTCAGGCTCGGGTATTTCTGTGGGCTCTATCCCCGAGTATTCCGGCAAAACATACGTTGCGCTTAACAACAACGTGCCGCAATTCACAGATGAAGAGATTACAACAAAAGCATTTGAGCGTTACTCAAGCTTAGATTATTTAGGCCGTTGTGGTGTAGCGTTTGCCTGCTTAGGTATTGAAACTATGCCTACCGAAGAGCGCGGCCCTATAGGAATGGTAAAGCCAAGCGGCTGGCACTCTGTAAAATATGACTGTGTTGACGGAAAATATTTGTATAACCGCTGTCACCTTATTGGATTTCAGCTTTCCGCCGAAAATGCAAATACAAAAAATCTGATAACGGGCACAAGGCATTTAAACGTACAGGGAATGTTACCGTTTGAAAATATGGTTGCAGACTACATTAAAGAAACAAACAACCACGTTATGTACAGAGTTACTCCCGTTTTCGAGGGTGAAAACCTTGTTTGCAAAGGTGTTATAATGGAGGCATACTCCGTAGAGGATGAGGGTGACGGAATTTGCTTTAACGTTTTTTGCTACAACGCTCAACCGAGTATTAAAATCAATTACAAAACGGGTGAAAGCTGCTTAATAGCTCAGCCTACCACCGTCCCTGCTACAAACAGTGCTACGAAAGCGCCTGCTCAAGAAAACGAAAAGGCTGATGCAAGCTACGTTTTAAACACAAGCTCAAAAAAATTCCACAGACCCGATTGCTCCTCTGTTGGCAAAATGGCTGACAAAAACAAGAAGGAATTTAAAGGCGACCGAAACGACTTAATCAGTGACGGCTACGCCCCTTGTAAAAACTGTAATCCATAAAAATAAAAACATTCTATCTCGCGATAGAATGTTTTTTGTTTTTATAATGCTTCGTATTCCGCAATAGGCTTGCCGCCTCTTTCGAGGTATTCCTTATAAAGCTGCTTTTTACGCTCTGTGGTATACTCGTATGACCACAAATTATTTATGCCCGTAAAATTTTCAAAGGTTTCGTCCGGGAAAAGAGTGAATTCACCTGGTTTATAAGGCAAATCAATTTCCACGGTACCGTTTGAAGCAATAAAAAGATATTTTGCAATATCCGTCATAACTCTTGTTGCTTCATAACGAGGAAGGTCACCGTCATACATAATTTGTGTTGACGGCACAAGCGCCACCTCTGAATCAGTCATTTTATAAAATTGCGGTGTTGTACCAAAATGCGCGTGGTGTGCAGACTGCATAATTTCGCACTTAAGGTACCCGTTTTTATAACGATTCTCTAATATATAGCTTTCCTCGTGACCTGCATCACCCGGGAAGCAAACCTTTGTACCCTCTGCCGTCATCATTAAAACAACAGATGAATCGTTGTAATTTAAGTTAGATGCAGGAAAAACGTCCTCGTGAGAGCAAAGCACGTCAAACTTTAAATTCCTTACGTAAAAGCACTCACCCGAATGAAGCGTATACACGGGTATATCGCTACGCTTTTCTATTGCTTCTCTGAATTGCTTTACGTATCCCTCACCTGCACCCATCCATTCGTGAGCATCTCTGTGCTCGTATGTAGGAAAGTTAAAGTAAAGACCTTCTATTTCCACGTCACTTGAGCAATACTTTAAAAAGTTGGTAAATTGTGCTATGTGGTCGTCGTGACCGTGGCTGAAAAACCAGCCTGCAATTCTTATTTTTTCACCCTTTGGTGTACGCTCTCTTAAGAAAGAGTGAATTCTTTCATCATCTCTGCAGGAATATGTATGGGCGCTGTCCACTATAAAAAACGAGCCGTCGCAGGTACGAATTATGTAGCACATACCGCAATCTATGAGAGAGTGGTCCACCTCAAATTGCCAGAGCGTGGTTTTATTATTTTTTACTAAATCCTCACGCATTTTGTGCTCGGGAAGATTTTTGTTCGTTTCCAAAACTGTTCTTACGGTGTTATCACAAGGGTAAAAGGAGCTAAAAACAAGCCCCTCATCACCTGTAAAAACGTTAGTAACGTTACCCTCTATATTCGTTTCGTAAACAAACGTAAAGCCTTGATTTTTAATTTCTTCAAGCTGTGACAAATACTCTTCCTTTTTTACGTCTTCAAAAAGCCAAAGCTTTGAAGAAAAGGCGGAGTCGTATTCAAAAGCCTTTTTATCTTTAATTAAAGGAATCATAATTCAAATCACTCACTTTATGGCTGTTTTGTCATTGGAATTGCTTCCGTTACGTGTTCAATTGAAAGGTAATTATTTCTTTCGGCATAATTCCATTTCATATTGAAGCAAGGTATTATTGCATCAAGCGGTATGTAAAGTTGAGTATTTCCGCCACGGTAAACGGGTGCCCGAAGCGTAACCTCACCGTCATTTGTTATTGCAATATTACTGCCCTCTGTAAAGGTTGCGGTTTTGCCGTAGATACCAAGAGTAACCTTACCCTCTTCCTTTTTTACGTCAGCACCAACTGCAGTAAATAAAACTGCTAACGGTGAAAACCACATTCCGTCCTTAAACTCAGGAATTTGCTCTCTTTCACTAAGCCCCAGACTTAAGCCCTTGTAGAAGGTTCTTGTTCTCTTTTTAAAAATTGGCGCTAAAGCAATAGGATAAATGGTGTCGTTCTTTTTATCTATTATGCATTGGTCAATAATTCTGCCGTCCTCAACAATTTTTGAGGTAAGAATAACCTTATCCTTAAACACCTCAACTATTGCAACCTGCGAAAGCTTTTCCTCACAAGGGTAATGTGCGGCGTGCCAAACCTTGTGACAAGACATTGTCCCCGGTGGGTTAGCATCACTATTACCCAACTCGTAATGAATTGTACCTTGTGAAGGCTTATCGAACAACTGCTCGTTCTTTATTGGGAACGTTCTTGCAAAGTTATGCTCGTGACCCGCGAAAAGCACGTCAAGCATTTCTATACCCTCGCGCATCATTGGGAAGCCGTCGTCATTGCTGAGTTCAGGTCCTGCATAATACATAGGAAAATGATAGGAGCCGAATTTCCAAGCTCTGTCGGTAGCGCCTATATCCTTAATAAGCCAGTCGTTTACTCTTTCAGGCTCGTTAACACTTATTACATTAAAATGTGCATTACCGTAATTAAACGAATAGTTTTCAGTTTCCCAGCCCTCAGGACCATTGAACGGATAAGAGCCCTTGAATTGCTTACAGAAAAACTCTGCAGGCTCTGCGTAATATCTGCCTTGATGTGTTTTGTAATCTGCAAAGCCACGGTTATCGTGGTTACCTAAGGTCATCATAATAGGCGTGTATTCCACAACGCCCTTAAGACCCGAAAATGCTCCGTTCCACTGAACCTCGTGTTGACCGCAGTCCGTATTATCTCCTGCGGTAAGAATAAATTTAATATCGGGATTTTCTTCTAAAACTGTTTTTAAAACCTTTGTAAAATAGCTGTAATCAGGTAAATCGTGCGGCTCACCCTTTTGCTGGTCGGACACGCACATAAACTTAAAGCTTTCTGCATTTTCCTCCTCAGTTGTGAAAAAATACTCTTCGCTTCTGTGCTCGTCGTTACCTACTGTATAAAAATATTTTGTACCGGGCTTTAAGTTAACCATATCTGCCCAAAACATATTGCTTTCGTCTATATCACTTTTAAAATAGCCCGTTTCTGCAACGTATTTAACCGTTTCGGCTTTACCATCCTCTCTTACTAAGGCATAGCCGCTTGTTACCTCTACGGAGGTTCTCCAAGTAACAGTCATGGAGGTTTTAGCGTCCCCCTTAATGCTTATAAAAATATGGTCCGGGTTTACTGTTGAGCCTCTTGGTGGCTTTGAATTAAAATTGCTCATATTTTACACCTCTTGAAAAAAGTTAATTATATCTGCTTTTGTTGTTGCGGCTTTACCCTGAAGCATACCGTCTCTGCCGCCGCCACGGGCGTTAAGCTTAGAATTCATTTCGTTTCTGAAGCTGTTCATATCCTGACACCTTGAGGCTACCACAAAGGAATAGCCGTTTTCATCATCACCCGAGAAAACCGCACTGTATTTTTCAGTTTTTTCTGCTCCGTAATTTACTACCTCTCGCATCATATCGGCATCATAGCCGTTTGTTACAAGAATTAAAGAGCCGTTTACGTTACTTAAATTTTCTTTATCTCTTTGAGCAACGGACATTCTGTATTCATAAAATTTACGTCTTTCCTCTGCTAAATCACCGTAAAACTTTTCTGTAGCGGTAAAAACATCCTGCTGCTTTACTGAAAGTAAATTTGAAATACCTAAGGCATTTTTATATTTATCACGGTAATCCTCTAAAGCAAGCCTGCCCGCCTTCATTATTACTCTTACACCGCCACGGTGCTTCATAAAATCGAGCAGCTTAATAATGCCGATTTGCCCCGTTGTATTTACGTGCGGAGCACAGCAAGCACAAGTATCCACGTCACCTATAGTAACAATTCTTACGTTTTCGGTAAGCTCTAATTTACTGCGATATTCGAGCACTGCTAATTCTTCCTCACTCGGAAAATCCACCTTAATCGGTAAATCAAGAAAAACAGCCTCGTTTGCCTCATTTTCAATTTCATCTAGCTGCTCACGTGTTAATTCACCGCTAAAGTCAATTGTTATGTAATCGTCCTCCATATGGAAGCCTACGTTTGTATAGCCGTACCTTTTATTTACGACGCCCGAAACAATATGCTCGCCCGAATGATTCTGCATTCGTGAAAAGCGCTCCTCCCAATCAATTTTGCAGGAGTAGCTTTCTTTTTCTGCAACCGCTTCCTTTGTTTTGTGTATTATTGTTCCATTTTCCTCCTGCACATCAAAAACTCTTGTACTGCCAATAAAGCCTGAATCCGCCTTTTGACCGCCGCCCTCAGGGAAAAACGCCGTTTTATCAAGTACAACGGCATAAAAGCCATCTCTTTTTTCACAAGAGATAGCTTCTGCTGTAAATTCCTTTATAAAACTGTCTTCATAATATAACTTTTGTGTTTGCATATTAACCACCTACGAAAAATAAGGATGCTGCTAATGAGAACTGTGCTAAATAGTAAAGAGCGTGATTCACAACAACGTTGACTCTTGTGTTCTGACCCTTGCAAAAATAAATTTTTGCAAGCACGGCATCTGAGCCAAGGAATAACAGCATACCGATAAATCTTACAAGTGTTGCCACTTCAAAATCATTTTCTATTGCAATAGCAAGTGAAACGCCCGTTGTAAACGTTAAAATGCTTGTGTAAACTATTGAAATGAGCTTTGAACTGCCAAAATCTGCTTTTAGCACCTTCTCTGTAACAAAGCAGCTTACTACACCAAATACAGCACCTATTACACCGCAAATTACTAAAAACGCGGTAATCTTGTAGGTTATAAGCATACCTGCTATAAAGAACAGGTGACCTATAAGGAAGCTTATGAAGCCTGCGTTTAAAAGACCTTTTTCTTCTGTCTTGAAAATGTATTTTGCATCTAACCAAATATCACCTAAAAGACCGCATACAGCACCCGAGAAAAAGAGCAGGGCTAAGACCGTGCTGCAATTTTCATTCTCATAAAAAGCCGCAAAGGACGTTAATATGAATAACACGCTTGTTACTGTTTTTATAAGCAAAACCTTAAGAGTAACCTCCGGCTTTCTTTGTGATAAAAACATAATAAGACTTACTATGCCTATTGCCAAGCAAACGTAAAAAAACATACAGCTGCCCCTTTCGAACTTTAATAATTTTAGTTTATCACAACACTATGTAAAAATCAATTATATTTATTGATATCTATTAAATATTATAAATAATATATTACTCTATTGATTTATGCTTTGTTTTGGTGTAAAATTTTAGTGTATTTTGAAAAGGAGTGTTATATCCCATGGAAATAAAAAGAGTGAAAAACAAAACCGGCAGATTCAAGTCTTTAGCGTCGTTATTTTTAATTTTAATTATAATTTTTGCACAGATTCCTATTTTAATTAACGCTTACGTTTACGAGTACGCAAGCAAGTATATATTAACCGTAGAGGAAGCAAAGGCTTACAAGGTAGACTGCATTTTAGTATTAGGTGCAGGCGTAAGAAACGGTGCTCCCACACACATTTTACAAGAGCGTATTTACAGAGGTGTTGAGGTTTTTAACACCGGCTGCTCAAACAGAATTTTAATGAGTGGTGACCACGGCAGAAAGGACTACGACGAGGTTAACACCATGAAACAGTATGCCCTTGATAACGCTACCTTTGTTGACAAAACAAGAGAAGAGGCAGCCTCCTGCATTTTAATGGACCACGCAGGCTTTTCAACCTACGAGTCCATGTACAGAGCAAAGCAGGTTTTCGAGGTAAAAAGCTTAATTATAATTACTCAGGAATTTCACCTTTTCAGGTCGATATATAACGCAAGACAATTAGGTCTTGAGGCTTACGGCGTTGCAGCAGACGGTTACTTTAATTTTGCTTTTACAAAAGAGCTTTACAACGATTCAAGAGAATTTTTAGCAAGAGTAAAAGACTTTTTCTGGTGTATGCTAAAGCCTGAGCCTACTTATTTAGGAGAGGTTATTCCTATTACCTCCCCGGGTGAAGCAACTGACGATAAAATTGTTTAAGTTTAAAAAGAGTGTGTATTATGGATTTTGATATTATTGTTATAGGCGCAGGCTTAGGCGGTCTTACAGCTGCCGCTTGTGCAACAAAGGAAGGCAAAAGAGTATTAGTTTTAGAAAGAAATCTTACCCCCGGTGGTAGTGCTACAAGCTTTACCCGCGGCCGTTTTGAATTTGAAGCTGCTCTTCACTCACTTTGCGGTTTTTCTGAATCGCAGGGTGTTGGTGACGTGCGCATTATTTTTGATGAATTAGGTATTACTCAAAAAATTGACTGGTGCTCACCCGAAACGCCCTTTAGAATTATTACAAAATCTAAAAACGGCGAAAAAATTGACGCTACCCTTCCCTTTGGTATTGAAAAATTCATTAACACGCTTGAAGAATATGCACCCAACAGCAGGGCTTCTGTTACAAGACTTTTTGAGATTGCAGAAAATACCGTCAAGGCTATAAATTATGTATGCTCGGTTGAAGAAAAAATAACCATAAATTTTGCAAAGGAGCTTTTGAAGGATTATGCAGACTTTGTTAAAACTGCTCCCTGCTCCGTAAACGAGGTTTTTGAAAAGCTTCAAATTCCGCAAAAGGCTGCAGATATTCTTTCGGGAATATGGTGCCTGCTTGGTGTGGATTGCGAGCGTCTAAGCTTTACACAATATATTCTCCTGCTTTACTCATACGTTCAATTCGGTGCATTTTTACCCAAGGAAAGAAGCAACGAAATAAGCATGGCTCTTGCCGGCTTTATAGAGGATAACGGCAGCCAGATACATTACAATTCACACGTTGCGAGAATTATTTTTGAAAAAGGCAAGGCAAAGGGCGTTATTCTTAAAAACGGTGAAAAAATCCTTTGTGAGCATATTATTGCTAACTGCTCCCCTACGGATGCATACTCAAAAATGATGAAGCTATCAGACGTACCTACTACTGCAATTAAAAGAACCAACGCACGTAATTTCGGAGCACGAGGCGCTTCTCTTTACGTAGGACTTAACCGCTCTGCAAGTGATTTAGGCATTGAAAACTACACAACAATTATTACAGAGACGGCAGATACCTCTGTTCAGTACAATTTAATGAGAACCTTAAACAGCAACAATACCTGTATTGTAAGCTGCCTTAACAATGCAAACCCGGGTTGCTCACCAAAGGGCACCTGTATTCTTAATTTTACAACACTTTTCACTGACAACTGTTGGGCAAACGTTGACCCCGAGAATTATTTTAACGAAAAGGATAGCTTTGCAAAAAGAATAATTTCCCTTTACGAGGAAGCAACAGATATAAAAATCAGTGATTATATTGAAGAAATTGAGGTTGCAACACCGCTGACCTTTGCAAGATATTTAAACACACCGCAGGGTGTAATTTACGGTTATTCTGCAGAGCCTTTTGACAGCTTACTTTCTCGCTTTATGACCGAGGCAAGTGACAACGATACAAAGGGCTTAAGATTCTGCGGCGGATGGGGCACCCAGCTTTCGGGCTTTTGCTCTGCTATTGCTTCCGGCAGAAACACCGCTTACGCTACACTTGGGGATATGGCTACCGCTACTAACGAGGAGGCAGAAAAATGAAAAAGAATTTATTTATGAGCTCCTCCTTAAGAGATATTTCCAATTTTGTAAGAATTCCCGAGGAAAGAAAAAGCACAATAGAACAAGCGCTCAGCACCCCCTTAAAGAAAAACTTTGTTGTTAACTCCAACGCAGCTTTTCTACACCCCGAGGTGCAGTACTTAAAGGTGCACGAGGTTATTGAGCTTAACCGCGAAGAGCGTTGCTATATTTTAACACCTGACACGGCACACGGAACAGGTAAGCTTGCATTTTTCAGACCGGGTCAATATTTGAGCATAACCTTGAACATAGGGCAATCTGTTGTTACAAGACCGTTTACTATTTGCTCCTCCCCTTACGATTCAAGTGATGAGGACTTTTATATGATAAAGGTGAAAAAAGCAATTCACGGATTTGCAACAGCACATATTTTTAACACCTGGCAAAAGGGCACTGAGGTTGTCGCCTCAGCACCCCTCGGTAATTTTTATTTTCAACCTCTGAGAGACTATCCTCACGTAGTAGGCGTTACGGATAACGACGGCATTCCTGCATTTTTATCTATGGCGAGAGCAATTGAAGAAAAATCACTTAACGCTAACCTTACATTGTTTTACAGCTGCCGTAAAAAGAGCGACGCCGTTTTTATGGATGAGCTTTTAGAGATACAGAAAAAAGTAAGAGCCTTTAAATTGATTTTAGTTTTCAGTGATGAAAAGGTTGAAAATTACGAGCGTGGCTTCATTACAAAGCAGCTCATAGAAAAATACGCTCCTCTTGAAAAATACAGTATGTTTATAGATGGCTCGCAGCAGCTTCTTACACTTATTTCTACACAGATAATAGAATTAGGGCTTGAAAGAAAAGCTGTAAGGCTTAACATTGGCTCTCAGGTAAAGGATACTCGCACCATACCTGATTTTCCTATGGAATACCAGGGCAAGGTATTTGAATGTAAGGTAAAAAGAGGCGGTGTGGTTATTGCTAATATTACCTGCAGTGCAGACGAAACCGTTTTAGTTGCACTTGAAAGAGCAGGCATAAAAGCAAATTCACATTGCAGAGTAGGCTCTTGCGGCTTTTGCCGAGCAAGACTTTCAAAGGGCAACGTATTTATTCCCTCGGGCACAGACACAAGAAAGCTTGCCGATACAAAATACGGCATAATCCATCCGTGTGTTTCGTACCCGACAAGCGATATTACAATCACACTGAATTAGAGTGGAGACTAAATCAAATGAAAACCTGTTATATTTTTGGTGCTGCCGAGTGTGACGTAAATAGCTTTTTTAGAAAAAGCGACGACCTGGTTATTGCTGCAGACGGCGGATACGCTACCTTAAAAAGGCTAAATATAAAGCCCGACCTTGTTGTTGGTGATTTTGACTCGTTAGGCACTATTCCAAAGGATGAAAGCATAATAAAGCACCCTGTTAAAAAGGATGACACAGACACGCTTCTTGCAGTTAAAATAGGCTTAGAAAAGGGCTTTAAGAATTTTGTGGTTTACGGTGCCGTGGGCGGCAGATTAGACCACACAATTGCCTCCCTGCAAACAGCTGCATTTATAGCAGAAAATGGCGGCAGAGCTTATATTTGCGACAGCGCGTACACCGTAACCGTTATAAAAAACTCAAGCATCAGCTTCAAGAAAAAGGCAAGCGGCATTGTTTCTTTGTTTGCACTTTCGGGTATTGCAGAGGGCGTTACAATAGACGGTCTTTTGTACCCCTTAAATAATGCTCGGCTCACACCTGATTTCCCTTTAGGTGTAAGCAATGAATTTATTGATAAGGAAAGCTCCATATCAGTTAAGGACGGTGTGCTTACAATAATTTTTGAAGGCGACTTAAGTCTAATTAAATAACAAAAGGCATTCTCTTGAATTAAGAGAATGCCTTTTTTATTATTCTTCTGTTTCTTCAGCTTTTATTACCTCTTCGGTAATTGAAGGCACGGGATTTTCCGTTACGTTAACAGCCTCTTCTGTTGAGTCTTTATTTTCCTCTGTTGACTCAACTGCATCAACGTCACCCTCTGCTGCTTCAGTCTCAGCTTCGTTTTCCTTATCCTTTTCAGGGTCATAGTTTTCATCCATAAGCTCAAGGAAACGAGCGCCGTTGATTTTTTCATGCTTAATGAGTGTTTCCGCAATAAGTGTAAGCTTATCGTTATGCTCCGTAAGAAGCTGCTCACATTTAGCATAGCACTCAGTAAGAATTCTTTTTACCTCGTCGTCAATTGTATTAGCGTATGCTTCGGAGTAATTCTTTGTATGGCTGTAATCCATACCGAGGAAGACCTCGTCGTTATCCTTACCATAAAGCACAGGACCTAACTTTTCACTCATACCATAACGGGTAACCATTGAGCGGGCAATATCTGTAGAGGTAGAAATATCTTGTGAAGCACCCGTAGAAATATCACCAAAGGTTATTTGCTCTGCTACTCTACCGCCCATAGAGGTTATAATTCTGTCTATCATAGCAGATTTAAGCATATGAGTGGTGTCCTCTTGCTGTCTGTAAAGCGTGTAACCGCCTGCCATACCGCGAGGTATAATGGAAATTTCGTAAACGGGCTCACAATTTTCAAGGTAGTAAGCAGAAACAGCGTGACCTGCCTCGTGGTAAGCTGTAATCTTCTTATCCTTTTCTGTAATTTTGTGGGATTTCTTTTCAGCACCCACCTCAACCTTAATGGTTGCTTCATCTATTTCGACCATTGTAATAGCTTTTTTGTTACGCTTAGCCGCTAACAAAGCAGCCTCGTTAAGAAGATTTTCAAGGTCGGCACCAACAAAGCCTATTGTACCGTGCGCAATGCTCTTTAAGTCTACGTCAGGACCAAGAGGCTTGTTCTTTGCGTGTACCTTTAAAATTTCTTCTCGACCCTTTAAATCAGGGCGTCCAACAGTTACACGTCTGTCAAAACGACCCGGTCTTAAAAGTGCTGGGTCTAAAATATCGGGACGGTTAGTGGCTGCAATAATAATTACACCCTCGTTATTACCGAAGCCGTCCATTTCAACAAGTAATTGGTTTAAGGTTTGCTCTCTTTCGTCGTGGCCGCCGCCCATACCTGCGCCTCTGTGACGACCAACGGCATCAATTTCATCTATGAAAATAATTGCGGGAGAGCTTTTCTTTGCCTGGTCGAAAAGGTCACGCACACGTGAAGCACCAACACCAACGTACATTTCAACAAAGTCGGAACCGGAAATTGAGAAAAAAGGAACGTCTGCCTCACCTGCAACTGCTCTTGCTAAAAGAGTTTTACCCGTACCCGGAGGGCCCACTAAAAGTACACCCTTAGGAATTCTTGCACCAAGGTCTGTGAATTTTTGAGGGTCCCTCAAAAACTCTACTATTTCCTGTAGTTCTTCCTTTTCTTCATCAGCACCGGCAACCTTGTCGAAGGTTGTTTTTCTTTTTTCTTCTGCACCTAATTTTACTCTTGCCTTGCCGAAGCCCATTGCTCTGTTGTTTTCGCTTGAAATGGAATTACCCATTTTTTTCATAAGCAAGGAGCCGCCAAAAATTACGAGCACGGCACAAAAGATTACGGGAATAATCTGGAGCCAGAACGAGTAAGAGTTACCCGAAGCGTAGTCGTATTTAATTGGCGTTTCAGGGTTTGCACGGTTAAATTCAACAACTGTTTCGTGAATATCGTTCACAAACATTGAAACATTAGGAACAGAATACTTGCCCTTAGTACCGTCCTTAAGCGTGTAAGTAAGAGCACCTGAGCCTATGTTTAATTCGTATTCGCTGATTTGACCCTTGTCAAATAATTCTATTACCTGGTAATATTCTAATTTTTCTGTCGGTGCTGAGTTTGAATACCAGAAAATAAGAAGAAGCACCATAACCGGTATGAGAATATAAGGGGCAACAGCCTTTAATTTTTCAATGAGTTTAATAGTAAGTCACCTGCTTTGATTTTTTAATATTATAATAAAACTAACACAATAATATATCAGTTATTATTTGCATAAACACTCTCTTTAAGTACGCCTATAAATGGCAAATTTCTGTAATACTCGGCATAGTCGAGTCCGTAGCCTACAATAAATTCATTTGGTACTAAAGAGCCTACGTAATCTGCTTTAATGTCTGCCTCTCTTCTTTCGGGCTTGTCAAAAAGAGTACAAATTTTTATTGAATTGGGTTTTCTTGCAGATAAAATATCACGGATGTAGAAAAGCGTTTTTCCGCTGTCTAAAATGTCCTCAATAATAATTATGTCTTTACCCTGAACGTCATTATCCAAATCCTTGTTGATTCTTACTCTGCCTGTGCTTTCAGTACCGTTACCGTAGCTTGACACAGCCATAAAATCAATGTTACAAGGTAAATCTATTGCTCGCATTAAGTCCGCCATAAAAATAACTGAGCCCTTGAGTACACCTATTAAAAGCACGTCCTTGCCTTTAAAATCCTCGGTAATTTCCGCACCTAAGCGTTTTACTATTTTTTGAAGCTCCGCTTCATCAATAAGAATTTTTTTAATATCCTCATTCATATTTTGTGAAACCATATTTTTCACCCTTTAACGCCATAATTTTTTTTGAAGTCTTGCTAACGGAATTCCGTTTATTAACACCAAATCCGCAAACCCATACAACACCGTCTGAATCTGCCAAAACGGGCACAAAGCCTCTTTCCTCTCGAGGCACGCCCGATTCTATAAACAGCTTTTTAAGTGACTTTGTAACCCTTCTTTTTAAAAGTGTTATTTCGTCACCCTCTCTACGGGTTCTCAGGGTCAATTTTCCACTTATTGTATCACAATCTATTAAATTATCCAATAGGAATTTTTCATTTTCTGATATTTCTTCAAAAACCTTGCCTTCAAGAAGATATTTACCAAAGCTTACGGAAAAGTTTTCTAAAGAAATTTCTTTAACATCTGAAAGTTGCTCACAGTTATTATTACCGCCACTAAAAAGAATCAACTCATTATTTTTAGCCTCGCAGTAGCAATTTTTGTAAAGCTGGAGCTTTGCACCTTTTTCCATACACTCTAAAACCGAGGCAACCTTTTTGTTGTCGGGCGTTTCCCCGCAAAATTTTACAATTGCCTTTATAAGTACTCGGCTTTTTACTGCTTTGTGAAGTCCGTTTAAAACAGAAATGCTGTAAACGTTTTCTGAAAGCTCTGCTTTTCTTAATGCTTCCTCAGCAACAAAATCTATGTATTCCGAAGCCTCGTCTGCACAAACGGAAAAGCGTGAAAATGCATCTAAAAAAGCGGAATTCACATTTTTTAATTCGGGTAAAACCAAGTGACGAATTCTGTTGCGGGTGTAATCGTTGCTTAAATTTGTGCTGTCTGTTACAAATTCAAGCCCATTTTCACTGCAGTAGCCCTCGATTTCCTCCCTTGAGCAAAAAATGAGCGGTCTTATAATATTCCCTCTTTTGGGCGGAATACCTCTTGCACCGTTCAAGGCAGCGCCGCGTGTAATATTAAATATTACCGTTTCGGCGTTATCGTTACTGTTGTGCGCCGTTGCAATAACAGAGCTTTCATCTGCTAACGAGCTCCAAAAATCATAACGGATTCTGCGCCCTGCCTCTTCAAGTGTTTCGTTATGTTTTTTTGCTTCCTCTGTACAATTCACCTCAAGAAGCTTGAATTCTACGTTTAAGCCTTTGGCTAACGCTCTTGAAAAATCGCTGTCTCTTTTAGCCTCATCACCACGAATGCCGTGATTAACGTGAGATGCGACAATTTTCAGCTTGTACGCTTCCTTAAGTGAATCAAGCACGTGCAAAAGACAAACAGAATCTGCACCGCCGGAAAGTCCTACAATTACTGTATTCCCCTCTTTAAGCATATTATATTCACTTATTGCCCTTTGTACCTTTTCTAAAACAATCAGAGTGTTACTCATCACGATACTCCAGAGTCGAGAAGAGCGTAAACTGACCGTCCCAGTGAAGCTTTACTCTTTCAGTAGGACCGTGACGGTTTTTGGCTACGTCTACGTCTGCCTTAGACATATCTACCTCTTCTGCATTTTGCTTATCATTTTTGTAGTAGCCCTCTCTGTAGAGCATCATAACGATATCAGCATCCTGCTCAATAGAACCCGAGTCACGGAGGTCTGAAAGCATAGGTCTGTTAGAAGCCTTGCCGTTCTTTTCAGGTCCACGGGAAAGCTGACAGCAAACTACTACCGGAATTTTAAGGTCCTTAGCAAGAAGCTTTAAGCTACGGGTAATTTCTGTAATTTCCTGCACACGGTTACCCTTAATATTTTTATCGGCAGTCTGCATAAGACCTAAATAGTCAATAATTATGCAGTCTACGTTTTTCATTCTTCTTATTTTAGCCTTTATTTCGGGGACTGTTATTGTTGAGGTATCGTCAAAATAAAGCTCACAACGGGAAGAAAGAAGATTTGCCGCTTGTGCAAGTCTTTGCCACTCTGCCTGAGAAATTTTACCCGAACGAAGCTTGTTGGATTCAACGCGCGCTTCTGTTGAAAGCACTCTTGATGCCAGCTGCTCGTTTGACATTTCCAAGGAGAAGAAAACAACCTTTTTACCCGTCATACCAACGTTACGTGCTATGTTAAGCGCAAAGCTTGTTTTACCCATAGCAGGACGCGCACCTATTAAAATAAGGTCAGAGCGGTTGAGTCCCGAAATAATTTCATCTATTTTTGAAAATCCTGTAGGAATACCCTTAAAATCATCTGCATTTTCAGAGGTAATGTTTGTAAGAGTAGGATAAACCTCGTTTGTAATAACGTCGCTGATTCTTTGAATTGAGCTTGTTGACTTACCTCTGCGAAGATTATAAATGCTCTGCTCTGCAGACTCTAACAAAACGTCTGCCTCTATACCTGTGGTTGCAGATTTAATTGTATCCTGAGAAATATCTATAAGTCGTCTTATATAGAAATTATCCTGAACAATTTTGCAGTAGTTTTCAACATTTGCAGTTGACGGCACAGCCTGAGCAAGCTCTGCTAAATAGTTTTTACCGCTTGCCTCGTCAAAAACACCCTGCTCCTTTAATCTTTCTAAAATTACCAAAGCATCTATTCTTGAGCCAAGGGTATCAAGAGTAATCATCTCTTTAAAAATATCCTTATGCTGCGGGTAATAAAATGCTTCAGGAGTAACAAGAGAAACTACACGACTAAGACAATCGGGGTCAATAAGCACTGAGCCCAAAATTGCCTGCTCTGCTGAAAAGTTATATTTATCACCGTAAATATCGGCAGCAGTTGTCGTCGTTGTTAAATCTTTTTCTGCCATATCTTTGCACCTTTGTCTGTTCTGATTTAAATATAATTATAATTCAACTACCTGCACCTTAAAATCTGCAGTAACCTTTGCGTGAAGCTTAACCTGTGCCGAATATGTACCAAATGCTTTAATATCATCTACTACAATTTTTCTTTTATCTGCACCCACGTTAAATTTGTTGTTTACCTCAACGGCAATTTCCTTTGCGGTAATTGAGCCGAAGAGCTTACCGTTTGTACCGCCCTTTGCCTTGAGCACGATAGTTTGTCCGTTGATTTTTTCAGCGTTTGCCTTTGCTGCCTTAAGCTCCTCGTCTGCCTTAAATTTTTCAGAGGATTCCTTGTTTTTAAGCTCTGACATAAGCTGTGCGTTTATTTCACTTGCTAATTTTCTTGGGAAAAGAAAGTTTCTTGCATAACCCTCAGAAACGCTTACCTTTTCACCCTTTTTGCCAAGACCCTTTACGTCTGCATTTAATACTACGTCCATTTTATTTTCTCCTTTACTTTTCGTTGTAATATTCGTCTATTGCACTCTTTAATTTTTCGAGTGCCGCTTCAAACGACTCAACCTCAAGCTGGCAAGCCGCCATTGTGCTGTGACCGCCGCCGCCTAATTTTTCGGCAATAAGCTGAACGTTTTCTTCACCTAAAGAACGTGCCGAAATATTGATTAAGCCTTCCTTTATTTTTGATATTACAAATGATGCCTTTACGCCGTTAATGTTTAACATACTGTCCGCTGCCTTTGCAGTTACAACACGCACATTTTCAATTTTAAGGTCTGCAATAGAAATCATGCAGCTTTTATACGTAATTGCATTACTTATAATTTCGTTTTCACCGTTTAATTGCTCGGTATTTACCGCAAACAATTTTTTAACCTCTACTGTATTTGCTTTGTTGTGCCTTAAGTATGCGGCAGCCTCAAAGGTTCTTCTTGAGGTTTTAAGAACGTAATCCTTTGTATCAAGCACTATGCCCGATAAAAGCGCAGTTGCAATTTCCGGAGGCAAATCCATTTGTGTGGTTGAGTACTCTATTAGCTCTGCAACCATTTCGCAGGTGGAAGAAGAAAGCGGTAAATGATAAAAAATTTCCGCATCATCTATATAATCTGCCGTTCTTCTGTGGTGGTCAATAACTATTTTTCTTCCTGCATCCTCTAAAACGTCCGCACTTTCTACAAGTGAAGCAACGTGAGTATCAACAACTATTGCAAGTGTCTTGCCGTCACAAAAGCGTTTGCCGTCATCCACGTCAATAAACTTGTCGTAGCCGTTATTTTTAAGATACGTAATCAAAGGCTTTGCGAGAGAGGTTTTTTCATCTACTACTATTTTTGCTTTCACACCGTTTTGTCTGCAAAAGTACTCCATACCAACTGCAGCACCTATGGAATCATTATCTGAAAATCTGTGACCCATAATTGCCACCTTAGAATGACCCTTTATTTCACTCAAGATATTTGCCGAGGTTTGCCTCGGTGACACCTTTGAGTTATTGTTGGAAAGGTTTGCCATACCGCCAAAAAAGGTATAGCCCTCATTCATAAATGCGGCGCACTGGTCACCGCCCCTGCCAAGAGCTAAATCCAAAGCACGCTTTGCTTGGTTTTCACAGTCAAAAATATTTTCTCCCGTACCAACACCTATGGAAAGCGTTGCACCTATCTCGGTATTTTCGTACTTATATGCTCTTACGTCATTAAGCACGTCGAATTTGCCTTTGCACAATTCATCTAACGAGCGTTTTTCACCAATAACAAGAAAGCTGCCGTTTGCTGTTTTCTTGAAAATCACGTTATGGTTTTGCAGCCATTTTTCAAGAATGCTCTCAATTCCGCTTGTTATAAGTGCAAATTTACTGTCTGAATATTTTCTGTAAAGAGTATCTATGTTATCAACAAGAATATGCATTACGTAGGGTCTTGTTAAAAGATACTCTCTTTCCGTTGTTTTAAAGTATGTATCATCCAAAAAATACATAGCAACAAGCGGGTTGTTTTTATCCTCTACCTTTGTTGTGAAAACCGTGTAGCAACGGTCGTTGTACTCCGTGCAAACAGACTTTTCACGCTCAAAATATTCAAAGGAAAAGTTCTTGAAAAACTCTGTAATCTTAAATTTGTCTGAGGGTCTTTCCTCTAATATATCCGAATAGAAATTCTTATTGTACCAGACTATTTCACCATAGGCATTACAAACCGCAACAGGAAGAGGAAACTCTTGCACGTTTTTTACCTCTCCCTTAAGAGATTTGTTTATTTGCCTTACAAGCTTTTTAGTGGTTGCTAAGCTGTATACCGAATACACTATGCTTAAAGCAAGCACCACTGCAAAGCCCGAAAAAGCAGCTATAGCAACCTTTTTGTCAATAAACAAAAAGCCTGCTCCTGCCAGCAAAAACACGCAGGCAGATAAAAAACCTACCGGATTCTGATACAACATACCTTTAACTTTCATCAATAAACCTCCATGATGATTGGTAAAATCATAGGGTTACGTTTTGTTCTTTCGTACATAAGTCTTGAGATTTCGTCACGAAGCTTGTTTGTCATTTGATTTAAATCGAAGCTGTATGGCGGGAAGCTGTTTATAACGTTCATTGAAACCGAAATTGCCTCACTCATTAAAAGCTCTGCCTCTTTAACGTAAACAAAACCCTTTGAAACAATATCCGGACCGGTTAAAAGCTCACCCGAAGCAGCGTCTATAGTTGCAGCAATAATTATAATACCGTCTGTACCAAGGTGCTGTCTTTCACGCATAACTCTTGCGCCAACGTCACCAACGCCATAGCCGTCAACGTAAACCTTGCCGTTTGTTACAGTACCCGAAACGGCAATGTTGCTTTCCGTCATAGAAATCTCGTAGCCGTTATCTGCAATAATAATATTGTTATGCGGTATACCTATGCTTTCTGCAAGCCTTGCGTGGTATCTTAAATGCTTTTGCTCACCGTGAACGGGAATAAAATACTTAGGCTTTACTAAGGAAAGCATAATTTTAAGCTCTTCCTGACAAGCGTGGCCTGAAACGTGAACGTCATACATTTTTTCGTAAACAACCTGCGCACCGAGGCAAAGCAAATCGTTTATTACCTTGTAAACGGTTTTTTCGTTACCCGGAATAGGTCTTGCGGATATAATTACACAATCGTTGCAGCCTATTTCTACCTTTCTGTGGTTTTTGGCTGCCATACGAGAAAGCGCAGACATAGGCTCACCCTGACTGCCCGTTGTAATAATAACAAGCCGCTCGTCTGTATATTTTTTTATTTCATCTATACCGATTAAGGTACCCTGCGGAATATGCACGTAACCAAGCTCACTTGCGGTAGCGGTAACGTTTTCAAGACTTCTGCCTGAAAGAGCAACCTTTCTGCCGGTTTTAGATGCAATATCTATAATTTGCTGTACTCTGTGTATGTTTGAAGCAAAGGTAGCGATTATAATTCTTCTGTTACCGGCCTTTGCAAAAAGGCTCTGGAAGGTTTCACCAACCTTGCTTTCACTTTGAGTATAACCGGGCTGCTCTGCATTTGTAGAATCGGAAAGCAAACACAAAACGCCCTCGTTACCAAGCTCTGCAAAACGGGAAAGATTTATAATTTCACCGTCAATAGGTGTGGTATCTATTTTAAAGTCACCTGTTTGTACAATAGTACCTGCCTCGCACTTTATTGCTAATGCAACAGCACCCGGAATAGAGTGGTTTACGTGAATGAATTCAACGTTAAAATCGCCAAGATGAATTTCCTCACCCGGATTTATAACCTTTACGTCTACCGTTTTTTCAAGCTTGTGCTCTGAAAGCTTACCCATTATAAGCCCCGCTGTGAGAAGCGTTGCATATACAGGCACGTTGATTTTTTTAAGAAGATAGCACAACGCACCAATATGGTCCTCGTGACCGTGAGTAATTAAAATACCCTTTATTTTATCTGCATTTCTTTCAACGTAAGAAAAATCGGGAATAACAAAGTCAACGCCTAATTGGTCAGACTCGGGGAAAGCAAGACCGCAATCCACTATGAGCATGCTTTTTTCATACTCATAAACAGTCATATTTTTACCAACCTCATTAAGACCGCCCAGGAAGGAAACCTTTATGGGGTTGTTTTTAAGCGGAGACTTAATTTTCTGGTAACGATTCATTTGCTTGCTTTGCTGATTTTTTCTTGCTTTATTATTCTTTGAGCCCTGCTCTCTTTCGAAATCGTTCTTTTTTTCTTTTTCCATTTTAGCACCGCCTTGCTTTTTACTTTTAAAGCCCTGCTGCTTACTCTTTTTCTTTTGCTTCTTGTTTTCCGCTTTACTGTTAAGCTTATTATTTTTCCTTTTGCTCTTACCGCTTGTTTTACCTTGATTTTCTGCTGCGGTAAGGTCTTTATTTTTTTCTTTTTCCATAATTTCTCCATTGCAGCAAAGGATAACCGTATTTATTTTTGCTACTTAATTTTCTTCTGATTTTCAATATGTAAATAGTGGACAAAGCCACTAAAAAATGTCAACAAGACACACTACGGCATAATATTACATTATAACCATTTTATTATACTTTTTTTACAAGTCAATGTCAAGAGCGATAAGCCTTTCTATTTCTTCACAAAGCTCCTCTGCAAGCTCTACAGAAACTGCCTCCGTTATAATTTTAAGACTTTTGCCAAGGGAGTCGCTTTTGACTCTTGCTATCCCCTTTTCGTTTGAAAGTGTAATACCGCCTGCTTCATCCGCTTTAAAGCTGTTAGACAGCAACTCCTTTGAAACAGCTGCAGGAGAAGCATCTATTTCCATCACCCTTTTGGCAACGTAAAACTCAGGCAATTCCTCGGTCAGGGATTTTAAGTTTTTACCTTTTTCACTCATTATTTTAATTATCTTGAACATTAAAAGCACAGCATCCCTGGACCACAGCTGATTTATTGTAACGTTTTTAATTTTTCCGCCCTCGTCGTAGTGGCAGGAGTTCTCAGAAAATCTATATGCTCTTCTGCCCAGGGAATTGCTTAGAGTAGTTATTATTTGCGGTGCATCCCAAGGCAAGGAAACGTCGTTACCGTTTTTCATTTCATTAAAAGCAGCAACTGCTAAAAGCTTTTCGTGAGAAAAGCTTTGGTTGTTTTCTACTACGGTAATTTTGGTACCCGCATTATTTATTTTTGCCAAAAAGCTCTCATTCTCCGTAGCAAGCCCTATTCTTTCAAGTGCCGATTCAACACAAGCGGAGACCGCCTTATTTCCGCAAAAGCAAAGCACTCCGCTTAAATAATGCCTTGCACCGTCAAATTGACGCGCAATTTCATTAAGATACATTTGGTCAATTGTATTCATAACACTTACGCTTTGACAATCACTGCTTGCACAGCGGTTAAACTCACTACGCTTTAAAATCATTTCGATTTTTCTTATCTTTTCTCTTGAAAGCGCAACGCCACCCTTTTCGCAAAGAGAAAGAGATACACCGCCCTCACCGCCGCTTATAAAAACGGCAACATCTACGTCGCAAAAAACAGAGAAGTAAAACATTTGTGAGAAAAAGCATTCACCCAAATCAAAGGTCTTTGCACCTACGCTTATAAGACCGCCAAGCATACCGCATTTAAGCGCCAATGAATTTATTTCCCCGTCTATTCCTATTCCCACGCGAATTCCGTCGAAAAGCGTGCCTATTGCAGCACCGAGCCTTGCCGTTTTTTCAGGGGTAAGCTCAACGCCGAAATCACCAAAAATAACGTTATCAATTTGCATAGCAAGATTTACAGGCTTTGCGTATTTAATGTTTTCTGTAACATTAGCACCGTTTTCTATTATTTTATTAGGCCAAACAAGAACTCCGTTTGCAACAACAGCCTCTTCACCTACTACAGAATCCTCACCGATAACACTGTTTTCAAAAACAGAGGCTCCTTTTTTTACTGATACCCCCGAGGAAATAAGAGCGCCGTTTACACTGCACTCCGAGGAAACGTAAACGTTGCTGAGCAGAATGCTTTCTCTGATTTTACTGCCCTTGGATATTAAGCAGCCCTCTCCTATTACAGAAAACGGACCTATAACTGCTCCGTTTTCTATTTGAACGTTTTTCCCGAAATAAACGGGTGGAATTATTACAAAATTTCCCTTCGGAACAGTGCTCTCTGTATAAATATTCTCAGCAATAAAGGGCAGTTTTTTATTTGTTGCTCCGCCAATAATATCAAACTGCACCTTTTTATAGTCCTCAACAGTTTCTATTTCACACCAATAATCATCGGAAAGATATGCTTCTATTTTATAGCCCTCGCTCAACAGCTGCGGAAAAAGCTCTTTTTTAAAATCGCACGATTTGTTTTCAGGTATTCTTTTTAAAACGTCAGGCTCTAAAAAAAACACGTTGCAATTTGCTATATCTGTAAAGGATTCACTCCAGCCCGGCTTTTCTATAAACTCCGTTACATTGTTATTTTCATCTATTGCTACAACGCCGTATTCACGCGGGTCTTTTACAGACTTACATATAATTGTAGCATCATTTGAATTGGAAACGTGTCGTTTTTTTGCAGCTTTTAAGTCAAACTCAAAAAAAGCGTTTCCGTTTAAAACTAAAACAGACTCGTCCGCTTCACCTATTGCATTTTTTACACTTGAAGCTGTTCCGAGCGGCTCCTCCTCTATTACAACGGTAACCGAAGCGCCCTTATACTCACCGTCTGAAAGCATAGCCTCTATTTGCGAGGCCTTAAGCTTTACTATGAGTATTATTTCTTTAAAATCTGCCGCAATAAGACTGTCTAAAACATAAAAAAGAAGAGGCTTGCCTAAAAGCTCTAATTTATAGACTGACAGTGCGCAGGTCAACGGACGTAAAAAAGCACCCTCGTCATTTGCCATAACAACCGCTTTCACTGAATACCACCTACAAAAACATATAATTGTAATTGAAAGTATTTGCAAAACAAGTTACTTTTAAACATAATTTTATTAAAAGTATTTGTTTTTTTGAATTTTTATGGTAAAATTATGGCATTGCTTTTGAAAAGGATTTTACTATGAAAAAAATTGAAATTTTTACAGATGGTGCATGCTCCGGAAACCCGGGCCCGGGAGGATGGGGTGCAATTCTGAGATTTAACGGTGCAGAAAAAGAGCTTTCGGGCAGTGAAAAGGATACAACCAACAACAGAATGGAGCTAACTGCAGTAATAGAAGCCCTCTCTGCATTAAAGGAGTCTTGCGAGGTATTCCTTACTACAGACTCCAAATACGTTTGCGACTCGATAACCAAGGGCTGGGTTTACTCGTGGCAAAAAAACGGATGGAAAAAAGCAGACAAAAAGCCTGCCCTAAACGTTGATTTGTGGGAAAAACTTTTACCCCTTTTAGAGGAGCACAAGGTAACCTTTAATTGGGTTAAGGGTCACAACGAGCATCCTGAAAACGAAAGATGCGACAAGCTTGCAGTTGGGGAATACCAAAAGTACTTGTAGATACAAAAAATGAATTTTTTGTAATTAAGAATTTCGAAACGCTACGCGTTTAATTTTTATTACAAATAAGCATAAATAAAAAGGTTCTATCATTTAAAGTTTCTTACTAACTAAAATGATAGAACCTTTTTTATTTTCTATTTCCTAATCCCAATACATAATACTTGCTACACCGTTTTCTGAAACCCACGCACTTGCAACAGGGTATTCGGCGTTGTTTTTTAAAAATTCAACGTGATACTGCTCCCCCCACTGAGAGTATTCAGCCGAAACGCTGTCATATTGGCATTCGCAAATTTTTTTTGCTATTTCAACTGCCTCGTTTTCATCATTTACAAAACATTCCTCGGCAGATTTTCCCAAAAATTTTTGTTGCGCCTGTAATTCGCAGCTTTTCATTAACTCGCTTGCGTGAGTCCCACTGTTATACATAATGTAATTCCACAAGTAAGAAGGGAATTTTTCCTTTATACTCGGCCACAGCGCTGCACCATCACCACTGGTCCACAATTCAACTAATTTATAACCCGCCTCATCCTTTGTTACCGTAATTGCAGCTTCGCCGTAAATGACACCCGAGCCTGCAACCATTACAACTCCGTTTTTTAATTCGTATGAATAAGTGTTTGCAAGAAGGTAAACGGTTGTTGCGCCGTTATTCTCTTTTACGTCTAATACCTTAAAGTCAGCAAACCACTCCTCGCCCTCCCTTTCTCTGAAATGGGAGCGTTCAATTAAGGTTTTTTCAACAAATACCGCAAGCTCATCACTAATATCTCCGCTGTAATTCTGATATTTGGTAAAAGCAGAATTCGCCGAAAAAGAAACTAAGCTCATAGAAAAACAAAGAACTACACCTACTAACGCAAAGAAAAACTTTGGTTTTTTGTAATTCAAAACAGATTTAACTCTGCTTTCCACTGCAGTTTCGCAAAATGCAAGCGGACAGGCAAATACGTTTTGCTTTTTACTGCTGAAGGCAACAAGCTTTTGTGCATAAAATTTTCTGTAAAGCGGTGTTGTGTTTTTTATTGCCTTTGCATCACAAGCAAGCTCCATATCCTTACAAAAAAACTTGTAAGCAAGCCACATAACAGGGTTAAACCAATAAATACAAAGCAACAAAAAACCAAAAAGCTTCCACAGATGGTCACCGCGCTTCACGTGAGATTTTTCGTGTGCAGTTACACATTCTATATCTGAATTACTCAAGTTTGAGGGTAAATAAATTTTCGGCTTTAAAAGCCCTGCAACAAACGGTGTTGCTATGCGGTCACAAATAAAAATATTTTCCTTTAACAGCGTAGCCTCTTTTATTCTTAAGCGAAGCATAAGCCAGCTTATAACAGCGTAAAGAAGCATTGCTGCTACACCAACAAGCCACACAACAATACCAACTGTTATTACAACCTGCATGGGATTTATACTGTCACCCGGCACGGGTGTAAAATTCTTTTCAATTATTGGGTTAACTATTGAATTAACCGCTTTTAAGCCCGTGTCTATGGCAGGCACCTCAGTTTCCGTAATATTTAAGGGAACAACGGTTAAATTCGGCACTATGCTTATAAAATTAAACGGCAAATAAAAAGGCAGGATTAACCTGATAGCCACAAAGAGCCACAAGAACAATCTTTGCGCAATTGGCGATTTTTTAAGCACCGCACGCAAAAGGAACACCGCAAAGGCAATCCACGTAGCACCATAGCTTAAATCTAATAAAATTATAAATAATTCTCCCAAAAAACTCACCCCTTATACTCATCTATGAGCTGCTGCAGCCTTTCAACCTCTTTTTCCGTAAGCTTTTTACGTGAAGTAAACGCCGTTAAAAATGCAGGTAAAGAGCCCGAAAAGGCTTCATCTATAAACCTTTCACTTTGAAGTGAATAAAACTCATCTTTAGAAACAAGCGAGGTAACCGTACCCTGAGCGTTTTGAAAAAGCCCCTTATTACACAGCCTTTTCAGCACTGTATAGGTTGTAGATTTTTTCCACCCTAAGGTCTCCTCACTTTTCCTTGCAAGCAGAGGTGAGGCAATAGGCTCGTTTTCCCAAATAATATCTGCAAACTTAGCTTCAACTGCCCCTAATTGATAATCATTCATTTTTGTTTCCCTCCATTCTACAATTGTAGACCATATTCAGTCTACACTATGTAGACCGAATTGTCAAGTAAAATTTTAAGGAAGCAGGAAACAGAAAATAGGAAACATGAAACAGAAGACAGGAACTAGGAAAAGAAAAAGGTTCTATCATTTTAGCTTATAGCAAGCTTTAAATGGTAGAACCTTTTTTATTCACTTGTAATTAAAATCAACGCGTAGCGTTCCGAAATCCTCAATTCTTAATTCTCAATTCCTCTGCCCTGCAGCTTACCACTTATTATGTACCCTTTCGTGGAAAACCGGCATATTTTCAATTTTTAATTCTGTGCCGTCATCTAAAACAGCAGTACCATTCAGCATACCGAAGAGCTTGTCGGCGTGCTGCGATATTACACCTGCACTCATATCTGTACGGTCGTTAAAAAACGGAGTGAATTCCATTGTAAATCGGTTATCGTTTGAGGTTATATGCCAGGTATCCATAACGTTTTCGGGGATACCGAAATCCACTAAATCGAGCTTATGACATTTACCGTCGTAAAAAATCATATTTTCACTTGCATTGGAGGTATCACCAAAGCCATAGCCGATATTATAGCCAAAGGCTTTACCGTTTACTGTGCCGCTGCCTACACCCCAAAACCACGTGTTATTGTAAGTCCAAATTCCTCTGCCCCAGTCAAGAATTCCAAAATCCTTGCTGTCGTCAAAGGTGTAGGTTCTGCCCTTAACCGTTACAGAGCCCTTTGCCCTCATGCAGGTTATTTTTTGATTATAGTAAAAAGCTTTCTTGCTTTTCTTCCATGGGGTTGCAATAACCATTGTATCCATTGGCGGTTGCTCCAAGTAAATATCGGCAACAATTTCAGTATGGTTAAAGGTCCTTTTATAATTACAGTAAATATGCCTTGTGGCATCTCTTTTATCCACGTGGAATTCGCAGCCCTTATTCTTAAAGGTAACGTCTCCGCTTTCACTTGTTGCAGGTAAATTCAGTTTACCCATTGGCATAATAGGTATTTCTGTTGCTGAAAACTTTTCTTTTGTTTCAAAATCAAAAACAGAGCAATCTACAAGACCCATATAGCCGTTATCTGCAAAGGTAAAGGAAACTGCATATTTACCCTCGTTGTTTATTACGTGGTAATAATCCCATTCCTTGAGCCTTAGCTTTTTGCCCTTTACCATTGAACGTGAGTAGCTGTAAACCAAACCGGTTGCCCAGCCTGCCTCTTTAAGCAAACCCTTTTCATTAAGTAAAGCACCTTCACCGCAAAGCTTGTGATTAAGATTTTTTTCACTCATAATCAGATACCTTTTTCGTCGAATAAAAATACTGTTTCAAGTGCAATTTTTACACCGGCATCTATTGCCTGTGGCTTTATCATATCTACTGTATCAAGTCTTGTGTGGTAGTACCTTGAAGGCTCTGGATTCATTGCAACGAAGGTTGCTGCAGAAATACCCTTTTGCGAAAACGCTGCTGCATCTGTTGCGCCTAATTCAATAGTACCTGAAGGTACCTCAAAGCCTGCATTTTTTGCACCCTCCTGTATGAGAGCTGCCACTCTTTCATCATTTTTTGTAAGGCCGTTCATATCCTTACTGTAAACCTTCATGTAGTCCATTTCGCAAATTGTATCTATACCGACTACAACTGTTTTCACGTCTTCATTTTTTAACTCAGGGTGATTTTTAACAAAGCTTTTTGAGCCGCGAAGTCCAGCCTCCTCTGCACCTGTTAAAAGCACGCAAACCTCTGTGTTATTAAAACGAATGTCATTATCCTTAAGATATTTAGCTACTGCATTTGAAATAAACACACCACTTAAATTATCTATAGCACCTGTTACAGGAAGTTTGTAATTTATGAAGGTAAAATTAAAGAAATAAATAACAAACGTAAGGTAAACTATCACAGTATGGATTTTTAAAATAAGGTTATCTGAAAGCCATACAATATCAGAAACAGCACCCTCTGCTATAATTGCATAAATTGAAATTCCTACACCTAATATCAAGCTGATAGCAGCGCCGTAAATGTTAAACGCTACACCCTTTCTGCCGGTTTTGTATGTGTATTTCCACTCAAAAGCCGAGTCCGTATGTGCACAAAGAATTATTCTTTTTTTAGTTTCTTCCTTTGACTTAATAACGCCGTAAACGTTACCTGCGGTTTTCTTTTTAAAGAAAACGTCTAAAATCGGCTTATAAAAACCAAACTCTGCCGCGATTATAAAAATAATTGCAACAAAAAGCGCTAACGAAACAGCGTAAATTCCTAACGTAAAGAAAATAATAGCAATTGTTGCCATAACAACGCCTATTTTAATCCAAGACATAAAAGCCTTGTCACTTACCTTAAATTCCTCACGCGTTACCTCATCACAAAAATTGTTGAGGTCATTCATCATGTATTCCTGCGCATTTTTCTCTGCCTCACTACCGGTTGGTCTCGGTCCGAAATTTTTGCAGCAGTTTTTTATGCTTTTTATAGCATAGTTTGTGTATTCTCTTACTTTAATATCGTAATTTGCGATACTTTCGCTTGCTTTCATAAAATGATTTACTCCTTTTAAAATTTTCCTGTTTATTATACATACAGCCAAACAAAATATCAATATTTATTCGGATAAAATTCTTTTTAAATATTGACCCGTGTAAGATTTTTTGTTTTTGGCAACCTCTTCAGGGGTACCCGTAGCAACTACCGTACCGCCGCCGTCACCGCCCTCGGGGCCTAAATCTATAATATAGTCGGCTGTTTTAATAACGTCAAGGTTATGCTCAATTACAACAACGCTGTTTTCACCCTCTACAAGTCTGTTGAGCACCTCTAAAAGCTTGCTTACGTCGGCAGAGTGAAGACCCGTTGTAGGCTCGTCTAAAATATAAATTGTTCTGCCGGTTGAGCGCTTGGACAGCTCTGTTGCAAGCTTTACCCTTTGTGCCTCACCACCGGAAAGAGTTGTTGCCGACTGGCCTAAGGTAATATAGCCTAAGCCTACGTCAGAAAGAGTTGCGAGTTTCCTGTGAATTTTAGGGTGATTTTTAAAGAATTCGGTTGCCTCCTCTACCGTCATATTAAGAACGTCTGAAATGCTTTTTCCCTTATAAAGCACCTCTAACGTTTCGCGGTTATATCTTGCACCGTGGCAAACCTCGCAAGGCACGTAAACGTCTGAGAGGAAGTTCATTTCTATTTTTATTATGCCGTCACCCTCGCACGCCTCGCAGCGGCCTCCCTTGACGTTAAACGAAAAGCGCCCTGCGGAATAGCCCTTCATTTTTGCATCCTGCGTCTGTGCAAAAAGCTCACGGATATCTGTAAACACACCCGTATAGGTTGCAGGGTTTGAGCGTGGTGTTCTGCCTATTGGTGACTGGTCGATATCTATAACCTTATCTAAATGCTCAAGACCTGAAATCTCGTCGTGCTTACCCGGGAATTTTCTTGCACCGTTAAGCTCCGCCGCTAATTTTTTTAACAAAATCTGATTTATTAAAGAAGATTTACCCGAGCCTGAAACACCAGTTACCGCAACAAATTTGCCAAGAGGGATTTCTACGTTTATGTTTTTAAGGTTATTTTCGCGTGCACCCTTAATTACAATAGATTTTCCGTTACCCGATCTTCTTTCCCTCGGTACTTCTATTTTTCTTTTACCCGAAAGGTATTGACCCGTAATAGAGCCTTTACACTTTTTAATATCTGCTACCGTACCCTGGAAAACGATTTCACCGCCGTGCACACCTGCACCGGGACCAACGTCTACAATATAATCGGCAGAGTTCATGGTATCCTCATCATGCTCAACAACAATGAGTGTGTTGCCTAAATCTCTTAAATTCTTAAGTGACTGTAAAAGCTTGTCGTTATCCTTTTGGTGCAAGCCAATGCTTGGCTCGTCCAAAATATATAACACGCCCATTAAAGATGAGCCTATTTGTGTAGCAAGACGAATTCGTTGACTTTCACCGCCTGACAGCGTGCCTGCGGAGCGTGAAAGCGTAAGGTAATCAAGACCGACGTCACAAAGGAAGGAAAGTCTTGAACGAATCTCCTTGAAGATTTGTTTACCAATTTTTTTATCCTTTTCAGAAAGTGTTTCTTGTACTGCATCTATAAATTTAAGCTCTTCCTTTACGGACATATCGGTTAATTCCATAATGTTTTTACCGCCGACCGTAACAGCCAGTGATGCAGGCTTAAGTCTTTTTCCCTTACAAGCAGGACAAGGTGATTCTACCATATACTGCTCAATTTCGTTTCGGGACCAGTCGCTTGTTGTTTCTCTATGGCGGCGCTCAAGGTTGTTTATTACACCCTCAAAATCTGTCAAATAAGTTCCGCTGCCATACTCGTTTACTCTTGTAACCGGAATTCTTTCACCCTTTGTTCCATAGAAAATGGCATCCTGCCCTGCCTTGCTTATATTCTTAAACGGTGTATCGAATGTAAAGCCGTACTTTTCAGCTAAAGCAGCGTAATACATACCTGCAATTGTGCTTCTGTCACTCTGTCCCCAGCCACAGCCCTTAATTGCACCTTGATTTATGGAAAGGTTTCTGTTTGGCACCAATAAATCCTCGGAAACACGTAAGAACACACTAAGACCCGAGCAGGTAGGACAAGCGCCGAAGGGGTTGTTAAATGAAAACATTCTCGGCTCTAACTCATCCATAAAGGAGCCGTGCTCCGGGCAGGCAAAATTCTGAGAGAACAGATGCTCCTCACCATCTACAACAGCAATTAAAACTGTGCCCTCTGTTAATGAAAATGCAGTTTCGAGCGAGTCTGCAAGTCGGGATTCTATTCCCCTTTTCATAACAAGTCGGTCAACAATAACCTCTATATTGTGCTTAATATTTTTTTCAAGCTTTATTGTTTCGGATAAATCGTAAACTATATCGTCTATTCTTGCTCTTACGTAGCCCGATTTAGCAGCAGCCTCAAGCTCCTTTTTAAACTCACCCTTTTTGCCCTTTGCAATAGGTGCTAAAACCTGAAATTTAGTACCGTCCTCAAGCTCCATAACCTTATCTACAATCTGGTCAATTGTTTGCGTTTTAATTTCCTTACCGCAGACAGGACAATGCGGCACGCCTATTCTTGCGTACAAAAGACGAAGATAGTCGTAAATTTCCGTAACTGTACCAACTGTTGAGCGTGGATTTTTAGAGGTTGTTTTTTGGTCGATTGAAATTGCAGGTGAAAGACCCTCAATGCTTTCAACGTCGGGCTTATCCATCTGACCTAAAAACTGCCTTGCATAGGAGGAAAGACTTTCCATATAGCGTCTTTGACCCTCCGCATATATTGTATCGAATGCGAGTGAGGATTTACCCGAGCCTGAAAGGCCTGTAAAAACTACGAGCTTATCTCTCGGAATTTCCACACTCACATTTTTTAAATTGTGTACTCTTGCACCCTTTACGGTTAAATTTTTTTCCATTTTAATTACCTTTTAGCTGTTTTTTATTTTCTCTATTTGGTCTCTTAAATATGCCGCGTGCTCAAATTCAAGAAGCTTTGCCGCAGCGCGCATTTCTTTTGTTAATTTTTCAATTACCTGATTCTTTTCATTTGCAGAAAGACGCTTCTTGGCAATTTTCTCCTGAACGTTATCCTTAGAGGAAATTTCAAGTATATCTCTTACGTCTTTTCGTATTGTTTTTGGTACAATGCCGTTCTCCTCGTTATACCGCATTTGCTTTTCACGTCTGCGATAGGTTTCGTTAATAGCGTTTTCCATTGAGCGTGTAACCTCGTCGGCATACATAATAACCTGACCGTTTGCATTACGCGCCGCCCTGCCTATTGTTTGCACAAGAGAGGTTTCGCTTCTTAAAAAGCCTTCCTTATCGGCATCTAAAATTGCTACAAGAGATACCTCGGGAATATCTAAACCCTCACGAAGCAGGTTAATACCTACTAAAACGTCAAACTCACCGAGCCTTAAATCACGGATGATTTCCATTCGTTCAATTGTATCAATATCGTAATGCATATAGCGCACTTTAATTTTGCAGCCCTCAAGATACTCGGTTAAATCCTCTGCCATTTTTCTGGTAAGCGTTGTTACTAAAACGCGCTCTTTTCGTTCTACCCTTATATTTATTTCAGAAATCAAGTCATCAATTTGACCATCTGTACTTCTCACAAAAATCTCGGGGTCTAAAAGACCTGTAGGTCTTATAACCTGCTCCGTTATTTTTGCGCTCTTTTCTTTTTCAAAATCACCCGGAGTTGCACTTACAAATATTCTTTGATTTGTTTTTTCGTAAAACTCGTTAAATTTAAGCGGTCTGTTGTCGAATGCAGAGGGTAATCTGAAGCCGAAATTAACAAGACTTTCTTTTCTTGAATAATCTCCGCCAAACATTCCCCTGACCTGCGGAAGGGTTACGTGCGACTCGTCAACAAACAATAAAAAATCGTCGGGAAAATAGTCGAGTAAAGTAAACGGCGCCGAGCCCGGTGCTCTACCTGACATAACGCGAGAATAGTTTTCTATACCTTTACAGAAGCCTGTTTCACGAAGCATTTCAATATCGTACTGAGTACGCTGCATAATTCGTTGTGCCTCTAAAAGCTTGCCCTGCTTTTGGAAATTTTCTGCAGTTTCGGTCATCTCGTTATAAATTTCCTCAAGCGCTCTTTCCATTTTTTCGTGCTCCACCACGTAGTGCGAGGCAGGGTAAATTGCAACGTGCGAAAGATTGCATTTTATTTCACCCGTCAATGGATTAAACTCAGAAATTCTGTCTATTTCATCACCGAAAAACTCAACTCTTATTGCATTTTCTGATGAATAAACAGGGAAAATCTCTACCGTGTCACCCTTTACTCTAAATTTATTTCTTTCAAAAGCTACGTCGTTTCTTTCGTATTGAATAGCTACCAATTTATTAAGAAGTGCATCACGTTCCTTTTGCATACCCGTTCTTAAGGAAATTACCATGCTTCTGTAATCAATAGGGTCACCTAAGGTGTAAATGCAAGAAACAGATGCCACTATTATAACGTCTCTTCTTTCAGAAAGTGCAGAGGTTGCCGAGTGGCGCAGTTTATCTATTTCGTCGTTAACCGCACTGTCCTTTTCAATGTAAGTATCCGTAGTAGGAATATAAGCCTCCGGCTGATAGTAGTCGTAATAGGATACAAAATACTCCACCGCATTTTCGGGGAAGAACTCCTTAAACTCTGAGCAGAGCTGTGCGGCAAGAGTTTTGTTGTGAGCAAGAACGAGCGTAGGACGGTTTACGTTTGCAATAATATTTGCCATAGTAAATGTTTTACCCGAGCCCGTAACACCCAAAAGAGTTTGCTCTTTAAGACCTGCATTTACGCCGTCTGTTAACGCCTTTATTGCTTCGGGTTGGTCACCCGTAGGCTTGTAATTTGAATGTAAAATAAACTTATCCATACCGCACCTCCTTATTTTGTCATATACTTATTTATTATAACACAAAATTCTTGCGGGTTGCAATAATCTGAGCAGAAAATGAGAGTTAAAATCTAAAAAATTGGCTTTTCTGTATTAAAAAAGCTCTGCCGTTTTTCTCAAAACGACAGAGCATATTTTCTTTTTTAGCTTGTTACTAAGCTGCGTTATCTTTTAACGTTTCCGCTTGTAGCAAACGTACTTGAGGTTGAGCCGCTTACAGCCTTTACTGTGTAACGGTAAATAACGCCTGTTTTTGCAGACTTATCTGTCCAGGAGGTTTTTGTAGCACCTGCTGTGCCCATATTTTTCCAGCCTGTCCAGGACTTTGTTTTAGCGTTATATTCACGTCTGTAAACTGTGTAGCCCTGTGCACCGTCGCACTTTGACCAGGAAACGTTTATGCCGCCTGATACAGCCTTTACTGTAAAGGTTGGCTGTGCAAGGTAAAGAAGCTGTGCACTTGCCTTATAGGTGCTGTAATAGTCTCCGTTCTTTACTTTTACAGTGTAACGGTATTTTACGCCGCTTACCGCACTTCTGTCTACCCAAGAGGTAGCAGTTGCTTTTGCTGTACCCATATTTTTCCAACCGGTCCAAGCGCCGTTTACGTACTCTGAACGGTAAACCACGTAGCCCTTTGAGCCTGCAATCTTATTCCAGGCTACCTTAACACCTGCTGCGTTGTTTGCAATTTTAACAGTTGGCTGTGCTAAAAATAAAGTTTTTGTACCTGTTGTGTTGTATGAGCTTGAAACACTGCCGTATCTTGCTTTTACGGTGTATTTGTAATAAGTACCGCTTTTTGCGTTCTTATCTACCCAGGAGGTAGCATTTGCCTTTGCAGTACCGCGGTTAGTCCAACCGCTCCACTTTTTAGTTTTTGCATTATAGGTTGAGCTATATACTGTGTAGCCTGTTGCGTTTGCTGCAGGTGTCCAACTAACCTTTACGCCGTTAGAAGCATTTGCCGCCTTTACTGTTGGCTTAACGTTGTATTTAAGCTCTGCAGATTCAACGTATTTACTTTGAACGTTGCCGTTAACAGCTCTTACTGCATATTTATATTTTCCGCCAAGAACAACTGTTGTATCAATATAGCTTGTTCCCTCGTAGCCTGTCTTTATATTTGCCCAGCCACTCCAGCTGTTTTTTGAGGCATTATAGGTTTTTCTGTAAATAGTATAGGTCTGAGCATTTTCTATCTCGTTCCAATAAACACCTATACCCTTCTGACCGTTTTTCATTGTAACTGAAGGTGCGGCAAGGCTTGTGATAATCGGAACGTATTCAATAGCCTCTGTGCCTGCATAAGCTGTTGCAATATCATCTGCAATTGCAGAAACTGCATACTTATAGCTCACGTTTGTTTTAACTGTTGAGTCAATATAAGAAAGCTTTGAAGAAGAAACTGTGGCTAATGACTGCCAACCTGACCATACACCGTTTGTTAACACTGAACGGTAAATAACGTAGCTGTCAGCACCTGAAACCTTTGACCAGGTAACGTTGACACCTGTTTTTGCAATTGAAGCGCTTGTTTCTGGTGGTGCATAATAAGTAACGTCAAACACGTATTTCATGCTTGGGTAACCGTAAACGCCGTCTCTTGAAGCAATAGCGTAGGTGTAGGTTGTGCCGTCTACTAAACCGTTACTGTCTCTGTAAGAGGTTGTTGAAGTACCATTTACAAGAGTTTTAAATTCACCGTCTACTACCTTGTAAACAAAGTAGCCGCCCTTTGCTGCTTCTACCTTGTTCCAATCAAAGTAAATAGCACCGTTTTCAAGCTTTACACTTTTAAGCACCGGAGTTTCAAGTGTAACAAAGTTGCTGAATTTCTGAATTACGTTTTCTTCAGTACATTCGTCGTGTGCGCCCTTATAAAACTCTACGCTTGTAAGCTTACCCTCTTTACCCTCTTTTAATTTGAAGGTAATAGTTACAAACTTTTTAGCAGCAGATCCCACGGAATAGTCTTTGCTCGTCATAAAAGCAAAGGTGTAATACCTTGCTTTACTTGGCGGTGTACCGTGTGCATACTCACCGGCAACAATAACATTTTCATCACCGTAAGCATCAGTTGTTGTTGCAGGACCTGTTTTTTCCTCTACAACGCTGAAAACGTCGTTGTTATAATAAACAGTAAGCAACGCTGTGTTTATTTTTTCTTGGTTAGGTGCAAGATACACGTCATAGGTAATCTCACCGTTTTTAAAACCTGTTGTTTTTACCTCGTAAACGATTTTAGCTTCTGTTTCCGTCAAAGCTGCGCTTGCGGTAAACGTAAGGCAAGAGAAAACCGAAAAAATCATTACGATTGCAAGAATAGAAGATAAAATTCTTTTCATTTCTTAATCCTTCCTTTCAATGCATTTTCGCATTACAATACATAATAGATTATACTTTATTTAAATAACAATTGTCAATGCAAATAAAGAAAAAACAGTATTCCATATTATAGAAATACTGCTTATAACTTTGTGTATTTTAACAATTTTTAATCAGCCTCGTCATCTCTGTAAAGCCCTGCATCAAAAAAATCCTCGTAATCATCTGATTCAAACTCATCCATTTCGAAGCTTTCGGCAAAATCGTAGTCAAAATCGTCAACCAAATCAAACGGATTAATTTTCTTTTTTTCCTTTTTAAAACCGTCAAAGTTAAATAAGAAACCCATAGCAAAATCCCCTTTTAAATTTTTTTACTATTTTGTCTTACAAAGGTTAATTTATGTAACCTTTTTTTAAAAAATACATAAGATGTAGTGTAATAAAGAGAAAGGGGGATAAAAATGGGCTGCCTTTTCAACAATTCAAGTTCTTGGATTATAATCCTTATAATCATCGTTCTTCTTTTCGGTACAAATAACGGTTGCGGTTGTCAAGAAAACAATTGTAATACAGGTTGCGGCTGCGGTTGCTGCTAATTCTGTATAAAAAAAGCACTGTCAAGGCAAAAGCCTTGACAGTGTTCTTTTTTTGATTTTTATAATATTACGTTGAATACAACGGCAAATATGCCAAGCCCCATAAGAACAGCCATGGCTAAGCACACTGCTTTTATAAACTTCTTTGAAAAAAACATTACTCTATACCTAAAAGACCTTTCATTCCATTTGAAACAACGTCTAAAGCAAGCTCGGCGTTTTCTCTTGAGTCAGATTTAACCGTAATATAAATTTTAATTTTTGGCTCTGTGCCGGACGGTCTTACAATAGCGGTGTTACCGTTTTCACATCTGTAAGAAAGCACGTTCGACTTAGGAAGCCCCGTTTCACTTTCCTCACCTGTTACTAAATCTTTAATTTTGCCGGTTTTGTAATCTGCTACCCAAACAACCTTGCTGCCTGCGATTTCAGCAGGAACGTTGTTACGTGTATTTTCCATCATCTGAGTCATTTTAACCATACCGGAGGCACCCTCAAAGGCGTAGTTATCAAGACGGTTGAAGTAATAGCCGTACTTTTCATAAATCGCATTCATATAGTCCCAAAGAGTTTGACCGTTTAATTTGCAAACTGCAGCAAGCTCTGCTACAAGCATAGCTGCAACTACCGCGTCCTTATCTCTTGCATAGGTACCGCGAAGATAGCCGTAGCTTTCCTCCATACCTATTACGTAACGCTCCTCTTCACCCTGCTCTTCAAGCTCTGTAATACATTCACCAATGTATTTAAAGCCCGTTAACAGGTCGCGCATTTCTGCACCGTATTCCTTTGCAATAGCAGCAATAAGCGGAGTTGTAACAATTGTTTTAACTACAACGGGATTTTTCGGCAGAGCGTTTCTTTCCTTGAGTGTTGAAAGAAGATACTCGCAGAACATAGCGCCTACCTCGTTACCGGTCATAAGCTTGTAGTCGTTACCGACTCTTACTGCAATACCGACTCTGTCGCAGTCAGGGTCAGTTGCAATCATTAAATCTGCAGGAAACTCCTTTGTAAGAGCAAGACCCTCTTCAAATACCTGACGGATTTCAGGGTTAGGATAAGGGCAGGTCGGGAAATTGCCGTCGGGCTTTTCCTGAGTTTTAACAACCTGTAATTCCTGAACGCCTAACTTTTTGAGAATTCTTCTTACAGGCTTGTTACCCGTACCGTTAAGCGGAGCGTAAAGCACCTTTAAGCCGGATTTTTTAACTGCATCCTTATTTATTGATTGTTCTAAAACGCATTCAATGAATTCGTCCTTTACCCAATCCTCAATAAAGTCTACCATATCCTCTGCTAAAGCGTCCTCAAAATCCATACGCTTAACACCGGTGAAGATATCTACCTTTTTCATATATTCATAGGTTTTTGCAGCTGCCTCATCTGTCATTTGGTAGCCCTTTGAGTCGTAGCACTTGTAGCCGTTATATTTTGCAGGGTTGTGGCTTGCTGTAAGCACTATACCTGAAGAGCAATGAAGTCTTCTTACAGCAAAGGAAAGCATTGGGGTAGGCATAAGCTCGGGGTATATGTAAACCTTAATGCCGTTTGCCGCTAAAACACCTGCTGCAGCCTTTGCTAAAACGTCTGACTTGATACGTGAGTCGTATGCAATGGCAACCGACGGATTTTCGAATGCCTCGTTAAGATAGTTTGCAAGCCCTTGTGTAGCCTGACCTACCGTATAAACGTTTATGCGGTTTGTACCTGCACCGATAACGCCGCGAAGTCCGCCTGTACCAAACTCTAAATCCTTATAAAAACGGTCGAGAATTGCTTCTTCGTCACCTTTTACTGAATTCAATTCTTCAACTAAATCTGCATCTAAAACTGCTTTTTCACACCATAAATCATAAAGTGCGTGAATATCATTCATAACAAACACCCTTTCGACGAATTTTTAAACCAATAAAATAATTATACAACCTAAGTGAATTAAAATCAATAAGAAAGGCTTACTTTATAAAATTTGTTCTTATTTTTGCTTCGGGCTGCGGGTGGCTCACACCGTTTTTTTCACCGAGCTCAATGCACTTTAAAAGCCACGCCATATTTTTACCGATACCACGCATAATCTGAAGACCCTCTTCATCCTTTAAAACGTCTTCAGGCTTAGAGCCGTGCACCATATTCCAATAGCAGGAAGAAACCACCGGCATATTGCTTATGGTGAAATATTTGTTAAGACAGTCTAAGGCAGCTGTTGTGCCTGAGCGTCTACAGCTTACAATTGCTGCGCCCGGTTTATATTTAAAAGCTGCGCTGCCTGCATAAAAGGCTCTGTCGAGCACGGCGCATAAGGCGCCTGCAGGTGATGCGTAATGCACAGGTGAGCCAAAAACAAAGGCGTCACTTGTTTTTGCTTTTTCTATAATCTCGTTTACAACATCATCATTAAAGACACATTTTCCGTCGTTCTTTGCACATCCGCCGCAGCCAATGCAGCCTCGCACGGGATTTGTACCTATATGAAAAATTTCCGCCTCGATATTTTCTGACTCAAGAGTCTTTTTTATCTCGTTTAGTGCTGTAAAGGTACACCCCTTGTCGTGTGGGCTACCGTTAACAAGTAAAACTTTCATATTATCTCCTTTACTATGTCCAATATTTCCTTCGGACTATCTATAATATATTCGGGATTTTCTCTTTCTAACACAACTTTGCTTCTGAAGCCCCACGTACAAGCTATACACCTGACGCCCGCATTGCGTGCGGTTTTAACATCAACGTCCGAATCACCAACGTAAAAGCAATTTTCTTTATCTACCGCAAATCGCTTTAAAACCTCGTTTACAGAATCGGGACAAGGCTTTCTTTTTATACCCTCTCTTTCACCTATAGCGCAATCGAGCAAGCCGGTAAAGTATTTTTTACACAAGGTATTAACGGCAAAATCTGCCTTGTTTGACACTACCGCAAGCAAAAACCCATTTGCCTTAAGTGCTTTAAGCACGTCTGTAACTCCGTCGTATTCCTTTGTGCTATCCTCCGAATGAATTTTGTAGTGTTCCTTAAAATCACAAAAGCATTTTTGAAAAGCCTCTTCAGGTATACCCTCGGGTGAGGCATTGCGCATAAGACTCTCTATTCCGTTACCTACAAATTCGCGCACCTCGTTTAACGTGCGGGCAGGAAAATTGTTTTTGCCAAGTGCAAAATTCACGCTGTTTTTCAAATCCTCAAGAGTGTAAAGAAGCGTACCGTCAAGGTCAAAAATAACACATTTTTTATTCATCTTCAGGACACTCCAAATTAACAAGTGTATATTCTCTGCCTAAGGCAGGAAGAACTTTTTCAATTAAATCTTCCGTTTTAAATTTTACTGTTGCTGTATTCACCATAGGGTGGCACGCAAAAAACTCTTCCTTAAGCACGCTTTCCTCAATTAACAAATTAACCTTTTTTTCCTCATCCTTAAGCAAGGCTAAAACGGTTAGTGAGCCCGGTGTTACACCTAAAAGAGACTCCATTTGCTCTGCATTTGCAAAGGAAAGACGCGCAGAATTTATTTGTGCGGATAAATATTTGGTTTTAAACACCATATCCCCCTTTATAAGCAACAGGTAAAAAACGGTTTGCTGTCTGTTTGTAAGCAAAAGATTTTTGCAGATTTTCGCAGCAAGCACCTTTTCTACCTCTTCACAAAGCTCAATGGTTGCCGCCTCGTCGTGCTCAGCACGAAGGTAACCCACGTTGTTTTCCTCCAAAAACAAATAGGCATCCATTTCCTTTTGTGTTTTTGTTTTCTCCGGATGTGAATTAAAAGTTTTTTCATTTACGTACATTATTGCAATTCCTCTTTAATTTCTACAAAGCCCTTCATAATGGATGAGCCTACGTACTGACCTAAGGAAACCAGCTCGTGATAGTGGCTGCCCGGGTCACCCATAGTAAAGTCGTTATCCGGCACAATGTACCCGATTTCGTCGTTGCTTAAACCAAATGCAATTGTTTCCTCACCGAAAAGCTCTCTTACGGTTGGGTAATTAAAATCTGTTTTGGTAACGGCTCCCTCTGCCTTGAGTGAAGCGCCACCCGTTAAAAGGTCGGCACAAAATTCACCCGGCACCATAGCAGCCCTGATATTTTTACCGAATTCAACAATACCGATTTCTGTGAACATGCTATAGCCGTTTTCGTTTTTGAACATTTTATAATTTGCAATATTCAGCTTTCCGACACCCACCATAAGCGTGCTTGTAACAGGTACGTTTACCTCTTTTAATCTTATGTTGAATATAGGCTCTACCTTTACCTCCTCAACAGGCTCCCAGCCTTCACACCAAAGTGTGTATTTACCGCCGTTTGCCTCTGAAAGCTCGGTATCCTTTTTAATTTCTTCCTCGTTATAAAGAAGCGCATCCGCTTTAATTTCATCAAGAGATTTTGTAAGCGCTAAGGTAATTCTGCCTACCTCTGTACCATAGCGAATGCTTTGCTCGTAACGGTGTGCAAGGCTGTGTCCGTCAATAGCCTTGTCTCTGTTTGAATAAATAGCACAAATAGCACCGTTAAAGAACATAAAGTTAAAGCCCGCTTTGTTTATTGTTTCACCCATATAATAAACATAGTCACCCGAAAGCTCTCTGCCGGTGCCGTTTTTATCCTTAGTAGGTAAGCCTGCAACGTCAGGATGCGCAGGGAAATTTACTATTAACGTTTCTTTTCTTGTTTTGTCAAACGGAACAAAGCGGAAACGTGTAACGTCTGTAACAAGTCCCGTTGCAGACGGTCTGTTAGTGTTTCTGAAATAATCTGTCCCTATATCCTTTTGAGCAAAATAAAGCTCACCGTCACACATATTTTCTATTGCTGTAAAAAAAGTGTCGGAAACAGATTTTTTCAAAAACTCCATATATTCCTTATCTGTACCCTGCTCTAAATCAAAATTCTTTTTGAGATTCTTTTTACGGTTTCTTAAAATTTTACCGGGAAAATCTGTCCAAAGGCCCTCGGTATCTACACAGCTGTGTGTATGAGTTGAGCAAACATTTACAGAAGCTAAAGTCTTTTCGGGATAGCGTTTTTTAAATTCCTCGGTAAAAATGGCTCTTATTTCACGAATATCACCGTTTGTAATACCTATACAGTCAACGGTGCAAAAAAGCGAAATACCTCTGCCTGAATTATCTGAAACAGCTATTGCCCTGCCCTGCATTTTATCTACAACGTTTTCAATAAGGTTTTTAAACTTATTATCGGGTGAAATGTAGCCACCCATATAATAAGCCTTTTCCTTGTAATCCTTAGGGGTTAAATCTACACTTGCATAGCCTAACTGCCACACGGCGTTTTCAGCGGGTGACTTTAAAAAATCCTTTGTACCTTCAAAGAAATTTTCCGTTACGTAATCCTTAAGCAAAGCAAAATTAGGTCCGTCGTTAAGCTTGCCGAAAAGACCGTTTATTGCTCCGTTTATTGCGCCTTCAATAAGCTTTATTTGTGTTTCTTTTTTCATAAAGCATTCTCCTAAAATTAAAAGGGAGTATAAAACTCCCTTTCTTAAAATTATTTTACACGAGACATAATATCCTCAACAACCTCAACAATAACCTCGTTAGTAAGGTAGCCGAGTGAGTTGGTTTCGTGGTAATGCTTTCTGCCTAAAACGTCCTTACCCTGCTCAATGTATGGCTGGGTCTCGTGAAGAATGAAGTCGTTAGGCACAACGCAGTAGCCTGTCATATCGTTAGTAACGCAGAACACTACAAGGTCCTTGTCGCCAACAACGTCTACTAAAGCAGGCGGGTTAATTTCAGGACCCTTACCGGTAGCAGACTTATCTGCAGCTACAGCACCGCCGTAAACAACCTCTGTAAACGGCTCACCCGGAAGAAGTAATATTTGCAAGTCATCTATTTTTATGTATGTAATTTCTGTTTGAAGAGCAATGCCTAAATCACCTCTGTCGCAAGGATATCTTTGTGCACTGCAGGCACCGATTGTTACCATTAACGCTAAAAGACCGTTGTCAACAGGTGCATAGTACTTTTGTGTTAAAATTGTAATTTCAGGCTTTAATTCTCTGTCGTTAGAAATTTCGAGCGCAGCCTTTGCAAGAGTTTCACCCTGAATTCTTGTTCTTTCAGGCTTATCCTCACAGAAATCACCCGGGTCAACACCACCAATGGCACTTACACAGAACATAACGTTTGTTTCTTTTTCGTCATTGATAGTTTTTCTTAACCAGTACGGATAGTCTGCACTACAGTCGTGGTTGCTGCCGCCCAAGGTGTTAGGGTGAGCACCAAAGTTTACAAGCCATGTTTCTGTTGAACCGTCATCAGGAACGAATTTAATTCTTGTTAACGTGTCGTGAAGGATAACCGGCTCGCGCTTGTCAAGCTGTGCCTCAGGTACAGAAATTGAGCCAACGTAAAGCTTACCGGGCTTTCTGTTTTCGTATGCTTCAATTGCAACCTCCTTAAGAGATTTTAAAAGCAAGTCCATATATTCCTTATCCTTACCCGTCTGAAGCTTTACAAGCTGCCCCCAGTAGCCGACTGTATCGAAGCCTGCGTGGGTGTGAGAGGAAGAAATATTTACGCTTTTGCAATTTGATTTTTCACAAAACTCCTTTAAAGAATCTCTTACAATATTAACCTCAAAATTTGTAAGACCGATTATATCTGCGCAGATATGTACAATACCGCTGTCACCGTTGCCGAGCCACATTGCACTTGCTGTAATAGGGTCGTGAATACGGTCGATTGTGTTACCCATGCCGTGACCTGCAATCCAGTATTTTTTCTCAGTTATGCTTTTTGGCATTACCTCTTTAACAGCGTAGCCTGAAACAAATTGCTCACCCTTAATAATGGTGGGTGCATCCTTTGGAAGCGGTTCCTCCTTAATGCCTTTTCTTCTCATTTTTTTACCTGCTGCAATACCTATTTTTCTAACAGCTACTGCTGCAATTTCGTTTATACCCATAAAAATCCTCCTTTGCGAAGAAAGTATATTTTTTCCTTTGTATTATTTTAGCATTTTTTTAATATCAAGTCAATGAATTTACTACACTTTAGTAGGATTTTCGAAAAATTATTTCACTTGTAGCTCAAGAGCGCTTACTCTATTTAAAAACTCAACCGATTTTCTCATACATTCCTCTGCATATTTATTAGAGCCCAAGAAAAGATGATAGCAATGATTATTTAAAATCCCCTTTACGCTGTAGGTGCTTACGTCACTTATATTTGCCTTTAATGCCTCGCTGATTGCTTCACCCTGACCCTTGCAGAAGAGGTCGTCCTCTGCCCAGCTTATGAATACAGGACACCATTTTTCGTTTACGAATTTACTTGGGGACATACAGTCAAAGAATTTGTATTCGTTAAGGTTAGACAAATCACTCTTAAGCTTAAAATTAAGAATCATTTCTGCCGTCTGAGGAATAACTCCGAAAAGCTTTATATGCCTTACTAATGCTTCTACGTCATAAATACCCGACATAAGCATTAAGCCCTTTATATTCACTTTAATTTCAGGACAGCCGAGTCTTTTTCTCAAGTCGTCATCAAACTTATTTGCCGCTAAAAAAGTAGTCTGACAAGATCCCGAGGAATCACCTGTAATAAAAATATTATTTAAATCCAAGTTATAATCTTGTGCTAATGATTCTACGTAATTGAGTGCATTAATACAGTCGGTTATTTGACCTATAATATCTACCTCGGGAGGAAGTCTGTAGTTTATGCTGAAAACGTAGCAGCCCTCGTTTGCGTAATACTCACTTACGGTAACACGGTGCTTTTTATCCCCCTTTATAAATCCACCGCCGTGAATATATAAAACAACCGGATTTTTTTCATTTTGATTTACCAGCTCCGGTTTAAAGTAAAGGTCGCCCTTTTGCAAATGCTCTGCACCGTAAGGAACATCCTTAATGCAGGTTATCCCCTCAAAGCTTTTTGCATTTTGCGGTGCGTGACCCAACACGTCGATTGCCTTAAAAACTAATTCCGCCTTATTCAATTTACCCACTCCTGATAATACCAAATATGGTATATTAAACCTCAATTTCATTTTATTACATAAAAAAGAAAAAATCAAGAACTACGCGCTCTTGATTTTGCAAATTCAGTCTGTTGTTATTTTTTCTATATCCCTTTTCAGCTGTGTAATAATGCGCTTTTCAAGCCGTGAAATATAGCTTTGCGAAATACCCAATAAATCTGCAACCTCCTTTTGGGTGTGCTCCTTATATCCGCAAAGACCGAAGCGCATATTCATAATAAGCCTTTCACGTTCACCGAGTGTATCCATACAAAGGTGAAGAATTCTTTTTTCATCCTCATCCTCCATACTGTTGTTTATTTCGTTGCCGTCACTGCCTAAAACGTCCGAAAGCAGAAGCTCGTTGCCCTCCCAATCCGTATTTAGCGGCTCATCTAAAGAAATATCTCCCCTTTGCTGATTAACCTTTCTTAAGTGCATTAAAATTTCGTTTTCTATACACCGTGAGGCGTAGGTTGCAAGCTTAATGTTTTTTTCGGGGCAAAACGTATTTACCGATTTTATAAGCCCTATTGTGCCTATTGATACTAAATCCTCTATGTTTATACCCGAGCTTTCAAATTTTTTTGCAATGTACACAACAAGCCGTAAATTATGTACTATTAACGGCTCACGCGCATTTTCATCACCATTTGCAATTCTCTCCGCAAGCTCTGCCTCCTCTGCCTTTTTTAGCGGTGGCGGCAGCATTTGCGGACTGTTTATGTAGTATATTTCTTTACAACAAAAGCGCATTTTAAAGCTTATAAATGCGGCTTTAATATTATCCTTTAACCTTTTTATCATTTATTCTTTTACCCCTTTCAAAAATTTCTGAATTCAGAATACACGTGTACTCATTACCTGCTAAGCTTTTATTACAAATTGCAAGAATTGTTCCCAAAACCTCCACCTCAAAATCCTTGTTTCTTACAATGATTCTTTGCGGTGCAAAGCCCTTCATAACACCATTACCCGTAATTCCGCTGCACGGCACTATTTTCAATTCTTTTTTCAAGGATTCAGGCACGGCAGAGGTAATGCTACTTTTTTCAAAAAACTCATATTCCTCAGCACTTAAAAGCGGCGCTATTACATCTAATTCAATTACGTTTACTGTTTTCCCTGTTAAGCCATCCGCAAGATGATTGCCCGTGTCGTAGAGCGCTTTAGCAGATACGGACCCGTTTCTGTAAAAAATCTGCACCTCGTAAACGGTGTTCGCACTTGCCCTGCGCTTCAAAAAATAATCTCCCACAAGCAGCAGCCCGTAGCATATTAAGGTCATTGAAACCAAAAACAACAGACTAATATCAAAATAGACCGTACCATTCATATATATAACGTCATTTATGTGAAAGCTTATTTCCACAAAATACATTACTCCGCCGAATATAAAATTAACTAAGAAGAAAGCAAGCGTCGTCTTAAAAAGCATTTTTTTACCCTTAGGCAAAAAGGCTAAAAATGATATAATAAGCGCTACGGCAATTTTATATGCAACAGAAGCGGCAAGCGGCATACCCTCCCAAAAAATTATAAGCGAGGAGGCTCCGCCGACTAAAGCTGCGAAAGCTATCCCCCATTTGCTTGTATCCTGCTTTAAAATTACTCTTGTGCAAACAAGCAAAATATACGTAACAAAAATATTCACCGCTATTAAGACGTCAACGTAAATTACTGTTACCATACGACCACCGTTTAAATATAACGATTATAGTTAGTCGAAACAGTGTAAAACAACACTGTTTCGATAAATTACAATTATTATAAATCACCGCACTCAACAAATTTGTAATTTTTAGTCGAGTAAAAATTTTTTCGTTGACATAAAAAGAAATTGATAATAAAATAAAACCAATATATAAGAAGCAGCTATAACGCAAGAATACTGAAAAAGGAGTTAAAAAGATGCTTGTTATAAAAAATGCAAACGTCGTTTTTACGGATAAAATAAGAAACGGCATTGTTCTTTGCGACGGCAAAAAAATAACGGACGTTGTTGAGCGTTACACCGAAAGTGATAGCGACACTGTTTTAGATGCAAACGGTCTTTACCTTTCACCCGGCTTTATAGACGTACACGTACACGGCGGCGGAAACAAAAGTGCTATGAGCACCGACTGTAACGATATTATTGCTATGGCAGAGGCGCACTTAAAGCACGGCACAACCTCTATTGTACCAACAACGCTTGCTGCGCCGATAGCACAGCTAAAGGACGTTACACTTTCTATAAAGAAAGCAAGTGAAAAATCAAAAAAAGCAAATATCTTAGGGCTCCATTACGAAGGACCTTATATTTCACTTAAATACAAGGGAGCACAAAGCCCTGAAAACATATTAAACCCAACGAAAAATCCGCCTGATGAATTATTTGAGTTATGGGATAAAATCCTCATAATGGGTGCAGCGCCTGAGGAGGACGGCTGTCTTGAATTAGGCGATAAATTAAAGCAACGCGGAATTGTTGCTTCAGTTGCACACTCTGCAGCAAGCTACGAAAAGGTTGAGGAGGCTGTTAAGCACGGCTTTAGTGACGTTACTCACATTTACAATGCTTGCACCTCCTGCTTTAAGGAAGGTATTTTCAGAGTTGCAGGCGTTGTTGAGGCAGGTCTTGCTCTTGATGAAATGTCCGTACAGGCTATTGGTGATTTAAGGCATTTACCTAAAGGACTTTTAAAGCTTATTTACAAGGCAAAGGGCTCACAAAAAATGTATTTGATTACAGACGGACTTGAATTTGCCGCAAGTGATATAAAGGAAAATACCGTTTACACCCAAGAAAACGGTATGAGTGTTATTTTTGAGGACGGCGCAATGAAGCTTGCAGACCGCTCTGCACTTGCGGGCTCTGTAGCAACTCTTAAGGATTGCGTGAAAAACATGTACAAGGAGGTTGGCGTTCCGCTTTACGAGGCTGTAAGAATGGCAACACTCACCCCTGCCGAGGTTGTCGGCTTTGGTAAAACAAAAGGAAAAATAGAAAAAGGCTATGATGCCGACCTGGTTTTATTTGACGACAACATAAACGTTAAAACACTTATAACAAACGGAAACGTATTATAAAAAGAACAGCGATAAGGCAGAGCCTTATCGCTGTTCTTTTTATTTAATTTTTTCTTCAGGTAAATACCAATAGGAATTAAAACCGTTAAGATATGTTTTTGCACCCTTCGGCATTTGTGTTAACGCATTGAAAACGTTCATATAGTCGCCAATCCCCGAAGGAATACCAATAAACCCAAGTGCACCTAAAACTTTAAATTGCGGGAAAATCAAAAACACAATAAAGGGAATAAATCCGAAAATAAGGTTTGGTAACAATGACATTATCACAAATCTCTTTTTGCTCATATCCTCAAAGGGCATAACAAAAAGTGACCCACCCTTAGGATATATATATAAATTTACGTCTCCTTTACAGCACAAGGCGTGTATTATTTCGTGCGGGACCATCATAAGGGTACTTAAACCAGCTCCTAAAAACGCCTTAATATAATCTATCTCACCGCAACGCCATACATAAATTAAAAAAAGTGGAAAAAGCAATAAAAAACCCAAAATATTCATGACCAAAGAAAAAACCTTTGGAGATTTAGGCTCTTTAAACATAACCGAATTAGGTCGTTCCGCGTTCTTCGGCAACGTATTCGCGTCACCGTTAAACTTGCCCTTGTAGTGGAGCTTCATAGCATTTCCCCCTTTTAAAATTCACCGTCTCACAAATCAAGACACACTATAATCTGTTTTCAACTGACCGCGTGTGCCAGAGCCAACGACACCGTCAACGTCTAACTTTTTATCCGTCTGGTATTTTTTTACAGCTGCAAGCGTTGTAGGGCCAAAATCACCGTCAATATCCGCCTTAGAAAGGTAACCTAATTTGTAAAGATGCCACTGAATCCATTTTACGCCGTCACCCGTGCTGCCGCTTTTAAGCGTTGCACTCGGCTCTGCGTAAGGACACTGCTCGCGAGTTAAATCACTGTTAGTAATAACAATATAATCTGAGTGAGCGTAGCCCGAATAGGTTTTACCATCATACACAACTCTGAGCTTATACCAGTCACCCTCGCGCTTTAAAATGTATACCTGCTCGCCTGCTTTAAGCTGAAGTATGATTGTAGCGCTCGTATTAGGCTCGGCTCTTAAATTGAGCACGTCATCAACGTTTACCTTACCTAACTGTGTTGCCGCCTCACCCGTTGTTTTTGCGGTAATCTCGTTAGTGTAGGAGGATTGGAAATGCTGTGTATAATAAAGATATGCGCAAACCTTATACTTGTAGGTTGTACCGCTTAATGCGGTAGTATCTGTAAAGGTTGTTTCAGTAGTTTTCGCAATTGGCTGATACTTTGCCGTAATTGCATCATACCTGTAAATTCTGTAGCCGTCACAATTTTCAATGCCTGTCCAGCTTAATTTTACAGAATCATCTGTAACAGTTACAAGCTTTAAATTAGTTGGCGGGTAGGTTGAGGTGGAAGCCTCAAACTGATGATATTTAGAATATATGGTTGTAGTTTTATCCTTTGCGGTTGTGTATGCCCTTACTCTGTAAATTGCCTTTGTGGCAGGTGTGCCTAAGGTATCTGTATAGGTTAAGGTGCTTGCACCTACTGTTGCAATTTTAACCGGCTTGTTGTTTTCATCAAGCTTGTAAACCTGGTAGCCTTCTGCATTTTCCACAGCCGTCCAGTTAAGTGTTAAGGAGGTTGTGTTACAAGAGGTGCATTTTACCGTTGGTCTTGATGCTTTGAAAACGTCATCCCTTGTTAAATCTGCATTCGGCATATTATTGAAAACAGGAATCATAAAGGTCATTTCTGAATTCATAATACCTGCATCTACGTAAGCCTCGTAGGTATGCTTGGACTCACTTGCCGCCGCCCTTATATTTGCCATATATTCATGGCTGTAAAGGCTGCCCGACTCCTTATTTACGTTAAACTTTTGCAAATAACCGGTAAACTGATACTTTGCAAATGATGAGTAAATATACTGAGCGCCGTAATAAATTGATTTATAAGGATTATCCCACGGTCTGCCGTAGGTTGTTGTCGGGTTAACAGCACTTTTTAAAACGTAGCCCTTATAGGTTGTACCGCTTATAACGGTTGAAACATAGTAATAGTCATTCTTTTCGGAAATAAAGTAAATAGCTGAGCTATTCTGCGGAATTGTTGCAACAACAGCTGCATCTGCCTTTGGCTCCTTTAAGAGCTTTGCACTCGCTCTTTTTGTGTTAAGGTAACCATTTGCCCAGTTAAGGCCGTCACCTGCACCTGTATAAGCGCCAATGTTGTAGTAGTTGTAAATGCCGTTATACGGAGCATTTTTACCGCTTGAGCCGCCTGCATAGGATGCCTTTGATGAGCCAACCTCCTGCACGATTTTAGATGCAAGGTAATATGCACTCATTTTGCTGTCCTTAGCAGCCTGCATTATTGCCTCTGAATACTTAACCTTATTACCATTTGCATCAAGGTAGGTCTTTGAATTACCAAGAGCGTCGTAATAGGTAATGTAGCTGTTTTCCATCCAGGTGCCATCAAGAATTGCCTCAACACCTGCCTTGGTATGCTTTTCGGAATATGCGGTGCTTTCGAACTGGAATATATATTTTTCAGTTAAGAAATTCCTCGGGTCAAGGTAGTACCTTACAGCCTCCTCAGAAGCACTTACCCATGAGCTTGCCTCCTGAATTACACCGTCACACTTTGAGCAGGAGCATTTTAAAGAAGCCTCTACGCTTTTTTCTATAAGCTGCTTTTTGTGCGGCGTATGTTCACCCTGAACGGCAGCCTCCCAATCAAGCCCTGTTTTAAAGGGCACAAAATCCCACGCGGGGTATTTTTTGTGAAGCTCTAAAAGCAGCTCTACGTAAGATGCCGGGAAGCCTCTTTTGTAAAGAACGTCCTCATACCCCTCACCCAAGGTCACGTACTGAAGAATTGCACGCGCATCCTCAAAATCCAAAGAACCGTTTTTATCAAAGTCTGCAGCCGAGGCTTGCTCGTCTGTAGGCTTTTCTATTTTTGCTGCAAAGCGCAAAGCAAGAAGCGCATCCTGTGTGTTCACCTCTTTGTCAGCATTGACGTCACCGGGTATAACCTCTGCCGCAAAAGCGGTTACGGGAGCTGCTACTGTTAATATTGAAAAGCAGGTTGCTGTAACCAGCAACAAGCATATTATTTTAATTATTCTCTTGTTCATTTTCTCACCTGATTTCGACAAAAAAATACATATGTGTATATATAATACCATATTGTGCGTTTTAAGTCAAATTAACAAAGTGTTAATTTAATACTGACACAACCTCACTTGATTTAAGAAACAAAAACGTTCTATCATTTAAAAGCAAATTTTAAATGATAGAACGTCTTGTTTTTTATTGTTTAATATCCGTAATACTCAATTATGCCGTTGTAAATTCCTTGAGCAATTGCCTTTCTGCCCTTATCGGTATTTATAATGTTAAAGTCAGCTTTGTTACTGATAAAGCCGCACTCAACAAGCACCGCAGGACAATTTTCAATTCGCGTTACAAGGAATGGGTAGTAGTGCGCTCCTCCGTTTTTCAAATCGTACCCCGTAGCCGATTTAACTGAAGCAGGTAAATTTTCGGCAATAGCAAATGCCAAAGGTCCCGAGTAATTTTTATAATAGTACACAGACGAGCCATTGCTTGAGGCTGAGCTTGACGAATCGCAATGGATAGAAACAAACATATCCGGCTTTAATTCATAAGCGTTAAGTCTGCGCTCCTCTATTTCGGGAACTGAAGCGGCATCATCACGGGAAAACAGTACTGTTGCCCCGTTTTGCTGAAGTAATTTAGCAACCTCCTGCGAAATTTTGTAAGTAACGTCACGCTCACATACACCGGTTGACGAGCTTGCACCCGGCTGTGCACCACCGTGACCCGGATCAATCATAATTACGCGGTCGCTTAAGCTTTGCGACGGCTCCTTAACACTTACCACAAGGAAATTATTTTCATCATAGCAAATATTATAACCAAAGAATTTACCCGTTTCTCTGAAATAAATACGAAGTGTTACCGTTTGTCTTTCGGCATTCTCTATCCACTTCATACTTTTTATTACACCGCTCTCCGGAAACGCTACGTTACCTATAGGCGCGGTTGTGTAATAAAAGGTTAGGTCCATATACTCACCGGTAAAAATGCCATCCTTTAAATTGTGCACTCTGCTGTTAAAGCCCTTAGTATAGCTTTGCGGCTTTACGGTAACGTTAAACGGAACTCTCCAGTCAAGCTTTATATAAAACTTGGTCTCTGCAGCGGTAGTTTCGACGTAATCTTTTATTTCGATATTATTAAGCGGCATCTTGTAGCCCGTGAAAACCTTAACGTCGTTTGTGTAAACACGCTTGCCCGATTTTAAAACGTAAAATTCGTGACCGCTCGAGGAATCCTTTACAGGCCCACCTGTAACGTAATCGTACGTACCCTTTAGAAATGGTGAATACGACGGATTAGATTTATTATCAACGGGGCTTGCAGGCAAGGTTTCGCAATAATCGTTTAACACCATACAAAACTTGGATTTTTGCGTTATGCCGTTATTTGATTTTTGGGGAGTTATTTGCGTGAATTTTTCGATTCCGAGATACTCTGGGGGCAGGTCGATTGATGCAAGCAAAATCTGACGGGCATCATTAAAGGTAACGCTTCCGTCCCCGTCGTAATCTGCAAACCATTTTCTGCCAAATGGCAGCTCCTCTATTTTTGCAACGCCTTTAAGAACTACCAGCGCATCTGCAACAGATATTTTATCATCACCGTTGACGTCACCCTTTTGCAGCTCAAGTGCATGGGCGTTTAACGGCATAAATGCAGAGTACGTTGAAAGAAAAATTGCTGTAACCAGCAGTACTGAAAAAAATCTTGTTATCCTTTTACTCATACGTCCACCTAATCTAAATACAATATGCTGTTATAGTAGCACACTTGCCTTTTCAAGTCAAATCAACAAACGTAAAGAATCAGTTAAATTTCTCTACAAGCCCTTTAACTTCACCCTTTGCTTGTTCATTCAGATTCCCTCCAAAGCAGTACGAATAGGAATACAAAGAAACACCCGAAAAATCGTTGCTCAGCTTAAGATATTCATACTGTCGCGACAAGATATCAGTTTTCTCTCTCCACTCATTTTTTCCGCTGCCTGCATTTTCATCTGTTTTGCCGCATTTATAAGCGGCAAGCCCAAAATAAAGCTTGACACTCTCGCTTTTCTCAAGTCCCAACCATTCATTTACCGTTTCGGTAAACGGCATAGTTTCATTTTCAAATCCGTAATAAGCCTGCGGCATTATATAATCTACAAAGCCCTCTTCCTTACACCATAAATTTACGTCAGCACATATTTTTTCGTTTTTCTTAAAATTCGCAGACGGACTCACACCAAAAATTAAATCCTCGTTATGAGTCTTTATAAGATTATAAACAGATGAAATTAACGAAGAAACGTTTGCCTTGCGCCATTCCTGAAGCGTCATCTGACCGTTATTCTCTTTGTAGCTGTTATAGTGAATAGCGTCATTTATATCCTCGCACTCGGGGTAAAAGTAGTCGTCAAATTGTATGCCTGCTACGTCGTAATTCTCTATTATTTCCTTTACGCCCGAAAGAATCACCTTCCTTGCGGCAGCATCTGCGGGATTGTAATAAATGCCCTTTTCACAAATTATAAGGCTACTTAAATCTTCATCCTCGTTATAAAGCCTTTTCGCAGGATTGTCCTCACTCAATTCACTTATATCTGTCGTGTATGAAATTCGCAGGGGGTTAATCCACGCATGTACGGCTATATTATATTCAGCTGCAAGCTCTGTAAAAATTTTTAGCGGGTCAAAGCTTATTTCGGCCCCCTCCTTCTCCGCTATATAGCGCGAGATAGGAAACACCGAGGAATTATAAAGCGCATCACTAAAGCACCTTACTTGAAAAAACACTGTATTCAGCTTACTTTCACTTATTGCTTGAATTATTTCCTGCGCACTTTTCGTATATTCCGGCTCTGTTTTGCCCTTGCATATTTCAGAAATCTCGTAAAAGCTGAGCCATACACCGCGAAGCTCGTTTTTCTCTTCTGTCTTTACCTCTGCCTGAACCTCGTCCGTTCTTGCATCAATATTACTGTTAAAACAAGAGCTTAAATTTAATGACAGCGTTGCTGCTAAAAGCAATGCCAATTTTTTCATAAAAAACACCACCTGTATAAATTATACAAGCGGTGTCACAAAATTATTCAATTAAATCGTCAACGTTATCAATACCGTAGCCCTCGTCCGTTTCAAGGCTGATAACTGAAGGTCTTTGAGGTTTTTCCTTTTTTTCCTCAATTTCACTTTGCTCGTTTTCTTTTTTCTCGTAATGCATTTTTATTAAAACAAGCATCAGAATGTTCACGGCATATTGAAAAAGGCAAAAAGCATATTGCACTCTCTGCAGCAATACGCCCACGTTTTCCTCTCTGCTTATTATAAGCTTGAAGACTACGTACGCGCAGGAAGCTATTACAGATACAAGCTCAGCAAATTTAATTTTCCCTTCATTTTTATCTCTGAAAAGGTACCACACAGAAAGCAGCAACAGGAAAAAGCTAAAGGATGCAACAACGTAAAAAACGTCTGTAAGCACGTCTGCAAGCATTGTATCAAACGTTAATAAAAGCGCCTTTACAGTACCCTTTAAAAAGTGGGAAATCAAAACAAAAAGCAGAAATCCCTTTAACGCCTTCACTCTTTTTTGGCTTTTAATATCTTTAATTTTTCGGTGTGCTGCTTTTTCATCATTAAGTGCAAGATAGGAAAGGAAAGCAAATATATAAACCGATAAATCGGGAAGCTTTGCTATGAAGCCTAATTTCCCCTCAATTGACGGAAGCTCGTACAAAAGCCAAAGAATAGCGTTGCTTACAAAAAGCAGCACTGTTGCAACCATTATAACTCTGGCTGAATTTTTTAAAAATCTTTGTTTTAGCATAATATCACTCATAAATAATGGCGACACTACTGTGCCGCCATTTGTTTTAATTATAAATCTTGTTTTTGTGAACTAACCTTTAATTGCTCTTTACCGAGTGCTTCAATTTCATCTGCTGATGCGTCGGCAAGCTTTGCAGCTAATTCTTCACGGCGAACAAGAAGCTCTGCGTACATACGCTCTCTCTTCTCACCGCTCAAGTCGTAGAAGAGAATAGGAATAATACCTAAAAGACCTGTAAGCGTAGGAATGATTGTTGCAATAGCGAAAAGACCATGCTTTGTTTCGTCTGTTTGAGCCTGACCTCTTGTGTAAGAGCTAATGTCGTAACCAATCATCTTTTTAAGCTGTAATGAAACTGCAGAGTTGAGAATGCTTGCAAGCTTTTTAGTAAGCTCTCTTGCAACGGAGGTCATAGCCTCTGTACGATAACCATTCTTCCATTCGCAGTAGTCCATAGCTTCGTTATACATTTCACTTGGGATAACTCTACGAACACCCCAGAATACCATGTATATCATTTCTTTAATTGCCATTACAAAGAACATTGGCAGTACCTTTTTGTACAGACCATTATGCTTACCGCCTATCATACCAACGAGGTATACAGGAATGTCTAAGATAGGCTGAATCTTTGTAGAAACAAGATAAAGTGTTTTTGTTGAGAATCTTCTTCTGAACCATGGTACAAAGTAGAATGAGAACGGGTTAATAATAGCACCCGGAATACCTGCAACCATTGTCATAGAAGCAAAGTTAAGAACGTCTATGTAATAGTCGTGTATACTACCACCAACACTAAAGTTGGAAAGTGTTTCTGAAAGTGTGAGCAACAGAATCGGTTTATTGTTAATAACTGATTTAAGTCCCTGAATAACACTTGGCGTTTCAATGGACTGCATAACCCTTTCTCGTGTCATAACACAGAATACAAGCGCCGCAAAACCACTTACGATTGCAGTAAAGTTACCCATAACCATAAATGTACTTGTATAAGAAAGGTTAATAACCTTGTTACCGATTAAGTCAAGAAGAACTGTAAGTATCTGCTGTGGTAGTTTTTCACCCAACAAGCCGGAGACGAACTCGGCAACAGTAATAAGCCTTGTACGGTCAACAGGGTGTGGCGTAATTGTTGCCAACATACCTGTCCTTGCAATACTTCTGAAGGTACCCGCACCCTCACGGACAATTGTCAGTAAGAAGTACGTAATAAACTTAGACATATCTCTTGAGCCCTTGCCGTTAAAGAGCATAGGCATTAACCAGTAAAAGCAGGTACCGATTGTACCAGGAATACCAAGTGCAACAAGATACGGTTTAAATTTACCCCAACGAGTACGTGTTTTTTCAACAATTGCTGCTGTAAACACGTCGTTAATAACGTCCCAAAATCCGTTAACGACACGTACGATAGTCTGGAAATCAAGGTCGATTTGAAGAATGTTTGTAACGAAACGGTCATTGAAGGAGTCAATGTTAAAGCTCTGGCACATATCGTAAACAACGTACCAAATAGTCTCCTTAAGACCTACGTAACGACGATTTTCGTAAACGTATTCTCTGTAATCCTTACCATCTGATTCAGTAGCTACCGCAACGCCTTCTTGGACCTCTAAATTTTCATTTTCCAAAAAAGACACCTCCACGGTTACATATCTCAATGATTATAGCACAGCAGGTTGAAGTTTGCAACAAAAAAACATCAATTTAAATTGCATAAAATCAACCTTGTTGAAAATTGCTAATTTAAATTTATTTAGTTGTGCAAAATAACCACTGGCATCATCACTTTATCTTCTTTCAAGAAGATTGTAATTTACACTCACGTATGAAAGAGAAGCCGTAAAGCTCTCTGCACGGATGCTGTCGTAAACAAGGCCGGATATAATAAAATCCGCCTCATTTTCACTAAGAATCTTAAAGTGAGTTTCTTCATCTAAAACCAAAAACTCAATTTTGCAGCCCATTCGGTTTGCAATAAGAGATGCAATATCAACGTCTATACCAATAACGTTGCCGTTTTCGTCTAAATCGCAAAAAGGCGCCCCCGTTATTGAAACGCCTACGGTGAGCGTAGAAGCCGTATCACTTAAAGCATCAAGCACAAGCGCACCGCCGTTGCCCGATTTGTACGAAGCTTTAATTCTTTCAATCTCACCGGACTCAATGCACTCTAACAGCGCCGAGTTAAAGCGCTTTACAAGCTCATCATCCTTGTTAAAATATGCACAAAAATCCGTTGTAAAGCCCAAAGACTTTACAATCTCAACCTTCCTTTTTGAATCAACGTAAAGCTGAGCTGAAAATTCATCAAGAACAACGTAGTCTGCCTCTTCATTTTCAACAGCAGCAACCGCAGCATCTTCTGTGGAAAGGGTTTTTATTTCCTTTGCATCATTAAAAGCCGTCTGTGCAGCTTCTGCCTCAAGTGAGTTTGCTTTAACAGCAATTATCTTTTCGTTTGTTTCAACCGCCCGGCTTTCGTTCCCCTTACAGCCCGCAAGGAAAAACAAAAAGCACAGAAGCAGGGCTAAGAATTTTATAAACGTTTTCAAATTTTCTCCTGCCTACCAATGAATTTGTCAACAACATAATACAGCATATTCCGACAAATTTCAACGAAAAAACAAAAAAACACAGAATCAGGAAGAAGCGAAAGCACTTAACAGTGCCGAACCTGACTCTGTGAATTTTTGGAACATTAAAAAATTTAATATTCCTCCCCCTTGGTTTAAAACCCCGTCGAAACGATTGGTGTGAGAACCGTTTCAACATTGCTAATTTTAGCACAAATAATTTCGATTTTAAAGCAACTTTTTGCAAGTGATTATATTTTGCACAAAAATGACATTTTTTTGTAAAATTTTGCACTTTTATCAAACTTGTAGTGTATTTGTTTCAAAATAGTTAATCGTAAAGCTTATAGGTTTCCTCTGCCGCTTTTTTGATTTCATAAATCAAATCGTTAGGAGCCTTAACCTTTACCCTGCTGCCGAATTGTAAAATCCAGGCAACAAGACCGTTGCTTACTGCTGCATTAGTTTTCAAAACAAACGAAGCATCATCATTTTTTTGAATTTTAACGCTTTTGCCGAATCTGTCAAGCATTACGTCGAGCAGGTCGTTATTGCAAATAAGCTGCACAGGCTTAGGCTCACCGCTGAACATATTAAACGATTTATTTGCATAATCTGCCGCATCAAACTTGTTTGTATAGTTAGAAACCTCGGAAAAATGACGTGCCTTTTCTTTTGTTACGGTAACAGAGCTTATACGGTCGATTCTTACGTGCATTAGGTTGTCGTACTTTTCATTATTGCAAATCAGGTAATAGCTGTCGTTTGACCATATAAGAGCATAAGGGCTTACCTTGTGAAGCTTTTCCTCAGTTGCCGTTTTGAACTCCTCGGTAATTTTTCTTTTTTGATAAACAATTTCCACCTTGAGATTATTATTTATCGCCTTGTCCAACTCACTTATTGTGTAGTAAATTCTCTCGTTGGAGGTTTTCGGTCTTTTTTCAACGTAAACCTGAGAATGCAGCACTCTTGACTGCTTTTCACTCAAAAAGCTTTCAAGCTTATTTACAAGCTCTGCTGTTTTGTTTGCAGAAATAAAATTCGCCGCCTGCACAGCATCCGAAATAAGACGTATTTCCGCCTCTTGGAATTTCCTTTCCCCGAGAAAATAACCTGCGTTACCTCTGTCGCTTGATTTTATTATGTCGTAGCCGAACTCTCGTAAGACCTCAATATCCTTATAAACAGATTTTCTTTCTGCAGGAATACCTGAATTTTGAAGCTTTTCGCTAAGCTCTGTTGCGTTGAGCGGGTTTTCCTCGTCAGTCTGCTTTTCAAAAATATCTGCAAGCACAAGTAATTTAAGCTTAGAATTCTGCACACCTGCCATAATACAACCACCTTTCAGCTTTAGTCGGCGGAAAGCTGTTTTAAAAAACCATTTCGGAATATTTCCGTCAACTTAGTGTGATAATACCAAAAATTACAAATTTAGTCAACAAACTATAAATATAGTGCAATTGACTTTTTTCATTAAAATTGGTAAAATAAAGAAAAAGGCTACGAAAGGGATGGTTTTATGCTTAATGGTGTACTTGGTTATTCAACCTATTACAACAACAATGAGTCATATTTAAGAGGCGTTTCCGCTGCTACTGAGGCAGAAGCGGTAGCTCGTGCAGCTATCCCGGTAAAATCCGCTGCAGAAACAGCTCATGCAAGCGCTTCCAATTACGGTGGATTCAGCAAATCGAGCCACTTTGAAGGCAGCGTAAACGGACTTGCAAACCAAACCAAAATGAAGCACTTAAACGAAGAAGAGCTTCAGCTGCTCAAAAAACCGGATGCGGCTAAAACTCCGCAAGAGGTTATGGAGGACAGTGAATGCAAAACCTGTGCCGAAAGAAAATATCAGGACGGCTCAGACGACCCGGGTGTTTCTTTTAAAACTGCGGCGCACATAGCCCCTGAGCAGGCTGCTGCAAAGGTAAGAAGTCACGAATACGAGCACGTTTCAAGAGAGCAGGCAAAGGCTCGCAGAGAAGACCGTAAGGTTGTAAGTCAGAGTGTAACAATTCACACAAGTATTTGCCCTGAATGCGGCAAGGCTTACGTTTCGGGCGGTGTTACAAACACGGTAACAAAGGGCACAAACAAGGCTGTTGAAGAATCGAAGGCAGCAGATAACGAAAAGGCTCAGGACTGATTTTTGAATGAAAAACAAAAACTGCTAATCCGCTTAAGGATTAGTAGTTTTTTATTATATTATATATATTTACAAATCTTTATAATAGGTGTATAATTGCTTTATGTGTGAAAAAAACAAACAGAAGGTGTGGTGTTACAATGGTAGGTCTTAAAATCGGTTTAGATATTGGCACGGGAAACGTTACCGCTGCAATTGAGGGTAAGGGCATTGTTTTGTGCGAGCCTGCAGTTTTAGCGTTAGAGCGTGAAACAGGCAAGGTATTGGCATCCGGTAAGGAAGCTCTCTCTATGACCGGAAGATGTCCTGATGCCATAAAATTAGTAAGGCCACTCCTTTCTGGCGGTATTTCCAACTTAGAAAACAGTAAACTGCTTTTAAAAAGCTTTATTGAAAAAATTTGTAAAAACAAAATATTTAAGCCTACTGTTGCCGCTACAATGCCTGCAGGTCTTACAAACCTTGAGAAGCGTAATATACTTGAATGTATTTTAAACGCAGGTGCAGGCAGAGCTGTTTTAATTGAAGAGCCGCTTGCTGCTGCCCTTGGCACGGGTGTTATGCTCGACAAGCCCTACGGCACTATGATTGTAAACGTAGGCGCAGGCACAACAAGTGTCGCCGTTATTACCATGGGTAGTGTTGCCGTTGCTAAAAGTGCAAAAATCGGCGGCAACGATATGGATAAAAAAATAAAAACTCACTTAAAGGACAACCGTGGCGTCGCCGTTGGTAAGCTTACCGCTGAGGAATTAAAAATAATCTTAGGCGGTGCTGAAATCCGCGACGAAAGCATAGTTGCTATTTCCAAGGGTAAAGATATGACTGACGGTATGCCAATGTTTTTTGAGGTTACCGCAGAAGAAATTCACTTTGCAATAAGGGAATGCATAGAGGATATTTGCAAGGTAATAACCGAGGTGCTGGAGGCTACTCCCCCTGAGTTGGTAAACGATATTACAGATGACGGAATTTTCCTTTGCGGTGGTGTTGCTGCTATGTACGGGCTTGACAAATTCATTGAAAAGCAAACCGGAATAAAGGTAAAAATCCCCGGAAGAGAAAAGGATATTGCCGCACTCGGCTGCTTAAGAACAATGTGCGAGGAAAACTATCTTTCACAAAACGGATACCATTTTGTTACATTAGAAACGTTAAGGTGAGAATTTATGAAAATACTTGTTATTGACGGAAACTCAATATTAAACAGAGCATATTACGGTGTAAGGCTTCTTTCCACAAAGGACGGCAGATACACTAACGGTATTTACGGCTTTTTAAATATCTTCCTTTCCCTGCTTTCAAATTTTGAGCCGGAGGCTGTAGCTATCGCCTTTGACTTAAAAGCACCCACTTTTCGCCATAAAATGTATGCAGATTACAAGGCCGGCAGAAAGCCTGCTCCAAGAGAGTTAGTCGAGCAATTTGCCCCCTTAAAGGAATTACTCACTGTTTTAGGCTACACCGTAGTTGAAAAAGAGGGCTACGAGGCAGATGATATTTTAGGTACAATTTCCGCTGCCTGCGGCAAGGATGATTTTTGCTATATTGCAACGGGTGACCGTGACTCCTTACAATTAGTACGTGAAAACGTAAACGTTGTTTTAGCATCTACAAAAGCAGGTCAGCCTGTTTCAACTGTTTACGACGTTGCAAAAATCAAGGAGGAATACTCCGTAACGCCCGAGCAGCTTATAGATATTAAAGCAATTCAAGGTGACTCTTCAGATAATATTCCCGGTGTTGCAGGCATTGGTCCGAAGGGCGCTATTGACCTTATAAGCACGTTTCAATCTATTGAAAGCATCTACGAAAATTTAGAAGCACTTGACATTAAGGCAGGCACAAAGGCTAAGCTTGAGGCATCCAAAGAAAGTGCATTTTTGAGTAAAACCTTAGGTACAATTTGTCTTGAGGCACCTATAAGCACAGCCTTAGACGATTACAGAATCAAGCCTGCAGATAAGGAGAAGGCTAAAAGGCTTTTTGCCTCCTTAGAAATGTTCAAGCACATTAAACGCTTTAATTTAGACGAGGAATCAGATGAAGCCGTAGCAACCGCAGCAAAAGAAATAGAGGCTTACGTTGTAGATGATTACGATTCATTTTTAGCAGAATTAAAAAATAACGGCAAGGCATATTTTATAACGAGCTACAACGACGGCGGAATTGAATTCTTCTTTTTTAAAACAGACAAGGGCGTTGCAATTGTAAACAACACAGACTTTATGTTTATGAGCTTTGCAAAAGAGCTTTTATGCTGCGAGCAAATTGAAAAATACACCGACAACGCAAAGCATTTGTTTGCTTTTTGCGAAATAAACGGTTTTGATGCTAAAGGAATAAAGCTCGACACCTCCTTAGCGGCATATTTATTAAACCCGAATTCATCAGACTACAGCGTAGCTGCCCTGAGTGAGGTCTACGGGCTTGAAAAGGTCAAAATCAAACCAGATAATGAAGAACTGTGCGATTTATTCCAAGATGAAAAAGAAAACATAAAAAGCGCTGCGGTAATGGAAGCGCTCTCCTTAAAGCTTATGAGTGCCATTACTGAAAACAATCAGGAAAAGCTGCTTTATGAAATAGAAATTCCTCTTGCAAGAGTGCTTGCAGCTATGGAGCGCGAGGGCTTCTCAGTAGACAGAGAGGGCATTGTTTCTTACGGTGAAAAATTAGCAAATATAATAGAGGTTAAATTAGGAAATATCTACGCTCTTGCAGGCTGCGAGTTTAACGTTAACTCCCCCAAGCAATTAGGTGATGTGCTGTTTTCTGAGGATAAGCTTAACCTTCCCCACCAAAAGAAAACTAAAAACGGCTATTCTACAAATGCAGAGGTGCTTGAGTTTTTAAAGGATAAGCACCCTATTATTCCTGAAATTCTTGAATACAGAACACTCTCCAAATTAAAGTCTACCTACTGTGACGGACTTTTAAAGGTTATAGACAACGACGGAAGAATTCACTCTACCTTAAATCAGACGGAAACACGTACGGGAAGAATTTCCTCTACTGAGCCTAACCTGCAAAACATTCCTGTGAGAACCGAATTAGGCAGAGAATTACGCAGATTTTTCAATGCAAAGGAAGGCTTTGTGCTGGTTGATGCCGACTACTCACAAATTGAGCTTCGTGTGCTTGCTGCTATGGCAGAGGACGAAATAATGAAAAACGCCTTTATTGAAAACCTTGATATTCACACAGCAACGGCTTCGCAGGTATTTTCCGTACCTATGAACGAGGTTTCAGATGATGACAGAAGAAAAGCAAAGGCTGTAAACTTTGGCATAGTTTACGGAATTGGCGCTTTCAGCCTTTCTAACGATATTGGCACCTCAGTACAAGAAGCTGACCGTTATATAAAAAGCTATCTTGCAAATTATTCGGGTGTTGCCGCTTTTATGGAAAAATGCAAATCAGATGCAAAAAGCAAGGGATATGCCGAAACTGTTTTTGGCAGAAGAAGATATTTACCCGAGCTTACCTCCTCCAATGCAAATCTTCGTAATTTTGGTGAAAGAGTTGCTATGAATATGCCTATTCAAGGCACCGCTGCCGATATTATTAAAATTGCTATGATAAAGGTATGGGAAAGACTGAAAGCAGAAATACCTGAAGCACATTTAATTATGCAGGTGCACGACGAATTGATTATTGAGGCACCCGAAAGCAAGCAAAAAGCGGTTGCCGCTTTATTAAAGCAAGAAATGGAAAACGCCGTAAAAATGTCTGTGCCGTTTACTGCAGACGTAAATTGCGGAAAAACCTGGTATGATGCAAAATGATAGATGATATTAAAATTTCACCAATGAATGAAGCTCACCTGAAGGATTTGGCATTACTTGAAAAGCAATGTTTTTCTACCCCCTGGAGTGAAAATGCATTAAGAGCGGAATTAGAAAAGGACAATGCAAGATTTTTTGTAGCAATAACAAAAAATGAGGTTTCGGGCTACATTGGCGCAAACAACGTATTGGGCGAGGTTTACGTTGATAATATTGCGGTTTTTTATAATTACCGCGGATTTGGAATCGGTGAAGCACTTTTAAGGCATTTAGTAACCGTTGCAGAAGAGGAAGGCTGCTCCCTTGTTACTTTAGAGGTAAGGGTAAGCAATACTCCTGCACGTGCCCTTTATGAAAAAGTCGGCTTTAAAAACGTAGGCATTCGCAAAAATTTTTATGAGCAGCCAAAAGAGGATGCTGTTATCTACACCAAATATTTAGGAGAATCCAAATGAAAATTTTAAGCATAGAAAGCTCGTGTGATGAAACTGCAGCAGCAGTTGTGGAGAACGGAAGACACGTCCTTTCAAATATTGTTGCAAGTCAGGTTGAGGAGCATAAAATTTACGGCGGTGTTGTGCCTGAAATAGCTTCACGCAGACACGTTGAAGCCATAAGCGGTGTTGTAAAAAACGCTTTAAGTGAAGCAGGCTGCAGCTTAGAGGATATTGATGCTGTTGCCGTAACCTATGCACCCGGTCTTATTGGCGCACTTTTAGTTGGTGTTAATTACGCAAAAGGACTTGCCGCTGCAACAAACAAGCCTTTAGTACCCGTACACCACTTAAGGTCTCACATTGCCGCAAACTATTTAAGCTTTGAGGAATTAAAGCCTCCGTTTTTAGCGCTTGTTGTTTCAGGCGGACACAGTCACATTGTAAACGTTAAAAGCTACACGGAATTCGAGGTAATAGGCAGAACACGTGACGACGCCGCAGGTGAAGCAATGGATAAGGCTGCAAGAACTGTAGGTCTTCCCTACCCGGGCGGTGTTAATTTAGATAAAATCTCACAAAACGGTGACGAAAACAAATACAAGTTTCCTACCCCTCACCTTTCAACAGGTAAGTATGATTTCAGTTTTTCGGGTCTTAAGACCTTTGCTGTTAATTTAGTACATAACGCTTCACAAAAGGGTGAAGAGGTAAGCCCCGAGGATTTAGGCGCTTCGTTTATAAAAACCGTTACGGATATACTTGTTAAAAATACTATTGCTGCTGCTAAGGATTACGGCGTACAGCAAATAGTCTTGGCAGGCGGTGTTTCCGCTAATTCACGCCTCAGAAAAAAGATGTCAGAGGCTTGCGAAAATAACGGCTTTAAGCTTTTTATGCCTGAATTAAAATATTGCGGTGATAACGCCGCAATGGTAGGTGCACAGGGTTACTATGAATTTTTAAGCGGCAAAAGAGCAGGCTCTGACCTCAACGCGGTTGCGTCAATGCCTATAACAGAAACAATTGAATAATTTTAAAATTGTATTGAAATTTAAATAAGCTTATGCTAAAATATTCTAAACACTATGAGCAAGAGAGTAAAAAGGTCTTTTTGTGTACAGAGAAAAATGCGGCTGCTGAGAGCATTTTCATAAAACCCTTTTGAAGTTCACTTGGGAGTGGTACGGCTGAAATATGTAGTAGGTCGTAACGGGTGTAACCGTTATATTACAAGAGAGAGTTTGCTATGCAAAAATAAGGGTGGTACCGCGGAGCTGTCTTCGTCCCTTTGTGGGGATGAGGGCTTTATTTTTTTTGCCCGACGCCCTGATATACATCTGAAAGAAAGGTAGTTGTAAAAAATGCTTGAAAACGCAAACGCTTTAAAGCAACAATTCACACAAAAGGTTAATAGTGCCTCATCCTCTGCTGAGCTTGAACAATTAAGAATTGAATTTCTCGGCAAAAAGGGTCCTATTACCTCTCTTATGAGCGAGTTAAGAAATATTCCTAACGAGCAAAAGAAGGAAGCAGGTCAGATTATAAATGAAGTAAAGCAATTCATTGAAAAAACACTTGCTGATAAAAATGAAGAAATCAAAAAAGCTGAGGAAGAGGCTCTTATAAACTCTGCTGAGGACTACGATGTTTCATTCCCGCTTAACGAGGATAAAGGCTCCTACCATCCTATTACTCTTGTTCAAAGAGAGGTTGAGGATATTTTTGCAGGTATGGGCTTCTCTATTGAGGATTACGACGAAATCGTTGACGATTACCACTGCTTCGAGGCACTCAACATTCCTAAGCACCACCCTGCCCGCGATATGCAGGATACGTACTATTTAAGCTCAAACCAGCTTTTAAAAACACATACCTCTGCCGCACAGAATGCTATTCTTATTAAGTATAAGAAGGAGCTTGAAAATAACAGACCGATTCGTGTTATTTTCCCCGGCAGATGCTTCAGAAACGAAAAAATTGACGCTTGTCACGAAAACACCTTCTTCCAGATGGAGGGTATTATGGTAGATAAGGATATTTCTATTTCTAACCTTATTTACTTTATGAAAACTATGCTTTCAGAGGTTTTCAACCGTGATATTACCGTTCGTTTAAGACCCGGATTTTTCCCATTTGTTGAGCCCGGCTTCGAGCTTGATATTCAATGCCTTATTTGCGGCGGCGACGGCTGTCCTTCCTGTAAGGGCTCAGGCTGGCTTGAGCTTTGCCCTTGCGGTATGATTCACCCTAACGTTTTATCTATGGGCGGAATTGACCCTGAGGAATACACAGGCTTTGCTTTTGGTCTTGGTCTTACAAGACTTGCTATGATGCGCTACGGAATTAAAGATATCCGCGTGTTCAACAGCTGTAATTTAAAGGCTCTTTCACAATTCACAAACAGAACCTTTATTGACGACGAGGAGGAGGGTAAATAATGTTTGTTTCAATTAACTGGATTAAAGAATACGTTGACCTTTCCGGTCTTGACGTAAAAAAGCTTATAGAAAGCTTTACCCTTGCCACCGCAGAGGTTGAGGATATTATTGTAAAAGGTGAAGATATTCAAAACGTAGTAGTTGGTGAAATTCTTTCTATTGAAAATCACCCTAACTCAAAAAAGCTTCATCTTCTTAAGGTTGACGGCGGCGACAGAGTTTACGACGTTGTTTGCGGTGCACCTAACGTAAGAGAAAACATGAAAATTGCCTTTGTTAAGGCAGGCGGTAAGGTTCCTGCAGGTGATATTACTAAGGCTACCGTTGCAGGCTTTGAGTCTGAGGGTATGTGCTGCTCTGCTTTCGAGCTTGGTCTTTCTGATGATAAATCAGGACTTATGGAAATTGACGTAGACGTTCCTAACGGTACGGATTTAAAAGAAATTTACCCGATTGACGATATTATTTTTGAGGTAGATAACAAATCACTTACAAACCGTCCTGACCTTTGGGGTCATTACGGTATTGCCCGTGAATTTTCTGCACTTGCAGGCAGAGAATTAAAGCCCCTTAAGCTTTCAGATTTAGCTTATGACGGCAATGAAAAAATCAAGGTTACCGTTGAAAGACCCGACTTAGTTTACCGTTACTCCTGCGTTAAAATGAATAACATTACTAAAAACGTTAGTCCCCTTTCATTACAAATCCGCCTTTACTACTGCGGCATGCGCGGTATTAACCTTCTTGCCGACCTTACAAACTACATTATGCTTGAAATGGGTCAGCCCACTCACGCATTTGACGGCAACAAAATAGACGAAATTAAAATTGGTACACCTGAAGAAAACTGCAAATTCACTACTCTTGATAACACAGAAAGAGAGATTACAACAGACACACTCTTAATTAAGAACGCTACTACTCCTGTTGCTATTGCAGGTATTATGGGTGGCCTCGACTCCGAAATTGTAGGAACTACAAACTCAGTTGTTCTTGAGTGCGCTAACTTCGACGGTGTTTCTGTACGCAAATCATCCTCAAGACTCGGTCTTCGTACAGATGCTTCTGCAAGGTATGAAAAAATGCTTGACCCTGAAATGACCGTAACAGCAGCAAAAAGATTTGCCTACCTTTTACAGGATATTGACAAGGGCGCTCGCGTTGCTTCACAGTTAACCGACGAATACACAAAAAAATACCCTGAAATCGAAATTGACTTTAACAAATCCTACGTTGATAAATATACGGGTATTGATATTTCTACAGAAAGAATTAACACAACCTTAAAGAGCCTCGGCTTTGAGGTTACTATGAACGGTGACAGCTTCCACATTAAGGTTCCGTCATGGCGTGCTACAAAGGACGTTACAATAAAGGCAGATATTATTGAAGAAATTACCCGTATTTACGGCTACGACAACTTCAGTATTATTACAACAAAGAGTCCTTTAAAGCCTGTCAGAAGCACAGCTGTTCGTGCACAGAGCAATGAAATTAAGGATATTTTAGTTAAGCACTACAATCTTCACGAGGTACACTCTTATATATGGGGTGACGTAAGAAGATATAAAAAATTAGGAATTGAGGTCGAGGACAACGTTAAGGTTCTTAACATTGAAAGCTCTGACAACGGCACAATTCGTAATTCTATGATTCCTACACTTTTAACAGCTGTTTCAGATAACAAGGATTTTAAGGAGACCTTTGGTATTTTTGAAATAGGCAGAGTAGTTAAGGGCTTAAAGTCAGACGGTACTGCAAACGAAAAGAGAGCCTTAGGCATAGTTCTTTTTGATAAAAAGGCTGCTGAAAAGGATTTATATTTTAAAGCGCTTAATATAGTTAACACACTCTTGCTTGCTATTAAGCACGACGCACCTGAATTCAACAAGGTTGCACCTGCTCACGCTTACGAGCACCCTAAAAACACAGCGGAAATCCGCTTAGGAAACGCTTGTGTTGGTGTTGTTCACACACTCCACCCTGCTGTGCTTGCAAAGCTTGATAAAACAGGCAAGGCTGTTTGCATTGAAATAGACGTTGACGATTTAATTGCTGTTTCAAACAACAACATTGATTTCGCAGAGCCGTCCACACAACAGTCCACCTACTACGACTTATCGCTCGATATTTCTTGCGGAGCTAAATTCTCTCAGCTCCAGGAATGCTGGAACAAGCTTGGACTTACAGAGCTTACAAGCGTTAACGTTATTGATACCTTTGAAAAGGATGGCGTTAAGAGCATTGCTGTAAGATTCATCTTCTCATCTAAAGAAAGAACTCTTGAAATGGAAGAGGTTCAGGGCTGGATAGACAGCATTCTGGAAAATCTTGCAGACATAAACGTTTCTCTTAAAAAATAATTAATAGAAATGTCGAAATTTCTTAAAAAAATACTGTTGTATTTTTGTTATGCATAGTTTATAATAGACTTATAAAATAATTGGGAGGTGTTCTTATGACAGATAAAACAATCCAATTTGCCATTAGAGATGAGCATGAAAAAGAGATGAGAGAAATTCTTGTTTCTGTTTACAATGCACTTGTAGAAAAGGGTTATAACCCTACCAGCCAACTTGTAGGTTACATTTTGTCCGAGGACCCAACCTACATTACAACGCACAACAACGCAAGAAGCTTAATTCGTAAGATAGACAGAGACGAGCTTTTACAAGCACTTCTTAAGGCATATCTTAACGGTTAATCCGCTTCAAAAAATAAGGAGTGTTTAATTTGGCTAAAACTGAAGCAAGCTTTCTTACTTATAAGGGTAAGCCACTTGTTCGTAAGGGTAACACCATTTACTATGGTGATATGAACGACCCATTCGTGCTTATGATTTCTATTGCAGATTCTCACGAGGTTCACGGCGTTCAAATAGCTGACAAGGTTACAGTTCAGCTTTTCAATACCGACCCTACTGTGAACCCAATGCAGGCAATTGTTAAAAAAACTGAAGCAAAAGGTCTTTGGGCTGCAATGGATATTGGTGTTACCTGGCTTGAAAGAGCTATTCAAACGGCAGAATAAAAAAACAAAAACAGGCTATTGCGAAAGCAATAGCCTGTTTTATTTCGATTAATTAATTCAGCTTATTCTTTAAAACTCTTAACAAAATAACTGCAAGTAAAAGTCCTACTGCACCCTGAAGCAAATTCATGGGTATATTTGCAAGGGAGGCAGAAAAGCCGTACAAAAAGCCCTCAAAAACATAGTAGCCCGCTACCATTGTAAGCTCAGCTAAAACTCCTGATACCAGTACCATAAGGCTCTTTTTGCGTGTTTTTAAAAGCTTTGCTACTAAAAAAACTACAAGCACCATTAAGCCTTTTATAACAAACGTTGCCGGTGCATAAGCTGTGTAACCCGAAAGGATGTCTGCAAGGCAAGAACCGATTCCTGCTGCTAAAAAACCGTATCCGCAAGGCAAGGTAAACGCTGCAACAAGAACAAGACAATCGCCCAAATTCACGTACCCGTTAAGAGGTGTGGGTATTTTCACAACCATAGTAGCCACGCAAATTAACGCAGCAAACATAGCTGAGATTATTGTGGTTTTCAATTTTTGTCTTTGCATAAAAAAACCTCTTTCTTCTTTTTTACCGCAGAATACCCCTCTTTTAATAAATTCAACCTATATAAAATTTAAAGAATTTCGCCCTGCTCAATAGCCATAATCTGGTCTACTCTTCTTTGGTGTCTGCCGCCTTCAAACTCTGTTGAAAGGAATACGTCTACCAGCTCACAAGCTGCGCCACCACCTATAACTCTTGCACCCATACAAAGCACGTTTGCATCATTATGAAGTCGAGTGAATTTTGCACTGAAATAATCCGAACAGCAAGCTGCTCTGATACCTTTAACCTTATTTGCAGCCATTGAAATACCAATTCCTGTACCGCAACAAAGAATTGCTTTTTCTGCAACACCCTCCGTCACCTTAAGACAAGCTGTCTGCGCAAATTTTGCATAATCTACCGAATCGGTTGAATGTGCACCGCAATCAATAAACTCTATGTTTTTTTCTTCTAAAAACTTTTTAATTTCTTCCTTTAACGGAAAACCTGCGTGGTCTGATGCAATAGCTATCATTTTAAAATCCCTCTTTCAAATTATTTGTTTTCTTGTTTCTTTTTTAATTCCATTTCCGCTTGGGAAAGTCTTAAATATTCAGGCACTAAAGCCTCTGCTTTTATTGCATTGCTTTCATCTTCAAGAATCAAGTCCTCTGCAATAAGCGCTACCGAGGATGCTGACTGATAACGAATAGCCGCCGAAGCAATTGTAATATTGCTCAGCTCGTCCTTCATTTTATTATAGCATACGTTTGCGCCGTCACCTATTAAAACTATGCGCTTTTTTTGCGCTTTAAGGCATTCTGTAAGCTCGTCAATGGAAATTGCTTCATCCTCTGTTAAGCGGCTCATTTTGGCGCCTTCACAGTCAAATAAAGCACAGTAAACCTGATTGCAGCGTGCATCCATAACAGAAGCGGCAATAACGCCCGTATTTTCGAGCGGCTTTGCTATTGCCTCTAAGGTAGAAACCGCAACGCAGCTTTTATTTAACGGGTCTGCCATACCCTTTACCAATGAAACACCTATTCTTATACCCGTAAAGGAGCCCGGACCGTTTGAAACGGCAAGGTAATCAATATCACTTAACGTAGCCGCCGCTTTTTTCAACGTGCTTTCCACCATTGGCAAAAGCGTTTGACTGTGTGTCAGCCCCGTGTTAGAGGCTTCGCACGCAATAACCTTGCCATTTTCTACTATAGCGGCAGAAGCACTTGTTGCAGAGCTTTCAACACCAAGAATCTTCATAAGCTTTTTCTCCACTTAATTTAAAAATACGGCTGTTTTCATCATTGCCGTGTTCAATTTCAATTCTGATATAATTTTCGGGTAAGGCATTTTCAATATTTTCACTCCACTCAATAGCAAGCACCGCATTGGTATCAAGATAATCGAAAAAGCCTGTTGAGCATAAATCATCAAAGGTAGTAATTCTGTACATATCAAAATGGTAAAGCTTTTTTGCGCTACCATATTCATTAACAAGAGCAAAGGTAGGGCTTGAAACCTCTGCTTTTATTCCCATACCCTCACAAAGACCTGCAGTAAAGGTTGTTTTACCCATACCCAAGCCGCCAAAATATGCAATTACCTCGCCACCCTTTAAGGTGCTACCGAGTTTTTTTGCGTATTCCATTGTTTCCTCGAGGCTATTTACTTCTACTCTTACCATAATTTTAACGCTTACCCCACTTGAAATAATATCCGAATATATGTATAATAACAATATTCTTAAATAAAATCAAGGGGGCAAGGGTTTGAAAAAGTTTTTTTCTGTTACAAAAAGATTTATTCAGGAAACGGACAAACCGTTATTGCTTTTAATTATAATTACCTCTGTTTTTGGTGCGTTAATGGTTTTTAGCGCTACAAGGTTTCGTCTTGAGGATGGTCAGGTAATTGACCGTGACGCCGTTGTTATGATTATTGCGGCTGTCGCAGGTATTATAGGCACGCTTATAATTTCTGCAATAGACTACGAATTCGTTATGAAGCTATGGCCCATAATCGGCGGCATTTGTATAGTGCTAATGATTATTACGCTTATTTTTGGTGCTGCTCCTGATGCGAGACCTGACTCAAAGTGCTGGCTTAAAATCGGTGAAGTTTACTTTCAGACCTCCGAGCTTGTTAAAATAGGTTTCCTTATAACCTTTTCTATGCACCTTGAGCTTTTAAGAGATAAAATAAACAAGCTTTCCTCTGTTATGCTGTTGGGCGTACACGCTGCAATTCCGATTATACTTGTTGTTCTTACAGGTGATATGGGTTCAGCGCTTGTTTTCATTGTTATGACAATTGGCATGCTCTTCTTTGCGGGACTTCACTGGGGTTATTTTGCTTGCGGCGGTGCTTTGCTTTTGTCTGTTTCACCGCTTGTTTGGATGTACGTTTTCAGTGAATACCAGCAAAAAAGATTCCTGGCACTTTTCAGACCCGAGCAATACCCTAACGAAAGCTTCCAGCAGCTAATCGGCTTAAATGCACTCGGCTCAGGCGGCTTTTGGGGAAAAGGATATTTAAAGGGCGTATACACACAAGGCGGCTTTGTTCCCGAACGTGAAAACGATATGATTTTTTCAGCAATAGGTGAAGAAACAGGCTTTTTCGGCTGTGTTCTAACCTTGGCGTTGTTGTTCTTGATAGTCTACAAAATTATAAAAACAGCAAAGCATACAAGAGATTTCTCAACACAAATTTTCTGTTACGGAATGGCAACTATGATTACCGCACAGGTGCTTATTAACATAGGTATGTGCTTAATGATGCTCCCCGTTATCGGTATTACGTTACCATTCTTCAGCGCAGGTGGCTCAAGTACACTCTGCCTTTACATTGGTATAGGCCTTGTTTTCAGTATTTACCGCTTTAACCGCTCGCGCGAAGCAATAAACTTCAGGCTAAGCAGAATTTCCACCCCATTCTCAGAATTCTGATTAAAAGCGCAGACCGCAAAAACGTGGTCTGCGCTTTTTACATTCTCTTTTGCATATACAAGCCGTATAAATGAATACTATATACTACTTAAACAAGGTTGGTGATAGTATGAACTTTTTAAAAAGCTTAAAAGAAAAATTCGACTTAAAGCTGCTTTTTAAAAATCTTGCAATTCCTCTTGCGACAGGCATTGCTGCAGGACTGCTTACACGAAGCGCAACAGATGAATTTATGAGCACTGTAAACAAGCCGAGCTTTATGCCTCCCTCATGGCTTTTTCCTGTGACGTGGACAATTCTTTACGTGCTTATGGGAATTGCAGCTTATTTAATTGAAACAACTCCCTACAATGCAACAAAAAAGAAAAGCTCTTTAACAACCTACTACGCAAGCTTATTTTTCAATTTTTGTTGGCCATTTATATTCTTCTCATTCGGTTTATATCTGATTGCATTTTTGTGGCTTTTAGTTTTACTTTTACTTGTTATAGCCTACACCTTAAAATACTTTAAAATAAACAAGACTGCCGCTTATTTAAATATTCCTTATATACTTTGGCTTGCCTTTGCAGGTGCGCTTAATTTAGCGGTTTATATACTCAATTAAAAAAGAGGCTGTAAAACGAACAGTTTTACAGCCTTTGTTTTTAATCTTTAACGTTATTTTTTTCGTTGTATTCCTTTTGAGCTCTTCTTTCCTCACGACGCTCCTCACGCAGCTCCTTTTTTGTAGGCTGCGGTGCAGGAGGTGTATCTGTAAGCTTCATAAAGTCGATTTTTGCCATTTGCGTTCTCGGCAATTTATCCATAATTGTAATTGTGGATGGCTGTGCAAATTTTTCTAAGGTCTTTGCACAGTACTCCTTTAAGAGCTTTGTAACCTCGTCGTGATTCATATCAGGATTATTAAGAGAAACGAAAAGTCTTATAACCGGTTTGGCATCTATATAGCCTTGTACAGCGCAAGCTTCACTAATATAGTCGAGCTTAAGGACCTCGCTTTCTATATCATTCGGGTAAACGTTGTAGCCTGAAATAATAATCATTCTCTTTTTTCTTCCGGTAAAGAAGAGATAGCCGTCCTCATCCATATAACCGAGGTCGCCAGTAAGCACCCATTTATTACCCTTGCGGTCATAATGGAAGCAGTCGTCACTTTTATCAAGATAACAATTCATAACGGTATCACCGCTTACAACAATTTCACCAATTGTATTCGGCGGTAATTTTTTATGTCTGTCATCCCAAATTTCTACTCGCAGCTCAGCAAGCGGACGACCGATTGAATTCTCTTTATAAGCACCTGCAACGTTTGCAGTACAAACGGAGGAAACCTCTGTAAGGCCGTAGCCTCTTAAAAGCTTACCCTTACTACCCCATTTTTGTAAAACAGAGTTGAACTCGTTTAAGAAGCTTTCGCTTACCATATCACCGCCAGCCCAAAGCAGACGAAGATTTTTAAGGTGCTCACCCTCAAAGTTAGATGCCTCATACATCTTTTTAAACATATTAGGCACACCTACAATATAGGTGACGTTATATTTTTTCATATATTTATTTGCTTTTTCAGGTGAGAATTGCGGCATACCAATAATTGTAAAACCTGCACACATACTGAAATGAACAACAACACCCAAACCGAAGGCATGGAAAAGCGGTAAAACCGCAAGTGAGAATTCTTCACCCGGTCTGTGTGGTGAATCCAAAAAGCTTAATTTGAATGCAAGAGCATTAAGGTTGTTGGAGGAAAGACAAATCGTCTTGCTTTTCCCCGTAGTACCGCCACCGTGGAGGTAAACAGCGGTATCCTCACCGTTATTCTGCACAGCCTTGGTTATAAAGCTTAAGTGCGTAACGGTATTATAAGAAATTTTTCTTTGATTGTTAATTTCCGCCTTCACCTTTACCTTTTCAAACACCTTGAAAACAGGCTTAGCAACTGTGCTTACGTAGTCGGAGGTACTGCAGACAATTGTAATACCGTCAAATTTGTCGAGCACGCTTTTGCAAGGCTCCATAATCATATCGTAAACAAAAATTGCTTTTGATTTTGTTGTTTCAAGAATTTCCTCTAAAATATTAGGAGTCATTAACGGGTGAACAATATTGGCAATAGCACCAATCTTATTTACAGCATAAAACGCCGCAAAGCACTGCGGAATATTAGGGAGAAAGATGGTTACAACGTCTCCCCTTTTAATATTATTTTTATCAAGATAGCCTGCAATGGCATCTACGTCTTTTAAGAATTTTTTTCGGGTAATCATATTACCGTAATTTTCAATTACGTTATATGCGCCAAAATCTTTTGTGCATTCTTTGAAATAGAGATAACAGCTCTGATTACTTGGTCTTATCATAGACGAATTCCTTTCAAATCTTCTGAACTATAATTATACCACAAATATATATTTTTTTCAATATGAAAATAAATGAAGGAGTGTAGCATAAGCCACACTCCTTTTTACTTTACGATTTTTTGTATTTTGCCAGGGTTTTAAGAAGGTTGCCCTCATCAATAGGCTTTGAAATATGACCGTTCATACCAGACTCATGCACCTTTTTAATATCCTCCTGGAAGGCATTCGCTGTTTGTGCAACAATCGGTATACTCTTTGCTGCAGGGTGTGCTGACTCTCTTATGGCAACGGTTGCTTCGTAGCCGTTCATTTCAGGCATCATAATATCCATAAGAATAACGTCAAAATCACCCTCTGAAGAAGCAAGGAATTTTTCTAACGCCTCCTTGCCGTTTCTGGCAATGGTCACATTAACACCTGCGTCCTCAAGGAACATTAAGGCAACCTCTATATTAAGGTCGTTGTCCTCAACAAGCATAACCTTCATACCGGAAACATCTATTGAGTCATAATTCTTTTGCTTCATAGCCTCGCACACAACCTCTAAATCAGTTGTTTTAAGAGTGAGCGTTACAGTGAATTTACTGCCTAAGCCGAGTGTGCTTTCAACCTCTATTTTGCCGCCCATTTTATCTATATTATTTTTAACTATAGACATACCAAGACCTGTGCCGAGGCGGTGCTTTCTTTCGTCGCTTTCATCCTTTGAGAACGGGTCAAAAATATGCTCGAGGAAATCCTCATTCATTCCTATTCCCGTATCTGCAATTGAAATCTCGAAGGTAGCCTCATCATCCTTAAAGCCAACCTCGTTACATTCAAAATATATATAACCGTTATCCGTATATTTTACTGCATTGCTTAAAATATTAAGAAGAATTTGGCGAATGTGAAGCTTGCTGCCCACTACGCTGTCGTGTGTAATGTTTGTAAAATTAGTTTTTAATTCAACGTCCTTCCCCTCAAGCTGACCCTTTATTATAGAGCAGCAAGTATCGAGCATACAGCTCATTGGGAACGGCTCATCTTTTTCGTCGTTGAGCCCCGTTTCAAGCTTGGTAATATCAAGAATATCGTTAATAAGACCTAAAAGGTGCTCTGCAGACATTTTAATTTTTTTGTGGCAATCGCGCAAAACCTCTACATTATCTATATTCTTTTCTGCCTTACCTATCATACCGATTATGCCGTTTATAGGTGTTCTTATATCATGCGACATATGCGACAGAAACTTTGTTTTTGCTGCATTTGCATTTTTAGCTTCATCTGCAGATTCTGCAAGCGCCTTTGCGTAAGCTCTTTCCTGATTAAGAAGCAGATTATTATTTTTACTTTTTACTATATAAATTACAAGTAAGAGAACACTTAAAAATATAAGAAGCGCCAAAAACGCCGCTGTATCTACTATAGCACTTGCAAAGTCAATGGTTTCAGCACTTACGTATTGCTCTGGAACAACCATAACTAAATCCCAGTTATTGTTTCGCATGGGCTGTACTGTTATAAAGTAGGTGTTTTCATCACCCTCAAGCCTGATTGCCGTAACTGAGCTTACGTTGTTTTTTATGTTTTCTTGTATTTGGTAAACCGTATCACCATTAACGCGCTCAACGTTAGGATAAACGTCCATGTAGTCGAAACTGTTTATAAACTTGTATTTTTGTGACTCCACGTAAATATTTTTACCGTCGTTACCTCTTATAAAAATCCTGTTTTCCTCACCGTAAGCATCTGTATGGAAAATCTTTTTGTAGTAATCCATTTCCCAAAAAATAACAGAATGAGTTATAACCCTGCCGTCACCTAAGGTAACGGGCATTTCATTTTTCTTAATGAAGGTCATATATTCAATATCCGAATCCTCAACCGGATTTATAATTGATAAAGCCCTATCCTCAACAGAAGCAAGGTCAATGCCATTTAAGGTATAAACCTTTTTATCCTCATTAGAGGCAAAAACGTTACCGTCCTTATCTACAATACCGAAAAGAAGTCCGTCCTTGCCCAACTGATTTTCCATTACGGTAATTTTAGAAATACATTCCTCAGTTGTATAGGTATCAAAAGCGGGGTAACGCACGGACATAATCTGAAGCAATGCCCATTGCTCATCAATAGCAACGTCAACAGTTTCGGTAATTTGTGCTGCGGTTTCATTTAAGTGGTAAGCTCTTTCCTTATATACCATTTGCGAAAACTCGTAAATGTAGCCTATAATGGCAATCGCACCTAAAATAAACACCAACACACCTGAAACAATTGCCATTACCTTCCATTTTCTGTTTATTTTTCTGTTCATAAGCTACACCACCTTTTTGGGTTTTTCCGATTATCCCTGAGCAAATCTGTTGCGGTAGAAATCTGTTATTGTGCCCTTACTCTCTCTTGCGATTTTATAAATCTCTTCAGAAAATGCACCTGCATCAACAGAAATCTGACTAATAGCTATATTGAAATTTTGTCTTGTAAAATCATCTAATTTGCAGAATATTTCATCAAACTGCATAGCAAATGCACACACCTGCGCGTGAATCGGTATTTCCGAAGCATTTAACTGATGCGGAAAGCCGGTACCGTCTGCTCTTTCGTGGTGATACATACAAATATCAGAGCAAACAGCAACAAAATATTCACAGCTTGGGTTTGTGTTAAGTCTTATGAATTTTGCGCCTGCAATAGTATGCTTTTGGAATGTTCTGTAATCACTTTCATTTTTCTTAGGAAAATCTATGCATCTGTCAGGGATAGTCATATAGCCTAAGTTATAAAAGTAAGCCGCTGTTGTAATCATATTTATCTTTGCAGAGGTATAGCCGTCGTTTACGTATTGAGCGGCATATTCTGACATAAGAATTCTTGTAAGCTCTGAAACTCTTTTGAATTTTTCATCACTTACACCTTTGTTCTTCAAATAATCTCTGTAAAGAGCGGTAAGTCTGCCTATGTAAATATTTGTTTCGTTTATATCGAATTCCTTAAGCTCTTCTTTGTACACATTTGTATTGCGCGGCTCAATATCAAGAAGAGAAAAAACCTTTTCTAATACCATTTCTGCATCAAACGGCTTTGAAACAAAAGAGGTTATGCCGTATTCTGCAGCACGGCGCACGTTTTCGGTCGTTGCCTCTGCAGTCATCATAATAATAGGAATATTTGAAACGTTGTTGGTTTTCATAAGCTCTAAAAGTGAAAATCCGTCTATAAGCGGCATAACAACGTCAAGAAGCATTGCGTCAAACTCTATCTCCTTTTTAGTGAGCATATCAAGTGCCTCGTAACCGTTTTTTGCATCTGTAATTTCGAACTGATTTTCTAAAATATGGTGCAGAATCTCTCTGTCTATAAAACTGTCATCTGCTATCAATAATCTTCTTTTTTCCTCTGCCATTTTGCTCGCTCCTTTAGAATGTGGGGGGGAATATTAGCCTAAGTTGTTTTTTATATGTGCAACAAGCTCGTTTTGTAAGCCTTCTATTTTTTCGAACTCTTCAAGTGCAGACTGGGGGGCGCCTGCCCTTAAAAAATTAACTATTTTGGTGTAGCTTTCATAAAGAGAATTAAAGGAAAGATTTGCTGTAACACCCTTTATTAGGTGAGTTTTTTCTATTGCTCTGTCTATTTCACCAGAGATGATTAAAGCCTTAAACTCATTCTCCTCAATAACCTCAGGAAATTTAGAAATAAGCCTTTTGTAAAAATCTGCTTTTCCCTTTAAGCGGTCAAGGCCTGCCTCAATATCGCAGCCAAAATCCTTTAAAGAATTCAAAAATTGCATACCGCACCTCTTTTGTAGTTTTTGCATAATTTTTTGCGTTTTTTATGAAAAATAATGTTATAAATTGTCATTTTAAGTTTACCACAAAAGACTAGCAGTGTCAACCGAAATAAACAAAAAAGCCCTTCTGTTACGAACCGTAAAATCCACAACAGAAGGGTGTTGAATTTAATTAATAGAAAAGCTCGTTTTCCTTGAGGGTATCAATGCCAACAGCCTTGAGTGCCTCCTTAGCCTCGTCGTTATCATCTACTCTTACAATAACGCAAGCCTCTTTTTCTCTTGGTGTGAGGAAGGCGTAAGTATATTCAATATCTATCATTTTGCTGCCTAATGCATCTACAACCTTTGCAAAGCCGCCCGGTACATCCGGCACCTTAATTGCTAAAACGTCTGTGGCATGCACGGTAACGCCTGCTTGCTTAATTGCAGTCTTTGCTTTTTCGGTGTCGCTTACAATAATTCTTAAAATACCGTAATCCGGACCCTCTGCAATTGACAATGCACGAATATCTATATTTTCATCCTTGAGAATTTTAGTCACCTCTGCTAAAGCACCATGACGATTCTCTAAAAATATTGCAAGTTGTTTTATAGCCATAACAAAATCCTCCTTAAGGTGACAAGAATAATCCGAACCTGTTTTAAAAAGGCGGATATTTTGCTCACTCTTCGTTAAAATACTCGTTAATCCGAAAGGATTAACTGCGTTTTGTGCCTCATCTGAGTGAAAAATACTTAATCACAAAATTCTTCGACCTTAAATGGATGAGGGTTCGAGGAATTTTTTTCGTATTTGACTGCAGACAGGCTGTCGCCTTTCAAAGGCAAATCGGGCAAAAGAACCGTAACCTCGCCATTTAAGGCTGGTTCGGATATGCTCACTCTATATACTTCTGTTATCTATAACTCTTTTTGCCTTACCCTCTGTTCTTGGGAGTGAGTGCGGGGCAACAAGCTTAACCTTTGCTGCAACGCCTAACGTTGACTGCATTGCTGCAGCAATGTTTCTTTCGGTTGTTTCAAGCTTTTTCATAGAGTCTGAGAAAACCTCATCTGACATTTCAATGGAAACTGTCATTGTATCAAGGTTGTTTACTCTGTCAACAATAATTTGATAATTAGGCTCCATACCGAGTGAAAGAATAACGTGCTCTACCTGAGATGGGAAAACGTTAACACCACGAATGATGAGCATATCGTCTGAGCGTCCCTTAGGCTTAGTCATTCTTACTAAGGTTCTGCCGCATTCGCATTTTTCGTAAACGAGTGCAGAAATATCTCTTGTTCTGTAACGGAGAAGCGGTAACGCCTCTTTACCGATACAGGTAAATACTAACTCACCGTATTCACCGGGTGCTACCGGCTCTAATGTTTCAGGGTCAATAATTTCAGGATAGAAATAATCCTCGCAAATGTGCATACCTGCCTGCTCTTCGCATTCGTAAGCAACGCCCGGACCTGCAATTTCTGAAAGGCCGTAAATATCGTAAGCCTTAATGTTGAGAGATTTTTCAATCTCCTTACGCATATTTTCACTCCAAGGCTCTGCACCTAAGAAGCCTGCTCTCAAAGGAAGCTTTGCAGGGTCAACACCCATCTCCTTCATAGTTTCTGCAATAACAAGTGCGTAAGAAGGAGTACAGCAGATTATATTTGTCGCAAAATCTTCAAGAAGAGAAATTTGTCTTTTGGTATTACCTGTTGAAGCAGGAACAACGGTAGCGCCCATATATTCTGTACCGTAGTGCATACCAAGACCGCCTGTAAAAAGACCGTAGCCGTAAGAAACGTGAACCTTGTCACCCTTTCTTGTACCTATAGCGTAAAGTGCTCTACCTGCACATTCTGCCCAACGGTCAATATCACCCTTAGTGTAACCAACAACTGTTTGTTTACCTGTTGTACCTGATGATGCGTGAATTCTTACAAGCTCCTCATTTGGCACAGCAAAAAGTCCAAAGGGATAATTATCTCTTAAATCCTGCTTATTTGTAAACGGAATTTTTGTAATGTCGTCAATAGACTGAATATCCTCCGGCTTTAAGCCGATTTCGTCGAATTTTGCTTTATAAAAAGGAACGTTTTCGTAGCAACGTTTAACTGTTTCTCTTAAGCGTCTGCTTTGCTCCTCTTTAATTTCTTCGCGGGTTGCGCCTTCAATTTTGCTTAAAAATTTATCTGCCATACTACTTGCTCCTCTGGAATTTTCTGTATATCTTATGAGTTGTAACCGGCCTCAAATGCTTTAAGATTTACCTCTAAGAATTTTTCCGGTACGTTTTGCTTTAAAGCTTCTAACCAGATTTCCTTTTCAATGTCTGTTGTCTTTGCCATAGCGCCAATTAAAACAACGTTTGCAGATTTCGGGTTGCCTGCTGAAACAGCCATTGAAAGTGCATCAAGGGTATAAATCTCCACGCCTGCAGCTTTTATTTCTTCTATGACACCCTGCGGATACTCCGCATCACCGATAACAACTGACATAGGGTCAATTTTTTGTGTATTTGTAACTATTTTACCACCTATTTTAAGGTGATTTAACCAGCGAGCTGCTTCAAGCTGCTCGAAAGCTAAAATTATATCTGCCTCACCGAGACCTATAACCGGTGAATAAACCTTTTCACCGTATTTAACGTAGGTAACAACAGAGCCACCGCGTTGACTCATACCGTGCACCTCTGAAACCTTAACATCATAGCCCTTTAAAAGAAGAGCAGTACCTAAAATTCTGCTTGAAAGAAGTGTACCTTGTCCGCCTACACCAACTATCATAATTGATTTATTCATTTTACTGCCCCTCCTTTATTCTTCAATTGCTGAGAATTTGCAAAGCTGTTCGCAAACACCGCAGCCTAAGCACTGTGTAAAGTCAATTTCTGCCTTACCGTCCTTCATGCTTATAGCAGGACAACCGATTTTCATACAAGCCTTGCAGGACTTACATTTTTCTTTATTTACCTTAAATGCAGGCTTATGCTTAACGGTTTTAAGCAAAGCACACGGTCTTCTTGAAATAACCACAGCTGCCTCATCTGAAGCAAGTGCTTGCTTTATGCCATCTTCTGTTTCTTTTAAGTTGTAAGGGTCTACAACAGTTACGTTTTTAATGCCTACTGCCTCACAAAGCTTTTCGAGGCTTACTGCTGTTGCAGGGTCACCCTTAATATTTTTACCGGTTGTAGGATTCTGCTGATGGCCCCTCATACCGGTAATGCTGTTATCAAGAATAATGGTAACAGAATTAGTGTTGTTATAAGCAATATCTATAAGACCTGTAACACCGGAATGAATGAAGGTAGAGTCACCTATAACAGCAACACTCTTACCTGCGTTTTCGGGGTCTGCTAAGTTTCTGCCGTGAAGACCTGAAACGCTACCGCCCATACAAAGAACGGTATCCATCATACCTAACGGCTTTGCAACACCTAAGGTGTAGCAGCCAATATCACCGCTAACGGTAACGTTAAGTCTTTTAAGAGCATAGAAAAGACCACGGTGAGGACAGCCTGCACAAAGCACAGGAGGTCTTGCAGGAATATTTACGTCTGCTACAACACTTGCGGCTTCTTCATTAAGAATAACCTTTTTAATGAGACCTTGTGAATACTCACCTAAAAGTGTAAACGCATCCTTACCGATAACCTTTACGCCAATTTTCCTACAATGTGTTTCAATAAAGTCGTCGAGCTCCTCAAGCACGTAAACTGTTTCGCACTCATTGCAAAAATCCTTAATAAGCTTTTCAGGAAGCGGATAAACGCAGCCTAATTTTAAATACGAAGCCTTATCACCTAATGCTTCCTTTGCATAAGTGTACGTAATACCTGAGGAAATAACACCGATTTTCTTATCGTTATACTCAACAGTGTTAAGACCGAGCTCTATAGCCTCTGTTTCACAAAATTCTGTTTGTGCTGCAATACGTTTTTCTACCTCTACGTGCTTTACCTTTGCGTTTGCAGGCACCATTACGTATTTTTGAGGATTTTTTTCGTAGGCTTTAAGACCTGCATCTACTCTTTCACCTATTTCTGCAAGGCTTCTTGAGTGAGCAACTCTTGTAGTGAGTCTTAAAAGCACCGGTGTATCAAATTTTTCTGAAAGTGAAAATGCGAGCTTTGAGAATTCAAGACACTCACTTGAATCTGATGGCTCAAGCATCATGATTTTTGAAGCCTTTGCATAATGACGGCTATCCTGCTCGTTTTGTGATGAATGCATGCCCGGGTCATCTGCAACGATTATAACCATACCTGCATTTACGCCTGTATAGGATGATGTGAAAAGCGGGTCTGCCGCAACGTTAAGACCAACGTGCTTCATAGCACAAAATGACCTTGCACCTGCCACACAAGCACCGAAAGCAACCTCGCAGGCAACCTTTTCATTCGGTGCCCATTCACTTTTAATTTCATCATATGTAGCAATAAACTCTGTAATTTCCGTGCTTGGTGTACCCGGATAGCTTGAAGCCACTCTGCAGCCTGCCTCATAAAGACCGCGAGCAACAGCCTCGTTACCTAAAAGTAATTTTTTCATAATATATTCCTCTAACCTATTTAATTTCATTTTGCTTTGCAACAACGCTTTCACCGCAATACATTTCGCGTAATTTCGGCTTTTCTATTTTGCCGGTTGGGTTACGCGGTACTGTTGCAAAAATAATTCTTCTCGGACGCTTGTACCTTGGCAGGTCATAGCAGAAGTCGTTAATATCGTCCTCTGTGAGAGACTCACCCTCCTTGACCTCAATAATTGCCGTTGCAATTTCTCCGAGACGAGCATCCGGAAGACCTATTACCGCTACGTCCTTAATGGAGCTGTGCTTTCTTAAGAAATCCTCTATTTGCACCGGGTAAAGGTTTTCACCACCGGAAATAATAACATCCTTTTTTCTGTCAACAAGGAAAATGAAGCCGTCCTCATCCTCCCTTGCCATATCACCTGTATGAAGCCAGCCGTCACGAAGCACCTCATCAGTAGCCTTTTCATCCTTGTAGTAGCAGGTCATAACGCCGGGGCCCTTAACAGCCAATTCACCAACGTCACCCTTTTCAACAGCTGAGCCTTTTTCATCTACAATTTTCACTTCCCAACCGTAGCCGGCTTTACCAATAGCACCAACCTTATGTACGTTTTCAACACCGAGGTGTACGCAGCCGGGTCCGATTGATTCACTAAGACCGTAGTTAGTGTCGTATTGATGGTGCGGGAAAACTGAAAGCCAACGCTTGATAAGACTTGGCGGAACAGGCTGCGCACCAATATGCATAAGTCGCCATTGAGAAAGTGAATATTTACTTAAATCTATTTCTTTTCTGTCAATAGCATCAAGAATATCCTGCGCCCACGGTACAAGAAGCCACACAATTGAGCAGCTCTCGTCACTTGCCGTTTTTATAATCCACTCAGGCTTTGTGCCCTTTAATATAACTGCCTTACCGCCCACAACAAGTGAGCCGAACCAGTGCATTTTTGCACCTGTGTGGTAAAGCGGAGGTATACATAAAAATACGTCGTCCTTAGCTTGTGAATGGTGTGCCTGTTCTGTTTTTGCAGCGTGCACAAGGCTTCTGTGAGCGTGTAAAATAGCCTTTGGGAAGCCGGTTGTACCCGACGAAAAATAAACAGCCGCGTCATCATCATCTGTAAGAGTAACGCTCGGAGCCTTTGTTGAGCAATAAGTAACAAGCTCGTCATAGCTTTCTGAGAAGGTCGGACAATCCTCACCAACGTAGAAGGTATATTTTACGTCGGGAATGCGGTCGCAAATTTCCTCAACACGGCCAATAAACTCTGGTCCGAAAACAAGCACGGAGCTGTCGGAAAGCTTTAAGCAATATTTAATTTCTTCTGCTGTATAGCGGTAATTGAGCGGTACTGCTAACGCACCTGCTTTTAACACGCCAAAATATACAGGGAGCCACTCAAGACTATTCATTAAAAGAATAGCTACTCGGTCACCCTTTTTAACACCCCTTGAGAGAAGAAGGTTTGCAAAGCGGTTTGCTTTCTTGTCAAACTCGCCCCACGTCATTTCTTTTCTCACGGAATTTGTACGACTTGGCTCTATAAGTGAATATTCACGCCAGGTCATTCTACTTTTTTCTTCAACCTCAGGGTTAATCTCAACTAATGCTACGTCGTTTTTGAACTGTGCAGCATTACTTACAAGATAATCTGTAATCGGCAAAATGCTCATTCCTTTATTATAGTATAAAAAACACTTAAAAATAATACACCTATTTTCCTAAAGTGTCAACATAATTTTCAATATCAAACAGCTCGACAACGCTTCCGTTTTTTAAATACAGAGGATGGTGAGGATGCCCTTTGACAGAGCGCTTACCAACAGTAAACCATTCTGCCCCGAATTCGTTGCCTATTTCTATCATTTCTTTAACGCAATTTATTAAGTAAGGTCTTTTTTCAATTATTGTACCCCAGGCTGCCCACACGGCAGGTGTGTGACCGTTTTTGTAGGATGAAAGTATGTAACGGAACGCCTTCATATTTTCGTTATGCAAAAATTCATTGCTGCAGGAATCCATATCATTTGGGTTTGTAGCCCTTTGCGCATAAACGTTGAACATAATAAAGCTGTCGTACCCGTTAAATTTAGCTGTTCTTTCAACAGATTTCAATGTATTGTCAAGGTCATCCGGCTTTGCGGTGGAGGGGTTAATACCAATGCATATAAGCGGATTCTCACCCCTGGTGCCTAAAATATAACGGTAATCTACGTACTCGTTCGGGACGTAAATCCATTTAGCAATATCATACTCAAGAGAGCCGTTTTGCTCGTTTTCAAGAGCCTCGTTAAAGGACATAATTTCTATTTTTTGTGTTTCGCAGGTTGGAATATGCATACCCTCACTCCTTTGCATGTAATTATACTAAATTTGCACATTGTTTTCAACATATTACGACACATTAAAGAAAATTTTTTAATTGATTTTTCAGACAATATATTATATAATTAAAGCGTATATTTTATTGAAACGAGGGTTTTTTATGTACCATTCAATGACTATTGCAGGGCTCGAGAGAAAGCTCCCTCTCTGCAAATTAAACGACGACCTTAAAATTGCTGCATTTGTTATTTTCGGTGATGCAGAATTGACTGTAGCATGCGCTGAGGAGCTCTTGAAAAAAGCTCCTGAATTTGACTACATAGTTACAGCAGAGGCTAAAGGTATTCCGTTAGCACACGAAATGTCAAGACAAAGCGGCAAAAAATACTTTGTTGCAAGAAAAAAGCCTAAGCTTTATATGACGGGTGTTTTTGAGGCTGTTGTTAACTCAATTACTACCGAGGGTGAGCAAAAGCTTTACTTAGACGTTGCCGAGGCTGAGGAGCTCAAGGGCAAGCGCGTTATTATTGCAGATGACGTTATTTCTCTTGGTGAATCCTTAAAGGCTGTTCAAACGCTTTTAGAAAAGGCAGGCGCAAACGTTGTGGCTAATATGACAATTCTTGCTGAGGGTGATGCAGCAGACAGAAAGGATATTACCTACTTAGAAAGACTTCCGCTCTTTAAAAACGACGGAACGGTATTAGAATAATGGCAGGTAAACTTTTTGTTGTAGGCACCCCTATAGGCAATTTAGGCGATTTTTCCCCAAGGGCTGTTGAAACGCTTTCTGCCTGCGATTTTATTGCCGCAGAGGATACAAGAGTAACCATAAAGCTCTTAAACCATTTTGGTATTAAAAAGCCAATGGTAAGCTACTACGAGCACAACAAGGCAGGTCGTGGCAACCAGATTATAGAAAGAATTTTAAACGGAGAAAGCTGCGCCCTTGTTTCAGATGCAGGTATGCCTATTATTTCTGACCCGGGTGAGGATTTAACAAAGCTTTGCTACGAAAACAATATTGAGGTTTGTGCCGTGCCGGGACCGAGTGCTTTAATTACAGCACTTGCAATATCAGGAATGAGTGCAGGTCGCTTTACCTTTGAAGGCTTTCTTACAACTGCAAAGCAAAACAGAAAAAAGCATTTAGAGGAATTAGTAAACGAAAAGCGTACTATGATTTTTTATGAGGCACCGCACAAATTACCTGCTACTCTCAGGGATATGGCAGATTATTTTGGTGACAGAAAAATAGCGCTTGTTAAGGAGCTTACTAAAATTCACGAAAACGTTGAGCACACCACTCTTTTTGATGCAAGCAAAAAATATTCAGAGGTTGCACCTAAGGGTGAATTTGTTGTTATTGTAGAGGGCAAGCCGCAGGAGGAAGAGGAAGAAATTACTCTTGAGAGCGCTACCGCAATGGCAAAAGAATTAGTAATAAGCGGCGCTTCAATAAACGAAGCCGCTAAAGAAATCGCAAAGAAAACAGGCTTGAAAAAAAGTGATATATACAAATCATTACAAGGTGAGTGATTAACTTGTTATTTGGTGTACAGTGGTACTTATGGGCGCTTCTTTTAGTTGTTACCGTTTTAGCAATATTTGTTTGGATAAAGGCTATGGCAGCCTCAAGAATAAGACGCGAAAAGCTTAAAAAGGAAGCAGAAATCTGGAAAAAGGATTATGAGCTGAGGCAGGAATTCAAAACGCTTACTTTGGAAAAGCTTAATTCCACCGACACACAAAAAATACTTTCGGGCGTTTGTATGAATATTCAAATTGAGCTTGAAAATGCAACGGATATGAACGAGGCGTTTTTATTGCTTCCTGATGAGAAAAAATACGTTTACTGCTTAGAGTATTTTGATGAGGATGCCACAAAAAGTCTTTCCACCTTTTTTAAAAACAACGGTGCTCCCCTCACCACGTATATTAAGCCTGCATTAAACGCCGTAGGCTATAACGAGATTGTTTCTTTAATAGATATTGTTGCACCTATGTTTGATGAAGAGAGCGACGTTTCTGTAAACCACGCAGAGGTAGACAAGGCAGACGACAAATTCAAAGAGCTTTATAGCTCTTACACGCTTTATGAGGCAGTTGCAAAATACGTAAAATCTAAAAAGGATATTTTTGTAGAATAGGTGATTTAAATGGCTAAATTTTATCTTTCTGCTTTCGCAGATGAAGCAGGCGGCGGAATTAAGGAACAGATTGAGGCTTTAAAGGCTCACGGAATGACTCACTTAGAGCCGCGCGGGCTTGACGAGGGTAACATTTCGCTTTACACGGTTGAGCAAGCAAAAAGACTTAAAGAAATTTTAGATGAAAATGGTATAGAAATTTCTGCAATAGGCTCACACTACGGTAAAATTAAAATTACCGAAGATTTTACAGAGCATTTTGAGAACTTTAAAAACTGTGTAGAGGTTGCAAAAATTTTAGGCACCAAAAGAATAAGAATGTTCAGCTTTTATTTCTCTGAAAATGAAAGCTATGAAGATTACAAAGATGAAGTTTTCAAGAGAATTGAAAAAATGTGCGATTATGCACTTGAAAACGGCATTTATTGCTGTCACGAAAACGAAAAGGGCATTTACGGTGACAACGAGGAAAGATGCTTCGAAATTCTTTCTCACTTTAAGGGCAAATTAAAAGGTGTTTTTGACCCTGCAAACTTCATTCAATGCGGTGTAGATATTTTACCTGCATTTGAGCTTTTAAAGGACCACGTAGACTACCTTCACATTAAAGATTGTGTTTATAGTGACGGTAGCATACGCCCGGCAGGACTTGGTGACGGAAAAATAGTTGAGCTTTTAAAAAGATTTAACGAAACAAAAGACGGCGATACCTTCTTGACCCTTGAGCCACATTTAAAAGTATTTGACGGGCTTAAGGATTTAGAGGAAGAGGGCGGCACCGCCGATAAATTAAAGGATGATTTCACCTACGAAACAAATCGAGAAGCCTTTGACGTTGCGGCAAATGCACTTAAGGAATGCATTAAAAAAGCGGGTCTTGAAGAAAACACAATATTAAAATACTAAAAAGAAAATCACACTTGAAAAATCAAGTGTGATTTTTTTATATATTTACTATTATAGTAAATACCCCGTTTTCATATTTTACAAGCATATCGCCTTTGTATTTGTCAACAGTTCTTTTTACACTCTTTAAACCGAGACCGTGATTTTCTTTATCGGTTTTAGAGGAAACGTAGCTCCCTGCTCTTTTCCTTGGCGCTTCGGGTGACGGGTTTTTCATAGAAATAAAAATACCGCTTTCATCATTTGTTATTTTCGTTTCTATATATCTGTCACTCATTTTTTCTACCTTTGCGTTTGCTTCAATTGCATTGTCGAGCGTGTTGCTTAATATTGTACATATATCCATACTCGGCACGCTTATTTTCTCAAGTGAATCAACCTGAAAATGTGTTGCAATACCGTTTTTTTGTGCAAGAAGCATTTTTTCGTTTATAACCGCATCAATAGCAGAATTTTTACTCATTGAAATATACGTAGCCTCTTCAACCGCATCCGTCATTTTTTCAAGATATTCTAAAAGCTCTTCCTTTGAGCCATTTTCTGCTATACCCTTTAAAGAGAAAATGTGATTTTTTAAATCGTGCCGCAGCTCTCTTGTTCTGTTGTAGCTTTCCTCTATTCGCAAAAACGATTCCTTTTCAAGGCGCATTTGCGTGTTTAAAAGGTCTTGCTTTCTTTGCATTTCCAACTGATTATGAAGCCTTGAAAAAAGCATAAAGACAAGCACGTTAATAAAAAGAATGCCTATTGTTGAAACAATTATGTAAGCGTTTATTTCCTGCCCGGGTGCTAAACGGTCTATGTAATACTGGTAAACCGTGAGCGTACCGAGTGTAGTAACAGGCACGGTAAGAAGCAAAAGCCAATATCTTAAAGGCACGTTTTTATTTTTAGATTTTGTAAAAAAGCCTAAAAGAATAATTATTAAAAGCATAATTATGTTAGGCATTTCAATTGACAGAATTCTGTAAAAGAAGCTTTCGGTATCCATGTAAGGAATTTTTGTTATGTACTCGTCTATAAAAAGCGAAAACGCAAAGTAGGACACTAATTTTGAAAGTGCCACAAACAACGAATAAATAACAACAAAAGCTGCCTTTAAGCGCTTTTGTCCGTCATAGATTAAAAAGACAACAGCAACCATTAAAAGCATTTGAATAACGGTTTTAATATTACCGCTCTGACCTGTTTCCTGAAGCGCTAAAAGAATTCCTGCGCTTATTACAAACGCAATTCTTTTTGGATTTTTACTTTTGAATTTTTCTTCAAAAAATACGTTCATAAGTAAAAAGGCAAGAAGAATTTCTAACGTTGAAGAAAAAAGTCTTATTAAATAGAATAGTGAAGTTTCTAAAAATTCTAACATTTAACTACCTCTTTGACCACAAATAGGCATCCTTTACTTTTGAAGCCCTGCTTTTGCTTACCGGCAGACTGACGCCGTTTGTAAGTAAAACCGAATCCTTTGACACGCTCTTTATTTTTTGAGCGTTCACAAGATAGCTTTGGTGAGTTCTTATAAAATCCTTTTCCTTAAGCTCTGCCTCTACGTTGTCAAGCTTTTCGTAAAAAGAAATAACCTCGTTTTTTGTGTAAACGTTTAAAACTCGTTTATCACTTTCAAAATACAGAATATCTGAAAGAGGAACGTTGTGTACGTTGGAGGCTGTTTTCACCGTAAAAAAGCTTGTGTTAAGCTTTTTTAATTCTTGCAAACACTCTGCAAAAACGCGGGAAAACGCATTTACTAAATCGGTTTTTAAAATATACCGAAACGCCTTAACCTCGTACCCCGAAAAAACGTACTCAGCAGAAGACGTAATAAACACTATAAGTGCATCTACACCAATATCTCTTAAAAGCTTTGCGCACTCAACACCGTTTAAGGTCTTCATTTTTATATCGAGGAAAATGACGTCGAAGCTTTGATTATTTGCTTCACATTTTTTTAGAAGCTCACTACCGTCATAAAACACGGAAACCTCTGCATCCAAATCATTTTTCGCTAAAAATTCAGTTGTACGGCTTTCTATATAATCGCATATTTTCTTTTCATCATCACAAATTGCGATTGTAAGCATTATAACCACCTACCCCAATTATTTATACTATAGCATACATATCAATAAATTACTACTGTTTTATATTTCAAAATGAATTTTGCAAGAAATAAATAATCGCCCAGGTACCCGCAAAAGACGTTACTATTGAAGAAAGCACCAACGGATGAACAAATACTCTCGGATTCTTTCTTTTCACTAATTCTATAAAAGCAACCGATATTAAAAATACTGCTACAATTACAGGAATAACGTATATTATTCTTGTAACGTACAGAATAAGGCTTATATAAAGAAGAGCTCTTATCAAAAAATTAAAAATCGAATCAAAAATTCCTATAACGGGCTCAAAAGGCTCCCACAATTCTAAAGGTAAAAGATCCGCAATGAAGTTGGTAACATTCATAAGTCCCAAAGAGAAAATCATAGCACCGTAAAATATGGTTACTAAAAGACACACACGCCTTGTTACCTCCTCTAACCTCCATTTTTCATTTTTTAAAAACTCCATAATATCACCCACAAAATAAAAATACAGATGAAGCTTTACCTTCATCTGTATTTTATTCGATTTAATTCAAATTTTATTAAAAGCGTAACTTTTGGGTGGGTTTTTGTAATTTTTGGTTATTTAAACCTTTAAGGTTATACCTTTTTCATCATACCAGCTACCAATATCGGTTTCTGCGCCAACCTTAGATTTATCTGCTATACATCTTGCGGTATACGTATATGCAACTGTACCGTCTGATTTTTCATCCCTGTAAGCATTTCCGTATTTTGTGGAATAGGAATCAAAATCATCAAGAGATTTAACCACTTCCCATTCTGAAGAACCGGGTGCCTTTCTGTATAACACAGCATTTGCGCCATAGGGAATACTGTCCTCAACATAAACGTAATACTTATTTACATACGTCATCTTTGGCATTCCGTGTAAAATGACCTTTTTATCGCCGAAAATACTTTTTGAGCCATCCTCAAAAAGCACTGTAAGCTTAACCTCATACGTAGAACCGTTATTTAAATCGGTAGGCAAATAACACGAGATTGTTTCCGAGGCGCTGTTTTCAAACTCTATTGTATTCTCGTTAAATGAAGTATCTGTATAGCTTACTATATATTTTGTTGCACCCTCAACGCTCTTCCAGCTTATTTTAATTTGCTTGGATTCCAATTCAGCAGCGATTTCAGTTACACACTCACCCGGGAATTTAATAGTTGTTACATCCCTGTCTATTGACGTTGTTTGCTTATAATACCCTTCTTTTTCCGCAGGAGTTAAATAAACAACCGCTAATTTATATTCACCGTTCACATCAGGGTAAACGCCTGCATCATTCAGCTGTTTTTCATCTAACCGGTGTGAATTTCCGTTACTGTAATGCGAGTGAACCTGAACCCAGTTTCCTGTCTGTTCGTTATAAAAATAATACATATGAGGAGTGGTTCTGCCATCCTTTGGTGTTATCCACATATAATTAGAAGGTGAATATTTATAGCTACTGCTTGATATTAACTCAACAATTGTATTTGATGCATCTATTTCCGGAATAGTTCTTTCTATTTTAATTTCCGAACTACTTTCGCGTTCCTCACCATAATAGAATCCATTGATTTTATAAACGTAGTTTACACCGTCAATTGCATTTTCATCCAATATCTCTAAATACTTCGTTTCACCTAAAACGTTAAGTGTTCCTAAAAGCTCGAACTGAGTTTTTTCACCTGTAGAAGCATCAATAGTCGCTCTGTAAACGTTATATTTTTCTGCTAAGCTGTGAACCTCCCATTGCAAACGATTACCCGCTACGAGGTTTTCTCGGGCTGTTACGTTAACAGCAGGATAACATTCGCAAACGTAAGAGTCACTCATACTTGACAACGTGCCGCGAACTGCTTCAACACGGAATTCTACCTTACCAAACGCCTGCTCTGTTGTAGTGTAATGAGTATTGCCCGTTGTTCCCAACAGCTTCCATTCGTTACTTTTATTCAAGTAAACGTTATAGCTTTTTGTTCTGCTATCACCGGTCCAATTAAGTGTATGCTTGCCGGAATAACCGGGTTCAACACTCGTAATAACAGGCTTAGAAAGAATAAAGTATTCTACACCGGTTCCCGAATAGCTACCTCTTGAGGTTTTGCCCTCTGAACGAACGGTGTAAATAAATCCACTTTCTGCATTTGCAGTTGTGTCAATAAATTCTGATACATCTTTAGAAACCTTACCTAAGCTTACCCAAGAAGCACCTTGTTCGAGTGTTTTTCTGTAAATGGTGTAGTTTTCTGCACCTGCAACCTGTTCCCACGTAATTTTAAGACCTGTTTCCACAACCTCTACAGGGTTTAACGTTGGCTGTTTTAAGAAATCTACTGTTTTATTTACGTTGTAATATGAGCTTATTGCATCACCGTTAGTTGTCGGAATAACTGCTCTTACTGTGTATTTGTAGTTCTTACCATTGCTTTTAGTAGTTGTATCGTAATAAGAAGTGCCTTTTACATTGTTAGCAATAAGCTTCCAGCCACCGCCGTTTTCACTTCTGTAAACTCTGTACTTAGCAGAGCCCGAGGTGTTGTTCCACTTAACCTGAATTCTGTTGTCACTTGTAGTTGCAACAGAGCTTACTGTTGGTGCTTTTGCAAAAAGACAATAAAGTCCGTTGTAAAGATACCTTGAAGCTGTACCGCTCTTGTTAAGTGCTTTTACTGTGTAAATATATTTACCGTTTTTGTTTTTAACGGATTTATCTGTGAATGAAAGCGTTGAGCCGTTTACCGTGCCTACCTTAGTCCATTTTGTACCACTCATACTTCTGCGGTAAATTACATACTTTGTAGCATCAGTTGAAAGCTTGTGCCATTTGATTGTAGGTCCGTTAACAGTGTTTGTTACACTCTTTAAAGGCACCATTTTTTGATTGAATTTCGGGCTTCTGTTTACCGATAATTTGAAGGTTGCAACAGAGTCCTCAGAAATAGTTGCGTTACCTGCACCATCAATTTCTGCGGCATAGGTTACACCGTAATACGTACCCGTTTTAAAGATTCCCTTTAAAGTAATCATAGGCGACCATGAGTAAGTACCCCGATTGGAGCAATACGTGTAATCACTTGCTACAAGCTTTGTCATTTTCTTATCTGAATATATCTCGTAAAAGAAATACATATCATCATAATAAGAATTTATGTAAAAGTTAATGTAGTCGTAGTTACCGTAAACCTTTACCGTTCCTACCGATTTACTGATTTTAGCATCAGTTGCAACCATATAGCCGTAATCCTGCGACGTTGTTGAAACACTTGCAGCATTTGCTACAATTGAAACAACGCCAAAAAGCATAATTATTGCCAAAAAAGTTGATAATAATCTTTTTGTTTTTTTCATTGTATTTTTCCTCCGTTCGCCATTATATCAGAAATGCTCGGGTCCCAACAAATTACAGGCATTGTCGGTGTATACGGCACATTATTTTTTGTTGTTTCTTCTCTTGAGCCGGATATACTGCCTCTATTATAAATACTGTTTTCGTTACCCATATCGTAAACGCCGTTTTGAATCTCCTGCCTTAACTGTATTTCGGCAACGTGCTTACCCTCTTCCTGAGCTATTGAAAAAACCTCCCTGTTTTCAGGGTCAATATCATCAAGATTAAATTCGGGTTGTGTTTCGTAAGCCTCGTTATACGCCTCGGTAGTTTGCTCCGTAACAGCTTCAGTTGTAACCTCTGTCACCGGCTCTGTTGTGGTTTCTTCAACGTAAGCCTCTGTTGTCGCCTCCACCGCAGGCACTTTTTCCTCCTTGTTTTCGGCAGCTGCCTTTGGCACCGTTGCAAAGCAAACAAATGCTGCTACCGACACTAAAAGAGTTAAAGCAACAATTGCCCTTATTGCTTTTTTGTAAGCTACAACAGCCTTTATTCGGTCCTTAACACTTACCTCACCAAAAGCAACGGGGTAAATAAGCCCCCTTCCCTCATTAACCGCACAATTAAGAAGCGCCTCGGCATAAGATTTTCTTTTTTCCAAAGAATAATTTTTAACAACTCTTTCATCACAAGCAAGCTCAATATCTTTTGAAACGAGCTTAAAGCAAAGCCATACCAACGGGTTAAACCAATGCATTGCCATTAAGCCGAAGGCCACAAGCTTTGTTACGTTGTCAAAATTTTTTACGTGCGATTTTTCGTGCGATACAATGTGTGAAAGCGTTTCATCATCAAGCTTAAAGGGAATATAAATTTTAGGCTTTATTACACCTAAAACAAACGGTGAAACCACCTTTTCACTTTGAAAGACGTTCCCTTCTAATTTTATTGCATCACCTATATTTTTACGTAACCGCCAAAAACTAACCACGCCGTAAACCAAAATTGCAAAAGCACCGAGCGCCCACACAATATAGAAAAGCGTTTCCATATTCACAACGCTCTGCACAGCCTCCGTCCGCGCTAAAACAACGTTTGTTGCGACACTCCCTATTTCGCTTGTTGTTTCGGCAACAGACCTTGGAATTAAGCTGAGTTTACTTTCTAAATCAAACGGTAAAAGCAGCTTAATGCCAACAAGAAGCCATAAAAACAATCTTGCATTTTTGGACGAGCGCTTAAAAAAGAAACGAATTAAAAGTATTGCCACTATAAAAACGTTTGTAGACAACGTTACAGAAAGTAGCAGCTCAAACAATTCTTTCATAATTACTCTCCTGCATTTTCAATTATCTTCTTAATTTCCGCAATTTCTTTCTCATTTAATTTTTTTGTTTTTGTGAAGGCTGCAATGAATGCAGGCAGGTTATTTTCAAACTTCTTTTCAATAAGCTCGTTAACCTCTGAAACCTGAATTTGCTCCTTAGTGTAAAGTGGCACTACGCTTGAGCCTTCTCTTTTTAAAATTCCGCGTTCCTCCAAGCGTCTTATTACCGTGTAGGTAGTAGTTCTTGACCAGCCGATTTTCTCCTTACAAGCCTTTGCAAGGTCTGACATAGTCGTAGCCTCGTTTTCCCACATAATAAGGCAAAAACGATACTCACTTTCAAATATTTTTGGTGTTTCCATAACAACCCATTCCTTTCTTTTATGGACGTTAAAGCATCAACGCCCACCCCTTAAACCCCTCAAGTTTAATGTGTTAGACAAATTATAATACATTTAATAATTCATTGTCAATAGAAAAACAGTTAATCGACAAAACTCGATTAACTGTTGTCTATTTTAATCAAATACAATATCCTTATTAAGCTCAACAAGTCTTACCTCGTAAGCCTTCATAATATCCGCTTCAAATGGCAGCTCAGGATTTTCTACTCCGAGCTTTTTCATAAGCTCCTTTGTGAAAAGCGGATTTTGAATTAAGAAGGGACCTAAAAGATAGGTGCCAAAGAAATTATTTCTTTTAACGCCCTCGTTTTTGTCCTCAGGTGATGCGCCGAAGCCTTTTTTTACAGAAATAAATCCGTCACCCTCAGCTATATTGTAGGTATGAGAAAAACGGCTTGTATAGCCTACTATATCAATATCCTCGTACTTACCAACAAAAAGTGAGTTGTTTCTTTTTGGTATTGTCCTTACCGAATTAAAAGAGAAAATGTTAAGAGCATCTATTTTGGTGCCGTCGGTATTTTCAATATACTTACCGAAAATCTCGAATGCATTACCCGTCATTAAAAATACTACGCCTTTTTCAATGAGCTCGTTAATTCTGTTTTCGTAGCCCTTAAGACGGGAAAGTATTTTTTCCTGATTTGATTCACTGCAAGAGCCAACGTAAACCATATCTACGTCCTCGGTTAAAAATCTTGGCTGTTCTTTAATGGGCGTTTCAATAAACTCAGCCTGCGGCAAGCATAATTTAAAATAACGCATATTTGCTTTATCGCCAAAAAGGCAGCAAACCTCAGGGTAAAGTACCTCTATTTTCATTATTGCTCGCCACCCTTCTCGTTATATTCTTTAAAATCATTTATGATTTTTTCTTCAACCTCACACGCTAAGTCGTAGGTAGAGGTATCGTGAAGAAGATAGAATTTTGAAACGTTTTTATCTATGAGCTTAATTGCCTCAAACTCGTTTTCCTCACAAATGATTTTTTCTTCAGGAAGCCCGGCAATTAATAACCTTAATTTATAGTCAAAGCACCTTGGACCTGCTAAAATAACCTGCTTCATTTGGGGTGTATTTAAAAACTCAAAATCGGCGTCGTAAATCCAACCAATGAATTCAGAGGAATCCTTTCTTTCAAACAGGTCGTCTATCATAATAAATACAGACTTTTCGCCCTCCTCGTGACCTACGAAGTCGAGTGTTCTTGAGCAGGAAACGGAGTTCTGACCCTTTGCCATTGTTCTTATAATAGCCGTGTTACCAACCTTACCCTCCTTGTAGCGGGTTTGTGTAACACTTATTTTACGAAGATAATCCTTAACCTTTTCTGTATCTACGTTAAATTCATTCATTAAAGAAACGGCTGCTAATTCGTTGTAAATGTTATAAAGCGCACGGTTTACCATTGGGTAAACGTCCTCTTTACCGTCAATGCTTATGGTTATAGTCTGATTTTCGTAATCTATATTAGTTAAATGATACTTTGCTTCGTAGGACTTAAAATCACAAGCAGGGCAATAAGCATTGCCTATGTGGTGGTATCTTAAAAAGTTGAATTTTAATTTTTCGTTGCACTTAGGACAAAATGAAAAATCGTTAATTAAATTCACACATTCAGTTACGTCCGTAGGAAGCTCATCTATTGAGAAAAACACCTTTTCGTTATTCTTTAAAAGCTGCGAGGACTGAAGGCAGTCTGCATTAAGAACAAGCTTTGTGCTTTGCGGCACGTAGGTGTCAAGTATGCTGAATATATATTCAGGGTGTGCATTACGCTTAATTGAATCTCTGAAAAGGTTGGTTACTATAAGATAGTCCGGCTTTATAAACGGAAGAATAAGTCTTGAAAAGCGCTCATCCACCTCTAATGCCAAAACGTCTATTTTAGGCTTGCCAAACACGTTTACGCTGTGTGTTAACGCTGTTGCAACACCTGTATTTATGTTTGAGCCGTATCTGTTAGAAACAACCTTGTAGCCACTTTCAGAAAGAATGTCTGCCACCATATTTGTTGTAGTGGTTTTACCATTTGTACCTGTAACGCAAAGCACGTTAGGGCTTTTTTTAGTTTGCGCTAAGTAATCCGGACAAATTTTAAGCGCAATGTGACCCGGAAACATTGTTGCATTTCTTTTTAATAGCCTTAACAGCACGTAAGCAGCCTTAGATGCCCACAATGCTATAAAATATCTTATTCTTCCCATTATTCTACCTCAAGCTGAGAAGTACACGCAGGGCAGCGTGTTGCTTCAATATTTATTTCGCTCTTACAGAACGGACATTCCTTTGTTGTAGGTGCCACTTCTTCCGCCTCTGCCTCAGGCTTTTTGCCGATATCTCTTAACTTGTTAATGCCCTTAACCATAAGGAAAATTACAAATGCGATTATAATAAAATCTATAATTGCCTGAAGGAAAAGACCGTAGCCAAGTGTCGCAACACCTGCCTCAGTAGCAGCCTCTAATGAGTCGTACTCGTTACCGTCAAGTGCAATGAAAAGCTCCTTTACTGAAACCTTACCTGTTATTAAGGTTATGAGCGGTGTAACAATATTATTTACAAGTGAGTTAACAATTGCTGTAAACGAGCTACCGATAATAACACCTACAGCAAGATCAATAACGTTACCGCGTGAAATAAACTCTTTAAATTCTTTCATAAAGCCCTTCCCCTTTGCAACCTCATTTTTTAATCCTTTTTCAAGCTTTGACATAAACGTCACACCCTTCTTTCAAATGAAATAACGAGTTAATTATAACACATTGCACAATAAATTTAAAGTATTTTATTATGATTTCAATAATTTTTTTGCTATTTTTGGTGGTCAATTTGCTTGATAATTTGTTTTTAGGGGTGTATAATTATAAAAAATAGCTTTAAGGTGGTGTTTTATATGGTTTTAGTTGCCGATATAGGTAACACAAACATAACACTTGGCATATATAAAAACGACAATTTAATTTTTGTTTCAAGGCTTGCTACCCAAAGGCACAGAACGAGCGAGCAATACGCTATTGAACTTAACGCTGTTTTTAATTTAGAGGGCATAAGCGGCAGCTTTGAGGGTGCTGTTATAAGCTCGGTTGTACCTGAGCTTACACGCGCTTTTAAGGAAGCTGTTGAAAAGGTTACAAAAGCAAAGGCACTTGTTGTTGCTGCAGGCATTAAAAACGGTTTGAAAATTTCTACCGATAACCCTAAAGAGGTTGGTGCCGATTTAGTTGCAGGTGCTGTAGGTGCTATTTCTCAATACGAATTACCTTGCCTTGTAATGGATTTAGGCACGGCAACCAAAATATCTGTTATAGATGAGGGCAACGTATTTTTAGGCTGCACAATTGCACCGGGAATCGGCATTTCGTTAGATGCACTTTCTTTAAGAACCTCGCAATTGCCCGCTATTGATTTAAGTGCCCCCGAAAAGGCAATCGGCACGAACACAATAGACTGCATAAAATCAGGCACGGTTTTAGGCAACGCTGCCATGCTTGACGGAATGGCAATGCGCCTTGAAAAGGAATTAGGTAAAAAAATAAAAACTACTGTTGCAACGGGCGGTCTTGCAAAGGAAATTGTAAGCTGCTGCGACAGAGAAATTATTTTTAATAAAAACCTCGTTTTAGAGGGGCTTTTAGTTATTTACAAGAAAAACAGGTAATACACACAAAAAACAAACGCATTATATCTCTTACGAGAATAGTAGCAAAGGAGTTTATTATGGAAAAGAAAAAACATCTTGTCCGTCTTGTTTTGTGTGCCTTGTTTTCGGCATTGATAGTCGTTATGACATTCACACCGTATTTAGGCTACATAACAGTAGGAATTATTGAAATAACAACGCTTCACATGGTTGTTATTTTAGGCGCAACGGTATTAGGCGCAAAATACGGCGCTATACTCGGCGGCGTATGGGGACTTACTTGTATATTAAGAGCATTCCAGTTTGGTATAATCCCCTTTCAAAACCCTATGGTATCACTTGTACCGCGAATTATTGTAGGTCTTGTAGCAGGTCTTGTTTTCTTAGGTCTTTCAAAGCTTAAATGCAAAAAGCCTATTGCTTTAGGTCTTAGCGCACTTTTAGGCACCTTAACAAACACTGTGCTTGTGTTAAGCTTCCTCCAGATTTTCGGCGGATTCGAGGTTCTTTTCGGTGAAGCTGCAAAAACCTTAGACGTAATTATCGGTACACTCATCAGCACAAACGGCTTAATTGAGCTTATTGGTGCAGTAATTGTTGTACCTGTGCTTTACATGGCAACAGAAAAATATTTTAAAAACAAAATATAACAAAAAGCTCCTGTTTTTCTTATAAAATAAAAAATCAGTCTCAGATTCAAATGAATCTGAGACTTTGTTTTTTACTTTGTTGTAGTAACCTCATCCTTTACGTCGGGGTAATAAGTATAAGGCTTAAATTTAATTGAAGCGTTAATAATTCCTATTACCTCTGCTTCAGCATCCTCTACCGTAATATCACGAGTAGTTTTATAGGTGAATTGGTAAGAGTTGTCGTTATTGCTGAAGATTATTGCAACAGTAATTTCGCCGTTTGTTTTATAGCCGAGTGTGTAAACCTTGCTACCAACCTTAAGGTTGTCGTGCTCGTTTGAAATTATATCTGTTACGCTGCCCTCAGCCGAATCCTCCGTAAGAATGGTTTTAATACGCTCAAGCTTTATTTTTGTATCCTTAAAGGTCTTTTCGAGGATTTCTATATTAAGAGTTGTCTTTTGACTCTTATTTTCAAAATCTCCACGGTCGTTTACAGTTTTCCAACCCTTTGGTAAAGTAAAGTAATAAGCGTAATCCTCTACCACACCGTTATTCTCAATCTGACCGACAAAACCGTGTACCTCTGTTTCGTAATTACCGTCAGAATCCTTAACCTTGTTGCCGTTTTCATCTGTTACGTAAACTAATAACTCACCGTCTTCGCTTAACACCTTGTTACCGTCCTCGTCTGTAACAAGAATATATTCGTCGCCGGTAGACGGGTCTATGTACTCATCCTTTTTACAAGCGGTGAAAATTACCGCTGACAGCAAAATAGCTGTTGCAAGAATAATAACAGAAATCTTTTTCATGAAAATACCTCCGTTTTAAAAACAGAGGGGCGGTTGCCCACCCCTTTTTTTAGAATTATTGTGCTGCGGCAGCTGTCTCTGTCATAGTTGCTTCTACAACGGGTGCTGCTGTAGTTGTTTCTAAAGGACTTGTCGGGTCTTCGTTTTCCCAATACATTTCATAGTAAGATTTGTCCTCAAGAGTAAATAAAATTGAAAGGTCACTGTGTGCTTCAAAGGTACCCTTACCTGTAGCTGAAGCTGTTACGTTTGCCGCTTTAAAGTATTCAACAGTTTCTACCTGGTTTGTAAGACGGTTTACGGTTGCCTTAATTCTGCAGCCGCTGTAAACTACTGAATAATCCTTCAACTCAAGGTATGCCTTTGTTTTTGCAAACTCCTCAGAATTGAGAATATCTGCCTTATCACGAAGGTTAAATGCCTTTGAAAGAATTTCCTTTGCATCCTCTTCAGTAATGTCGTCAAACTCGATTGTAATAAAGTACTTGTCGCCCACCTCTGTCATGGTAGCGTATTTTACGTCATCAGCAGTAAGCTTAGAAGCAAAGCTTTCGCCCTGAACTAACAAAACGTCTGTATTGTCTGCACCAAAAGCGAGCTCGCCGGAGTTTTCTTTAATATTCTCAAGCATAAGGTCTTTAACAGCTTTTGCCGCATCATTTATAGCTGAAAGAGAAGAATCAACGTCTGCCTCCTCCTGACCGGCCTTTGTTACCTTAAGGCTGTCGTTTGGCACGTTCTTTTCAAATCTGTAGTACATTCTCGGCTTTTCTGCCTTAACGCTGTTAAGAAGAGTGTTAAAGTACTCAAGCACCTCTTCACTTGATTTTTCAACAGTAACTGCGCTTTCTGTATAAACTGCAGGCACGGTGGTTTGTTCTTTTACCTCTTCACCTGATGAAGATGAGCAAGCTGAAAGTGAAAGTAAACCTGCGCTTACAACAGCAAGTGCTAAGCCTAAGCTTAAAATTCTTTTCATAAAGGATTTACCCCTTTTCAAAATAATTTATTATATAACAGAGTAATTATAGCACAAAAAACCGCTTAAAAAAACATTATTTTTACATTTTTTTATCTTTGTAAAAATAGCACAAATACAGAGTATTTATTTTGTGCCTTAGTAACAAGTGGATATTTTTATAGATTGACATTCACGACACTTAATAATATAATAAAACCATCTATTTTAAGTAAGAGGTTTTTTTATGATTAACTTAACAAGAACTAAAAATGCTAAAAAATTCTTAGCCTTTATGCTTTCACTTGTCGTAATATTTGTTTCAGTTGTTTGTGTGGTTATAAACAAACGCAACAATGAAATAATAAGCGGTGCAACAATTGGCGAAACAGATAAAAAGGATGCTGTGGAAACCACCACTGAAAAGGTGACAAAGCCCGAAAAGGAAAACAAAAAGGACGAAGAAAAAACCACAAAGGCACCGGACACGACCATTACGCCAGAAACAACAAAGCCAAAGGTTACGGCTGTTGCCGCAGGCACTATAAACAACCCTACAATTATTACCATTGACCCGCAAAACTGGCACCTTACGCTTGTAAACTCCGGCTACAGAATCCCTGACGATTACAAGGCGGATTTAGTTTACGTTTGCGGCAGCGCTGAAAGGCTTGACAAAAATGTGGCCATTCACTACGAGGAAATGTTTGAAGCGGCAAGCAAGGACGGCGTTTACTTAACCCCCTGCTCCGGCTACCGCTCCTATGAAAGGCAAAAAATAAATTACAACAACAAAATAAGCTACTACGAAAGCCTTGGCTTCAGCAAGCAGGATGCAGCAGTAAAGGCTGCAACAATTATAATGCCGCCGGGCAGCAGTGAGCACAACTTGGGCTATGCTATGGATATTGTTTGCGTAGAGGAATGGTTTGAAAACACAGACGAATTCCAATGGTTAATGGAAAACGCTGCAGATTACGGCTTTATTCTGCGTTACCCTAAGGACAAGCAGGACGTAACAAAGGTTACCTACGAGCCGTGGCACTGGCGCTACGTTGGTGTTGAAGCTGCAAAGGAAATGAAAGCAAGCGGACAAGTTTTAGAAGAATATTTAGGAGCAAAATAATATGTACAAGTTAAAGATAGAAAAAGCTTACGGTGATTACGATTACGGCACGAGCAAATTTTTAGGTGCACCGACAATGCCTGAGGAATGGCTCGCAGACGGCACGCTTTCAGATGATGACTTTTTCTTTTGCCAAATAAAGCTTTCGGAATTAAGCGAGCACACCGACTGCACGCTTTTACCGAAAAAGGGCTTTTTATATTTCTTTCTCACTAAAGAGGATGAAGAAAGCTACGTTCCGAACGTAAGGCTTTGCACAAATGAGCCTGACACCTTAATTGACGACTTTAATTTCGGTTTTGACTTTTTAGGAAACACCGACGACGAGTTTTCAATTGATTTTAACGGTGAGGGTGCTTCTTGCGAAACAGCACTTTTCATTGATAACGGTGACAGCTACACGCTGCTTCAATATGACCCGCTTGATGACAATATGCCTGAATTTTTGCAGGCTACGGAAAAGCAGGCCGTGTTCAAAATAAGCAAGGCAGACCTTGAAAAGCTTGATTTTTCAAACGTAACGTTCGAATTAAAATAATAACGGCAATAAAAAAGAGAAGCATTTCAATTAAAAATGCTTCTCTTTTTTTATTTAGAAATTTTTACGTATTGCCTTGTTGCAGCATCAAACTTATAAACGTCGCCATCGCAAATAGCGCAGGTATAATTTGTTGGCGTGCCGTCGTTTTCGTACATTTTAACAGGGAAAACGATTTTCTTATCCTTGGCAACTGCAGACGTGCCGAGCGCCACCATTTTATATTCTGACGGCTCCTTGGCAAAGCCCAAATCATCCTTTGTGTAGCTGTCAATTATTTTGTGAAGCTTTAAGTCGTCCGCCTCTACGTAGAAGAGTGTTGTACCCTCCTCTGTTGTTGAAGCCTCCACCTGAAATGCTCCGTTTAAGGTAAGCAAAAGGTACTCGTTTTTAACGGCATCAAAAACGTAGCAATTGTAGCCGGATATTGCAAAAACAGCCTCCGGAGTTTCACTTTCTTTACTTAAAAGGAGTTCAACTCTGCACGCCTTTACGCCATGCAACGTAGTATCACCAAGCTTTATAAAATAATTACCTACAGGCTTTTTAATGTAGCCGAGCCTTTCCAAAGGATACTGGCTAAGCATTTGCTTTGCAACCTCTTCATTTACCGTTACCGTGCCCTTGTTGTCTGAAACGTCGTAAACTGTATCGGCTGTAGCAAGAGCGTTATTTTCCTTGTATTTTTTAACACCCATTGCAATGCCGAAAAGAACTGCCGAGGCTACTATAACCGCTATTAAAATTGTAACAATTTTTTTCATTTAGCTCACTCTCCTGACTGCATATTACTATACAATTACAGAAGAAATTTGTCAAGTTTGTTGCTTAAGGTGGCAAGAATAAATTACAGAATCATTTTACACAATTAAGATATTTTTCCTTTGTGGCTATTCCCCCGCGAATGTGACGCTCCTCTTTATTCTTTTCCAAAACCCTTCTTACCTCGTTGTAAAGTGCAGGGTTAATTTTTTTAAGCCGTACTGTTACGTCGGTATGCACGGTGGATTTTGAGATACCGAATTTTTTGCCTGTTGCACGCACTGTTGAGTTGTTTTCTGCTATGTATCTGCCAAGCTCTTCGGCTCTTTCTTCATATTGACCGTTGAAATTTTCATTGTAATTATAAGACATAATGCACCCCCATAATTTCTACTTAAAATTTATGAAATACATTTAGAAATTATGACGGCAGCGTGAGTAAAATAAAATAAAAACACCCGAGCTACTCGAATGAGTAGTTCGGGTTGTGTTATTAGCAACATGCGATATATTCGGTACTCATAAGCGTTGATGTTTCGTAATCGCAACGAGTGCAAGCCTCATAAACATAGGTTTTTCTTACACATCTTGGTGAAGTTGTTCTTACCTTGTGTGTAATAGTAGCAACCGAAGTTGATTCGATTTTATGCCCAAAAAGAGTACAGGTAAGACCATAAGCTGAAGCGTCATCATTGCCGGCAGGCTCTCCATTTGCAAAATAATTTTCAATTTTTGCCTTTGTTTCTGCCGAAACCTCATCGTTTATGATTATTTCTACGTATGTATCATTTATTTTTGCTTCTTTTGCACTTGTTGGTATAACAAAAGTGCAAGTTAATAAAGTTAAAGCGAGTAAAATCGCAAACAAGCTCTTAATTTTCATTGTAACTCCTTAAGATTTTCTATTACTTCTATAAGATCTTGTTTATTATTATATCCCAAACAATAAAAATCACCATTGTGTTCAAAATAAACTTGAGTTGTATTTATGTCCAGCATATCTACAATATAACACTCAACATTTCTTATTTCTAATATTTCCGTCGAAATGCTTTTTTCATTATCAGAAACCTGTTTATCAAATATTACAAAATACGTAAGAGTTGTATCATTGAAAATAAATGATGCTCTGGTTTTTCCTTCAAAATCATCAATTACAACCCTATTTAACAAAATGTTTTCGGGTAATTCCCCGGGATATAAAATCTTAGTGTTTTCGCTTTCTAAAGCTTCCTCCAGAGATTCGTAAATTTTGTTTTTACCATACGATATAACTGTTATTCCACCAAGCTCCATTTCTTCATTTACAGGTGCATATGCAACTGTACCAAACCTATTTTTGAGTTCATCAAAAATATTCCAGTCGAATGCTATTGATGTTACTGCGAATATAGCGATAAGTATTGAAATTATAGCAGCAATTAACAAGATCTTACGAGATTTTACTTTTGTTGACCTACCCTTTACGCTCTTTGGCGGTGTATTTAAAGTGGTGGTTTCCTCAACAAAAGGTATTTTTCTGACCTTTTCTTCTACTTCTTCGGGAGTGAAGTTCACTGTTTCGCCACGCAATTCCAATATTAACTCTACGCAGGCTTTAACTAAGCTTACGTCCATTTCTTCAACAGGCTTTTCTGCTTCTAAATCACGAAGCAGTTCAAGCTTTTTTATGAATTCCCGGTTGTCAGAATTTTTATTGAAACCACTCATTGAAACGGCGCTCCTTTCCCATACTTTTTTCTCCTTTCAGTTATATATGACAAAAAACTGAAAAGACTACAAAAAATTTTTTAATTTTTTTAAAAATTTCCAAAAAATATTTTTGCAATGAGTAAAATCCAAGCTCCTGTGATGAGTTTTGCCTCGTTTATAATCTTTGTTCTTAGCCTGTAGCAATAGACGTTTGCTGTTTTAGGGGACATATTTAATTCTTCTGCAATTTCTTTATAACTTTTGTGTTCTACATAGCGTTTTTGAAAAAGCTCTGTTTCTTTTTCATTGAGAATACTTAAAACTTGTTGTTTCTGTTCTTCAATTTGTTCCGGCGTGATTGGGTTTTCTCTTTCTAAGCATTCAAGAATATCTTCTACAGAAAGGTGACTTTCCTCGAGCTCTTCCCTTACAAATCTTTTATTATCAGTGAAATAGTGTTTAACTAAATTGTTCGCTGTATTAATAAGCCAGGCAACTATATGGTCGTTATTTAATTCGTTGCATTTCATTTGAAATACTAAAAACGTATCCTGTGTTAAATCTTCTGCTTCAGTTTTGTTGCGAAGCTTCGAAAAACAAAACGAGTACACGTCATTATAATGTATTTCCGCAATTTTAGTTGCTGTAGCAATATCAATCACTGTAGTCACCCTTCAAAAGATTTGTATACAAATAATTATAACATTGTTGAGGGGTTTGTCAAACAAAAAAAATTTTAAAGTTTTTTGTAGTCTTTTGCATTTTTCGACATATATAAATGAAGTCTAAAAACGTACCGTAGAGAGAGTGTATTCGAACCAGATATGGTTTAATACAGTCACTTTTCCCGGTAACATCGTTAAAACTCTTGAAATACGGCAGTATTCCTGCGAGTTTTGCCTTGTTACAGAAAAAAATTGCCAAGTATTAAACTTCGCAGAACCTTAAATGTTCGAGGTCTCGTACATTTTGGCTTTTCTTTGGCGAAGTCATACTTTCGTATTACAAGACAAAAAAATACAAAAGGTGCGTGAAATCGGACATTTTAGGCATATTTGGTTCGAATACACTCACTCTAGTCCAAACGTTAAGATTTCGACCTATTTTTAAAAATAAGCAAGGAGAAAAAGCAAATGAAAAAAAGCACAAAAATCTTATCATTGATGCTTTCTGTAATAATTCTTTTCAGTGTTTATTCAGCAGCAACGCCCGTATTTGCCGCCGAAATAACAAGTGAAAGCGCAAAAGCAGAAAACGTTAGTGACACTACTGTTTCAGAAGATATTGAAGCAGAAGAGACGGAAGCAGAAATTGTTTCTGAAATTGAAGATATGCGTACAGAGTACACAAAATATTTCAGAAAATCTGACGGCTCATATATTGCTGCGCAATATACTCAACCCGTGCATTTTAAAGAAAACGGACAATGGAAGGAGTACGACTACTCCATTGTCGAAAATAAAGATGCCGATGAAACAGAAAAATTTGTTCTTGAAAATTCCGACAACAAAATGACTTTTCCGAAAGAATTCGAAGCAGATGATTCTGCACAAATTAAAATCTCAGAGAAGGGCTACGAGATAAAATTCGCCCCTGTGGTAGAAAAAAGAATTTTTAAAAGTCACAAAGCCGAGGTTACAGAAGCTCAAAAACTAAAATCCAATGAAATGGTTAAAGCTTATTCAAAAGCAACAGATGCAACCACCGACAAAAACGACGAAAAGCTAAAAATAGATAACCAAAAAAGCGCTATTGTTTACGAAGACGTCTACAGCAACGTTGATTTTGAGTATGAAATTTCTTCTAACCAAATTAAAGAAAGCATTGTTTTAAACAGCAAGCAAGACAAAAACACTTTTGAGTTCACCTTTGACACAGACGGGCTTTTCCCCAAAAAAGAAACAGACGGTTCAATTACTCTTTATGAAGATAAAGAATACAAAAAGCCTGTTTCATGTATTGCTGCACCATATATGTTTGATGCAGAAGAAGCTGTTTCTTATGACGTTACAATGGATATAAAAGCCAAAAACAGTATTTACATATTAACCATTAAAGCCTCTGACAGTTGGTTAAACAGCAAAGAAAGAAAATACCCTGTTGTAATAGACCCTACTATTTTACTTGACGTAGGCAGACTTAACACAGTGGATTGCTACGTAATAAACAACCAGGCAAGCTCTGCTTTCCCAACAGACTACTACCTTTATGCAGGTCACAGCACTTTAGGTAAAGCAAGAACTTATGTGAAATTCACTTTACCGGAGCTCCCTGACAACTGCAGTATAATTACAAATGCGCGTATAATGTTTTCACAAAAAAGTGCTGACGTAAGCAGTACAGAAGGATACCTTAACTTATATAACGTGACTTCAGCTTGGGAAAATAACGGTACTGTAACATGGAATAACAAACCAACAGCTGATGAAAATTTGGTGTTAGACTACGCGAAAATTGTTCCGGGCACAAACGTGCAGTATAATTTTGATATAACAAAAACCGTTAAAGCATGGTACGAGGGTGCAACAAACAACGGTTTAATGTTAGCTTCTGCAAATGAAAGCGTAGTAAACCGCGTTCAGTTATACTCTGCAGAAAACAACGGAACAAACACATACCCACACATTGTTGTTACATATCGAAACAACAAAGGACTTGAAGAGCATTGGAGTTACTCAAGCTATGCAAACGATACCGCAGGTGCAGCATATATTAACGACTACACCGGAAACCTTGTTTACGCGCTTCCGATTCTTTCAAGTGAAAGCGAAATTATGCCTTTAACGCTTACAGCATATTTCAACAACTATTGTGCAAACGTTAAGTATTGTGCAGGTGTAGAAGGGTCCTCAAAAACCACACCGGGTAAAGGCTTCAGGCTTAACATTCAACAAACAATTTTACCGTCGTCTGAATACGGTTTAACGGGTGATTCAGCAACAACCTATCCATACGTTTATACAGATGGTGACGGTACTGAACACTACATTCAGAAAGTAACCGAAGACGGTAAAACAGTATATAAGGACGAAGACGGTTTAGGTTTAACTTTAATTGTAGGAGAAAACACCTCTTACAAGTACAGACTTAATGATAAAAATGATAATCTTTGGTACTTTAACAACCAGGGTAACCTTTACTGCCAAAAAGACAGTAATGGTAATCAGCTTGGCATTTACTTTAAAACCGATACCACGAATGATTTAGCAAATAAGATGATTGACTACGTAGTAGACGGCGCAGGACATAAATTTTACTTTAACTACTACAAAAATTCTGCAGATGTTCCTAACGGATATATAGAGACTATTACAGATAGTGCCGGCAGAGTTATTGATTTTACAACTACCTCTGGTCTTTTAAGACAAATTACATATCCGGATGGTACTTTTACAGAAATAAAATATGAGGGCGATGAATCAGAAGGTTTAATAAACTATATTCAAAGCTTTAATGGTTACGGTCTTAATTTTGACTACACCTCCAAAGCGACAGGCAGACAAGTAAAAAAAGTAAAAGAAATAGGCAAAAACAGCTCGGGTGCCGACGTTTTAGGTCAAATAATTACGTTTGACAGAAGCGCTTACAATACTACTGTTATAAGAAGTGCGGGTATTGACGGCGTGCACGGCAGTGTGGTTGCAGCAAACGGCGCTGACGATATTGTTACGACGCTTCAGTTTGACAACGAGGGTAAAACCGTTTCACAGCAGGTGAGCTACGGCTCAGGTACAGAGGTAGGTGCAGGCAGCTACAAATACGCCTCAGGCGCTTCAACGCTCGGTTCTGCTAACAAAATAACAAGCAGCGCTTCACTGGGCAAAAATACGGTTAACCTTATTTCAGAGGGAAATGCCGAAACAAACACTAAGTGGAGTTTTACGGCAAACAGCGGCGTTACAGCTACAAACGGCTTTAGCACAAATAACCACTACACAGGTAAAAAATCATTATACATTACAAACAATTCCTTCAGCAATAACGGTGTAAGCTATTACCGTCAAACGGTAAACCTTAACACAAACGACGTAGAAAAAGCGTTTACATTTTCTGCTTACGTAAAAGCGGCAACGTTAACAAAATATGCTTCAACAAACAGTAATGCGGGCGTGTACTTACAAATTACACCGTACAACAGCAGTAACACGGCTCTTTCGGGAACTGTTTACTCAGAAAAAATAACAGCTAAAACCGATACGGCAATAAACAACGGTTGGCGCAGAGTTACTGTTACACTCCCGCAGGTTCCTAAAAACACAGCAAAGCTGAGTGTATATTTATGCTTAAGAGACTACAAAGGTACAGTCTGCTTTGACAGCATTCAGCTTGAAAAGGGCTCAGCCGCAAACAGCTACAATTTGCTTGAAAACGGTAGCTTTGAAAAGGTTTCTTCAAACAAGCCTGACGGCTGGTCAAATGCAGGTGACTTTACAATTGCAACGAGCGGCAGCGAAGTTGTAGACGGCGCCTATAACAAAGACCGCAAAGACGGAACGTATTCTTTAAGGGTTAACGGTGATGCTTTAAAAAGCAAGGGTATGGGTCAAACCGTAGTAGTTGCACCAAATGAAAACGACACTTACATAGTAAGCGGTTGGGCTTCTGCAAATGCAGTAAATGATACCTGCCACCTTACAAGCGCGAACAAACCAAAAACCAAGTTCGAAATTTTTGTAAGGGTAAATTACACCTGCACAGACTCAGCGGGTAACACAACAAACGTTTACCAGGACAAAGACCCTGCAGTGTTTAACACAACAATTTCCGGTTGGCAATATGCTTCTTCGGCTTTTTCGCTTAAATATACAAACCCCGAAAGCGGAAAAACCTACACACCGCAAAGCGTTCTTATTTTACCAAGATATTGCTACCAGGAAAACCATGCATTTTTCGACCATATTCAGTTAATTAAGGATGAAGGTCAAACACACACCTACACTTACGACAAGGACGGTAACGTTGTTTTAAGTGCCGTTAACTCTGAGCAAAAGGTAAACACAAAATATAACGATAAAAATGATTTAACCGAGTACACAGATATGGCGGGCTACAAAACGACCGCTACCTACGACGACAACCATAATCTGTTAACAACTACGTCTGAAAAAGGTTTTATTACCCAAAACAGTTATGCTGATAACGGTAATTTAATCTCTGTTGTAATTAAAAACAACGGCAACACCGAGGCAATTAAAAGCTCTGAGATTACGTATAACACGGCAAAAACCGAGGGCGGATTTACCATTAAGGCAGGTGCGCACGTTACCGAGCAAAAAAACTCAAACAACGTTTCTACCCTTTACTCCCGTGACCACAAAACAGGAGCTTTGTTATCTGTTTCTACAAAAGACAACGCCGCGGAAACTATTTTGTCTACCACAAATTACAGCTATAACGATGCAAAATTCAGCAGATTGTTAAGCATTACTCAGGATGGCACACAAATAAACTATAATTACGTAAGCGATGCGGGAATTTTAACAAACAAGGTTTCAGAAATTACGTTTACAGGCACAGGCACAAGCCCAAAAAGCGAAATCTTTAAATTTGAGTACGACAGCTACGGCAACGTAACAAAAACGTTTGTCGGCAACAAGGCTCTTTCAACAAAAACCTACGGCGACAATAACGGCATTTTACAAAGCGAAGCCTACGGTAACGATGACAAAAGAAACTACAGCTACAACAATTTGGGACTTGTTTCTTCAATTACTTCGGTAAATAACGGCACAAGTAAAACAAGCTATAGCTGGGGCTACAACAGTGTAGGCACCGTTCTTTACCACCGCGATGCCGAAAACAACCTTAAGTACTTGTACGACTACGACTCATTGGGTCGCGTAATTCGTCAGAAAATACAAACTAATGACACGTTTGCTCACGTTGGCTCAACAGAGCTTACCTATGACGTAAGAAACAACGTAACAAAGGTTTCTTCAGAGTTTGGGGGTTACCCAGCAACCGATGAGTATATGTTTTCTTCAAATTCAGGCGCAGCAAATGCAGCAAATTACGCAATGGATAACCTTATTTCACGCTACAGAATTAATAACAGCGTAAACGTAGATTATCTTTATGACGAACTTAACAGGTTAACGCAGAAAAAGCTTTGCACCACAAGACCTGTTTACACAAAGTATACTTACGCTGCTTCTGCTCACGACGGTAATTACACCACCATGCGGCTTGACAACGAAAAACTTGACAACACAACATATAAGTATTATTATGACAGTGTAGGTAATATTACCGGAATAGACAAAGCCGGAGCAGCTTACAGAAGATATACTTATGACAACAAAAACCAACTTTTAAGTGAGGCTAACAGTAGCAACGGTGTTACAACAACCTTTACTTATGATGAGTTAGGTAATATTTTAACTAAAAACACAACGGATAAAACCGTTACTTACCGCTACGGTAAAGATGCAAATGCAGGTTGGAACAAT
>JAZOOH010000008.1:0-96981 GCA_045654905.1 Acutalibacteraceae bacterium | reverse complement strand
CGTTAAAATACTCGTTAATCCGAAAGGATTAACTGCGTTTTGTGCCTTGATTGACCAAAAATTCGCACTTTTTAAAATCTCCGACCTCAAGGCGAGGAGATTTCGAGGGATTTTTGCTCAATTTAGGTGCAGCAAGGCTGTCGCCTTACAAGAATAAATTGGGTGAAAAGCACCGAAATATGCCGGTTTGAGGCAGGTTCGGATTGCTCTTGTCACCTTAAACAAAAAGAACCTCGAGGCTTTAATGCTTCGAGGTTCTTGATTTTTTTGTGTATAAAATTTGTGTTTTTGGGAAAAACATTTTTGGTGAGTTTATGAAAAATTATCAGTATAATAAATTAGTAGAAAAAATTACGCCTAAATCTCCGCTCAAAAAAGACTTGATAAATGCATTTTTGTTCGGCGGCGGAATAAGCTGCTTCGGGCAGGTGCTCAGAACACTTTATTCAATGACGTCAATGACGTTGACCCAGGCAAAAATGCTTACCTCAATAACACTTATTGTAATTACAGCCGTGTTAACAATAATAGGTGTTTTTGACAAAATTGCAAAGGTAGCAGGCGCGGGGACGTTTGTGCCGATAACGGGCTTTGCTAATTCCGTTGTATCGCCAGCGCTTGAATTCAAGGCAGAGGGCTTTATTCTTGGTACGGGTGCTAAAATGTTTAATTTAGCAGGGCCGGTTATTGTGTACGGCTGCTCTGCAGCAAGTCTTTATGGGCTTATTTATTGGGTAACAACGTTGTTTTAACAAAAAAGGCTTGACCGATTTGGTCAAGCCTTTTAATCTATTTTTGGTATGGTATAAATTGGGGTGTATTATCTTCGCACTCAATATATCCCGCAACACCGGTAACAACATAAGCAAGGTTTGCAAAATTATTATTTTCAACATTGATTTTTACAGACAATACAGAGTAGAATAGTTTTTCGTCAATATCGGGATCATCAGTAAAAATATTGGCAGTTGACTGTGCAACGATCAAGTCTGTGTTTGGCGTGTCGGTGGTTGAGGTGTCATAGAGAAACGTAGATTCCTTAGAAACGGAATTGAACACAGAAATTATAGAACGATGCATTCCTGAACCCCAAGAAGACGCCACCAGTAAATCCTTGTTGCCATCGTTGTCAAAATCACAGGGAACGGCATTTACAAAACCATATCCACCAAACCATTCGCAAAGGGGATAAATTTCGTTGTCTAACATTACAAAAGAAGCGCAAGAATCCGAAAACTTGAAAATTTTCATATCAGTTTCCGCAGCAACCTCAGACGGTGTAACATTATAGCAGTTTTTTTCATTAATTTCATAACCGCTTATTAGTCCGCTGGGCTCAAATTTTTCCATCAAGGACATAAACTCTTTGACGGAATCTTTTGTGATAGAGGTCTTCATTGTTTCATATTCATTTGCTTGATGAGCGTTGTCATCTTTGCAAGAGCAAAAACAAAAAAGCATCGTCAAAACACAAAATATACAGAGAATCTTTTTCATAAATCCCACCTCACTTTATTTTATTATACCACACCGCCGACTTTATGTAAATACTCTCACAAACGAATGGGTCCTACTTGACCACAAGCAGAGGGATTCATCCTCGGCGTCGGCGCCAAGATGTTCACAATTGCTGGACCTGTTATCGTCTACGGTGTGAGTACAAGTGTAATTTATGGGGTTATTTATTGGATAATAACTTTATTCTAACAAAAAAGGCTTGACCGATTTGGTCAAGCCTTTTGCCTTAGGATACTTTCTCTAATGCATTGTCAATGCGTTCTACCAAACGCTCGCTAAGGATAGCCATGGATTCAATATGTACTTTCTCGTTGGCAACAAATAATGTCAGAGAATCCTGATTGCGGCGCAGTCCCTGAATATCGGAAAAAGAATAAGTGCGGGTTTTGCCAAACATTGTGGTGTATGTAAATTGCTCATCTGAAATGATACGAATGGATTGATTCTTCCAGCAAAGCAGAGCAGCGATGCCAAACGCAAAGCAAATAACAACGCCTAGTACCCAAGTTACAGAATTGATAATAGCAAGAGCAATACTTACAATACCTCCGGCAAGGAAAACGATCGACATTGCCAACAGGCGGTCCGGTAGAAACATGTCTGCACGTGGTTCGTCGCCGCTATCGGTCATACCAAGCAGTTTTTCGACAATTTTTACTAATATCTTGAGCTTCATACAATAACCCCTTTTTATTTTATAATACAACATTAGAGAGTGACTGTAAATACCTGTTTTTCGAGCTGTATCGAAAAGAGTTGAGCCGTTTCGACAAAAAACACTGCGTCCTAAGTTGACACAAGCAGAGGGCTTTGTTCTTGGTACGGGTGCTAAAATGTTTAATTTAGCAGGGCCGGTTATTGTGTACGGCTGCTCTGCAGCAAGTCTTTATGGGCTTATTTATTGGATAACAACATTATTTTAGCAAAAAGGCTCGCCAACAGGCGAACCTTTTTATTAACCATATATCGCATTTAGAATTTGTGTGTCTGCATTATACCAGGGTTTATTTATGCCAAAGGAATATACATTAATTACATTATTGAAAGGAAACTTCAAATCCTTTTCATTTTTTCCAATGACGGAATAGTTTCTTTTTTTGAAGTAAAACATACTGCTCTCACAAATAAAAGAACCATTTGTATTTTCAGTGTTTGCCCAAGTGATCTGTTCCAACTGATCCATGGTAGGAATAGAGTCGAATACTTTTTTATAAAGTTGGAAACGAATCCAAATATCTCGTACATTGGGCTCAACATAAGAAGTATAGGAAATATCATCACATACTTTTCTTAGCACAACATACTTACCATCACATGATCTAAATGTTTCTTCTGTGAATTTACTTTTATCCAAATAATGCTTATCAGATGTTTTTAATTGAATTGCAATCAAATCACCAGCTTCAAATATGGGTGTCATATGCATATCAATTCTAATCTTCTTTTTAGGAGGCTGTGGAGATAGGAGTTTGACACGAAACTCCGCCAATGTTTTTTTGCGTTTTTCTAACGGTTTGACGCCTGCGTCTTTCCAAAGTTCTAAACCAAAACCGGTGTCGATCATAGTAATGACCTGATTTCGTATTGTGTCTGTCAAAATACCGTGTTTCCACATATAGTCTGCCAGTGAATAATAGTAATTGCACCATTCTTCTTCATCGGTTTCATCAAATATACTGCGCACATAGGCATCGATTTTTGCAAGCGCAATATCTACATCATTATAGAAGAAGGCGGCTTGATACTCGGATTTTAAATCTTGCGCCGTATCGTTGCCATTAATACTTACGTTCCAAGCACCCATCAAATAACACCTCACTTTGTTTTATTATACCACACCGCCGATTTAATGTAAATATTTTTGAAAATTACTGTGTCCTATATTGACAGCAGCAGAGGGCTTTGTGCTTGGTACGGGTGCTAAAATGTTTAATTTAGCAGGGCCTGTTATTGTTTATGGAGTGGTAGCTTCGGTGATTTATGGTTTTATTTATTGGTTGATTCAAGTGATTTAGAAAGGCAAATTTTCATGAAGAAATAGCGGCAAGGAGATTGTCCTTGCCGTTTTTTTATAAAAACACATTGACAAATATCTATGTGACGGATATAATATAGACATAGACAATTATCTATGTGAGGTGTTTTTATGTGTGAAATTGATATGGCTTTGATTTGCAAGGCATTATCCGATCCTAACCGTTTGAAAATTGTAGAGATGTTATCAAATGGCGAAAAATGCGGATGTAAACTGCTTGAGGCCTTTAACATTACCCAACCGACCCTTTCGCATCATATGAAAATATTAGAGGAAAGTGGATTGGTGAAAGGCAAAAAGCAAGGTAAATGGACGCACTATTCTCTTTGCTGCGAAACCTTGAAAGGGTTTAAAGCCTTTATAGCAACTCTTGAGTGCTGTAAGGATGGTGATTGCCAATGACAGCTGTTTGGGATTTTATTCAGAATGAAGTTCTTGGTATGAGCTGGCTTAACCGATTAGTTGCAACTATTTTGAATGTTTGTGGTTTGGATACTACAAGCCGAATCGGTGCAAGTGTGCAGTTCTTTATATACGATATGATAAAAATTATGGTGCTACTTGGTGTTTTGATTTTGATTATATCGTATATTCAAAGCTACTTTCCACCTGAGAGAACGAAAAAAATACTTGGACGTTTCTACGGCATTTGGGCGAACATTATCGCAGCGTTGCTCGGTACGGTGACACCGTTCTGTTCTTGCTCCTCGATTCCTTTGTTTATTGGATTTACAAGTGCGGGACTACCACTCGGTGTAACATTTTCTTTCCTTATTTCCTCCCCGATGGTAGATCTTGGTAGTCTTGTATTGCTGATGAGTATTTTCGGTTGGAAAGTAGCCGTTGTGTATGTTATTGTCGGACTTGTCATTGCCGTTGTCGGCGGTACGCTGATTGAGAAACTGCATCTTGAAGATGAGGTTGAGGAATATGTCCGTAATGGTCGTTCCCTCGATGTTCCACAGGAAGAACTTCATTTCAAAGACCGTATGAAATATGCTTGGGAACAAGTTATTTCTACTGCTAAAAAGGTATTCCCTTATGTGCTTGTTGGTGTTGGTATCGGTGCGATTATCCATAATTGGATACCTGCAGATTTCATCGTTAAGGTACTTGGGAGTAATAATCCTTTTGGTGTTATCTTCGCCACGATTGCCGGTGTTCCGATGTATGCTGATATTTTCGGTACGATCCCGATTGCAGAAGCTCTGCTTGCAAAGGGTGCGTTGCTCGGTGTCGTACTGTCCTTTATGATGGGTGTTACAACGCTGTCCCTGCCGTCTATGATTATGCTCCGCAAGGCAGTTAAGCCTAAACTTCTCGGTATTTTCGTTGCGGTCTGCACAGTTGGAATTATCCTTGTAGGATATTTCTTTAATTTTATTCAACCGCTTATTATTTAATTTGGAGGTTATATTATGGCATTGTTTAATTTTAAGAAGAAAGAAGAAAAGAAACCTTGTTGTTGCACTTGCAGTGTTCCAATACAGAAAAACAACGTTACAAACGAATGTTGCGGTAAAACTGTTGAAGGTATTTGCTGTATTAAGGTTTTAGGTGCGGGTTGCAAATCCTGCCACGAACAGTATGAGAATGTAAAAGAGGCCGTTAAAAATCTCGGCCTTGAAATTGAGGTAGAATACATTACCGACATGCAAAAGGTTATGGAATACGGTGTGATGAGTATGCCTGCTATCGTAGTGAACGAAAAGGTAGCATCTAAGGGCAAGGTGGTAAAGACATCTGAGGTAGAAAAGCTTTTGCACAGCGCTGGAGTTTGATATGAAGAAGAAAGTAACTTTTATCTGTGTTCACAATTCTTGTCGCAGTCAGATTGCCGAAGCGCTCGGAAATCATCTGCGTGGAGATGATTTTGACTTTTACTCAGCAGGTACAGAAACAAAACTACAGATCAACCAAGATGCCGTTAGGTTAATGAAGAAACTCTATGGCATTGATATGGAGCAGACACAGTACAGCAAGACCTTTGATAAAATTCCCGAACCAGATGTTGCGATCTCCATGGGGTGCGATGTAGGATGTCCTTTCATCGGTAGAGCATTTGATGATAATTGGGGTTTAGCTGATCCAACCGGACAAAGTGACGAAATGTTTACAGAGGTTATTAAGCGTATTGAGGAAAACATTCTAAAGCTGTAATACATTCAAAATCACAAATGAAAATAGAAAATTTTCAAAAATTAATGGGTCCTACTTGACCACAAGCAGAGGGCTTTGTGCTCGGTACGGGTGCTAAAATGTTTAATTTAGCAGGACCGGTTATCGTCTACGGTGTGAGTACAAGTGTGGTGTATGGGATTGTATATTGGGTTACAACATTGTTCTAACAAAAAATCGTCGCCTTCACGGCGACGATTTTTATTTACGATAAAATTTATAATACCTAGTTCCCGACCAGTTGGAAACTTCAATAATTCCGTGAAACGCAAAAACATTCAGTCTATTAAGAAAAGAACGCGGTTTAGAGATTCTACTAATAAAATTTTCAAAATCGGCTATATCTTCACTGCTATCTAATACATAGGAGCTCATCATTGAATATCGGATTTGTTTTTCGAATTTTTCTTCATCGGGATAGGCAATTGCTACTGCCAGCTTATCAGTAAGTACGTCTTGGATAAGTTCGACTACTTCAGACACATCGGAATGACATTCTAAAATACCACCGCAATTACTTAAATCGACGAAAATACCTTCTTCCTCGTTTATGGAAACAATTAAAGGAAAGCGTGGGTTTTTAACATTTGGATAAGTCAAGGAAATATAATCAAAACCGAAATCTATTTTCCATTCAATATCGGGCAAAAGTTGTTGTATTTCAGAAGAAAATTTTTTGATGTCAAATAAATTTTGTCCTTGTGAATCCATCTTAAACACCTCGCTTTATTTTATTATACCACACCGCCGATTTAATGTAAATATTTTTGAAAATTACTGTGTCCTATATTGACAGCAGCAGAGGGCTTCATCCTCGGCGTCGGCGCCAAGATGTTCACAATTGCTGGACCTGTTATCGTCTACGGTGTGAGTACAAGTGTAATTTATGGGGTTATTTATTGGATAATAACTTTATTCTAACAAAAAGGCTTGACCGAATCGGTCAAGCCTTTAAAATTTATTCTATGAAATCTTTGAAAATCGAGGCATTGTTTTCTGATTCTTTGACAATGCCGTTACTGTAATGCGACAGACAGAAATCATACTCAACAGATTCATCTGCATTGTTTTTTGTGTATAGCGAAAAGAGATACTCTCGGTTAACAATATAAGCACTAAAGTTTACGCCATATGTATTAAAACAAGATTTTTCTACCGGCAGAATCCACTCACCGGTTAACAAATAATTGTTTGTGCATGCTATAAATTCATCTTTTGTTAATTGCGGATATTCTTCCGATTTTTTCATTATTTCGGAAAGATGATCAGTTTTTTCGGCTGGTGTGGTGGTATTGCTGCTTTTGCAAGCAGATACGGAGATAATAATAAGCAACATTGATAAAATAATGCATAGTTTTTTCATAATATCACTCTCCTTTATTTCATTATACCACACTGCCGTTTTAATGTAAATATTTTTGCAAATGGTGTGTCCTATATTGACAGCAGCAGAGGGCTTTATTCTTGGTACGGGTGCTAAAATGTTTAATTTAGCAGGTCCTGTTATTGTGTACGGCACAACGGCAAGTGTGATTTACGGAATTATTTATTGGGTCACCACGTTACTATAAAAAAAGGATTACCGAGCGGTAATCCTTTTATATTGCTTTTAAAATTGAGGCTATTGCTATCCATAAGGTGCCGACAGCGCTCACGGAAAACAGTGCGGAAAAAAAGTAGTAAATAGTTTGTGTGAGTCTTTTTGGGGATGCTTTTTCAGCTGCGTATTTTGAGGTGTTTATAAAGTTGAATGCGGCTTCGGTGAATAAAAGCGTTAAGGCGAAAATAAACGGAAGCTTTTCATTGAGTGTATCGGCTGTTAAAAACATGGTTCTCGACTCAAAAACGAAACTTTCGCACGGAATCTCGGGAAGTAAATTTATAGTGATTGAAAAACAGCATAGAACAAGAAATAATACATAAAAAATAATTCCTGAATACGTAAGCTTGTTCCGATTTGCTTTTCTGTTATTGGAACGACAATTTGCGGGGTCGGATTGTCCAATAAGAAGCTTTACAATTGCTTTGTTTTTTATGATGACATATCGCTTGAATAATAAATGAGGATGATACGTCGAGTTAGCTCTTGTAATAAGTAGTAATACAGCAAATAAAAGCGGAAGCATATGCATTGGATTCACCTCGTTTTAATTTATTGTATCATACCGCTGTTTTTGTGTAAATATTTGCAGAAAAAATATAAGGAGCAAACCGACTTCAAGTCAATTTGCTCTTTGATTTTAATCCTCTAAAGCCATTCTAACCTTACATAAAAATTCAACCTCGTTGAAGGGCTTTGTAATAAAGCCTTTAGCGCCGGCTATGAGAGCTTCACGTGTTATTTCAGGTTTATTTATGGCGGAAATAATAACAATTCGTGCATCACTTTTTATTGCTAAAAGCTCGTGAAGAAGCTTTAAGTCACTACTATCGGGAAGCATAATGTCAAGAATTGTTAAATCCGGCGTTTCTTTTTCTAAAAACAAGCGTGCTTCATTTGCTGTTCCTGCTTCAAAAATATTGTCAAAGCCTGCATTCAGCAACGCCTGCTTCATAACGCCTCTGGAAAACTCGGCATCATCTACTATTAATATGTTTTCTCTCATGTAAAGTCACCTCACAAAACGGGGGTTATTTTTTTTCTAATTGCTGAGTTAATGCCTTTTCATAATCCTCAACCGGCATAGGTCTGAAGAAATAGTAGCCTTGTGCTTCGTAAGCGCCTATGCTTACAAGGTAATCTGCCTGCTCTCTTGTTTCAACGCCCTCAACAATAACCTTAAGGTCAAGAGCATCTGCCATAGAAACAACAGAAGCAAGAATTTTTGCTGCTCGTTCATCACTTGTGGAGCTCGGTAAGAATTTAATGTCAATTTTAAGAACGTCAACCTTAATATCCTTAAGAGCATTAAGTGATGAGTAGCCGCTTCCAAAGTCATCCATAAGAACGTGGAAGCCTGCTTTTTGAAGGTTGTAGGTGAGCTCAATCAGCTTGTGGTTATCTGAAATGAATGAGCTTTCCGTAAGCTCAAATTCAATGTACTCGTGCGGTATGCCGTGGCTTTCTACAATTTTTAATATGTTTGCAAAAAGGTTGGGATCGTAAAGGTCTGCTCGTGAAATGTTTACCGAAACAGGGAGGATTTCAAAGCCCTCACTACGCCATTTTGCAAGCTGCTGACAGGTAGTGTCAAAAATGTAATAGTCAAGCTCTGTAATAAAGCCGTTGTTTTCAAAAATTGGAATAAAGCTTCTTGGAGAAATAAGGCCTTTTTCGGGGTGAAGCCAACGAACAAGTGCCTCTGAGCCTATAATTTTGCCGGTTCTCATATCACATTTTGGCTGAAGGTAAATTTTAAATTCACCGTTTTCGAGTGCACGTTTCATTTCTGAAACAATTGTAATCTCAATTTCCTCCTGCTCACGTAAAGCCTCATCAAAATATGAAACGTGAGTTTTGTAGTTGTTCTTTGTTGTTTTTTGTGCAACGCCTGCTCTGTCGAGCATATGTCTTACTGAATACTCTGAATTTTCCGCTATATAAATACCAAAGGAGAGGGTAATGTCAAAATTCAGCGGATACATTTTTACCGCTGCGGTAAGAGTATCTATTATAGAATTTAATAATTCGTTATTTTCATAAGGAATGGCAAATGCAAACAAGTCTGAAGAAATTCTGCAGTAAGCAGAGTTTTTAATAGGCTCAATAATCTCCTGAAGCTTAACGGCAATGAATTTTAAAATTGAGTCACCCTCAGAGGTGCCGAAAAGCTGATTTATGATTTTAAAGCCTTCAATATCAAAACGAACAATTGCAAAATTTGAAGCCTTGTTCTCTTCGATTATTGCCTGTGCCTTTTCTACAAAGGTGTTGCGGTTAGGGATTTTTGTGAGTCGGTCAATAGATGAGAAGATTTCCAGCTTTTTAATTGCTTCCATCTCATTATTGATATTGTTGAAGGTAATAAACGCCTTCGTTTTGTTTCCTTCCTCCAGGTAAACGGTAAGCGCTAAGCGGAACCACTCGTAAACGTTTTTGTTTGTGAGAATTCTTATGTTTATGTAGCGCTGTGTCGTTTCGTGAAGCTCATTGGTATCAAGAAAAGAAATGAGTGCATCTAAGTCCGGTCTGTATATAATACCAATCATAGTGGTAGGGTCAAAAATATCTATAGTGCAAAAATCCTTGTGCACGTAGGAGGCATATTCGGGGTCAAGAATTGCCTTGCCTGTTTCAAAGTTGTATTCTGCCGAGAAGGCGCTTGCCTGGCGCATAACTATGTTGTGACGCGCCTCTAAGGAGGAGGCTGTAGATAATATTTTTTGGTTTTCTGCCTCATGACGTGCAAGAATAGCCTTTACCTTTTTAACGGCATTCTGCGGGTTGAACGGCTTATATATTACGTCTGTTGCGCCAAGGTCTAAAAGTCTTTCCTCTGCTTCGGGTGAATTGTCCGTTGTGGAAATAACAACGGGAATATCGGCGTAGTCAGATGTTCTTAACTTTTCAAGGAAGTAAAAGCCGTCGTATTCAGGCATAATAATGTCGAGAACGACAATATCAATCTTGCCTGCGCGCTCAATAAGAACGTTCAAAGCATCCTTGCCGTCCGTTGCCTCTAAAACGTCAAATTCATTTGAGAAAAGCTTGGATAATATTTTTCTGTTTATTTCGGCATCATCAACAGCCAAAAGCGTTTTCTTATCCACAGAAAAGACCTCCGAAAAATAAATATAAGTAAACCGTATGGGGTTAATAAACATCGACAATGTGTTCGATAACATACACATTAGCAAAAATAAACATAAGTTATCAACTTAACAGTACCAATTTAACATAATTGACTAAAAAATGCAAGGGTAAACATACTAAAAGTATTGTGGATGTGTGAATAAATTGTGAACAGTGTGAGATTTGGATTTCAATGTTACATATCGCACCTCGGGATAATGCATAATATGCATAAAAATATGCATAAATATACGAACAGAGGGTGCGTTTTGACGAAAATGTAAATATTTATGAAAAAAGGTGTTGACAAAACAATAATAAAGTTGTAATATTATGCACATCAAATGAATATTTTTTCAGAAACATACGGAGGTAAATATTATGGATAAGAAAAACATTAAAAAGGTTGTATTAGCTTACTCAGGCGGTCTTGATACATCTATTATAATTCCTTGGCTTAAGGAAAACTACAACAACTGTGAGGTAATTGCAGTTTCAGGTAACGTTGGCCAGGCAAGCGAGTTAGAGGGTCTTGAGGAAAAGGCTATTAAAACAGGTGCTTCTAAGCTCTACATTGAGGACCTTACAAAGGAGTTTATTGAGGATTACGTTTTCCCTTGCGTACAAGCAGGTGCAAAATATGAGGAGTATCTTTTAGGTACAGCCTTTGCTCGTCCTTCCATTGGTAAAAGAGTAGCAGAAATTGCTTTAGCAGAGGGTGCAGATGCAATTTGCCACGGCTGCACAGGAAAGGGTAACGACCAGGTTCGTTTTGAGCTTGCTATTAAAGCATTCGCACCGGATATGCCTATTATTGCTCCTTGGAGAGAGTGGGATATTAAATCTCGTGAGGAAGAAATTGAATACGCAGAGGCACACAACGTTCCGCTTAAAATCAGCAGAGAAACAAACTATTCTAAGGATAAAAATATATGGCACTTATCTCACGAGGGTCTTGACCTTGAGGACCCAATGAACGAGCCTCTTTATAATAAGGAAGGCTTCCTTGAAATGGGCGTTTCACCGGAAATGGCTCCTGATAAGCCAACCTATGTAACTATTCACTTTGAAAAAGGTATTCCTACACAAATTGACGGCAAGGCTATGGGCGCAGTTGAAATTGTTGAAAAGCTTAATGAGCTTGGCGGCGCAAACGGCATGGGCCATCTTGATATTGTTGAAAACAGACTTGCTGGTATGAAATGCCGTGGTGTATATGAAACACCCGGTGGAGCTATTCTTTACAAGGCTCACGAGGTGCTTGAAACAATTTGTCTTGATAAGGAAACAGCGCACTACAAGGCACTTGTAGCACAAAAATTAGCAGAGCTTGTTTACAACGCACAATGGTTCACACCACTTACAGAGGCTATTTTAGCATTTGTTAAGAGCACACAGCAAACAGTTACAGGTGACGTTACACTCAAGCTTTACAAGGGAAATATGATAAATGCAGGTGTTAAATCTCCATTCTCACTTTACGACCCTGAAATTGCTACCTTCGACGAGGACGAGGTTTACGATCAGAAGGATTCAGCAGGCTTTATTAACCTTTACGGTCTTCCGATTAAGGTTATGGCAAAAATGAAAGAGAAAAACGGCTTAGACAAATAATTTAACGTATAGAGTGGGTGTATTTTAACACACTCACTCTAACAATTTGAAAGGACTTCTATTATGGATAAAATGTGGGCAGGAAGATTTCAAAAGGCTTTAAATAAGGAAGCGGATGATTTTAATTCTTCCATTCACTTTGACAGTAAAATGTACGTGCAGGATATAAAGGGCTCAATTGCACACGCCTCAATGCTTGTAAAGCAGGGTATTATTTCCAAAGATGATTTTGAGGAAATTACAGACGGACTTTCATCTATTTGTGATGATATTACAAGCGGTGCTCTGCCTATAGATATGGAGGCAGAGGATATTCATATGTTTGTTGAGGCAGAGCTTACAAAGCGTAAGGGTGACGTAGGTAAGCGCCTTCATACAGCACGAAGCAGAAACGACCAGGTTGCTTTAGATATCCGCCTTTATTTAAGAGATGAGGCAGAAGAGGTAAACGACCTTTTATATAACTTAATAGAAGCAATTCTTGCTCAGGCAAAGAATAATCAGGATGCAATTATGCCCGGCTACACACATTTGCAAAGGGCACAGCCTATAACCTTTGCGCACCATCTTTTAGCTTATGCTATGATGTTTATTCGTGATGCGGGCCGTCTTACGGATGCAGTTAAAAGAATGAATTACTCGCCTTTAGGCTCATGTGCGCTTTCAGGCACAACCTATAATACCGACAGAGAATTTGTAGCAGAAAAATTAGGCTTTTACGGCATAACACAAAACAGCATAGACGGTGTTTCCGACAGAGATTTTTGTGTTGAGCTGCTTTCATGCTTCAGCCTTATTATGATGCACCTTTCAAGATTTTCCGAGGAGGTTATTTTGTGGTCCTCGTGGGAGTTTAAGTTTGTTGAGTTGGATGACTCCTACACAACGGGCTCAAGCATTATGCCTCAAAAGAAAAACCCTGATATGGCAGAGCTTGTAAGAGGTAAAACAGGCAGAGTTTACGGCGATTTAATGGCGCTTTTAACCTCGCTTAAGGGCTTGCCGCTTGCATATAACAAGGATATGCAGGAGGACAAGGAAGCAATTTTTGACGGAATAGAAACCGTTAAAAAATGCCTCAGTATTTTTGCTCCTATGATTTCTACAATGACTGCCTTAAAGGGTAATATGTATAAGGCGGCACAAAAGGGCTTTATAAATGCAACAGATTTGGCAGATTACCTTGTTAAAAAGGGTCTTCCTTTCCGCTCTGCATATAAAATTGTAGGTCAGATTGTTGCGAAATGCATAGATGAGAACATTGTGCTTGATAATATGGAGCTTTCCGAATATAAGAAAATAAGTGATTTGTTCGACGAGGATTTGTACGAGGAAATTTCACTTGAAACCTGCATTAAAAAGAGAATTTCTGCAGGCTCAACAGGATATGAATCTGTTGAAAAGCAAATAGAATTTGTTACGGAGTTTATAAATGGCAAAAAAGATATTTATTGATGGTAAGGCGGGTACAACCGGACTCAGAATTTTTGAAAGACTTGAAAATTTTGAAGGTATTGAAATAATTACGCTTTCAGAGGAAAAAAGAAAAGATATTGCCGCAAGAAAGGAAGCCTTAAACAGTGCAGATATTGCATTTTTATGCCTTCCGGATGATGCTGCAAGAGAATCTGTAAGTCTTATTGAAAACGATTCTACAATTGTTATAGATACTTCAACTGCTCACCGTACAGATGCTGCCTGGGCATACGGATTTCCGGAGCTTTCGGCTTCTCACCGTGAAAAGCTTAAAAGCAGTAAGAGAATAGCAGTGCCGGGTTGTCACGCAAGCGGCTTTATTGCACTTGTTTATCCGCTTGTGGAAAAAGGTGTGCTTTCAGAAGAAACGTTGCTTTCCTGTGTTTCACTCACCGGCTATTCGGGCGGCGGTAAAAGTATGATTGCCGAGTACGAGGCGGAAAACAGAAGCGAGCTTTTAAATGCACCAAGACAATACGGCTTAGCACAGCAGCACAAGCATTTAAAAGAGATGAAGGCAATAAGCAAAATCGAAAATGCTCCTGCATTTTGTCCTATTGTAGCTCCCTTTTATTCAGGTATGGAGGTTACGGTGCCTGTTTTTAAAAGCATGCTTAAAGAGGGCACTACAATTCAGCAAATAAAGGAAATCTACAAAGAAAAATATAACGGACCTATTGTTAAATTTGCAGAGTCCAATGATGAAAACGGCTTTATTTCTGCAGCGGCATTCTCCGGTGCGGATACAATGGAGATTTCCGTTTTTGGTAACGAGGAAAGAATTCTTCTTACAGCAAGGTACGACAATTTAGGAAAGGGCGCCTCAGGTGCTGCAATAGAGTGTCTTAATATTGTTTTAAATCAATCGGAAACAACGGGATTAGTTATAAAATAGAGGTATATTTATGGAAATTATTAAGGGTGGCGTTTGTGCCGCGAAGGGCTTCAGCGCAGGCGGTATTCACTGTGGTATAAGAAAAAATAAAACTAAGAAGGATTTAGCGTTGATATTCAGCGAGAAAAAAGCTTCGGCTGCAGCTGTTTATACAACGAATTTAGTAAAGGGCGCTCCTCTTACGGTAACAAAGGCGCACATAGCAGATGGCTTCGCGCAGGCTGTTATTTGTAACAGCGGTAACGCTAATACCTGCAATGCAAACGGTATAGAAATCGCAGAGGAAATGAGCAGACTTGTTGCAGAGGAATTGAATATTTCTGAAAACGACGTTGTTGTTGCTTCAACAGGTGTTATCGGTCAGCCTCTTGATATTACTCCTATAAAAAATGGTATGAAGGAATTAAAAAATTCCTTGGGTGATAACAGCGTTGATGCTGCAGAGGGCATTATGACAACCGACACTGTTTTAAAGGAAATGGCTGTTTCCTTCAACGTAGGCGGTAAGGAATGTAAAATAGGCGGCATAGCAAAGGGCTCGGGTATGATTCACCCTAATATGGCAACTATGCTTGTATTTATTACAACAGACTGTGCTATTTCACCCGATATGCTTAAAAAAGCGCTTTCTACCGATATAAAAAATACCTTTAATATGGTTAGCGTTGACGGTGACACCTCTACAAACGATATGGTAACCGTGCTTGCTAACGGCATGGCAGGTAACGAGGAAATTACCTGCGAGGGTGAAGACTTTAACACATTTATGAAGGCACTCAACACAATTACCGTACAGCTTTGCAGAATGATTGCAGGTGACGGTGAGGGTGCTACAAAGCTCTTGGAGTGTCAGGTAAACGGCGCTGCAGACGAGCAAACGGCAAAAATAGTTGCAAAAAGTGTAATTTGCTCATCTCTTACAAAAGCCGCTATGTTCGGTGCAGATGCAAACTGGGGCAGAGTGCTTTGCGCTATTGGCTACAGCGGTGCAGCTGTTGACGTTACAAAAATTGACGTTTCATTTATTTCAAATAAGGGCGAAATTCTTGTTTGCAAAAACGGTGCAGGCGTTGAGTTTTCAGAAGAAAAAGCAAAGGAAATTCTTCTCCAGAAAGAAATTACTACAAAAATCGAGCTTAATTCAGGCAGCGCAAGCGCTACCGCCTGGGGCTGCGATTTAACTTACGAATACGTAAAAATTAACGGAGATTACAGAACATGATAGATAAAAACGTTACAAATTTAGACAGGGCAGAAATACTTACTCAGGCGTTACCTTACATACAGAAATATCACGACAAAATTATTGTTGTGAAATACGGCGGAAACGCTATGGTGAGCGAGGAATTAAAGCAGCAGGTTATGGAGGATATTGTTCTTCTTCACCTTATTGGCGTAAAGGTTGTTTTAGTTCACGGCGGCGGTCCTGAAATTACTGAAACTCTTAACAAAATAGGTAAGGAAAGTCAGTTTGTAGACGGTCTTCGCGTTACAGATAAGGAAACGGCAGACGTTGTACAAATGGTGCTTGCAGGTAAAATCAATAAATCTCTTGTTAATCTTATTCAAATAAAGGGCGGCAAGGCTATTGGTATTTCCGGTCTTGACGGTCATATGATTGAGGCAGAGGTCAAGGATGAAAGATTAGGCTTTGTAGGCAGAATTACAAAGGTAGACGTAACCCCTGTTTTAGACGTGCTTGAAAAAGGCTATATTCCGGTTGTTTCAACAGTCGGCTGCGATAACGAGGGTAACGTTTACAACATAAATGCGGATACTGCAGCAGCATACATTGCAGGTGCAATGAAAGCAAAAAGACTTATTTCTATGACAGATATAGCAGGCGTTTTAAAAGATAAGGACGACCCGAATTCTATAATAAAATGCATAAATACCGAGGATGCGCAGGAGCTTTTCAGAACAGGCGTTATTTCCGGCGGAATGATTCCTAAGGTTGAATGCTGTATAGAGGCAATACAAAAGGGCGTTGAAAAGGTTATTATAATGGATGGCAGAATACCTCACTCAATTCTTATAGAGCTGTTAACGGATGAGGGTGCAGGTACCATGGTTACAGGAGTGTAAAAAATGAGCGTTAAGGAAAAGGACCAATATTATATTGCCAATACTTACGCAAGATTTCCTTTGGAGATTGTTTCCGGTAAGGGCTCAATTCTTGTTGATGATAACGGCAAAAAATATATTGATATGGGCAGCGGTATTGCCGTTAACTCATTTGGTATGTGTGACGAGGAATGGGTAGGCGCAGTTGCAAAGCAATTAACCACCTGCCAGCACACGTCAAATCTTTATTATTCAGCACCCTGCGTTAAATTAGCGGAGCTTCTTTGTGAAAAAACAGGAATGAAAAAGGTGTTTTTCGGCAATTCCGGCGCAGAGGCAAACGAGGGCGCAATTAAAGCGGCAAGAAAATATGCTTTTGAGAAAAAGGGCGAGGAATATTATAAAATACTGACCCTTAACAACAGCTTTCACGGCAGAACAATTACTACCTTAGCGGCAACCGGTCAGGATGCTTTTCATAATGACTTTTTACCGCTTACAGATGGCTTTGTTTATACTGATGCAAACGACGTGGAAATGCTTAAAAGCGTAGTCAGCGAAAATAAATTGGCTGCAATTATGTTCGAGGTTGTTCAGGGTGAGGGTGGCGTTGTGCCGCTTACACAGGAGTTTGTTTTAGCAATCAAGGAAATATGCCAAAAAGACGATATTTTAATGATTGTGGACGAGGTGCAAACCGGCAACGGCAGAACAGGTAAGCTTTACGGCTATATGAACTACGGAATTACACCCGATATTGTTACAACGGCTAAGGGCCTTGGTGGTGGTCTTCCTTTAGGCGCGGTTATGTTCGGTGAAAAAACACAGAACGTTTTAACCCAGGGCACACACGGCTCTACCTTCGGCGGTAATCCTATTGCTTGCGCAGGTGCACTCAGCATTGTTTCTCGTCTTACATACGGCTTTATGGAAGAGGTAAGCAAGAAGTCGCAATACATAATAAACGAATTGCAGAATGCAGAGGGCGTTAAGGGTGTTACGGGCTTAGGACTTATGCTCGGCATTGAAACCGAAAAGGATGCAGGTGAGGTAATTAAAATCTGTATGGAAAACGGCGTTCTTCCTATTAAAGCAAAAAATAAGGTAAGGCTGTTACCTCCGCTTAACATAAGTGACGAGGAATTAAAAACAGCAATACAGGTCATAAAAGAAGCAGTAAAGGTAGGGTGATATAATGAACTTAGCAGGTAGAGATTTTTTAAAGCTGCTCGATTACACAAGTGAGGAAATTGAATACCTTATAGACCTTGCGGCGGAGCTTAAGGCAAAAAAGAAAAACAACGTTCCGCACGAGCTTTTAAAGGGTAAAAATATTGCCCTTATTTTTGAAAAGACAAGTACAAGAACACGCTGCAGCTTTGAGGTTGCGGCAAGAGATTTAGGTATGGGCGTTACGTACCTTGACCCGTCTGCTTCGCAAATAGGCAGAAAGGAAAGCATTGCAGATACCGCAAGAGTGCTTTCTTCTATTTACGACGGAATTGAATACCGCGGCTACGGTCAGGAGGTTGTTGAGGAGTTGGCAAGATATTCCTCAGTGCCCGTATGGAACGGACTTACAAACGAGTTCCACCCAACGCAGATTCTTGCCGATTTTCTTACAATTAAAGAAAAATTCGGCTACTTAAAGGGCATAAATTTTGTTTATCTTGGTGATGCAAGGTACAATATGGGTAACTCCCTTATGGTTGGCTGTGCAAAAATGGGCTTGAATTTTGTTGCGTGTGCTCCTAAAAAATATTTCCCGGATACAGACTTAGTTGGTGAATGTAAAAAAATCGCAAAGACAACGGGTGCAACACTCACCTTTTCAGAGGACCCTGTTTCTGCTGTTAAAAATGCCGACGTTGTTTATACAGACGTTTGGGTTTCAATGGGTGAGCCTGAGTTAGTGTGGGCGGAAAGAATTAACGATTTATCTAAATACCAGGTGAATAAAGAGCTTATGTCACACACCGGCAAGGATGCAATTTTTATGCACTGTCTTCCTTCATATCACGATAAAAAGACGGAGATAGGCAAAAAAATATGCGACAAGTTCAACAGAACTGCCGTAGAGGTTACCGACGACGTTTTTGAAAGTGAGCAATCTGTTGTTTTCCAGGAGGCGGAAAACAGAATGCACACAATAAAGGCTGTTATGCTTGCAACCTTAAAGGATTAAAGATTAAAGGGACTGTAAAAACTTTTGTTTTTTACAGCCCCTCTTTTTTACATTCTCTTTTGTGAATAAATTTTAAAAACCAATATATATTTTGCTAAAATATTGACTTTAACGAAGATTTTAGCTACAATTAAATGTGGATTAATTATACTGTGAATACGGTAGTGAAGAGAATATAACGAAAATCAAAAGGAAGTGTCTGAATGAAAAAAATAGTTTGTTTAGCGTTGTCTTGTATTTTTGCTTTAGGTGTGTGCTTTTCTGCACCTATAACGGCAAACGCTTTATACACAACAAGCGTTGGTGGCTGGAATATTCAATACGAAGAAAACAGCAGCGAATGCTATCTTATCAGTTATGGGGATACTGATGCGACAGAGGCTATAATTCCAAATACGGTTACAGTAGATGAGGTTGAGTATACCGTAACCGCTTACGAAATGACGCAAAACCCATTTGAGGGCTGTGTTAATCTCAAAACCATTAAGCTCGAAGAAGGAAATACTGCCTATAAGGTAGTAGATGACGTGCTTTATTCTGCAGACGGCACCTTGCTTATTTCATACCCTGCTAAAAAGACCGGTGAATCATTCACCGTTCCGTCAGAGGTTGAAGACTTTGTTAACGGCGCTATTTCTTCGGCTGAGGAATTAAAATACGTTTTCTACACAGGTGAAGCAGAGAGCTTTTCAGGCACTCAGGACTTAACCAATGTTGCAATTCATTACGGGTCAGAGGACCACGTTAAAAGTGACACAAGCGTAGTTATTTCACCTGCAACCTGCATAAAGGGTGAGGTTACGGGATATCGCTGTGTAGCTGATAATTGTGACATAACCTTCGATTTAGTTACCTCTGACGAGGTGTGCGCGGATGCTCACGAGCCGGGTGAAAAGGAAATAGGCACTCCTGCTACGTGTGCTGCAGAGGGTCAGCTTGTAGTTGACTGTGTACTCTGCGGTGAAACAATTGAAACAGAGCCTATAGGTAAGCTTCCTCATAATATGAGCGGCTGGTTAATAGAAAGTAATCCGACTTGTATTGCTGAGGGTAAAGTATATAGTTATTGTAAAAATACCGATTATTGTAATCATAAGGAAGAAATGACTCTTGCTGCAACAGGTGTTCATACCCCTGGTGAGTGGGTGGTTGAAGCTCCTGCATCCTGCACAACTGTTGGTGAGAAGGTTAAAAAATGTACTGTTTGCGGGGCAGAGTGCGAAAGAGCAGAAATTCCTGCGGGACACCCGTTTGGTGAATGGCAGGTTGTAAATGAAGCTACCTGCAAAAACGAGGGCTTGAAAAAGAGAGTTTGCTCTGCTTGCGGTGCGGAAGAAACAGAAGCAATAGAAATAAAAGCACATACACCGGAGGCTGCTTGGACCTTTGTTAAGGATTCAACCTGCTCAGAGGCAGGCTTGCTTATAAAAAAATGCTCAGGCTGCGGTGAAGAGGTAGATAGAGCAGAAATTCCTAAAAAGGACCACACCTTCAGCGAGTGGGAGGAGGTTACACCTGCAAAATGCGGTGTAGAAGGTCTTGAAAAAAGAGTTTGCGGAAATTGCGGTGAGGAAGAAACCCGCGCAATTGATGCATTAGAGCACGAATGTGAAACAGAATTTACAGTAGACGTTGAGCCTGGTTGCGAAACAGAGGGTTCAAAATCATATCACTGTAAAAATGAAGGCTGTGACTATAAAGAGGGTATCACAGTAATTCCTGCAACAGGTCACATTTACACAGAGGAATATTTAATAGAGGCAGCAACCTGCAAAAAAGCAGGCTCAAAGCTCGAAAAGTGTAAATGCGGTGCAGAAAACAGAGTAGTAGAGTTACCTCAATTAGAGCACGAATTCAGCGAGTGGGAAATAACAAAGGATGCCACTTGTGAGGAGGCAGGTTCAAAAAGCAGAATATGCTCTGCTTGTGAAGAGGTTGAAACAGAGGCTATTGAAGCAATAAATCACAAAAACTTCCTTCTGTTAGAGGCAAGAGAGCCATCCTGTACAGAAAAAGGCTTTTCAGGTAATAAATATTGCCCTGACTGTGACACAATGATTGAAAACGGTGAGGTTATTCCTGCAACGGGACACACTGAAAGCGAATGGATTGTAGATAAGCCTGCAACCTTTACGGAAAAGGGCTCAAAGCACAAGGTTTGTATGGTTTGTGAGGTTGAGCTTGAAACAGCAGAAATTGACGTGCTTACACTTACAACACCTGTAGTAAAGGCAGAAAATGCTTCAAACGGTGTGAAGATTACATGGACTCAGGATGAGGATGCTGCAAATTATATCGTTTATTCATCACAATATAATGCAAAAACAAAGTCCTGGGGTAAATGGGTAAACAGAGGCACTCTTTCAGCAGAGACATCCTCTTGGGTAGATAAAAAGGTAAAAACCGGTGAAAAATATAAATATGCCGTAAGAGCAGTAAACGGTAAGTATAAGAGTGCATACAAGGAGTGTGCTTCACTTACTTATATAGAAGCTCCGACGGTTACCTGCACAATATCAACAACAGGTATTTTAGTTAAGTGGAACAAGGTTGAAATTGCAACAGGCTACACAGTTTACCGCTCAGAATTAGTTGACGGCAAATGGGCAAAGTGGGAAAATCTCGGCAAAACTATTCCTGCAAAAAATTCCTGGCTTGATGACAAGGCTAAATGCGGTGCGACCTACAGATATGCAATTCGTGCAAACGTAGGCAGCATGAGAAGCGGCTACGTTGCAGGTAAGCAAATAATTTTCCTTGAGCAGCCAAAGGTTAATATTTCTAATGCTGCTACAGGTGTTTTTGGTACCTGGGAGTTAATAGATGGTGCAACAGGCTACACAATTTACCGTTCGGAATTAGTTAACGGCAAGTGGAGCTCCTGGTTAAATCTCGGTACAACAAAGGCAACAGTAAAATCATTTACGGATACAACAGCTAAGTCGGGTAATAAATATAAATATGCAGTAAAAGCTGTAAGCGGCTCCTTCAAGAGCACTTACACCGCAACAGATGCACTTTTATATATTGCTCAGCCTAAGGTAACAATTTCTAACGTAGAAAATGGCATTTCAGGTAAATGGAATCAGGTTAAGGGTGCAACCGCTTATACAATTTATCGCGCAGAGTTAGTTGACGGTGAATGGTCAAAATGGGTGAATCTGGGAACAGCAAAGTCAACGGCAAAAACCTTTACAGATAAAACAGTAAAATGCGGTGTAACCTATAAATACACAGTAAGAGCAACAAATAATAAGGTTAAGAGCAGCTACGGTGATTCAAATACCCTTACCTTCCTTAGTGTGCCGTCTGTTAAAATTTCAAACGCAGGCACGGGTGTAAAGGTACAGTGGGGCAAAATTGAAGGTGCAACAGCCTACACGGTTTACCGTCGTGAATCAACAGACGGTAAGAAATGGTCTGCATGGAAAACTCTTACAAGCATTGAGGCTATAACTTATACAGATACTACTGCAGCAAGCAATATGAATTACCAGTACACAGTGCGCGCGGTAAACGGTGAAAGCCGAAGTGTTTTCAAGGCATCTGCTACACTTTACCATTTAGCGGCACCCGTTGTAGCGCTGGAAAAAGCTGAGCTTAAGGTAACAGTTAACTGGAATAAAGTAGATGGTGCTACCTCTTACGTGGTGTACCGTTCACAAATGGGTGAGGACGGCAAATGGTCCGGCTGGAAATCTATGGCAACAATTAAGGACGGTAGTCTTTCCTGGTTAGATGAAGCTGTAGAGGAGGACGTTGTTTACCGTTACACAGTTTGCTCATTGAACGGCAAAATCAAAAGCTCCTACGTAGCAAGTGAGGAAGTTCTTTTTGAAAGCGAAAAGCCTGAAGAAGAACCGGGTGAGGAGCCTAAAGATGAGCCCGGTGAGGATTCTAAAGAAGATACGGGTGCGACCGAAGGCGGAAACGAAGCGAAGCCCGAGGTAACAGCATAAACCTGTTATAAAGAAATAAAAAAGCCGACACAGAATTTCTGTGTCGGCTTATGTTTTGTATTTTATTTGTGGTAAAGATTTTTGCTTTGGTATTGTGGCTCGCAGGTTAAGTTTATACCAAGCTTTCTGAAGGTGTCAGAATCAATTTGCGAAAGTATAACCGTTGAGTGTGCCTCGCTGCCGGAAAGATTTTTAAGCTCTGCAATTGCTTTTTTTGCATTTTCACTTGTAACGGCACTCATTGAAAGAGCAATTAAAACCTCATCTGTATGAAGTCGAGGGTTTCTGTTTCCTAAAAAGTCTGTTTTTAAATCCTGAATAGGCTCAATAATTTCTCTTTTTATAAGAAGCTCGTTATCTTCAATACCTGCAAGAACCTTTAAAGCATTAAGAAGAGCGGCAGAGGAAGCACCCAAAAGGTCAGAGGTTTTGCCTGTAACTATTCTTCCGTCGGGGAGCTCTAATGCAACAGCAGGCTGACCGTTTGTAGCCTCACTTTTAATAAGTGCTGTTTTTACAATAGGTCTTGTGTTTTCAACAGAAATACCCGCCTGATTCATAAGACTTTCAATTTTTTGTATTGCAAGGTCATTTTTCTGACCCATCTTTTTGTCGCAAAGAGTTGAAAAATATCTTCTTATAATTTCTTCGTGAGAGGCTTTTTTGCAAACCTCGTCGTCAGTTATGCAAAAGCCAACCATATTAACGCCCATATCTGTAGGAGATTTATAAGGACTTACACCCTCTATTCTTTCAAACATAGCGTTTAAAACGGGGAATACCTCAACGTCACGGTTGTAGTTAACGGTTGTTTCACCGTATGCTTCAAGGTGGTAGGGGTCTATCATATTAACGTCGTTAAGGTCTGCGGTTGCTGCCTCGTAAGCTAAGTTTACAGGGTGCTTAAGAGGTAAATTCCAAATTGGGAAGGTTTCAAATTTTGCATAGCCTGCCTTAACGCCACGAGCATTTTCGTGGTAAAGCTGAGAAAGGCAGGTGGACATTTTACCGCTGCCGGGACCCGGAGCTGTAATAACAACAAGCGGTCTTGAGGTTTCAATGTAATCGTTTTTACCAAAGCCGTTGTCACTTACAATGTGCTGCACGTTGTAGGGGTAGCCCTCAATAACGTATTGCACAAATGATTTAAGTCCTAACGCCTCAAGCTTTTCTTTAAATTTAATTGCAGCGGGCTGTCCGGAAAATTGTGTTATAACAACGCTGCCAATGTAAAGACCTACACTTGAAAAGGCATCTATAAGGCGAAGCACGTCAATGTCGTAGGTGATGCCTAAATCACGTCTTACCTTGTTGCTTTCAATGTCGTTTGCCGAAATAACTATAACAATTTCCGCCTGGTCCTTAAGCTTTAAGAGCATTTGTAATTTACTGTCCGGCTTAAAGCCCGGCAAAACTCTTGCAGCGTGAAAATCGTCAAAAAGCTTGCCGCCGAATTCAAGGTAAAGCTTACCGCCGAATTCATTTATTCTCTTTTTGATTTGTTCAGATTGCTTTTCAATATACATATCGTTATTGAAGCCAATTGATTTTACGATTTCCAAAACACACACCCCTTTGTGTAACAAAAAATAAATATCCCAATACAAAAATAAATTTTAACAAACACAATATAATTTGTCAAGGAGTGGAGAAGATATATAAATAATAATTAACTAAAAATATTGAATTTTCACGCTTTTTAGATTATCATAGAAAAAGGTGGTTTAAATTGGTTATAGATTTTCATACACATTGTTTTCCCGAGAAAATAGCAAAAAATACAATTGAAAAGCTGAGCTTTGTTTCCGGCGGGCTTATGCCGCAAACAGACGGGACAAAAAACGGTCTTTTAAGCTTGATGGAAAGGGATGAAATAGATAAAAGCGTTGTATTATCTATTGCAACAAATGCAAATCAGCAGACCAAGGTTAATGATTTTGCAATGTCACTAAAAGGTGACCGACTCATTCCCTTTGGCTCGGTTTTCCCTTTTTCGGATGATTGGGAGTCTGAGCTTGAAAGACTTAAGGAAAACGGAATAAAGGGAATTAAGCTGCACCCCGATTACCAGCAGTTTTTTGTAGATGACGAAAGACTGTTTCCTATATACAAAACAATTGAAAGGCTTGGGTTTGTTCTTGTTTTCCATGCGGGAGAGGATTTTGGCTTCCCGCCACCCTATAAGGCAACACCCGAAAGACTCAGAAAAGTAGTGTCCTTAATTGAAACACCCGTTGTATGTGCGCATTGGGGCAGTCTTTTAATGTGTGAGGGTGTTTTGAAATATCTTTGCGATATGGAAAACTGCTATTTTGACACAGCCTTTGGCTACGGTACAATGTCAAAAGCAAATGCTATGAAAATTCTTGAAAAGAAGGATATAAACAAAATTGTTTTTGGGTCCGATTCACCGTGGAATGCTCCGTCGTGGGATATAAATATGCTTAAAACAATGGGGCTTTCTTATGAAGAGGAAGAGAAAATCTTTTACAAAAACGCAGAAAAATTGTTAGGATTAGAATAAAATGCAAAATAAAACGTTTTTACCTACAACTAAAAAGGAAATGGATGAGCGCGGTTGGTTTCAGCCGGATTTTGTTTACGTTTCGGGTGATGCTTACGTGGATCACCCGTCCTTTGGTGCGTCCATAATTACGAGAGTTCTTGAGGCGGAGGGCTTTAACGTTGCTTTTTTAGCACAGCCTGACTTTCGTTCACTTGATGATTTTAAACGCTTTGGTGAGCCGAGACTCGGCTTTTTAGTTTCTGCAGGTAACATAGATTCAATGGTTGCTCACTACACGGTAGCAAAACGAAAAAGAAACTACGACTACTATTCACCAAACGGTAAAATGGGCTTAAGACCCGACAGAGCAACGCTCGTTTACTGTAAAAAAATTCGTGAGGCTTACCCGCAGGCGCCTATTATTTTAGGCGGTCTTGAAGCTTCTTTAAGAAGATTTGGTCACTATGATTACTGGGACGACACGGTTATGAAGAGTCTTCTTGTTGATTCCGGTGCAGATATTCTCACCTACGGTATGGGTGAAAATATTTTAAGAAGAATTGCAGAGCTTTTAAATAAAAACGTACCTGTAAATAAAATAAGAGACGTAAGAGGTACGGTGTGGCTCGGTGAAAAGGATGATAAAATTCACTTTGAGGTCGGCGGAAGCTGGGATTTTGAAAAAATAAGCTCAGATAAAAAGGAATACGCCAAGGCATTCGCTCTTCAGTATAAAAACCAGGACAGTATATCGGGAAAGGCTTTGGTTGAATATTACGGTGAAAAGATGCTTGTGCAAAACCCGCCAATGCCTCCGTTAACAAGGGAGGAGCTTGACGAGGTTTACGCCTTGCCTTATATGAGAGATTATCATTTTTCATACAAGGCTCAGGGTGGGGTGCCTGCTATTGAGGAGGTTAAGTTCTCCCTTACTCATAACAGAGGCTGCTTTGGTGGCTGTAATTTTTGTGCGCTCGCATTTCATCAGGGCAGAAGCGTCCGTTCAAGAAGCATAAAGAGTGTGGTAGAGGAGGCTAAGCTTTTAACTGAAACGGAGGGCTTTAAGGGCTACATAGACGACGTTGGAGGTCCTACGGCGAATTTCAGAGAGCCTGCTTGTGATAAGCAGTTGAAAAGCGGTGTTTGTAAGGATAAAAAATGTCTTGCACCTACCCCTTGTAAAAATTTAAAGGCAGACCACAGTGAATATATTGAGCTGCTTTCAGAAATTGAGCGCTTGCCGCGTGTGAAAAAGGTGTTTATACGCTCGGGTATAAGGTTTGACTACCTTTTAGCGGACAAGTCCCCTTCAGGCAATGCATTTTTCAAAAAGCTTGTAAAGGACCACGTGAGCGGTCAGCTTAAGGTGGCGCCTGAGCATTGCTCGGAAAGCGTGTTAAGGCTTATGGGTAAGCCGGAATTTTCTGTTTACGAAAAATTCAGAAGCAGATATTTTGAGCTTACAAAAAGCTTTAATAAGGAGCAATATTTAGTGCCTTACTTAATGTCAAGTCACCCGGGCAGTAAGCTGCAGGATGCAATTAAGCTTTCTGAATTTATAAGAAAATGGAATTATAATCCCGAGCAGGTGCAGGATTTTTACCCTACACCGGGCACTGCATCAACGGTTATGTTTTACACGGGGCTTGACCCATTTACCTTGAACGAGGTTTACGTTCCGCGCTCTGCAGAGGAAAAAAGAATGCAAAGAGCTCTGCTGCAGTGCAAGGACCCGAAAAATGCAGACTTAGTAAGAAAGGCTTTGCGCATAGCCCATAGAGAGGATTTAATAGGAAACACAAAAAATTGCCTTGTGGCACCTTCCTATAAGGACAGGGTTGAGCAGGCAAGACAGCAAAAGAACAGAAAAAATGAAAGACAAAATAATAAAAATCAGAACAGAAGAAATAATAAAGGGAAGAGAAGATAGTTATGGTGCTTAAAAAATTAGTTGAGTTTTCAAACTTTTACGGAAGCAACGAGGAGCTGGTTTTAGCAGGCGGCGGAAACACCTCTGCTAAAGAGGGTGACGTAATGTACATTAAAGGCTCGGGTACAAGTCTTTCTACAATTACTGCCGACGGCTTTGTTAAAATGAACAGACAAAAGCTCAAGGAGCTTTTCAGCAAAGAGTATCCCGACAACGATAAGGAGAGGGAGGCACTCTTTTTAGAGGATTTGTCTGCCGCTAAAGAAAAGGGCGAGGAAAGCAAAAGACCAAGTGTTGAAACTACTCTTCACAGTCTTTTTGAGTACACCTTTGTTTTACATCTGCACCCAAGCTTAATAAACGGCTTAACCTGCTCTGAAAACGGTAAAGAAAAGGCAGCGGAGCTGTTTGGTGACAGCGTTATTTGGGTAGACGTGTGCAGACCCGGCTACGTGCTTTCAAAAATATGCTTCGATTTAATGGAGGACTATAAAGCAAAGCATAACAAAAGTGCAGATATGATTTTACTTGAAAATCACGGTGTGTTTGTTGCGGGTAACACAGTAGAGGAATTAGGAGAAAAATTAGGGCTTATAACGAGCAAAATAAGAGCAAGCATTATAAGTGAGCCGGACCTTTCCTCAGGTGAATTTGACGGTGATAAGAGTATGAGCACCTTTAACATTCTTAACGAAGCCTTTACAGACGATTTTGTTATTACCTACGACCCGTCAGTTGAATCCTTGAAGGCTGCACAAAGTAAGGAAGCGTTTGAGAAAATCTGCCGACCGTTTAACCCGGACCAAATAGTTTATTGCAAGCCATATCCGCTTTATATTGAGGATGAGAAAACAATTCCCGAAAAGGTAAAGGAATATGAATCGAAAAACGGATTTTTACCAAAAGTTATTTTAGTTAAGGGTTGCGGTGCTTATGCGGTGGATGCAAAGGCAAAGGGCTCTGAAAACGCATCACTTTTATTTAACGACGCGCTTAAAATTGCGGTTTATGCCGAAAGCTTTGGCGGCGGCAAGCCGATGACGGATGAATTAACTGATTTTATAGTTAATTGGGAAGCGGAAAGCTACAGAAGCAAGCAGGTTAAATGATTTTAATTCTTAAGTTTTATTGCACAAAATAAAAACCTTTTATTTGGGTAAAATTCCAAAAATGATTTTTAATTGTAATTATAATTGGAAAATATATCTACGTGTGTTATAATCAGTTTATCAATTTATGAATGGAGGTAGTTCCAATGGCTGAAAAAATAAAAGACGGTTTAAAGCTCGATTATAAAAAGACGATTTTAACCGGCTTCGGCTTCCTGGCTACATCAATTGCTTGGGCAATATATGACCCGTATATCACAAAAATTCTCAACAAAATTCTTTCAGACAGCTCAATGATTACTGAGTGGAGTAACGCTATTGCAAAGGCTATTCCGTGGATTGGTGATTTTGCAGCAGCACAAGGTGAAAGCACTGTTGCTTTAGGTGGCGGATTTACGTTAGTACCGTTGTTCATTGGTATTATAATGACCTTTGATAACATCTTCGGCGTTATTTTCCAACCGACCTTTGGTAAGCTTTCAGATAACTGTCACTCAAAATTAGGTAAGCGCCGTCCGTTCATTGTAACCTGCGCACCTATTTCTGCAATATTATTTGCACTTATTCCGTTTGTGGCACTTAATACAAGCGGTGAGTTAGCACTTCCGCTTACAATGCTTACGGTTATTTTATTCGTTTTCTCAATGTCGCTGTGGCGTGCACCTGTTGTTGCACTTATGCCTGACTTAACACCGCCTGCGCTCCGCTCAGAGGGTAATGCGGTTATTAACCTTATGGGTGGCTTAGGCTCAGCTGTAGGTATGGTTGCAGGTACAATTGCTATTGCACTTTGTGCACTTTTCGGCGGCTATACTACCGAGCAGGTAAAAGCAAATGAAACACTTTCTTTCCCTTACGTGTTTATTATAGGCTCAATTGTTATGATTGCAGGTATGCTCGTGCTTCTTTTCTTTGTTAAGGAAGAGGATACAAGCATTAAGCTTAAGTTAGATGCAAACCAATATGCAGACGAAAAAGCAAAAAAGAAGGCACAAAAAGAAGCTGCTAAGGCACAAAAGGCTGCACTTAAAGCAACAAAGCTTACAGGCAGCGAAAGAAAAAGTCTTTTCTTTATGCTTTGCTGTCTTTTCTTCCTTTTCTGTGCAGCAAACGCAATTACAACCTTCTTCTCACTTTTCGCACAAGAAATCCTTCACTTAATTACGTCTAAAGCAACAATTATAATGCTTATTTTTGCTGTGTGTGCTGCTATTGCAGCTCTTCCTGCAGGTAAAGCAGGTAAAAAATTCGGCAGAAAGAAAACAATTTTTGCAGGTCTTGCAGTATTCCTTGCAGCATTTGTAATGTTCTTTGGCGTGTTCCTTGGTATGCTTGGCAGTAAGAGCCTTACAATTAACCAGTATGTACAAATTAACAACGCTTATATAGCAGTAGATGACCAGATAAACGCTTACAACGCTGAAAAGAGCGCAGAGGCAAAGGAGGCGGGCGTTAAGCCTGACGAAGCTTCAGTTCTTTCTATGGATGGCTACGTAGAGTACATTCAGGCAAAGGAAGCAGGCAAGTCTGTTGAGGCTGAAAAGTATTACGCAGAATTTGAAGGCTACCTTGAGGAAAAAGCAGGTGCAGGCATTTATGATGCTGTAATTAAGGTTGTTAAAAACGTTCTTAAGGCAGATGCAAGCGTAAGCTTTGCAGGGGCAATTTCTCAGGTTAATGAGGTTGTAAACGACGTTACAGACGTTCTTCAGATTCTCATTTACCCTGTTCTTGTGCTTGCAGGTGCTGCAAATATGTTTGTTACTGTTAACACACTCCCACTTGTTCTTGATATTGGTGGTGTAGAAAAGGTTGGTACATTTACCGGTTACTACTACACAGCAACCTTCTCAGCACAAATTGCTTCTCCGATTCTTTACGGCTTCGTAAGAATGCTTTCGGGAACGTATATTTCACTTTTCTATTACAGCCCGGTAGCGTTTGCAATAGCAATCGTAATGCTTCTCTTTGTAAAGCACGGTGAGGCTGTTCCGGATGAGCTTGTTAAAAAAGCTCAAGAGGAAAATGATTAATGCTTAATTGAGTAAAATGAAAAAATTCAACCCCAGAGATATTCTGAATATCTTTGGGGTTGTTTTTTGTTAAAAAATGCTTTTGTTGTATTTTGACAGCGTAATGTAAAACAGAAAAATATTCAACCTATGATTCGTAGAGATAACAAAAACCGTTACAAGAAAAGTCTTGTAACGGTTTTATTTTTTAATAATCAAGCCTCTGGGAAGAGGAAGTCATCTTCTGTTGTTTCCTCAGGTCTTGTTGTAGGTGCCGTTGTCTCAGGGAGAGTTGTTGGCTTTGTGGTTGTTTCCTCAGGCACTGTCGTGTCAGGAACGGTTGTATCGGGAACAGTTGTCGGCTCAGTGGTTGTTTCCTCAGGCACAGTTGTGTCAGGAACGGTTGTGTCAGCTCCGTCAGCTGTCCAGGTAATAGTTTTACCTACCATATCGTTAATGCTTGGTCTCATAGAAGAGTAGGTGTGAATTGCATAGGTGTATTCAACGCCTTGCTCAATTGTGTCATCTGTAAATATCAATACGTCACAGGAGAGGTAAAGACCTACAAGCTCCCAGTCACCATCAGGGCCGGTCTTACGCATTACCTTGTAAAGCGTAGCCTTTTCGTTAGGTGCCCAGGCAACTGTTACCTGCTTTTTGCCGTCAGGTGCATCTGTAAGCTGAAGGAACATATCGTATATTTCTTCAACAGGTCCGAGAAGAATTCCCTCTGTACCCTCTGTGTCAAATAAGCTGTCACGGTCAGAGGCTATACCCTTAACGCTGTAGTAGTAGGTTAAGTCGGTTTCAATATCAGTATCAACGTAGGAGAATTCCTCGTCACTTTGTACTGTTGTAATGTAAACCCAGTCGCTGTCCTCAGTTCTGCGGTAGAGGTCGTAGCTTTCTGCGTTTTCTACAGCTTCCCATAAAACTTCAATTCTGTCTGCTGCTTCTGAGTCTGCATAATAAGAAACTGTAAGAACAGGAACCTCCGGAATAGGCGGGAATTCCCATTTAACCTTTTCTGAGGTTGAAGAAATTGAAAGCTTGTTTTCCTTAACAGGCTTAATTGTGTAAGTGTGGTCAACGCCTTGAATCGGCTCGTCATCAATAAAGCTTTGCGGCTCTGAAGCATAAACCGTTGCAATAAGTGCAGGTGTTGAGCCGTTGTTAGAACGGTAAATTTCGTAAGCATCGGCATCCTTTGCAACCCAAACAAGATTTATGAATGCGGTGTTTGCTTCAACGTCACCTTCAAACATAGCGTCTATTGAATCAATAGAAACAAAGTTTTTAACTCCGTTAATCATATAGTTGCTCTTTAAATCACCTAAAACAGCGCGTACTGTGTAAATGTATGGTGTAGTAGTTGAGTTTTCAGTAGCATCTATATATTCCGTGGAGGTTGTTGTGCCGAGGTTTTCCCATGCACCGGAAACTGTTCTTCTGAATACGTTGTAGCTTGTTGCGCCGCCTACGCCCTCCCAGGAGATTAACACACCCTCGTTAGTAATAACGGCATCCTTAAGGAGCGGTGTGCCAAGCACTGTTATAACGGAGCTTGAAACGTAAGCACTTATATAATCGGCATTCTTTGCTCTTACCGTATAGTAGTAATTAACGCCGCTTTCAGCAGTTTTGTCGTAGTAAACCTTGTCTGTATAATCATCTGCTATAGCTGTCCAGGTTGTGGCATCTGCTGTTTTTCTGTAAATTTTGTAGCTCTTTGCACCGGGAATTGAATTCCAGGAAACCTTAACGGAGCTGCCTTCCTCTACTGTGTAATCATTTTTAACGTTAACGGTCGGCGCAGTTAAAAACATTGTTGAAATGCCGCTTGTAACGTAGTAGCTTGCATAAGAGCCGTTAATTGCACGGACTGTGTACGAATAGGTTTCGCCTGATTTTTTTGCGGTGGTATCCTTATAAGAAACAGTTTTAGGATTTGTGATGGAAGCTATTCTTGTCCATGCACTGCCGTTTACACTTTTGTAAACGTAATAGCCTTTAGCACCGGATACCGCACCCCAGTTAATGGTAACGTCACCGTTTTTAGCAATAGAAATTTTCTTAAGAGCAGGAGTTTCAATGTAAAGAGTAAAAACGCCTGTTTTATTAAAATCACTTAAGTTTGTGTCTGAAGCTGTTCTTACCGTGTAGGTGTATTTTGTTCCGTTAACAACGTTTTTATCTACAAAAGAGGTTGTTGTTGTGGTGCCTACTCTTGTCCACTTTGTTTCTGATGCGGCCTTGCGGTAAACATAGAATTTTTTTGCCGTTGCATTTGTGTCTAACCAAGTTACCTTAATTCCGCCGTTGATGTTTGCAGCGGATTTCAAAACCGGTGCAGAAACGAAATTGTAGCTTACACCGTTTGCATCATAGGAGCTGCCGTAGCTGCCGTAGTAAGCACGTACTGTGTAGTTGTATTGCCAGTCTGCACTTGCGGCAGTGCTGTCTGTATAGCTGACGGTTGAAGCACCCTTAACGGTAGCAATACGCTTCCACTCGGTGGAGTCGTTGAGCGAGCCGCCTTTTCTGTAAACGTAATAGCCCTGGCAGCCTTCAACCTTTGACCACTTTATAACAGGGTAAACGTTTGTGCTTGCCTTAGGCTGTGTTAAAACAGGTGTTGTAAGGTAAACGGTTGTAAGACCTGTTTTGTCGTAAAGGCTTGTGTAAAGCTCGTCAAAGGCTTTAACAGTGTAAGTGTATTTAACACCGCTTTTAACGTTTTTGTCTGTGTAAGAGGTTGTGCCTGCCTGAACGTCAGCTAACGCTGTCCATGAGGTTGCATTAGCAGCTTTTCTGTAGATTCTGTACTTTAAAGCTGTGCTCAAGCCGGACCATTTAATTACAACGCCTGCCTTACCGTTAGAAATGCTTGTTAAAGAAACAGTTTCCTTACCAAGACGGTTGAGTTTTATTGTAAATTTGTAAATAGTAGAGCTGTCAATTGTTTCCTCGCCGTTTTCATCTAAAACAGAGGTGTAGCATCTTCCGTAATAGGTGCCGCTCGGGTTAGCCTTGAAGGGCCAGGTAAGAGCAAGCGGTACGTTGCCCTTGTCACCATACTCAGAAGTGAAGCTCGATACTATGTTGTCTTTATTGTAGTCAGCACTCGAGAAAATCTCAACAGTGTAGTAAGAGTTCTCCTTTCCGTTGCTGAAAAGCATAAAGTAGAGCACGGTTGAGTTACCGTAAAAAGTGTAAGATGTTTTCGGAGCCTTAAGGTCTGCATCCGTAGGGACAATGTAACCGTAAGAGCCTCCCATTTCCTTTTCTGCTGCGAAGGCTGCCACACCAAAGGTTGTAGCAAGAATTAAAGCAGCAAGAATAACAGAAAAAACTCTTGTAGAAACAGAGCGTTTCATAAATAACCTCCTAAATTTATTTGCATATTTACAAATAGAAATGATTTTTGACGATACATACACGAATTATAGCATAATACATTATATATTTCAATATTTTTTAGCAATAAAAAAAGAATTAACAAACTTGTAAAAAAATTCATTTTTTACTGCATTTATTTGTGAAAAATGGAATTTTTTTGTCCTTTTTAAAAAAAAGAAAGAAGGTTATGGTCACCCTTAACAAAAAAGTAAGCGTAATTTTGGATATGCTTATTTGCCTTATTTTATTGCATTTTTATCAAAAAAATGATAGAATTTAGAATAGCGTATTTATGTTCAATAAAGGAGTAAAAAATGGACTCACAAGAAATGCAATTTCATAAAGAGGCGTTTGATAAAATTCCGCAGGAAAAACGCAAAAGAGTGCTTGACGCCGCTACAGATGAATTTGCAACCTATGGTTTTGAAAACACGTCTATACAGCAAATAGCCAAAAAAGCGGAAATAAGCGTTGGCTCTGTTTATAAATATTTTGAAAATAAGGACGAGCTTTTTGCAATGGTTGTGAAGGAGAATCTTTCGCTTTTGGAGGAGCTTCTCATTCTTCATTCCTCCTCTAATGAGGATATTATGGTGAAGGCGGAAAAGGTTTTAAAGGAGCTTTTAAGGTTTGCAAAAAAGCACCCGCAGCTAATTAAGCTTTACTGCGCTATTACAACCGGGAATAATACGGATTTTTCACGAATGTTAGCAGAAAGGGTAGAGTCAATTTCTGCAAGAATTTATACAGAGGTTATAGAGAAGGGTCAGGCCGCAGGCGACATAAGAAAGGACGTTGACCCTAAATTCTTTGCCTTTTTGCTTGATAACGTTTTTATGATGCTTCAGTTTACGAGCTCCTGCGATTATTATAAGGAGCGCTTTAAGGTGTATATTGGTGAAGACGTAGAGGAAAAGGAAGAGCTTATTGTTGAGCAAACCTTAAAATTTATAAAAGCGGCGTTTAGGTAAGTAAAATAAAACAGGAAGGAATACATTTATGAAAAGGCTTTTAACTATTTCTTTGATTTTTTGCTTGTTGCTTTCAGCAATGTCTGTAAATGCTTTTGCAGCAGACACAGCAACCGGCACAAGCGAATCATTAACTCAGGAATACACAGATTTATTCCACAAGCAGCTTTACAGAGGTGACCTTGATAACAATGGTAAGGTTACTATTGATGAAGCAAAGCAATATTTAAGAATTGCCGCAAAGCTTGAGGACCCTCAGGCGGGCGTTGATTACGATATGACCGGTGACGGTAAAATCACAACGGACGACGCAAGACGAGTATTAAGAATAGCAAGCGGACTTGAAACAGCTGCCACAAATGAAGAGGTTTTTGAATACTTCAAAAAAGAGCTTAATTCCGTAAAAAAAGAGTTCCCGGGCTTTGAAAGGACAACCGTTTCTACTTGTACCTCTGCAAAGGTTACAATTACAGATGCGCCAAAGGGCTTGCTTTACGATTTTAATGCTACAAACGAGGAATACGTAGATTACCTTAAAAGAAACGAAAGAATGCTTAAGGCTGCAGATGAAGCTGAATACAACAAAATGCTTGAAGAGGCTCAGGCTGTTTACAAGCCCATAACAAAAACAAAAACAGTTACACCAGGCAGCACAAGCCACTACTCATATTTCCCTGTAGTAAGGCTTACCTATGCTTGTAATCTGGACTTTAACGAGATAAAGAGCATTACATTTAAGCAGGATGGCGGTAGCTATATTATAACTATTACGCTCGGCAGCTACACCTACAACGAAAAAAATCCTTACCCTGCAACAGTTTATGATGATGCGGAAAGACAAAAGCTTCCTTACGGTAAGATTTTTAATATACCTGAGTTTAACGATACATCAAGCTATGAGCTTAAAAAGGTTGTGCTTGATAAGGGTAAGGTAACCTTAAAGGTTGATGCTGAAACAGGTAAGATTTTAACAGTAGATTATTTCTACCGTTGCACCTCAGCTGTTTACACAGAGGCGGAATTAAAGGATGATGGCGGAAAAACGCAATCTACAATGAAAACAACAATGACTAACGTTATTGAAAATGAAGAGCATTTTATTTTAAATTAACTTAAGGAGAAGAAATATGTCTAAGGTAAAAGTAACAATGGAAAACGGTAAAGATTTTGTTATAGAGCTTTACCCGGAGCATGCACCGATTACGGTAGCAAATTTTGAAGCACTTGTAAAGGAAGGCTTTTACGACGGTCTTACCTTCCATAGAGTTATAGACGGCTTTATGGCTCAGGGCGGTGACCCGGAGGGCACCGGTATGGGCGGCAGTAAGGAAAACATTAAGGGTGAGTTCAAAATGAACGGCGTTAACAACACACTTTCACATACTCGCGGTGTTATTTCTATGGCAAGAAGCCAGTTTCCTGACTCTGCAAGCAGCCAGTTCTTTATTTGCTACGGTGACTGCACGTTTTTAGACGGTCAGTATGCTGCATTCGGCAAGGTAATTGAGGGTATGGAAACGGTTGACGATTTTCTTAACTCAGAAAGAGTTGTAAGAAACGGCGAGCTTTCTGCACCGGTTACGCCAATTGTTATGAAAAAGGCGGAAATTATAGAGCAAATAAATTGAGTAATCAATTAAAATAAAATTTTAGAAAAAGGTGAAGAAATGAAAATCAATGATTTACTTCATAAGGTTTACGGCACAAAACCAAATGACGGAAACCTTCAACCAAAGGAAGCATTGGCTTATGGTATAGCCGGTTTTGGGCAGAACTTTATCTGCACAATTATTGGTTCTTACCTTACAATCTTCTTAACAGACGCACTTCTTTTTGGTGCAGATGGTGTTACTGTGGGTGCGGTTACAGGCTCAATGGCTGTTGCTTACTTAATGCTTGGTACTCGTATTTTCGACGCATTGAACGACCCTATTATGGGTAGCATTGTTGACAAAACGAGAACTAAGTGGGGTAAATGCCGTCCGTACCTTAAATGGATGGCAATTCCTATTGCAATTATGACAATTGCTTGCTTCCTCCCTGTTTTTGAAGCAAAGGCATCCACAGCATTCGTTATTATTGGTATCATTTACGTTTTGTGGTCTGTTGCATATACTGTTGCAGACGTTCCTTATTGGGGACTTTCAACCTGTATGACAAACGACACGGTTGTTCGCGGTAACCTTCTTACAGTTACCCGTCTTCTTTGTACTTTAGGTGCAGGTATTGTTACTGTGTTTATTCCTATTATTACAGGCGCAGTTACAGCAAAATACAAATACCCTGATACAGCAGAGGGTATAAAGCAAATTATGGTGGACAAGGCTGCAGAAATTGAAAAGTTGGTTGCAAATCAAGGTCTTACAATTGAAGATGCTGCACAAACCTTTGTAGGTACAGTTATTAAGGGCTCCGAAATAGCAAATGCAGATACTCTTAAATGGACTTATTTCATTGCAGCGGTAGTGCTTGTAGTTGCAGCTATTCCTATGTTCTTCTATGGCTTTAAGCACACAAAGGAGCGCTTTACAGCAGACGACAATCCACCAAGCTTTGGTCACAACTTAAAGCTTCTCTTTAAGAATAAGGAGCTTCTTCTTATAGTTGCTTCAGGTGTTCTTGGCGGTGCAAGAATGGTTTACACCTACACAGGCGGTCTTTACTTTGCAAAGTACGTTCTTCAGAATGAAGGTATGTACAGCTTGATAACACTTCTTGTAGTACCCGGCGGACTTGTTGCTTCCTTGCTCGTTCCGTGGATGTCTAAAAAATTCACAAAGAAATGGGCTTACGTTGCAGTACACATTTTCGGCGGCGTTATGATGGGCGTTATGTACTTTGTAGGCTACGACGCTCCTTGGAAATTAGTTGTATGCGCTATTGCTCTTGTTCTTCTTGGTATTCCGCAGGGTGTTAACAACATTATTACCTACGCTATGATTGGTGACACTGTTGATTACCTTGAGTGGAAAACAGGTGAGCGTGGTGAGGGCATCTGCTTTGCTATGCAGACACTCATCAACAAAATCGGTATGGCTGTTGGTGCATTCATTGGTGTTATTTCATTTGCTGCAGCAGGTATTGATGCAGAAACAGGCTACATTTCAGCAGAGGGTGCAAGAACACTTTGGAATATGCTTGTGCTTTCAGGCGTAATCAGTATGTTTGCTTGTGCTGTTCCTATGTTCTTCTACACAATTACAGAAAAACGTCAGGCAGAAATGGTTGCAGAGATTGCTGCAAGGAAAAAATAATTTTCAAGCCTGCGTCGGCATTGTATAATTAAATTGAACACCCTGTTACTTAGCTTAGCAAGTGACAGGGTGTTTTTTATTATATTTATTTCCTATTTCCTATTTCCTATTTCCTATTTCCTATTTCCTATTTCCTATTTCCTATTTCCTATTTCCTATTTCCTATTTCCTATTTCCTATTTCCTATTTCCTATTTCCTGTTTCCTGTCTCCTGAATACTGTAACCAAAACCCGGCAAACCACATAATATACTCTATAACACGACGAATTACAAAGCTCGTCTATAGGAGTGATGTTATGACAAGGACTATTACACCTGTTTCATTTTTCTTTGGGGCTAACAGAAAACATAAATACGTTTCTCTTTTTGGTGAGGCGTATAATCCGAGAGAGGGCGGCAAGCATTACATTTTAAAGGGCGGACCCGGCACGGGTAAATCTACACTTATGAAAAAGCTTGCTGCTCAGCTTGAGAAAAAAGGGTATTTTGTAGAAAGAGGCTACTGTAGTGCAGACCCGAATTCTCTTGATATGGTAATAGCTCCTGAAATGAATTTTTCGATTTTAGACGGCACGTCACCGCACGTGCTTGATGCTACCTACCCCGGTGTTACTGAGTTTGTTGTTAATTTGAGTGAGGCGTGGGATAAAAGCTACTTAAATGAATATAAAACGGCAATTATAAATCTTACGGATGAAAACAAAAAAATGCATAAAAAGGCGGCTGATTTTTTATGTGTGGCTTCGCAGCTGCAGCTTGAAAATATGCGATATTGTGACGCTATTACAGATAAAGCTAAATTGCACAGCTTTGCTACAAGAATTTGCAAAAGAGAAATTCCTGCAAAAAAAGGTGCAGCAAAGGGAGAGCATAAAAAAAGATTTTTAAGTGCGATTTCACCAGACGGAGTTGTGCTGCAATATGATACTATTGTGGCGTTAAGTGAGAAAATTATTACAATCGGTGACGAGTATTCCGTTTGTGCGCCTTATATAATGAGCTACATTGCGGATTATGCAACGGAAAACGGCTACGATATTTACGCCTGCTATTGTCCTTTATTCCCGACTGTGAAAATCGAACATATTATAATTCCTGAGCTGAGGCTGTGCTTCTTTACGGAAAATAAGGCGCATTATTCTCTTGATACAGAAAGCAAAAAAATTCGAGCTGCAAGATTTTTGAATAATGAAAATCTTGCGGAAATAAAAGAAACCCTGCGCTTTAACAAAAAAACGCAGGATGAAATGCTGCAGGAGGCAATCAGAAAAATTTCGGTAGCAAAGGGACTTCACGACAGACTTGAGGATTATTATATAAGAGCAACAGATTTTGGCGTGATAGATGAAATAACCGAAAAATTATTTAAAGAAATATTTTGAAAAAAAGCCCATCAACGGTAACTCGTTGATGGGTCTCGTTTTTAAAGATAAATATTATTAAGTATTTGCTTAAGCTCTATTGAGCCGTCGTTTTTAATTGTAGAAATTGTAACACCCTGCTGCCACTCACTTTCAGGTAAGGAAACAATGCCGTCGTAATTTCCTAAGTTGTAAGCGTTGTAGCTGCCGTACTGTACGTAAACTAACAGAATCCCGTCAAGCTCCATAGCAAAGTCGTTTACGTGGTCGTGGCCTGAGAAAACAGCAACGGCGTTATTTTTCTTCATGCTTTCAAAAAGACCTGAGTTGTGCTTTGAGCAGCCTACCGTTTCAAACATTCTTCCGTAAAGGATTTTTGCGTTTTCGTTCCTTAAAAGCTGCTTATCCTCCGCGCGTAAAAGCTCACCGTTTTCATCTCTTAAATAGTCACCGTTTTCATCAAGCTTAAATGCTTGCTTGTATTCCTGAACAGGGATGTGCATATAAAGTGAATTTTTTACCTCACCATAGGTGCTTCTTAATGCTTTGAGCTCGTTTTCATACCAACGAATTTGTGAAGGCTTTATGTAGTCGTAGCTGTTTACGTATTCTAACGGCACGTTGTCGTTAAGAGCGTGATGCTCTACTACGTCTCTGCCTGAGTCAAAGAAAAAGAGTGATTGCTTCAGCTCGGTTTCGCTGTTCATTATATTTATAATAAAGTTACCGAAACCAAAAAGGTCGGGGTTGCCGAATTTAGAAAGGCAATGAGGGTAATCTGTAATGCTTTTGAATATAAGGTACTTAAAGTATTCCTTTTCCTCTCTTGCCTCGTGGTTACCGAAAACGTAAGCCCAGTAAACGCCTATTTCCTCCATCATTTCAGCAAATTGAATTGCATCTATTTGCTGGTATTTTGAGAGAATGCAGTCACCCGTAAAAATTACAAGGTCAGGCTTGTTGTCTTTTATTTGTCTGTATAAAAGGTCGAGTGATTTGTCGTTTTTGCTGTAATCCTCGTCAAGATGAATATCTGTTGTGAGAAGGATTTTAAAATCGGAATTATCTATTGTGCCGTCCTCATTGTATTTTGCAATATAGGTGGAATTGTCTGTTTCCTTTAAGATTTTAACACTTGTACCTACCTTGCTGAAGTTAACCGAGGATAAGAATCTGTTTTGCGCTAACTTACCTTTTGTAAGGCTGTAAATCGGCTTTTCTGCACCGAGTACAAGCTTGATTCCGTTTTGCTGAATGAAAGTGCGGATTGGTTTCATATATTGTGCCCCTTTAAAATTTGTTTTCAATATATAGTATTTTGTATCAATATTGTAGCAGAAGTGTAATTTTTAATCAATAGAAGTAAAATTTTTGACGAATTTTGTAACATTTTCTATAAAAGTATATAAAAATATTTGTGCAAAAAATAGAAATTTGTCAATTTTTGAAAAAAGTGGTTACAATTAGTAATCTTTGTGTTATACTCAAGATGTTGTATTGTAAAGTTATTTGCTTGTCAATATAATGTGTAATCTTAAACTTGGTTCAGCCTATGCTTCGGGGGTGTTTCATTGAAAACATTACTTGTTCATTTTTCTTACGATAATGAGGTAAAAGAGCTTTGCAGCCGCAGCGAATCTAAGGATATTGACGTGCTTGAATTACGCGACTTATCAAGAAAGACTTTTTTTGGTAATTTGCTGGGCACAAAAAAGCCCTCTGCAATTCGTTTAAAGGGTTACGATATAGACTTAAATGAATATGATAATGTAATTGTTGCAACTGACGAAACCTTCGGCAACATAGCACCTGCTATGAAGGTGTTTATAAGACAGAACGATTTAAGATACAAAAACATAATCTGCCTTGTATTCGGTGAGGGCAGAAGCACAAAGCGTGCGGCAGATGCTTTAAGAACGGAAATTTCGCTTTCGGGCGGCACAGCCAATTGCGTTGTTTCGGTTTCTACAAGGGCGTTTAAAAAGGAAGCGGAGGATTTGCTTTTTTACGTGCGCCACAGAATTCACGTGTAAAATATATGAGCTGTAAAACCTTTGGGGTTACAGCTCTTTTTATTTACATTTTTTTAACATAGAATTCATTTAATTTCGTTGACTAAAATGCATATATATGGTATATTTACAATGTATAATTATTGTTAAAAGATAACTGCTTTTCAGAAAGGAATATCAAAATGAAAAAAGGATTAAAATTAACGCTTATAGCTTTTGTAGTGGCATCAGTTTTAATGAGCCTTGTGCTTACGGCAGCTGCGGTAGATACTGCAGGCACGTACCTTGAGGCTTCAAAATACGTAATAACTGACGGCACTGTTACAAATGCGTCTCAGCCAATAGTAAAGGATGGTAAGCTCACCTTTAAAATTAACGTTTCAAGCGGTATAACTGTAACGGCGGCGCAGGTTACGGTCAAATATGATAAAAACGTTTTAAGAGTAGTGGATGCAGGTCCTGCAACCGTAAAGGATTCAGAGGGGAATGAGAGTGAGGTCTTAAGCGGTATGCACACACACGGCGTGCCGTATGATAACGATTCCGCATATACCTTTGCATTTATAAGTGCAAACGGTGCGCCGACAGGCAGCTCGGGTAAGGAATTTGCTTTTATAACCTTTGAGGTAATTGACAAGAAAAGTCCTAACACAATTGTTGAGTTTGTAGCAGGTGATGCTTCTTCAACAGAAACCATTAAGAAATTCAGCGGTACAAAGGGTAACGGTTTTTCTACACTTGATTCAGGTGAAATCAAATCCTTTACCGCAGGTGATAAAGCTATAACCTTAACGTGGGATGAGGTCCCGGGTGCAACAGAATACTGGGTATTAAGAAAGGTAGGCAACAGTGGCGGCTTAGTTAAAATTGCAACTGTAACAGACATTACCTATAAGGATACCGAGGATATAAAAAATAACACAGCGTACACATATGCGGTAGCTCCTGTAAACGCTAACGGCAACGGCTGGTACGTAAGCAAAATCTTTACCTATATGGATACAACCAACGTTACCGTTACAAACGCTTCAACAGGTGTAAAGGTTGCGTGGGATAAGGTAGAAGGTGCAACAGATTACAGAGTTTACAGACGTCTTGTAGGCGGAAGCTGGGAAACAGTTGAAACCGTTAATGGCGATATTTTCTCAATAACAGATAAAAAGATTTCAAGCGGTAAAACCTACGAGTACACGGTAAGAGCATTCAAGGGTAATTCTGCAAGTGCAGCTGCAAAGGCACAAAGAATCCAGTACGTAGAAATGGTTTCTACACTTTCTTTGGCAAACGCGGCTAACGGTGTTTCTGTAAAATGGAACAGCGTTTCAGGTGCAGAGCAATACAAGGTTTACAGAAAGCTTTCGGGTGAAAACGCTTGGACAGAAATGAAAACAGTTAATGCTGACGTTACAAGCCTTGTAGATACAAACGCAGTAAGCGGTGCAACAAACTACTATGCAGTAAAGGTTTGCATAAACGGCACCTGGAGCGGTATAAAGTCTGAGGGTATTAACTATATAGCAGCACCTAAAATAACAAAAACAGCTTCTGCAATAGGCTCAGGTATTACAATTAAGTGGGATGCTGTTGCAGGTGCAGCTCAGTATAGAGTTTACAGAAAAACCTCTGCAAGCGGTAGCTGGTCATTGCTTGCAAAAACAGCAAACACATCTTATACAGATAAAAGCGTAACCTCAGGTAAGACTTATTTTTACACCTTAAAAGCAGAAAATATGAACAATGTTTCCGGCTACAACAAAACCGGCTGGTCAGTAAAATATACTATTGGCATACCGGCTGTAAGCAAGGTTACTACGGGTAGTAATTATATTAAAATTCAATGGAGTGCTGTAAAGGGTGCCGGCGGCTACATTGTTTACAGAAAAGCAGAGGGTGCTTCAGGTTGGACACGCCTTGGCACCACAACCTCCACAGCTTATACAGACAAAAAGGTGAAGGCAGGCACAGTTTACTACTACACCTTAAAGGCATATAAGGGCAGCACAAATTCAAGCTACAATAAAACCGGCTGGGCAGGTGTAATTCTCAGCACACCTACAGTAAAAATTTCTAATGCTTCTAACGGTGTTAATGTTACCTGGTCAAAGGTAGCAGGTGCTAAGGGCTACACAGTATACAGCTCACAGCTTGTAAACGGTAAGTGGTCTGCCTGGAAGAATCGCGGCACAGCAGGTGCGGCTAAATTCTCCTGGGTAGATAAAAATGCAAAGAGCGGTGAAACCTACCGCTACACAGTAAAGGCTGTAAACGGTCTTTGTGTGAGTGCATATAAGGCATCGGCTTCTCTTGTTTATTTAGCACAGCCGACTGTAACAATTTCTAATGCGGCTTCAGGTATTACAGTAAAATGGACAAAATCTGCAGGGGCTGCAAATTACGTAATTTATCGTTCGCAGCTTAACGCGGAAACAGGTGCTTGGACCTCTTGGAAAAACCTTGGAAAGCTTGCTTCCTCAAAAACGTCATGGACAGATAAAAACGTAGTTGACGGCGTTACCTACAAATATACTGTAAGAGCAGCTAAGGGTACGGTAATGTCTACCTATAAGGCATCCGCTGAGTCTATGTTTTTAGCTGTACCCGAATTATTAGACTGTCATCAGGATACGTCAGGAAATATTCTTGAGTTTCAGGGTAATGAAAACGCTGAGGGCTACAAAATTTACAGAAAAACCTTATACACAAACTGGACCTTACTTGAAACAATAAATGGTGCTGATAACTGTGTTTACACAGATGCAAATATAATCAGTGGAACCGAGTATATTTACACAGTAAGGGTTGTAAATGGTAACAGCGTAAGCTATTACGACATTAACGGTATTTCTTGTGTAGAATAATATAAGCACAGAGCATATAAACAAGCAAGCCTTCAGGTTGCTGGGTTTGCTTGTTTTGTACTTTAAGGGAGGCTAAGGCTTGAAAAGATTTATTGCCGCGGCATTATGTTTAATAATGTGCGTTTCCGTAATAAGCGCAAATGCTTTAACAGCATTTGCTGCAAATACAACAACCTTCTTTGACGTAAGGGCAACAAGTGTTAAAAACAGCGAGATTTCATTTGTTATTAACCTTAAGCCTAACGTTACAAGATTTAACGGTGCAGTTTTAAACGTTGAATTTGATGAAACAGTGCTTGAGCTGAAGAGTGCAACACCTGTTTATACAAAGGATGAAGAGGGTAACGATAAGCTTAACGTTTACGGTGAGTATATTCACGGCTTTGTAAACGGAAGCAATAATACTTATGCCGTTGCTTATATGAATAATAACGGCGTAACCACAGGAAACAGTGAATACAAGTCATTGTTTAAGGTTACTTTTAAAATTATTACTGCCGAAAGGCCAAAGACAAGTGTTAAGTTTTATTGCAAGGAGTACTCCTCAAATGATGATGTTAACAACGAAATAAGACCCTCGGACGAGCGTGTGCTTATTAAGGATGAGACCTTTTCAACGCTTGACACACCTACCCCGCTTTCTGCTTCTCTTTTAGAAACAGGTATTTTATTTAAGTGGGAAGCTGTTGCAGGTGCCGAAGAGTACACAATTATTAAAAAGCCTGACAACACCGGCGTTTGGGAAGAGGTAGCGCAGGTTACAAGTGATTACACCTCTTATTTGGATAAAGACGTAAAAAGCGGTGTTAAGTATACTTATTCTGTAACGTGCGGTAACGGCTACGGTGATAGTGGTTATATCGCTGCAGGTGTAACTCAGCTCTTTTTAGAGTCACCAAAAATAACTGTAATTTCTAATACGGTTAACGCTGTAAGAGTTACGTGGAGCTCTGTTGGCGGTGCGGAAAACTACGCTGTTTACAGAATGGATAGTAACGCTCTTAATAAATGGGTGCTTTTAGATAAAACTGCATCTGAAAGAAATTACTACGTAGATGAAACGGTAGTTAGCAACGGCACATATAAGTATTCAATAGTAGCTGAAAACGGTGCGGATTCTTCAACAATAGGTGCGAACAGCGTTTCGCATTTGTTCCTTGCAGCGCCTGAGTTTTTAGATGTGAAAAATACCGTGGACGGTATAGCGCTCAACTGGAGCTTTATTTCGGGCGCTACGGAATACGAGCTTTACCGCAGAACAGATATAACTAAGGACTGGCAATTATTAACTAAAACCTCGCAGCTTTCCTACGTTGACAAGGCTGTTACAGCGGGAACAACTTATTTTTATACGCTTAAGGCTGTAAACAGCAGTACGTCAAGCAGCTATAACACAAGTGAATCCCTTGCCTTTCTTGATTCACCAAAGGTTTCCTCGCAAGAGGCTCTTGAGGATGGTATTATGGTCAGATGGCAGCCTTCACAGGGTGCAACTGCCTATACTGTTTACAGAATGTATACTGATGACGTGAATGCAGAGTGGGAAATTGCTGGCACAGTAAATGCAGCTGTTAATTATTTTAAGGATACTGGTGCCGAGGGCGGTAATTATAAATACGGCGTTGCTGCAACAATAGGTGATTCTCAAAGCCCAATGAGTGTGGCATCAACTACCGTGTATTTAATTAAAGCACCTAAAAACGTAAGCGTACAAAACGTAATGGATGGTATGAAGCTTACGTGGGAGCCGGTAAGCAACGCTGCATTTTACATTGTTGAAAGAATAGAAAATGAAACCGGCGAGGTAAAAAGAATAGCAGACGTTTACAACAAAACGTCTTTTACAGACAAATCGGTTAAGGATTTTTCCAAGTATTCATATTTAGTAAACTCAGTTGATAACGTTAAGGGCTGGAAAAGCTTAAGAACAACATTTTCAAATGATTTTTACAGAGTACCGCCTCCGACGGTGCAGAGTGTAACCCCAAAAACAAAAGCAATTGAGGTTAAGTGGTCGGCTTTATCCGGTATTGATTCCTACAACGTTTACCGTAAGACTGACGGTGACTGGATAAAAATTGCTTCTGTAGAAAAGACTGTGTCAAGCTACGTTGACGAGGATATTAAAAGCGGCGTTAATTACGTCTACACTGTGACGGCTGTAAAGGGTAATACGGAAAGCTATATAGGTGACGAAAATTCGAAGGGCGCAAGCTACGTGAATATGCCGTCCGCATTAAGCGCTTCACTTACGGCTAACGGCGTTTCTCTCAGCTGGGAAATTACTGACGAGTTAAGTGATTTTGTAATATACAAAAGAGAAAAGGGTCAAACTGAGTGGAAGCACTTAAAAACAACAAACTCAAGCGTGACAACTTGTATTGATACGGATGTTTCAAGCGGTGTTACCTATGAGTATGCCATAAAGGCAGTTTCGCTTGATGGCTCGTTTGAAAGCCCTTTGTCAGAGGTTAAAGAGGTAACCTTCCTTTCTGTAGTGAAAAATATTAAGCTTGCAATTGCTACTAACGGTGTAAAGCTTACGTGGTCAAAGGTAGCGGGTGCAGAAAATTATATTATTTACAGACGTCTTGAAAACGGCTCGTGGGTAACCGTTGATACGGTAAGCAGCACCGCTGCAAGCTACATAGATAAAAAAGCAGAAAGCGGTAAGACGTATCTTTATACTGTAAGAGCCTTGGCAAACGGCTACAGAAGCTCTTATGAAAATGCAAAAATTTATTTTATAGCGGCACCGCAAATAACTAAGTTTGACTCGCAAATAGGTAAGGGTATTACAATTAAGTGGGCAGACGTACACGGTGCACAGCAATATATTATTTACAGAAAAACAGGGAATAGCGGCTGGAAAAAAATCGGCACGACAACCAATTTATTATTCCTTGATAAAAACGTAAAGCTTGGTACAACATATACTTATACTTTGAAGGCTGTTACCGCAAACGGAAATACATCTAACTACTATACAAATGGCTGGAAGCGTCAGTTTACCCCGGGTACACCAACGGGTGCTACGGTGCTTAACAGTGCAAATGCAATAAAGGTAAGCTGGAAAAGTGTAAGCGGTGCTACAGGATATATCGTTTACAGAAAAGCAAACAACAGCACAAGTTGGACAAGAATTGCAACTGTAAAGAGCACGTCTTATATGGATAAGAGTGTTAAAGCAAACGTAAAATACACCTACACAATAAAGGCATATAAGGGTAATGTGTATTCGCAGTACAACACTACGGGCTGGTCAGGCGCAATTCTTTCTGCACCGACAGTGAAAATTGCAAATTCAAGCACAGGTGTTAAAGTAACCTGGAGTAAAAACAGTGCAGCCTCGGGATATGCGGTTTATCGCTCTACCTACGACCCGGTAAATAAATCGTGGTCTGCATGGAGTAGCCGTGGCACGGCAGCTGCTAGCAAAACCTCTTGGGTAGATACTTCAGCACAAAGCGGTAAAACCTACCGCTATACTGTAAGAGCTGTTTGCGGAAGCTGTAAGAGTGCCTACAAGGCTTCTAATTCAGTAATGTATCTTAAGGAGCCAAAGGTTACAATTTCTAACGCAACAAGCGGCGTTACGGTAAAATGGACTCAAGCTTTACAGGCTAAGGGCTACAAGGTGTACCGCGCAGAGCTTAACGAAGCAACCGGTGCTTGGTCCTCTTGGAAATATATGGGTCAGGCAAAGTATAACGTAAATTCATGGACCGACAGAAGCGTTACCTCAGGTGTTACTTATAAATACACAGTGCGTAGTGCAAGCGGCTCGGCACTTTCAAGCTATACTGCCTCTGCAGAGCTTGTCTATTTAACAACACCGCAGCTTATGTCTGCCTTTAAAACAGCAGAGGGTAACGCCGTTACCTATCAGCAGGTAGCAGGCGCTGAGGGCTACAGAATTTACAGGAAAACCGACAGCGACAATACTTGGGTAACAGTTGATACCGTTACAGGTAATGATTACACAACCTACGTTGATAAAGATATAATAGAAGGCGAAGAATACACGTATACTGTAAGAGCTTTTTCGGGTAAGCATTTTAGTGCATACAATAAAAACGGCGTAGCTTGTAAATAAAAGAAAAATGTCTTAACCGCTAAGGTTAAGACATTTTTTTATTTTAGCTTTAAATTTGTTTAGTGACTGAAGCCACCGTTCAATTGTTTTTCTGCCATTTGTTCAATTTCCTCAGGAGTTGCGGTCTTCATAAATTCTGCAAGCTCTGCTCTTTGAGCCTGAAGGTCTGAGTACATTTTTTCACGCTTTTCACCTGAAAGTGTGTAGAATAATTTCGGAACAATTCCAAGGCAGGAGGAAATAATCGGAATACCTGTACCAAGTGCGAAAATCCACCATTTTGTTTTATCGGTTTGTGTACCGATTTCCTGACCTTGAATATAACCGATTTTGTTCATTACAATATTGTTTACGCTACCCATAACAGCTCTTTGCAACTTTGTTATAAGGCTTTTTGAAACACCTATCATAGCCTCTGAGCGGTAGCCGTTTTTCCATTCGCAATAGTCAAGCGCCTCGTTTTGAATTTCGGCAGGAATAACACGCCTTAAACCGTAAACGCACATTTCGAAAATTTCTTCTATTGCCATCAGTGGTAAAATAATGCCTTTTTTCTTGAAATTCTTGTTTATGGAGCCTATACCAAAGACGGTAAGCCATAGCATATCAGTCCACGCATCCTCTAAAATCCAGAGCGTTTTTGTGGCAAAACGTTTTCTTAAGGGCTCAACAAAGCTGTAGCTTATAAACTTAATAGGGAAGGCAGGGATACCAACAATTGTTTTCCAGGTTATAGAGCCTATAACGTCAATGTAGAAATTCGTTCTGCTAAGACCTATGCTGAAGCCCGACAAAAAGTCGGAAAGCACGTAAATAAGCATTGGCTTGTTGGTTACAACCGCCTTAAGACAATGCTTTACAGACGGCTGCTTAATTGATTGTGAAACACGTTCACGCGAGGTTGTTGCAAAGAAAAGCGTGAATGAGGCGGAAAGCACCGCACAAGCAATACCAAAGCTTGAAAACAGATTTTGCAAGGGTACGTTTATTTTCTTGTTTGCTATAAGGTCAAACAAAACACCGAAAATTTGCTTTGGTAAATCTTCAACCAGGTGCGAGGTAACGTTTGCAAGTGCAATTAACCTCGAACGCTCCAAGGGCTCGGGAGTTATTGTGGCAAGGAAGCCTGTTTTTGCTATTGAGGTAAAGGTTTCAGCCGTTTCTGTAACTATGCTCATAGCAAAATAGAAAAGCCACTTGGGAAGATTTGTTGCAGCAGTATTCGGGAAAATAAACGGAATTAACCACATACAAAGACCAATAAGCGTAAGCGGTATTTCACCGAAAAGAACGTAGGGCTTGAATTTGCCGAAGCGCGTTCTTGTTCTGTCAACCGTAACGCCTATAAAGGTATCGTTAATGGAGTCCCATACGGTTGCAATAATATTTTGTATTGCAAGATACCCAAAGTCGATTTTAACAACGTCGTAAATGAAGCGTTCTTTAAAATCGTTGATGTTAAGACTTGCGCCTATATCGTTTAATATGTAGGCGAAGGTTTCACGCCTTCCTACGTAGCGCATAGGCTTGGTCGTATCATAGGTTGTAATGTTTTCCGTACTCATAAGTCAACTCCTTTAAGTGGATTTCAAAAAGCTCAGAATTGCTTCAATAGTATTCTCTTTTACGTCAATGGTAAAGGAGGGTAGCTTCATATGCTCTAAATAATGAGCGTCTGAGCCTGTAAGAATTTTTAGTTTATTCAAATAAGGAAATTGCTTTTTAAAAGCTTCGATACAGTCAATATCAGCAATTTCAGCACAAGTGAAATTAAAGGATTCATCTATAATACCAAGGTTCGAAATAATGCTGTAGGAGCCTCTGTCAATGTGTGCGGGGTAGCAAATGCCGCCATAGCCCGAAACTATATCTACAGCGTCGTTTGTGCTTATTGTAGAGGCTGTTATGAGCAGGGTGTGCTCAAAGCCTAAAACGTTGTCATCCTTGTCATAAACGAGCTGCTCACCGAAAACGGTGGGCTTATTTCTTATGGGTGGTAGTGTGGAGCGCACGTAGTCGCCGAAATCCTCGGCACTTTTTAAGGAGGGGAAAAGACAAACAAGGTGTACCTCCTCAGAGGTGCAAAGCTCCATACCCGGAATAACCGTAATTCCTATTTCTTTACCCGCTTCCATAACCGCTTTGCAATTAAGCGTGGAGTTATGATCGGTTAAAGCAATGACGTCAAGATTGTAAAGCTTTGCCATATTTACAATGTTGTTTGGTGTCATTTCGTTATCACCACAAGGGCTCAGTCCCGAGTGGATGTGAAAATCGTAATTCAGCGTCATTGCAGCTTTGAAAATTCTGCAGAAACCTCGTAGGAGGTTTTGTCCGTTGTAAGAATTATAACGCCGTTCTGCTCCGCTTTTTCTTTTGCGTTATCATCAAGAGGCGCATTTTCAGTTAAAACAATGCAAGCAACGTCTGTAAGCACGGCAACGCCTATGGAATTTACGTTTCCCATAACCGTAAGCCAAAGGTTTCCTTCCTTAGCCTTGGACATAACCCAGCTTAAAAGGTCACCGCAATAACAGCCGTTTATTTCTCTTTTGGCGGCTTCTTGCTCGTTGCATAAATACGTTAAATTAAGCTTTTCACTGAATTCCTTTACTGTCAAAAAATCACCTTTTAATCATTATTTTCCTGAATTTCTCTGAATGGAGCAGGAATAAGACTTTCAAACTCGTCACTGTTTTCCATTTGAGCAAGATTTTGCTTCATTCTGAAAACGCAGTCGTCCTCACTTGCAAAGCCACGGACAATATCCTCAGCCAAAGCACGGCAAGAGGGTGCGCCGCAGGTGCCGCAATCTAGTCCCGGGAAAACCTCTAAAAGCTCATTTATGCGCTTCATTCTTGACATAGCCTCCGTAACGTTGCTTGCAAGCTTCATTACGTCGTCACAAGGCTCAATGTCGCTTTCTTTAAGAAAATGCTCCGGGATGCCCTCAACCTCTATTGTGTTGCAGGAAACAGGTGCATATTTTCTCAGCTTTCTGAGTCTTGTTTTTGCTATGTATGGGTTTTCAGAGGTAAGGCAACCGCCTACACAGCCGCCCTGACATGCATTAAGCTCAATAAAATCTATTGAGTCAAGCATACCGTTTTCAACCTCTTCAAGAATTTTCATGCAGTTTTCAATGCCGTCTGCGTGCAGAGCGTTTTCGTTAAGAATGCCCGACGCTTCACCGCCGCTTGCAGCCCAGCTCATACCTATTATGCCTGATTTTTGCTCTGCATTAGGTATATTGTATTTGTCACCCTTTTCCATAATTTTTAAAAGAACGGGGTAAATATCATTTATGCCGACAGCGCCGTCAACGTTAGATTTTTCCATGCCTAACGGGCTTTTGAAGGAGGTGATTTTAGCAGGACAGGGCGAAATAAAGAAAACGCCAATATCCTTTGGTCTTAAGCCGGTTTCTTTTACAGCGTGCTCTCTTGCGAGCCTTGCAGCCTCTTCAACCGGCGGGTTTATCGGCAAAAGATTTTCAAGTAAATCGGGGAAGCAGACTCTGATGAGCCTTACTACGGCAGGGCAGGCTGAGGAAATAACAGGCTTTTTAAGCGTTCTTTCCTTCATAAGCCTTCTTGTAACCTCTGAAACAAGCTCCGCTGCAGAGGCAACCTCGAAAACTGAATCGAAGCCCAGCATAGGAATTGCTCTTAAAATAGGAGTAGCATCCTCAAGATTTTGAAACTGTGCATAAAGCGCAGGCGCGGGAAGCGCTATTCTGTATTTGTAATCTACAATTTGTGAAAGTGAGTCGCGACTTGCATATTTTGCGTGGTGCGGGCAGACCCTTATGCATTCACCGCAGTCAATGCAAAGCTCTTTTATAATGTGAGCCTTACCTGCACGCACTCTTATTGCTTGGGTGGGGCATCTTTTAATGCAATTTGTACAGCCCTTGCATTTATCTTTATCAAGTCGTACCGAATGGAAAAATGCGTCCATAACAAAAATAAACCTTCCTTATTTAACAAAAACCTTTAAATGAATGGTTGTACCAACGTCAACCTTTGTATCAATAATCATTTCGTCGGTGTATTTTTTAATGTTCGGAAGACCCATACCTGCACCAAAGCCTAATTGGCGAACGTTTTCGGGTGCAGTAGAGTAGCCCTCCTTCATAGCGAGTGAAACGTCCGGAATACCGGGTCCCTCGTCTATTAAATCGAGCGAAATACATTCGGGGGTTATTTCAACGTCTATAACGCCGCCGCCCGCGTGGATTACCATATTTATTTCACCCTCGTAAACGGCAATGGCAACGTTTCTTACAATATCGTTAGGGAATCCGAGTCCCTTTAATTCTCTTTTAATTTTACCGGATGCTTCGCCTGCGCAAGTGAAATCGTTACCACTTACGTCGTAATGTAGCTTAATAGATTCCATCAGATTCCGCTTCCTCCTTTAAGACCGTGCTTGTAAAGAAGACCGCAAGCGGTAAACATTTCCATGTCACTTCTTAAAAGAACAATATCTCTTTCGGTTGCAAGGTCAATCATATCCATACTCGGCTTTTTGCCGCGAACAAAAACAATGCATTTCATATCCATCATTTCTGCCGTCCTTATAACCTGAGGATTAACAAGACCCGAAAGAAGAACAGCCTGCTCCTTTACGAAGGCTAAAACATCACTCATCATATCGCTGCCGCAGGCGGTGAACACCTCGCTGTCTAATAAATCTGCACCGCAGATGAGCTCTGCATTGAGTATTGTTTGAATTTCAGAAAGCTTCATATATACCTCTCCAGTATAAAAGTTTAAATTACCTGAACTATGCTTTCAGACGGATTTTCGAGCATTTTAACGAAATGTTTTGGGGATACCACCATGAAAGCTGATTCGGATATACTACAAGTAACATTTTAACATAAATCGGGATAATAATCTATTGTAAAATCTTCTAAAATTACGGCAAAAAGATATATATATCGTTTAAATACATAAAAATTTTTCTGCTAATTTTATGCAAAACATAAAAATGTTAAATAAATATCAATTTGACGAAAAAAGTCGCATTTTTATATAGACTTTTTTTAAAGAAATTGCTATAATTATAGAGTATGTATGTGGTATTTTGCCACTTAATATAGTTTCAATTTTGAAATGGAGGAATTTTGAATGCTTAAGAAAATCAGTAGCATACCTTTTAAAGGTACTCCTGAGCAAAAAGCACAGCTTGATGCGGTAATTGCAGAGTGTAAAGATGACAAAAGCCAGCTTATGCACGTAATGCAAGAAGCACAAGGCATTTATGGTTATTTGCCACGTGAGGTTCAAGTAATGATTGCTGAAGGAATGGACGTTCCGCTTGAAAAGGTTTACGGCGTAGCAACCTTCTATGCACAATTTTCACTTTCACCAAAGGGCGAGTATGACATTTCTGTTTGTCTTGGTACTGCTTGCTACGTTAAGGGCTCACAGCAAATCCTTGACAAAATCAGTGAGGTTCTCGGCATTGGCGCAGGCGAATGTACAGCAGACGGTAAATTCTCACTTGAAGCTTGCCGTTGCATAGGTGCTTGCGGTCTTGCACCGGTTTTCACAATAAACGGTGAGGTTTATGGTAAGGTTACTGCAGATGATATTCCGGGTATCCTTGCAAAGTATATGAACTAAAATGAGAGAGCTTTCGCTGAATGTTCTTGATATTGCGCAAAATTCAATAGTTGCAGGAGCTACACTTACTGAAATTGTTGTAGAGGAAAATACAAAGGAAAATACACTTTTTATAGGAATTTACGACAATGGCTCGGGTATGACTCAGGAGCAGGTGGAAAACGTTATAGACCCTTTTTTTACTACTCGCACAACCCGTAAGGTTGGTATGGGTATTCCGCTTTTTAAAATGGCGGCTGAGCAAACGGGCGGTAGCTTTACAATAGAATCACAAAAGGGCGCAGGTACTCGTGTTAAGGCTCTGTTTAAAACAGACAGCATTGACTTTACCCCGCTTGGTGATATTGCCTCAACTGTTGTAACAATAGTTTCAATGAATAACGACAAGGAATTTTTATACAAGCGTATTTTAGACGGTAGGGAATTTGTTTTTTCCACCGTTGAAATCAAAAAAATTCTTGGTGGCGTTCCGCTTTCGGAGCCCTCTGTTATGAATTGGATTGAAGAATACTTAAACGAACAGTATAACGAATTATTGAAAGGATGACTTTTATGAAATCTCTTGAAGAGTTACTTGCTATAAAAGAAAAAGCACAAGCACAGCTTGCTGCTCGTGATGCTGATGGTAACGACGGTGTCAGAGTTGTTGTTGGTATGGCTACCTGCGGTATTGCAGCAGGTGCACGTCCGGTTTTAAAAGCACTTGTAGATGAGGTTGCAAAAAGAAACGTTCAGCACGTTTCAGTTACACAGACCGGTTGCATTGGTATGTGTCAGTATGAGCCTATCGTAGAGGTTTTTGAACCGGGTAAGGAAAAGGTTACCTATGTTCAGATGACTGCTGAAAAGGCTCAGAAGGTTGTAGCAGAGCATCTTGTAAACGGTAAGCCTGTTGTTGAATATACAGTAGGCGCTGTAACTAAATAAGAAGGAGAGAGGAAAAATGTATCGTGCCCACGTGCTCGTTTGTGGTGGTACAGGTTGTACTTCAAGCCACAGTAACGAACTTATAGATGCGCTTAATGAAAATATTAAGGCAAAGGGTCTTGAGGAAGAGGTACAGGTTGTAAGAACCGGTTGCTTCGGTCTTTGTGCTTTAGGCCCGATTATGATTGTTTACCCGGAAGGCTGCTTCTACAGTGAGGTTAAAAAGGAAGATATTCCTGAAATTGTTGAAGAGCACCTTCTTAAAGGCCGTATTGTAAAAAGACTTCTTTACAGTGAGACAGTAACAGAAGAATCAGTTAAGCCTTTAAATGAAACTAATTTCTATAAAAAACAACACAGAGTTGCTCTTAGAAACTGCGGTGTTATTAACCCTGAGAATATTGAGGAGTACATTGCATACGACGGTTACCGTGCTCTTGCAAAGGCTCTTACAGAAATGACTCCTGAAGAGGTTATTCAGACAGTTATTGACTCAGGTCTTCGTGGCCGTGGCGGCGGTGGCTTCCCTACAGGTAGAAAGTGGAGCTTTACAGCTGCTAACAAGGCAGACCAGAAATACGTTGTATGTAATGCCGACGAGGGTGACCCGGGTGCATTCATGGACCGTTCAGTGCTTGAGGGTGACCCGCACTGCTTAGTAGAGGCTATGACAATTTGCGGTTACGCAACAGGCGCTACAGAAGGCTACGTTTACGTTCGTGCAGAGTATCCTATTGCTGTTGAAAGACTTCAGAAGGCTATTGATGATGCTCACGAGTACGGTCTTTTAGGTAAAAACATTTTCAATTCAGGCTTTGATTTCGAATTGTACATCCGTCTTGGCGCAGGTGCTTTCGTTTGCGGTGAGGAAACTGCTCTTATGACCTCTATTGAGGGTAACCGTGGTGAGCCTCGTCCTCGTCCTCCATACCCTGCAGTAAAAGGTCTTTTCGGCAAGCCAACAACTGAAAATAACGTTGAAACCTTTGCTAACATTCCGCAAATTATCCTTAACGGTGCAGAATTCTTCAATAGCATGGGTACAGAAACAAGTAAGGGTACCAAGGTATTCGCATTAGGCGGTAAAATCAACAACACAGGTCTTGTTGAGGTTCCTATGGGTACTACTCTTCGTGAAATTATTGAAGATATCGGCGGCGGTATTCCGAACGGCAAAAAATTCAAGGCTGCACAAACAGGTGGTCCTTCAGGCGGATGCCTTCCTGCAGATTTACTTGATATTGAAATTGACTACGACAACCTTGTTGCAAAAGGCGCAATGATGGGCTCAGGCGGTCTTATTGTTATGGACGAAGACGACTGTATGGTTGACATTGCAAAATTCTTCCTTGAATTTACAGTTGATGAGTCCTGCGGTAAGTGTACACCTTGCCGTGTTGGTACAAGAAGACTTCTTGAGATTCTTGAAAAAATCACAAGCGGTAAGGGTACCATGGAAGACCTTGACAGAATGGAAAAGCTTTGTAACTACATCAAAGAAAACTCACTCTGCGGTCTTGGTCAAACAGCTCCAAACCCTGTTCTTTCTACATATCAGCGCTTTAAGGATGAATACATTGCTCACGTTGTGGACAAAAAATGTCCTGCAGGCGTTTGTAAGGACCTCGTTTCATTCTCAATTGATAAAGACAAATGTATCGGTTGCGGTATTTGTGCTAAGAACTGTCCTGTTGAGGCAATTACAAGAACAGATTACATTGCACCGGGCCACAAGCTTGCATCCTTCACAATCGACACAGAAAAGTGCGTAAAATGTGGCGTTTGTGTTGGTAACTGTAAGCCAAAGGCTATAAATAAGTAAGGAGGAACTAATGATGGAAAATTTAGTTAACATTAAAATAAATGGCTTCGACTATCAAGTTCCTGCCGGAAGTACAATTCTCGAAGCTGCACACAGAGCAGGTATTGAAATTCCTACACTTTGCTACCTTAAGGATATCAATGCAATTGGTGCTTGCCGTATTTGCGTTGTAGAGGTTAAGGGTGCAAGAAGCCTTGTTGCATCTTGCGTGTTCCCTGTTAACGAGGGTATGGAAATTTTCACAAACAGCCCAAAGGTAATTGAGTCAAGAAAAACAACTCTTGAGCTTATTCTTTCAACACACAAAAAGGAATGTCTTTCTTGTGTAAGAAGCGGTAACTGTGAGCTTCAACAGCTCTGTAAGGATTACGGTATTGAGGATGCAAACAAGTTTGATGGCGCATTCATCAACTATGCAATTGATGATTCTGCAACTCATATGTATCGTGATAACGAAAAATGTATTCTTTGCCGTCGTTGCGTTGCTGCTTGTGAAAAGCTTCAGGGTATTGCGGTAATCGGCGCAAACGCTCGTGGCTTTGACACACACATTGGCTCAGCATTTGAGTACAATCTTAACGACGTTGCTTGCGTTTCTTGCGGCCAGTGTATTACAGCTTGTCCTACAGGCGCTCTTTCTGAAAGAGATGATACCGGGAAGGTATTTGATGCAATTAACGACCCGACTAAGCACGTAATCGTACAGACAGCTCCTGCAGTACGTGTTGCACTTGGCGAGGAATTCGGCAAGGAAATGGGTACAATTGTTACAGGTAAAATGGTTGCTGCTCTTAAAATGCTTGGCTTTGACAAGGTATTTGATACTAACTTTACAGCTGACCTTACAATTATGGAGGAAGCAACAGAATTCCTTGAGAGATTTGAAAAGAAGGAAAATCTTCCTTTAATTACATCTTGCTCTCCTGGCTGGATTAAATTCTGCGAGCACTATTATCCTGAATTTATTCCTAACCTTTCATCCTGTAAATCACCACAGGGTATGTTTGGCTCAGTTGCAAAAACCTACTATGCTGAAAAAATGGGTATTGACCCTAAGGATATTTACGTTGTATCTGTTATGCCATGTACAGCAAAGAAGTTTGAGGCAGAAAGAGTTGACCATACTGCAGTTAAGGGTCTTCCTGATATTGACGCTTCAATTACAGTAAGAGAGCTTGCAAGAATGATTAAAAAAGCAGGCATTAACTTCAATAACATTCCTGATGCAGAGTTTGACGCACCATTCGGACTTGGCTCAGGCGCAGGTACAATTTTTGGTGCAACAGGCGGCGTTATGGAGGCTGCACTTCGTACAGCTTACGAGGTTGTTACAAACAAAGAGCTTCCTGACTTTGATGCATTTAAGGACGTTCGTGGTGTTGAGGGTGTTAAGGAAGCAACCTACAACCTTGACGGTGCGGAAATACGCGTTGCTGTTTGCTCAGGTCTTGCAAATGCAAAAACAGTTCTTGATATGGTTAAATCCGGCGAGAAAAAATATGACTTTATTGAAGTTATGGCTTGCCCGGGTGGTTGTGTAAACGGTGGCGGACAGCCAATTGTTCCTGCAGCTGTTAAGAACTTTACAGACGTAAGAGCTGCTCGTGCAGCAGGTCTTTACAATGATGATAAAAACCTTAAGGTTAGAAAATCTCATGAGAATGCTGACGTTAAGGCTGTTTATGATGAATTCTTTGGTAAACCTGGTAGCCATAAGGCTCACGAAATTCTTCATACCGGCTATACACAAAGAGCAAAATATTAAGCAAAAACAAAAATCAGTCTATGAAGCTTCATAGACTGATTTTTTGTTTTTCGCGTTAGTTTTTTATTAAAGAGAATTGTTGCTGTCGTTAAAATTATTCAGCTCATTTTGTATTTGTTGTGACTGGAAGGTGTCAAAGGTAGATTGAATTGGTGCATCAAGTCTTTCTTTGTTCCTTTTCTTTTTTCTTTTGGCTTCAATGACGCTGGCTATAATTGCAACTACTGCCACGAAGCTTACTGCTACAAGAGTAATTAAGCCCATATCCTCATTTTCTTCAGAGGAAGTATTGGAAACAGTAAGCTCTTTTTCCGTCATTTTAAAGGTGTTCATTATTTTGTCGAGCTCATCTATTTGTTTTTTGTTCTGAGAGGTAATTCCTACAGTGTAGATGTTATTTTCACCAGCAATTTGGAAAAGCCTTTGGTAAAGCGTAGTTGTTGAGGTGGTTGTCTGAATTGACGTTACAAGTGCTGTGTAGCCGTTTGTCAGTACAACGGTTTTTATGTCGTAGACGTTTATTTCTGCAGAGGCTTCACCGATTTTTGTATATTCTGCCTGTGCAACTGCCTTGAATTGTTTTCTGTAGCTTTCTAATTCTTCAGCGGTTAAGTTTGCAAAGGCTTCATTATCATCATTCACATTATAATTTATATTTATATTTGCAGAGTAGTCATCATTAACAAATACCGGAAGGTCGTCGGAGCTGGTTTCTTCGGAGTAGGTGTACTCTTCACCAAAATCAATAGAGTAAAGACCTTTGTGCTCGTAGGGGGCAGCACAAACGCTCAAGGCGGTTGCAAAAAGCATAACTATTGTAACTGTAAACACGGTTAATTTTTTCATATGTAAAAACTCCTAATAATCAATATTTCCTTCTGCAATTCTTATAAGCAATTCTGCAAAAAGACTGTTTGACCACGCAAACCACGGTCTTGTGAAATTAAACGCGTCGTTTTTGTTGAAGGACTCGTGCATAAGACCTGTATCCGCGGTGGTGGTAGTGAGCATTTTTATGCACTCTCTGACCTCTTCCTTGTTATTGCTTGTTAAAGCCTGCATAGAAAGCGCAATGTGCCAGATTTTGTCAAGTCCGGTGTGCGGACTGCCAATGCCCTTTGCAGCGCTTCCTTCAAAAAACCAAGGGTTGTTATTTGAAAGAATAAAGCTACGTGTATTCCGATAAATTTCATTATCCTTTTTTAAGTAGCCTAAGTACGGCGCGGAAAGCAGGCTTGGGGAGTTTGCATCATCCATAAGCACAAAATTGCCCTTGCCGTCAGTTTCGTAAACGAACATTTTACCGTAACGCTCGTTATCAATTACACCGTGCTCTTTAATGCCTTCATCTATATCGAAGGCAAGTGAACGACATTCACTTTCAAGCTTTGTATCCTCGTAGCCAATGCTTGCCATTTCTGCCGCCTTTTTTAAAGCGCATACCGCCATCATATTAGAAGGTACAAGGTAGCCTAATTTGCAGCGGTCATCTGACGGTCTGAAGCCGGACCACGTCATACCGGTATAAGAAACGTCTTCACCCTTGCCGCCGTTAGAAAGCGTATCTGTCACAGGGCAATTTGTTCTGTTGAAAAAATATGTAGAGTTAGCAAAGTGATTTTGCTCTTTTTTAAAGGTTTCAAAAATCTTCCAAAGCATCTCCTTGAATTGCTCTGTAAAAATAGAAGCATCAAGAGTTGTCTGGTAGTATTCATACGCTAAGTAAAGAGGTGCACACAAGGAGTCTACCTCATATTTTCTTTCCCATATAAGCTCGTGGTAAAAGTCGGTTTCGTCTGAATGACTTTCCTTATGCGGCTCTGAATTAAAAGCGTTTGAGTAAGGGTCAAGGCAAACGTAAAAAGCGTGTTTTTCAATAATGCTTTTTAGTATAGCCTTTAAATCCTCATCCTCGTTTGCATAGCGTATATATGGCTTAACCTGAGCAGCACTGTCGCGGAGCCACATAGCAGGAATATCTCCCGTAATAACAAAGTAGCTGCCGTCGTTTAACTGAGTAACCGTAGTTTCAATTGTATTCAAAAAACAGTTTTTGAAAAACGGTGCCGCCTCAGGACATTTTGTTTTTAAAATCTCTTCTATTTCAATTGCTTTTTTAGAAAGAATTTCAGGTATTTTCATAATTCTTCTCCATATTTTCATTTTAATAAATTAAAATATTTGAATTATTATACCATATCAGCCATATAAAAACAAGGTTTTACTATTGTCTGCTTTCAACAAAGAAAGCTATAATTCTTATAGCAGTATAAATAATTAAAAATACAGACAACACCTTTTTAAGAATATAAATTGATTTATAAGCCTTTGTCAGCTTCTCAATATCCTTTAACGTTTTTAAAAAATAATTCACCTTAAAAATCTCCTAATCTGACGTTAATAATACACCGTGTGCAATTCCGGGGACGCTTTCTCCCTGCAAGGAGGAGGTAGGGGACAAAAGTGCCCCGGTACCCACAAATAAAACACGGTTGAGCTCACGCTTTCTTAATTTGTTTATAATATATGAGCATACAACGCTTGCGCTGCAGCCACAGCCCGAACCGCCCGAGTGTACGTCCTGTGCTTCTGCATCATAAATTAAAATACCGCAATCGTTATGAACCTTGCTTATATCTATATTGTTTTCTTTTATAAGCAGCTCCTTTAAAATATCGCTGCCTACCTTTCCCAAATCTCCGGTAAGAATTAAATCAAAATCCTCCGGTTGTGTTTTTGTGTCGGTTAAAAAAGCACTTATTGTTTGTGCAGCGGCAGGCGCCATAGCGGCACCCATATTGTTTACGTCGGTAATGCCCAGGTCACGTATTTTGCCGAAAATAACTGCGTTAACCCGTGGGCATTCGAGGGCACCTTGCTTTAAAACGGCAGCACCTGCACCCGTTACCGTCCATTGGGCAGAAGGTGGACGTTGACCGCCGTATTCAAGCGGGTTTCTGTATTGTCTTTCTGCAGAGCAAAAGTGTGAGGAGGTAGCACAAACAGCTGTTCTTAAAGCACCTGAATCTACAAGCGTGGCTCCCAGTGCTAAGGAGAGCGCCATAGTAGAGCAGGCTCCGTAAAGACCCGAAAACGGAATTCCGAATTCGCGCAGACCAAAGGAGGAGCCAATGCATTGGTTAAGCAAATCACCTGCAAAGCAGCAATCTATTCCCTCAGGGAATTCATCTGCTTTGGCTAAGGCAATTGTAACCGCATTTTTAACAAGCTCGCTTTCCGCTTGTTCAAAGGTATCCTTTCCTAAAAATTCGTCGTTGAAAATCTTATCGAATTCAGCTGCAAGCGGACCCTCGCCCTCTTTTTTGCCTACAACGCCTGCATTACCCGCAATTCCGGGCTTGTTTTCTAAAAAAATAGTGTGGCTTCCGATTCTTTTTGGCATACTTTTCACCTTGTGTTTTATTTTCTTGAATAGTATAACCGTAAAAAATAAAAAAATCGAAAATTTCAAAATGAAATTTCCGATTTTTTGTTTTTTAATTGTGAGTATCCTTATAAATTCTGTTGAGCACTACAATAAGCTCATCTAAATCAAGCGGCTTTGCAATATGCTCGTTCATGCCTGCGTTAAAGGCGTTTTTTCTGTCCTCACTAAAAGCGTTGGCAGTCATTGCAATAATGGGGATATTTGCTATATCAGTATTTTCTGAGGCTCGAATTTTTCTTGTTGCGGTATATCCGTTCATAATAGGCATTTGAATATCCATAAGAACAAATTCGTAATAGCCCTTTTCCTTTCTTTCAATCATATCTACTGCAATGGTGCCGTCCTCAGCCTCTTCAATAATAAAGCCTTCGTCCTCTAAAAGCTCGCGGGCAATTTCTCTGTTAATTACGTTATCCTCAACAACGAGAATTCGTGTGCCTCTTAATTCAGGAATAAGCGCAACCGCTTCCTCTGAAACAATGTTTGTTTCTTTTGATTTTTCGGCTTTAAAGGTAAATGTGAATTCTGTTCCTACGCCAACCATACTGTTGTAGGAAAGAGAGCCACCTAAAAGATTTACAAGGTTTTTTGTAATAGCGAGACCCAAGCCCGTGCCCTGAACACCGCTTTGAGTGGTGTTTTGCTCACGCTCAAAGGCATTGAAAAGGTGCTTTTGGAATTCCTCGCTCATACCAATACCCGTATCCTCAATTCTTACCTGGAAGGAAGCGGTATCGTTATCATCTGAGCGGATTTCTGCAACCTGGAAGGTGATAGTGCCGCCGTCACCTGTGAATTTTAAAGCATTGCTCAGAAGGTTAATTATTATTTGAGAAATTCTGAGCGGGTCACTGTAAACCATGGGGCTTTTAATGTTAAAACTTGTGTTAAAGGTTATGCTTTTTTGCTCCATATCGTGAACGAACATTTCCTTTAGTTTAAGCACTAATTCTGAAAAATCTATAAGCTCGCGGTTGAGCTCAAGCTTACCGCTGCCTATTCGTGCCATATCGAGCACGTTGTTTATAATGCTGAGCATATGCTCGCCTGAATTTTTGGCTTTTTTAAGAGCGTCAAGAGCAATTTCCTTGTTATCAATATTTCTTTCTGCTATTGTGTTAAAGCCTAAAATAGCATTCATTGGTGTACGAATGTCGTGCGACATATTGAAAAGGAAATTAGACTTTGCCTGCTCTGCTTTTTTTGCTTGGTCGAGCGCATCTATAAGAATTCTGTGCTGCTTAACTTGCTCTTCAACAGTTTCCTCAATACTCTTGAATGCCCACACCTGCTCGTGCGCTTCACCAATTCGTGCTATAAACATTTGGTAGTGAAGAGTTCTGCCCTCATAAGGAACCTGGTAATTTATTCTGAAGCAGGGGTTATCCTTAAGCTTTTCAGTAACTAAGTGTAACTCTGTTTGTGCTTTTATGTAAGCGCTTTGCTTTGGTTCAAGACAATCGTCAAGATAAGTATGGAAGGCTACTGTGTAAGGAATTTCCGTGAGTAGCAATTTTTTGAATTCCGGAGGGAAAAGGTCTGATAAAATATAAGGAACGCCTATATCTCTTTTTGCATCTACATAATAAAGAGATTCATATTCTGTACAAAGACCTTCAATAACTCTTAAGCGTTGCTCGGAGGCTTCTAAAAGGCTTTCGGTTTCCTTTTGCTGCTCTAATTGCTGCTCAACAATTTTATCTATACAACGGAAGGCAACAACTACCTTTGAATTATCGGTTGCAGAAATAGGTATAAAGCGTATTTGCATATAGGTGGTAGTACCGTTTTCTTGTTCTCGGTAGCTTAATTCGTAGGGTTTATGCTCTTTGAAAATCTGATTTTTTACCTTTTCGAGCTTTGTACCCTCAATAAATAAATTTACATCCTCAGGGTGAACGTGCATTTTAGCATATGCTGCAAAAATTGAATCGTAGCTCGAAACTGCAACGTCTGCCGTAGAATAAGAATTAGCAACGGAGCTGTCGTAGCTTTTTGTGCATTTATAAACACCGTTTTCCTCGCAAACAAAGTAAATGGCAGAATACTCCTCTGAAAGTGACTGTATAATAGAGTTTCTGTTTTGCAGCTCCTTCTGCTGCATCATAAACGCCTGCATTTCATCATTATCTAATTTAGAAATCATATTAGGAGTTGCAACCTCTTGAATCATAACAGAGTAGCAGTCCTTAAAATCAGGCGTGTTTATGTTTGTAAATGCAGCGCCATAACGGCTGAAATTCGGAGAATTGAATAACAATTTACCTTTTTCAAGCTTGTTGGCAATAGGGCAAAAGGTGCAAGGCTCAGTTCTGTCTGCGATTGCTTCATAGCAGAGCTTGCCTTCCACTACCTTTGGGAAAAAGTCCTTTAGAGTATCGTTAGCGTAGCGAATTAAAAAATCCCTGCCAACGATATACATTCCGTTTTCAAAGCTTGTAAAATTCATTTTATATCACTCTATTTTGAAAATTTTTCGTTGTAAGCAACTATAGATTCCTCTATAATGGAAACAGCGTCTAAAACACCCTTGACCTCATCTATAGCAGTTTCCTTAGATTCCAACGTTTTGTAAACGGAAAAGAAATGCTTCATTTCATCAAAAACATGGGTCGGGAGCTGGCTTATATCCTTATAAGTGTTGTAGGTGGGGTCGTTAAACGGAATAGATATAATTTTGTCGTCGGGAGCGCCGTTATCAAGCATAGAAATAACGCCGATAGGGTAGCACTCAACAATTGACATTGGTTGAATTTGCTCTGAGCAAAGAACAAGCACGTCTAAAGGGTCGTTATCCTTTGCATATGTTCTCGGTATGAAGCCGTAGTTAGCAGGGTAGTGTGTTGAGGTGTAAAGAACACGGTCAAGTCTTAAAAGACCTGTTTCCTTGTCAAGCTCATATTTCATTTTGCTGCCCTTACTGATTTCTATAACAGCCGCATAGGATGAGCGTGAAATTCTTTCAGGGTTAATGTCGTGCCAAATATTCAAAAAAATCGCCTCGTTATAATTAAGTGAATCCGAAAAGCTTCGGATTCACTTCTGTTTTTATTTTTTATTCTTCTGTTGATTTTAAATAATCCTCAGGGAGATTTTCATAGTACATGTACATATTTTTGCCGTTTTTCTTTGCGTAGTAAAGAGCCTTGTCAGCTTTTGCCATAATGTCGTCGTAGGTAGTGCCGTTTTCAGGACATTTTGCAATACCTATACTTGCGTGAAAATCAAGAGTTTTGTCTTCGATTTTAATTGTTTCCTGCATAAGGTCTAAAAGGTCCTGGGCACGGGTCGAAACAACCTCGTCTTCAATTGGATGCGGCAAGAAAATTATAAATTCGTCACCGCCGAAACGACCTAAAATATCTGTATGACGGAAAATACGGCGGATACAATCACCAAAAGTGTGAAGCACATCATCACCAAAAGCGTGACCGTAGGTGTCGTTAACCTTTTTGAAGTTGTCAAGGTCAACAAACATAAATACACCGGTACCGCCTGCCTCAAGGTGGTTTGTGATTTCTCTGCCAACAGCGCCCTTGTTATAAATAAGTGTGAGCGGGTCGGTGTCTCTGTCGTGCTCAATGTATCTTTTTAAGGTGAGCTCCTTTACCTTTGTTGTAATCATATAAGTATTAAGCACAGCGCCGAGGAAATAGAAGCTTACCGCATTCAAAATATCTACGTCAGCAATTTCTCTTGGCTTTATGTAATAGCTTAATAAGCAGAAGAGAATAACCTGAACCGCGTTGAATATAATAAGACGCCAAGGCCTGTCTATTATAATCATAGGAATTGCAATTAAGAATACGCAGAAGGTGGTACTTGTAATTGTAGGGCTGTTTACAGTACCGAGAATAATTGCGTAAATGAAAATTGCAAATATTGAAAAATAGGTTATAGGTGTAATCCAGTCAGGTTTTTCCTTAAGGTATTTCCAGGCTAATAATAAAACTATTAACTCACAGAAAAAGAGCGCACCGTATAAAAGCGCATTTTTTTCATAGCTGTCTTTGAACATGGATAATAAGAATAAGAAAAAGAAAACAATAGAGCCAAGGCCCGAGGTAACGAAAAGTACACCTCTGTTTTTTTCTTCTCGAGCACCTCTTATGGAGTTGTACTCATCAGGGGTAATGCCGGCGTAAACAAAAGTTTTTACCAAAAAATCCTTTATTTTTTTCAACATAACTTCCTCCAGAATGGTTAAGTTGCAGGGCAAAATTAACCGAATTATATTTATATATAGTATTGTACTATACATTTATATAAAAAAGCAACACAATATTGAAAAAACCTTTAAAAAAATTTAACAAATAACGCGAAAAACGGCTTTATTTTTCTAAAAAGAAAAAATTGACGATAAAAGAGTTTTGTGATAGCATATAAATATATTTTTGTGCGAGAAGTGACGTTATGAAAGAGTACTTAATAAAGCCGGTAGCTGTTATAAAAAACGGCTATAACGAAAAGTTTGGTGTGCCGCGGCAAAGCGGGCTGGCAGAAAAGGTTAAATCCGAAATCGTTTTTGAGAAGGATTTCAGGGATGAGAATTTAATAAGAGATATTGAGCAGTATTCGCATTTGTGGCTTATATGGGGTTTTTCGTGTAACGAGGGTGAATGGTCACCTACGGTAAGACCTCCCAAATTGGGCGGTAATAAAAGAGTGGGCGTTTTTGCAACCCGCTCACCCTTCAGACCGAATTCACTTGGCTTAACAGTAGTTAAGCTTGAGGAGGTAAGGGCATCTGCAAATGGTAAGGTGCTTGTAGTAAGCGGAGCAGATTTAGTAAACGGCACACCTATTTTTGATATTAAGCCGTACCTGCCCTACGTAGATGCAATTCCGAATGCAGAGGGCGGCTTTTCGGGTGAACACAGCAATGAATTTTTAAAGGTAACTGCTTTAAGTGAGGTTGAAGAAGCCGTATCCGAGGAGCTTCTTTCTGAAATAACTTCAATACTGTCACTCGACCCTAAGCCCTCATATCAGATGGATACAGAAAGAATATATAAAATGTCGTACAAAAATTTTAATATTGAATTTAAATATTTGAATGAAAGGGAAATTGTTATTACCGAGGTAAAGGGTGAGTAGAGTGGTTTTTATAAAACCGGATTTTTATAATAGCTTTAAGTGTATTGCCGGTGACTGTAGTGATTCCTGCTGTATAGGCTGGGAGATAACGGTAGATGAAAAAACAAGGGCAAAATATGAAAAGCTAAATGGTGGTCTCGGTGAAAAAATAAAGGCAAATTTAACAACAGATGAGGACGGATTTACTTGCTTTAAGCTAAGTGAAGAGGAGCGCTGTCCCTTTTTAAATGATAAAAAGCTTTGTGATATAATTATAAATCACGGTGAGGATTTTTTGTGTGAAATTTGCACCGAGCACCCAAGGTTTTACAATGAATTCCCGTTAGCTGTTGAGTGTGGCTTGGGGCTTTGCTGTGAGGAGGCTTGCAGGCTGCTTTTAGAAAGTGAAGCACCCTTTGAGCTTGAGAGTGAGCCTGCTTCTGAGGATGATGAGCTTTTGTTTGATGAAGCACTTTGTGAAGATTACACAGTGCTTTCAGAAATTCGTGAAGATATTTTTAATATTCTTAAGGGTGATGAGGCTTACTCAAAAAAGCTTGAGGAAATTATAACAATGCTTGAAGAAGCAGGGGAGAAAATAAGAACAGATACTGACGAGGAGCTTCTTGCAAGGTATAAGAAAACCGAGCCTATAAACGAGGAATGGGTTGAATATTTTTGCGAGCTTCAAAAAAACGCGGGCGAGCTTTTACAAAAAGAAAAGCCGTTTGACGAAGCGACAAACGGCGATAAGCTATATTCTAAAATTCTTTCTTACGTAATATTCCGACACCTTGGCAGCTGCCTCTATAATGAAGGCAGCTCTCTAGGTGAGTGTTTAAGCTTTTGCATTTCTGCGGTAAGATTTATAAAGCTTTGCGATATGAAAACGTATCACGAAAAGGGCTCTCTTACACTTTTTGACCGTATTGAAAACGTTAAACGCTGGTCAAAGCAAATAGAGTACAGTGACTTGAACGTTGATATGCTTACTAAATAATATCTTTTATTTCAGATAATGCTCTGACAATGTAAGTAGGCTTTACGTTGTCAGGGCATATTTCGTTATTTTTGTTAAACCATATAGTTTTAATCCCGTAGCCTATACCTCCGCAAATATCGGCAGAAAGGCTGTCACCTATAAGAATAACGTCTTCCTTTTGGGGGTTGTTAAGGCTATTAAAGCAGTAATCGAAAAATTCTTTTTGCGGTTTACTTACACCTATATCCTCAGAAAAGAACGTTTTGTCAAAATATTTTTTGAAGCCGCTTATATTAAGTCGGTTTTCCTGCACGGCTCTAAAGCCGTTGGAAACAACGTAAAGGCGGTGCTTTTTTGAAAGGTGCTCCAAAAGCTCTGTTGCACCTTGCACCTCGTAAGCTGATTGGGCAATACCATTTTCAAACAGCTCCTCTATTAAAGGCCCGTTAGCGGTAACGTTTAATTTCTCTAAAATAATATTCCAACGGTTAGCTCTTAAATATGCTTTGTTAATTTCACCGTTTTCGAGCCTTTTCCAAATTTTTACGTTTTCGGTAATGAAGGTTTCAAAAACGTTGTCGGAATAAGGTAAATTAAAATCGTTGAAAATTTTAATTATTGTGTGTCTTGCACATTCATTAAAATCTATCAAGGTGTTATCAATGTCAAGTAAAACTATCATAAATTACCCCAATGCGGTATTAACTACAAATTGAAATGATGATTCGTCAATAGAATCCGAGGCATATCCGTTAGCGGCGTAGCATTCGTCTGCTGACGGAGTTTTGTTATTTGTAACACAAAGTTCGGCAAGCATAATGTCCATAACGTCACAAACACTGTCACCGTCAAGATCGCCTGCTACTATTATTCGGTAATCTGTAATTTTTTCACCATTTTCAAAAATGGTAATGGTGCTGCCTGTGCCTAAAAAGTCTGTTGTTGCGTTTCCAAAGCTTGCGTTAATCTCATAAGAATAGTTATCTGAAAGTGCAACGAAGGCTTCGACGTCGGAGCATAAATCTATTGACGTGAAAATGACGTTTTTATCTATTGTTGTCTCGGTATTGTCCAGAGGCAAGAATAAAGGAGTGGGAAGCACGTCGGTTTCTAAAACAGTTGAGCAATTAATGCAGGTTTTTGTTTTTTCACCCGCTTCTTCACTTGTAGGCTCTTTTGTAATAGTCCACTCGGAGGGCGTGTGCGCGTCGGTAGACAGCGTATATTTTTCCCTTACTGTTTTATCAAAGTTTGGTGTATTGTAAACGTCGCAGACTATTTTACAATCGTAATGCATCATTCCGTAAATCGAGAAGGCGTCGCCAAGGCTTGTTAAATCGGGCTCAAACACAACCTCTTCCGTATCTGTTCGCGGGTCGTATTTATAAACCTTATCCTTAGTGTTGTAATAAAGGTAGCGTCCGTCACCCGAAAATTTTGTATAGTCACCAGGCCAATAACCACCACCTGAGGCAGTCCAAATATCGCCCGGAAGAGTTTTTACAACGGTAAAGTCTTCTGCTAAAAGCTCACCCTTTTTGCAAATATCTTTAGTGGCGTTATCGTAGTAGTAATACTCACCATCTATAAGTTGAAAAGCACTTTCACTTTCTTTCCAATAATAGTTTTCATAGGTGGTATCATCAGGGAATGATAAAAAGTCACTTGCGCTGTGGCCCGTGGCTTTTAATGCCGCTGTTGAAAGTAAAAAGTTTTCATGTGTAATCTGACCATAGACGTCCCATACAGGGTCGTCCCACGTAACGTCTACGTGGTACGGTATGTTGTTAATATAGACAATATTCCACGCGTGGTTAATCGTATCTGAGGAGCAGTAAAGTGATTTAATGCCGACCTGCTCTAAAAGGAAATCGTAGGCTAAAGCGTAGCCCATGCAAACAGCGTCACGCAAAACAAGGGCGCCGTAAGCATTGTAAGAGGTTTGCGGCAGGATTCCTTTGTTCTCGAGGTAGGTGTCGTAGTCGTATTCACAGTGCATTGCAAGCCTGTCGTGTAAAAGCAATGCTTTTTCTACATCTGTAAGAGAAGGGTTGTCTTTAATTCCCTTTACAAGCTTTTCGGTAACAGCCAGCATATCGGCGTGCATTTCTACGTACTCCGCCCTTGTGTAGAAGCACAGACAGCGAATGCTTGTGTAATAACCGCCCGAATAACCAAATTCAAGTCTTTTAATTCTGAAAAGCTCAGGGGTGTTGTAAAATATAAGCTCCGTTATGGCAAGCCTGATGGCATCAGTTCTCGGAATGTTGAAATTACGGATGCTCATAGTTGCATAGGTTGAAGTATCGCCCTCTAAAAGCTCCATCTGTTCAATTAAGTAAGCGGTAAATTCTTCAACGTCGAAATATAAAGATAAATCCAAGGTGGAGGACGTTGCGTTATAAAACGTAGGCTCTTCGACGTCTGTGCCCGAAGAATCAAACTCTATAGCAAAAGCAAAATTAGCATTTACAAAAAGCAACACTACCGCAAGAAGCATTGTAAATAATCTTTTTGTTGTTTTTTTCATAGTAATACCACCACCAATTCAATTATAAACCTCAAAAACAAGGGAGTCAATTCATTATCTATATGAAAAAGTAATATTCTATTTATGAAAAATGCACATCACGGGGTGTGATGTGCATTGTAAATTAAAGGTTTTCAATTTTGTCTGCAAGCTTTTCTAACCAATCACCCTCAAAAAGCTCAATTGCGCCGGCATCTACTGCAGCGGCAAGCTTGTTGTTTATAGGCAGCTTTGCAACTGTGTCAACAGAATGCTTTTGGGCAATTTCGTCAATATGACTGTCACCGAAAATGCTGTGGCGCTTTTTACAGTCCGGACACTCAAAGTAAGACATATTTTCAACAAAGCCCAAAACAGGAATATTCATAAGTGAAGCCATTTTAACAGCCTTTTCAACTATCATACCAACTAATTCCTGCGGTGAAGCAACTATAACAATTCCGTCAACCGGAATGCTCTGGAAAACGGTGAGGGGTACGTCACCTGTTCCGGGTGGCATATCTACAAACATAAAGTCAACGTCGTTCCAGATAACGTCTGTCCAGAATTGCTTTACAGTACCTGCAATAACGGGACCGCGCCATACAACGGGGTCTGTTTCGTTTTCAAGCAAAAGGTTTACAGACATAACCTCTATACCTGTTTTTGTGGTGCAGGGAAGAATGCCCTGCTCTGTGCCGTTTGCTCTTTCTTTTAAGCCGAAAGCCTTTGGAATAGACGGACCGGTTATATCCGCATCAAGAATAGCGGTTGAGAAACCGCGTCTTTTCATGGATACAGCTAAAAGAGAGGTAATAAGTGATTTACCAACTCCGCCCTTGCCGCTTACAACGCCTATAACCTTTTTAATGCGAGAAAGCTCGTGTGGCTTTTCTAAAAGGCTTTTTGGGTCGCGTGAAGCGCAATTTTGACTGCAGCTGCTGCAATCGTGTGTACATTCGCTCATTTAATCATCTCCTAATAAGTACAAATATATTAACACAAAACAAGCGGAATATCAAGGTAATAAGCATTTATATGTGGTAAGTTTAAATTTTTGTTAAATATTACACTATAAATAATAAAAAACGAGGCTTAATTTGTGAAGGAAAAACTATTGACTTTTTTAGGTTTTTTTTATATAATGCAATGTGCGATTGTCTAATTTTTAAAAAAGACAGTTATAAATTTGTAAAACAGGTTGTTATTTTACCCACTACTTTCACTACTTAAATAATTTACCTGAATAATAGATAGGAGTAAATAAAAATGAAAAGAACTTATCAGCCTAAGAAAAGACACAGAAAAATGGAACACGGCTTCCGTAAAAGAATGGCAGACAGAAACGGCCGCAAGGTACTTGCTCGTCGTAGAAGAAAAGGCAGAAAGCAACTCACTTATTAAGCCTTAGTAAAATTAACCAAGGAGAGAACAAGTGTCAGGCTTCGTCACACTAAAGTTAAACGGTGATTTTCGCCGTCTGTATAATAGAGGTAAGGCTGTAACAAATCCTGCGTTGGTTATGTACTATTCTAAAAACCGCGCGGGAAATTGTCGTATTGGTATAACTACCGGCAAAAAGATTGGTAATGCGGTTGAAAGAAATCGTTCAAGACGCATTATAAGAGAAGCCTTCCGTAGCGTGGTGAAGGATGTTAACGGCAATTACGACTTTGTATTTGTTGCAAGAAGCAAAACCAAGTATCTTAAAAGCACCTATATTGAAAAGGTTATGAGAGATATGCTTGCAAATGAAAATATGCTTCTTACTGCTTTGGACGGTGCAAGGGAATGAAAAATGCTTTTTTGAAAATGATAAGCTTTTATCAAAGACGCATTTCACCGCTTTTTCCGCCAAGGTGCCGCTTTTACCCGACTTGTTCACAATATGCTAAAGAGGCTATTGAAATCCATGGGGCGTTTAAGGGCTTAATTCTTGCCATCGGTCGCCTTATGCGTTGCAATATTCTGTTTCCGGGTGGCGTAGACCCTGTGCCGCCTAAAAAAGAAAAATCATGCGGGCATAAGTGCAGACATCAAAAATGAAAGGATACCAAGATAAATGACAGGAATTTACGAAGGTATTAGAACGCTTTTATTGCCGGTTTTCAGTATACCACTCAGTTGGTTTTACGATTGGACAGGTAGCTACGTTTTAGCAATTTTCTTATTGACACTTATTATAAGATTATTTCTTTTACCGGTTTCAATCAAACAGCAGAAAAACTCAGCAAAGCAAACAAGACTTACTGCAAAGGTAAACAGAATAAAGCAAAAGTACGCTAACAATCAACAAAAAGCACAGCAGGAAATCCAGGCGCTTTACCAACGCGAGGGCTTTGGTGCAGCAAATATGGGTTGTATGCCTATGGCAATTCAGTTTATTGTTATGATTGGTCTTTACGGCGTTATGTACAAGCCGCTTTCAAGTGTGCTCAGATTCAGTAACGAAAAAATAGAGGCTATTAAAGCTGTTATGAAGCCGGTGCTTGATGCTGCTTCTAAAAACAGCAAGCGCGGCTCAGTAGATATGCACGAAATCAGCATTCTTAAAAATTTTGGCGATTATTCTGCAGAGCTTAAAGAGGCTATTGGTCCGGAAGCACTTAATGAATTAGCAGAATTTAGTGAAAAGTTCAAGTTTTTAGGACTTGACCTTTCCGTTACTCCGGATAAAAATGACCCGAGTGCATATTGGCTTATTCCGATTTTAGCATGCGTGACAGCATTGTTTTCTTCGCTTTATATGTATTTTAAGCAAAGAAAGCAAAACCCTGAAATGGGCAAAAACCCTGCTATGGGCTGTATGACCTTTATGTCACCTGCTATGTCACTTATTTTTACGTTTATGTTCCCGACAGGTGTTGGCGTTTATTGGATTATTTCAAATATAATTTCATTTGTTCAGCAAGTGGTAATTTCTATTTTCTATAGTCCTAAAAAGGTTATTGCACAACAGATGGTAGACGAAACCGTTGTAAGGCGTTCAAAAGAAAACACTACAAAATTACGCGTAGAAAACGAAAAGAAATAAGGTGTTACTATGATTAAAGAGGCAATTGGTGTTGGTGCAACAGTTGAAGAAGCAGCCGCAAATGCTAAGGTGAATCTTAATGCACCCATTGATGCAGATATTACAATAGAAATTATAAGCAGAGAAAAGAAGAAGATTTTAGGTCTTTTTGGTGGCTCTGCAGCAAAGGTTAAGGCTTTTTATGACGACGGTGTTAAGGAAGAGAAAAGAGCACCTGAGAAAAAGGCTGAAGGTAAAAAAGGAGATTCTAAAAAATCTCATAAGGAAGTAAAAAAAGAGGCTCCTAAGGCAAAAACACCTGAAATTGACCTTTCAAGCATTGAAGCAAAAGAAAATGATGCTACAAACTACTTAAAGTCAATTCTCGTTGGTATGGGCTTTAGTGATGCTAACGTAACCGTTAAAGAGACTGCAGAGGATTTATTCTTTGAAATTACCTGTGGTGAAGACTACGGTAACATTATAGGCAGACGTGGCGAAACACTTGACGCTCTTCAGTATCTTACAAGACTTTACGTTAACCGTGCAGATAAAGAAAGCAAAAGAGTTGCTCTTAACGTTGGTGATTACAGAAAACGTCGTGAGGAAACACTTAAGGCACTTGCAAAGCGTCAGGCTGCTCGTGCAATCAAGTATCGCAGAAGCTGCGTGCTTGAGCCAATGAATCCTTATGAGCGTCGTATTATTCACACAGCAGTACAGGAGATTGAGGGCGTTTCTTCACACTCTGTTGGCGAAGGTGAAAACAGAAGAGTTGTAATTGTTTCTGACAATTGCGATAATTCAAAGCGTGGCGGTAACTATTCAAAGGACCGTCGTGGTAACGGCAGACGTGAAAGAAGACCACAGTACGTGCCGGAAACTCCAAAAGAGCCAAGAGAGCAAAAGGTAGATGCAGCAGCATCTTCACGCTACGGCAAAATTGAGCCGAAAAACGTTCAGGGTGAATAAAATTACTTGACAACCCAAAAATTAAGGTATAATATAACTTATATAGTATAAAGCTATGATTAAGAGAGTAGAAACGGAGCGTTTCTTCAGAGAGCGTGTCGGTTGGTGAAAGACACGAGTAACACCGTTTTGAAAACCACTTATGAGTGCTTTGTGAAGCGTTTTTACGATAAACAGAGCCGTGTGTGTCGCGTTAAGGCATCTCGAGTGGCAGTATTATACTGCAATTTGGGTGGAACCGTGGAGTATTATGCTTCATCCCATTTTTGGGGTGAAGCATTTTTATTTTTTAAATTCAAAAGATTATGAAAGGTGGTATATATATGATTAAGGTTACACTTCGTGATGAGGTAAAAGAATTCCCAAAGGGAACAACACCTGCCGATATTGCAAAGGAAATAAGCATGGGTCTTTACAGAAACCTTTGCGCTTGTACTATTAACGGTGCAATGGCAGATATAAGAACAGAGCTTAATGAGGATTGTGAGGTTAACCTTCTTACGTTTGAAAGTGAAGAGGGTAAGCACGCTTTCTGGCACACAGCTTCTCATATTTTAGCGCAGGCTGTAAAAAGAATTTTCCCTGAAACAAAGCTTGCTATTGGTCCTGCTATAGATAACGGCTTCTATTATGATTTTGATTCAGAGGTTTCATTTACTCCTGAAACTCTCCAGAAAATCGAAGCAGAAATGAAGAAGATTGTAAAAGAGGACATTGAGCTTGAAAAATTCCTTGTAGAGCCTGATGAAGCTATTAAGCTTATGGAAGAAAAAGGCGAAATTTACAAGGTTGAGCTTATTAAAGAGCACGCAGGCAAAAACGAGCCTATAAGCTTTTATAAGCAGGGTGAATTCTGTGACGTTTGTGCAGGTCCGCACATTCCATCAACAGGTAAGGTAAAAGCATTTAAGCTTACAGCTTGTACGGGTGCTTACTGGCGTGGTGACCAGAGCAATAAAATGCTTCAAAGAATTTACGGTACAGCATTCCCCAAGGCATCTGAATTAGAGGAGCATCTTTTAAAAATAGAGGAAGCGAAAAAACGTGACCATAACAAATTAGGTAGAGAATTAGAAATATTTACAACTGTAGATTCTATTGGTCAAGGCTTACCGATTCTTCTTCCGAAGGGTACGTTTATTGTACAAACACTTCAACGCTTTGTTGAGGATGAAGAGGCAAGAAGAGGTTGGGTGCGCACAAAGACACCTCTTATGGCAAAAAGCGACCTTTACAAAATTTCAGGTCACTGGGACCATTATAAGGACGGTATGTTTGTTTTAGGTGATGAGGAGAAGGATAACGAGGTATTTGCACTTCGTCCAATGACCTGCCCATTCCAATATCAGGCATATTTAAACAGAGCACGCTCTTACCGCGACCTTCCAATGCGTCTTGCAGAAACCTCAACTCTTTTCAGAAACGAGTCTTCCGGTGAAATGCACGGTCTTATTCGTGTAAGACAATTTACAATTTCTGAGGGTCACCTTATGTGTACACCTGAGCAGCTTGCAGATGAGTTCGAGCGTTGTCTTGACCTTTGCATATTTATGCTTAAGACACTCGGTCTTTACGAGGACGTTTCTTACCGTTTCTCTCAATGGGACCCGAATGACAGAGAAAAATATATTGGTACAGAAGAGCAGTGGAATGAAGCGCAGGGTATTATGAAGGAAATTCTTGATAACCTTAATATCGATTACAAAATCGGTGTTGGTGAGGCTGCGTTCTACGGTCCTAAGCTTGACATTCAAATTAAGAACGTTCACGGTAAAGAGGATACTTTAATTACAATTCAAATCGACCAGATGCTTGCTGAGAAATTTGGTATGGAATACGTGGCGAAGGATGGTACAAAGAAGAATCCTTACATTATTCACCGTACCTCAATTGGTTGCTACGAAAGAACACTTGCACTCCTTATTGAGAAATATGCTGGTGCATTCCCGCTTTGGCTTGCTCCTGAGCAGATGAGAATTCTTCCTATTTCTGAAAGACACCACGACGCTTGCTACGAGCTCAAAAAGGAGCTTGAAGAAAAAGGTCTTCGTGTTACTGTTGACGACAGAGCAGAAAAAACAGGCTACAAAATCCGTGAGGCACAGCTTGAGAAAATACCGTATATGCTCATTCTTGGCGATAATGAAATTGAAAGCAAATCAGTTTCAGTAAGAAGCAGAAAGAACGGCGATATGGGCTCAATGAAGGTTGACGACTTTGTAGCAATGGCAATTGAAGAGGTTGAGACAAAGAAATTATAATTTAAAGCCTTGTATAAAGAAAATAAGCGCTATCATTTAAAGCATTGAATGATAGCGCTTTTATTTTTTGTTTTTAATATGTAATAAAAAAGCCTTACAAAGCTTTCGCTTTGCAAGGCTCTTTTTTAACTAATTTTATTCAGCTTTAGGAGCGTAAAGGTCCTTAAGTCTGAGAAGGTGTTCGTATCTCTCTGTAGCTGTCTTCTCTGAAAGTGCGAAGAGCTCTTCTGCTCTTTCTGGGAATGAGCGTGTAAGAGAAGCGTAACGAGCTTCGTTAAGAAGGAAGTCACGGTAGCTGCCTGTTGCAGGCTTGCTGTCAATTGTGAATGGATTCTTACCTTCTGCCTTAAGTGCAGGGTTGTAACGGAACATATTCCAGTAACCGCAGTCAACAGCCTTCTTCATTTCGTTCTGGCAGTTAACCATACCACCCTTAATTGAGTGCATTTCGCAAGGTGCGTAAGCAATGATGATTGAAGGACCATTATAAGCTTCAGCTTCTTTAATTGCCTTAAGAGTCTGATTCTGGTCAGCACCCATAGCAATTTGTGCTACGTAAACGTAACCATAGCTCATAGCAATTTCAGCAAGGCTCTTCTTAGCAACTGCTTTACCTGCAGCAGCAAATTGAGCAACCTGACCAATGTTAGAAGCCTTAGAAGCCTGTCCACCTGTGTTTGAGTAAACCTCAGTATCAAATACCATAATGTTTACGTCTTCACCGGAAGCAAGAACGTGGTCAACACCGCCGAAGCCGATGTCGTATGCCCAACCGTCACCACCGAAGATCCATACAGATTTCTTTGCAAGGTAGTCTTTGTTAGCGAGGATTGATTTGCAGTTGTCACAGCAAGAACCATCGCCAATAGCAGCAACGAGAGCCTCTGTAGCAGCACCGTTTGCTTCACCGTCGTTTACAGTGTCAAGGTAAGCCTGTGCTTTAGCCTTGAGGTCATCAGAAGCTTTGTCTGATGTAAGAATGTTTTCAACTTTAGCGATAAGGCTGTTACGGATAGCGTTTTGTCCTAAGAACATACCGAAGCCGTGCTCAGCGTTATCTTCGAAGAGTGAGTTAGCCCATGCAGGACCCTGACCCTTAGCGTTTACTGTGTATGGTGAAGTTGCAGCAGGACCACCCCAAATTGAAGAACAGCCTGTTGCGTTAGAAATATACATTCTGTCACCGAAGAGCTGTGTTACAAGACGAGCGTAAGCTGTTTCAGCACAACCTGCGCAAGAGCCTGAGAACTCAAGAAGAGGCTTCTTGAACTGGCTTGCAATAAGGTTAGCGGATGAAGCAATACCTTCTTTTTCTGTAACGTTTTCTACGCAATAATCAAATGCTGCTTGTTGAGCATCTTGACTCTCACGAGAAACCATTTTAAGTGAAGCTGTAGGACAAACGCCAACACAAACGCCGCAACCCATACAATCCATAGGAGAAACAGCAAGAGTATATTTAAAGCCTTTGTTTGTAACAGCCTTTTCTTTTGTAGCAATTTTTGTAACTGAAGGAGCGTTTGCAGCTTCCTCGTCACTCATTGCGAAAGGACGAATTGTAGCGTGAGGACAAACGTAAGAACATTTGTTACAGCCAACGCAGGTTTCATTGTTCCACTCAGGAACCATAACAGCAACACCGCGTTTTTCGTAAGCAGATGCACCTTGCTCGAATGTACCGTCTGCATGGTCTGTAAATACAGAAACAGGAAGAGCATCACCGTTCATGTTGCCAACAGGCTTCATGATGTTGTCTACCATCTTAACAAGCTTTGCAGGACCCTCTGCTTTTTCAGCAGCAACGTTGTCAACAGCATTTGCCCAGTCTGCAGGAACGTCATACTTTTTGAATGCACCAAAGCCGGCATCAATAGCCTTGTGGTTCATATCAACAATGTCCTGACCTTTTTTGAGGAACTTCATAGCAGCGTTCTTCATGTAGCCGATTGCATCTTCCTTAGGAAGAACGTTAGCAAGTGCGAAGAATGAAGCCTGAAGAATTGTGTTTGTTCTCTTGCCAAGACCAATTTCAGCAGCTAAGTCAATAGCGTTAACTGTGTAAAGCTGAACGTTGTTCTTTGCAATGTATTGTTTTGTTTCAGCATTAAGCTTTTCAGCAAGCTCAGCGTCATCCCACTGGCAGTTAATAAGGAATACACCGCCCGGTTTAACGTCGTTAACAATCTTAAAGCCTTTTTCAATGTAAGCAGGTGTGTGGCAAGCAACAAAGTCTGCCTTGTTTACGTAGTAAGGGCTCTTGATTGGCTTGTCGCCGAAACGAAGGTGAGAAATTGTAACGCCACCTGTTTTCTTTGAGTCATATTGGAAATATGCTTGTACATATTTGTCAGTATGGTCACCAATGATTTTAATAGAGTCTTTGTTAGCACCAACGGTACCGTCACCGCCAAGACCCCAGAATTTACATTCAATTGTGCCTTCTGCAGCAGTTGCAGGAGCTTCTTTTTCTTCAAGTGAAAGGTAAGTAACGTCGTCGTTAATACCGAGAGTGAAGTGCTTCTTTGGCTCAGCCTTTGCAAGCTCGTCAAATACAGCGAATACTGATGCAGGAGGAGTATCCTTTGAACCAAGACCGTAACGACCGCCTGTTACTGTAAGGCCTGTTTTGCCGCATGCTTCAAGAGCAGCAACAACGTCAAGGTAAAGAGGCTCACCAATTGAACCAGGCTCCTTTGTTCTGTCAAGAACAGCAAGCTTTTTAACTGTTGCAGGAAGAGCTGCACAGAATTTGTCTGCAACGAAAGGTCTGTAAAGTCTAACCTTAAGAAGACCAACCTTTTCGCCCTTTGCTAAAAGATAGTCAATAACTTCTTCTGCTACGTCGCAGAAAGAACCCATTGCTACAATAACTCTTTCAGCGTCGTGTGCACCGTAGTAGTTGAAGAGCTGGTAGTCAGTGCCAAGCTTTGCGTTAACCTTGCCCATGTATTCTTCAACAATTGCAGGAACGTCATCATAGAATTTGTTACATGCTTCTCTGTGTTGGAAGAAGATGTCACCGTTTTCGTGAGAACCACGCATTACAGGGTGCTCAGGATTAAGTGCTCTTTGACGGAATGCATCAACAGCATCCATATCGCACATTTCTTTAAGGTCTTCGTAATCCCAGATTTCAATTTTTTGAATTTCGTGAGATGTACGGAAGCCGTCGAAGAAGTTGATGAAAGGAACTCTGCTCTTGATTGTTGCAAGGTGAGCAACAGCACCTAAGTCCATAACCTCTTGAGTGTTTGTTTCAGCGAGCATTGCAAAACCTGTTTGACGACAAGCGTAAACGTCTGAATGGTCACCGAAAATATTAAGTGCGTGAGAAGCTACGCAACGAGCTGAAACATGGAAAACTGATGGGAGAAGCTCACCAGCAATTTTGTACATGTTAGGAATCATTAAAAGAAGACCTTGAGATGCTGTGTAGGTTGTTGTAAGAGCACCGGCGTTAAGTGAGCCGTGTACTGTACCTGCAGCACCTGCTTCAGATTGCATTTCAGCAACTTTTACAGTTGTACCGAAAATGTTTTTTACTCCTTGAGCAGACCATTGGTCAACATAGTCAGCCATTGGGCTTGAAGGAGTGATTGGGTAGATGCCGGCAACTTCTGTGAAAGCATATGAGACATACGCAGCCGCATTGTTACCGTCCATGGTTTTCATTTTACGTGCCATTGGATTTTTCCTCCTATGAATATAATATTTAAACACAAGAAATATTTTAACACTAATTAGTAAAAATGTAAACATTAAATCGTTAAAAAAACTACAAAAAAAGTGGAAAAAATGTTATAATTAAGTAAAATATATATCCATATTGACCAATAATAACAATATCGTTGACAAAATCGGCATAATTTTATATAATGAATCAACATATTTTTAATATGGTGAATTATGACTTTGAATTTTGAAAGGAGCAAATCCGATAATGGATGACGCCGGACCTAGTATTATTTTAGCTTCAGTTGAGCCAATGCTTAACACTTTGCAGGCAACAGCCAGTGCAAAATCTCTTGTTTGGCAAATACCTCTTCTTGTGGTGCTTATTTTAGTGAATGCATTTTTTGCAATGAGTGAAATTGCACTTATTTCTCTTAATGATGCAAAGCTTGAGAAACAGGCTGATGAAGGCAGTAAAAAGGCAAAACAGGTTTTAAAATTAACAAAAAATCCAAGCAAATTTTTATCTACAATACAAATTGGTGTAACACTTGCAGGCTTTTTGGCATCTGCTTCTGCAGCCACAACTCTTGCAGAAATGCTTACAGCGGTTGTTGCATCATCAATAGGTGAGCAGTACGAAAATATAATTTCACCAATAGCGGTTGTACTTGTTACAATTGTAATGTCTTACTTTACACTTGTGTTTGGTGAATTGGCACCGAAAAGAATCGGTATGCAAATCCCTGAAAAAATAGCCTTCAGGGTTGTAGGAGTTTTAAAGGCTATTTCTAAAATAACCTCTCCGTTTGTAAAGGTGCTTTCAGTTTCAACAAACGCAGTCGTAAGACTTTTAGGCTTTGACCCTAACGCCTCTGAGGAGGTTGTTACGGAGGAAGAAATAAGAATGCTTGTAGACGTAGGTCAGGAAAAGGGTGTTATTGAAGACGTCCAAAAGGAAATGATAAATAACATTTTTGAGTTTGACGACCTTAACGCAGGCGATATTATGACGCACCGTACTGACGTTGCTGCAGTTGACGTTGAGGATGATGATATTGAAAGCTTCCTTAACCTTGCTATTGAAAAGGGCTTTTCAAGAATTCCCGTTTATGAGGGTGAGCTCGACAACATAATCGGCATTATATACGTTAAGGACTTGCTTAAATATGTAGGTAAATCTCTTCCTGCAAAGGCAAATCTTAAAAAAATGGCAAGAGAAGCATACTTTATTCCCGAAACAAAATCCTGCGGGGAGCTGTTTACGGAAATGAGTGCCAAGAAAATTCAAATGGCTATTGTTGTAGATGAATACGGCGGCACAGCAGGTATTCTTACTCTTGAGGATTTAGTTGAAGCAATTATGGGTAATATTCAGGATGAGTATGACCACGAGGACGAAGAAATCAGCAAAATTGACGACAATACCTTCACGGTTGACGGCACTATTGATATTGAAGAGATTGAGGAGCTTTTGGGAAAAACGCTTCCCGAGGGTGACTACGAAACTCTTGCAGGCTTCATAATTGACCAGCTTCAATTTTTACCAAAAGACGGTGAGATGAACGAGGTTGAATTTGAAAACGTCAAGTTCACGGTTCTCAAGGTTGATGAACGAAGAATAGAAAAAATCAAAGTTGAAATCACACCGCTTCCAGAAAGTGATGAAGATGACGACGATGATGAAGATGATGATTAAAAAATAACTCAGCAGAAATGCTGAGTTATTTTTTAGTGTGGCTAGTTGGCCGGTATGGCTAGTTGCTAGTGTTATAATAAAAAACCATTGACAAATTTTAGCAAGTGTGTTATTGTGAAAAAACATTCGAATGTAAAAATAAATTTTTGAAAGGAGTTGGACATAATGATGATGAATTATATGACAAGAAGAAAAACAGAAAAAATGAACTATCCGGTTGTTGTGTCCATATTCTGCTCGTAAGTAGTAAAGACGCATTTTTATAGTGTTTGTTTCCCCGGAAAGTTAAAGCTTTCCGGGGTTTTTGTTTTACTACAGGGGTGGAATGGATGAAAACAGTACTTCTCGGACCTCTCAGCGAGAAAGGGGAGTTTCTCTCAGACATTTTCCGGAAATGGAGGTACTAATGAAAGAAAAAACGTTTAATAAAAAGAAAGGAAAAAACTCGACTTTTAAAGATATTATTTATGGGTTGAAAATACTTAACAAATACAGCAAGGGACTTGTTCTAACAAGAGTGCTTGCTATGTTCGGTTTTTGGTTTTTTACAGGTTTTATCGAAGAAATACTATTTTTAAAATATCTTTTAAATGCACTTGAAAATGGTGCTTCTTTCATGGAATTTGTTAAGATATGCCTAATCTTTTTAGGTCTATCAATTCTTGGCAAATTCTTATTAAATTATTTTGATTATCTTACTTGCGTAAAGCATAAAGTGTTTTATAAAAAGATGAATGAAAAAATATTTCAAAAAGCGAAAAAACTTGATATGGATTGCTTTTATAATCCAGAATTTTTTGATAAATACAAAAGAGCAACCGAAGTTATAACAGATAATCATTTTGATAATTTTGCTTACGCTTTTTCTTGTGTTGTGGTAGGTGGTTTTACAGGAATCTTTCTTGTGGCTTATGTTGTTTCAGTTGACCCCAAAATGTTATTGCTACTTTTAACTGGTTTAGTAGTCGTTGCATTTGAGGGTGTAAAAAGTAAATTAAATATCAACAAAGATAAAGAAATGACAATTCACAAACGCTCCAAGGCTTATATAAAAAGAACTATTTATTTAAGAGAATTTTCAAAGGATATGCGAACATCTGGTATTTACGGAGTTCTTCATAAAAGGTTTGAAGATGCAGTAAATAAAAACAGAGAAATAATTAAAAAATACGGTTATAAAATAGCTCTGTTAGAAATGATGACAGGACTTTTTGGTATGGCTCTTCCTGTTGCAACGTCTTATGCTTATGCTACATATCGTTACGTAGTAAAAAGAAATCTTGCACTTTCAGATTTTTCGGTAATTGTTACAGCTATGAATAACTTAAAAGATGTTGTGAATGATTTAAGCGACGGTATTTCTACTGTTAAAAGGGAATCTATGTATTTTAAAAATCTTGCAGAGTTTTTAGAATATGAAAACAAGGTTGTAAATGGAACAAAAATAGCAGATGAATTTAAAACACTCGAATTTAAAAATGTAACATTTACATATCCTGAAGCAAAAGAACCGACACTCAAAAACTTTGACTTTAAATTAGAAAAAGGTCAGACTGTTGCGGTAGTTGGTGAAAATGGTGCAGGTAAATCTACATTTATAAAGTTGCTTTTAAGATTTTATGATGCAGATAGCGGTGAAATTCTTTATAATGGTGTGAATATCAAAGAATATGATATTGATTCATTACGAGAAAGAATTTCTACAGTTTTCCAGGATTACAAGGTGTTTGCACTGTCTGTTGCAGAAAACGTTCTTTGTAAAGAAATTGAGACAAACGAAGAACTTATAAAAGTAGTTGAAGCTATGAAAAATAGTGGTGCTTACGATTTTGTGAAGAATTTACCTGAAAAAGAAAACACCGTTATTACCAGGGAGTTTGACGAAAAAGGCGTTGGACTTTCAGGTGGTGAGCAACAAAAATTAGCAGTTGCAAGGGTGTTTGTAGGTAATACTGATTTAGCAATTCTTGATGAACCTTCATCTGCATTTGACCCGGTTGCAGAATACAAAATGTATGAAAATCTCATAAATGCAACAAAAGAAAAAACTGTAATTTACATTTCTCACAGACTCTCTTCTGCAGTTCTTTCAGACAGAATATTTGTGATTTCTGATGGTACTGTAAAAGAATGTGGTAGCCACAAAGAGCTTATGGAGTTAAATGGTATTTACAGTAATATGTTCACACTTCAAGCTGAAAGCTACAAAAATTCAGAAAGGAGTGTGAGCTGATATGAAAAAAGAAACTAATACTAAAACAAATCGCAGTACAATATCTAACGTATTCTATCTTTTAAAAGTTATGTTTAAAATTTCACCATGGCTTGTTATCGGTGAAATTATAATGCATACATTATGTACCTTGCCAGGTAGAATAGTGTCAATAATAGGTCTTAAATATGTTATAGATGAAGTTGCTAATGGCGGTGATCCTAAAAAGATATTGTTGGGTATCGGTCTGATATTAGGTGTATTGGTATTTGGCGAGACTGTCAATGCTTTATTCTTTGAATTGTTTGTGCATAGAGAACGAGAAAAGCTTGATTTAAAACTTCAGTCAAGACTTTATGAAAAAGCAGCTTCAATAGATATGGCGAAATACGACAGTCCTGAATATTATGCTGATTTCATTTTGTCAATTGAAAACTCATCAGATAATATCCGCTATATGTTAAATACTGTTAAGAGTTATGTAGGTGAAGTTATTGCATTTTTGACAATAGCATCAATTCTTTTAACTATTGATCCCGTGGCTCTCATTGTCGTGCTTTTGGTAACGATAATTTGTTTACCATTAAATAAATACGCGAGTAAGTTGCTTTATGAATATCGTGAAAAAAGAACAGAATTACATAGAAAAGGCGATTATTTTGCAAGGGTGTTTTATCTTCCAGAATATGCAGGAGAAATAAAAATTAGTAAAATTTCGACACTTTTAACTGATAGATTTAATAAGCAAGCAGATGTAATTGTTGAAAACGAGAAAAAATATAAAACTAAACTGAATTCATTGTGGTTTTTTGAAAGTGCAGCAATTTATAATGTAGCCTTTATGCTTGTTCTTCCTGTTTACTTTGGGTATAAAATACTTGTCGAAAATGAACTGACAATAGGTGGTTTTGTTGCTACCTTTAATGGTGTAATGCAAGTTGGTTCGAGTTTAATGTATGTAATTGTTCATGCAGTAAAACAGTTCTCAGAACGCTCAAAGATGATTGACAAGCAAAGAGAATTTTTAGCAACCCAGAATGAAATTGTTGATGGTGAGCACATTGCAGAATGTAAAGAACCAGAAACTATTTCTGTAGAGAATATTAAATTCTCATATACAGGTAATGAAAAAGATTCATTAGACGGCGTTTCATTTAAGATTAAGCCTTATGAAAAAATTGCTCTTGTAGGCTTTAACGGTGCTGGTAAAACCACGCTTACAAATCTTCTATTAAGGCTTTATGATGTCAAAGATGGTAGCATTAAAATCGGCGGTAGAGACATAAGAGAAGAAACTGTAGAGTCTCACAGAAACCGTTTTGCCGCGGTTTTTCAGGATTTTCAGATTTTTTCTGCGACTGTCGGTGAAAATGTTGCTTTAAGTAAAGATTACGATGAAAAAAGAGTTTCAGAAGCACTAAAACTTGCAGGTTTTACAAAAGAATTACCTAAAGGTGCAGAAACTATTCTTTTAAAAGAATTTGATGAAGATGGTTTAATGCTTTCGGGTGGTGAGCAACAAAAAATTGCTATTGCAAGAGTTTTCTACAAGAATTGCCCTTACATAATTCTTGATGAGCCATCTGCAAATCTTGACCCTATTTCAGAATATGAGCTTAACAAAAATATAATGGAATCTGCAAAAGAAAAGACAGTTATAATTATTTCTCACAGATTGTCAACAACTGTTAATGCAGATAGAATTATAATGCTTGAAAACGGTAAGGTTGTAGAAATTGGTGCTCACGAAGAGCTTATGAACAAAAATGGCAACTATGCTTATATGTTCAATCTTCAGGCAGAAAAGTATAAAAGTTAATAGTATGGCTGGTTGCTAGTGTTATAACAACAAAAACATCCTATCATTTTTAGTTATTACTAACTTTAAATGATAGGATGTTTTACTTTATCTGATGCTTAGTCCCTCTTTTTCTTCTTAGTTATTGCACAGGTAAGGCAAATAACGTCGGAGGCGCCTGCGATAAGCAGCGTTTTTGCACATTCGTTAAGTGAGGTGCCTGTTGTTTTTATGTCATCACAAAGAAGAATTCTTTTACCCGTAAGGTCAAATTCATCTTTTACTGAAAACACACCGGAAACATTGCCGGTTCTTGCCGCCTTGTCAAGAAAATGCTGCTCCTCTGTTTCAAAATCCTTTGTGAGCAATTCAAGGCAGGGCAGGTCTAAAAGCTTACACATTTTTCGTGTTAAAACCTCTGCCTGGTTAAAGCCACGGCTTTTTTGTTTGCTTTTGTGCATGGGCATAAAGGTGACTAAATCAGGGGAGTATTCCGCAAGGTTTTTTAAGTAGCAGTCTGCCATTTTTTCGGCAAGGTTGTCAGAAACATCGAGCTGCTTTCTGAATTTTAAAAGTCTTATTGCGCTTCCTGCCGTGCCCTCGTAGTAAAACGGTGCGGTAATTGCAGCGTAGAAGGATTTGTGCTTTTTGCAGCTGCAATCCGTCTTGCTTAAGCCGCAATACGGGCAAAAATCGTCCGATATTACCTGCAAGCCATCCTCGCAGCTTCGGCAGATTTCCTCGCTGTGCTTTACAACGTGAAGACAGTATTTACATCTTTTGGGAAATAAAAAGGCAATTAAAAAATCCTTTAATTCTTGCTTGTTCATTAAAAGGTTGATTTTAAAAAGTGCGCAAGGGCAGAGTAGCGCTTTGTTTTTCTGTCGTTAGCCGTCATTGAAAAAACCAATTCGGCAGAGCCTACTGTAATTAGCATATCCTTAGCTCTTGTGACTGCGGTATATAAAAGGTTTCTGTGCGCTAAATTTGACACTACTCCCATAACGGGTATTATAACCGCTTTGAATTCACTGCCCTGACTTTTGTGTACGGTAATTGCATAGGACAAGTCCAAATCAGACAGATTTTCACTTGCTATTTCTGCAATTCTGCCGTCAAAATTTATTGTGACAAGCCCCGTTGCGACGTTGATTTTTTCAAGAATTCCTATGTCGCCGTTAAAAATTCCCGTGCCCTTTTCGTCTTCACTTTCCCATTCAATGTTATAATTATTTTTTGTCTGCATAACCTTGTCACCCTCGCGGAAGGTCTGACCGCCGACAATAATTTCCTGCTTTCTGCCGTCGTCGGGGTTTAAAAGCCTTTGCAGAATTTTATTTAAATTCATGGTGCCCGTCTCGCCCTTTTTAGAGGGGCAAATCACCTGAATATCTGAAAGCGGGTCCCAGCCGTAAGCCTTTTTAAGCCTTGTGGAGCATAGCTCAGCAACGGTTTCTGCCGTTAAAAAGGCAGAGGACCTTTCCATGTGGAAAAAATCTCTGTTGTCGTTTTTTAAGTCGGGCATTTCGCCTAAAACTATTTTGTGCGCGTTACTTACAATTTTGCTTTCCATTGCTTGACGGAAAACTGTATTAAGCGCAACAACCGGCAATACACCTGCTTTAATTAAATCGTGTAAAACATTACCTGCGCCAACGGGCGGCAGCTGGTCGGAGTCACCTACTAAAATTAGTCTGCAGCCGAGCGGTAATGCATCTAAAAGGCTTGAGAAAAGGTGTATATCCACCATAGAAAGCTCATCTAAAATTAAAGCGTTGCAGTCAAGCGGGTTTTTTACGTTGCGCCTGAAAACAGGGCGGTCATCCTCATCCCATTCAACCTCTAAAAGTCTGTGAATGGTCTTTGCTTCCTTGCCTGTTAATTCGGTCATTCTTTTTGCGGCTCTGCCGGTAGGTGCGGCAAGTGCAATATCAAGCTTCTGCTTTTCAAACACGCTTATAATTCCCTTTATGGTTGTTGTTTTACCTGTACCGGGGCCACCCGTGAGAATTAAAAGTCCCTTTGTAGCTGCCGTTGCAATAGCTTTTCTTTGCAGCTCCTCGTATTTGATGCTGTTTTCGTATTCTATATCATCTATTGTTTGTGCAAGCGTGGTAAATCTTGGTGGCGGAAAGCCTGCAACAACACCTATTCTTTCCGCTATTTTCTTTTCACTCAAGTAAGCCGAGGGTAAAAATATAAATTCACTTTTTTCTATTGTGCAGGTTTTAAGCTGTGCAGTAGAAACCAGAGTGTCAATTGTAATATCTATGGTATCCTCGTTAGTTGAAAGCAAATTTGCACACGGCGTTAAAAGCTTTTCTCTTGGTATGCAGGTGTGACCGCTTACCGAAAGATTGTGGCGCATAACGTGAAGAATACCTTCTTTTATGCGGTGCTCCGGCAGAGGCTTGTTTTCTAATTTTTCCTCTATAAGCTCTGCTTTTTCAAAGGAGATGCCTATACCTAAGGAGCAAAGGTAGTAAGGATTTTCCTTTACCATTTCTACTGCGCCTATACCGGCCTTTTTGTAAATTCTTACACATTCATTAGGTGTAAGACCGTATTTTTCAAGACCCAACATAACGGTCCGCATAGCGTATTGCTTTTGGAATTCTTCACCTATATTTCTTGCCTGTTCGTCAGAAATTCCTTTTAATTTCGCAAGCATTTCGGGCGTTTCCTCTATTACTCTTAAGGTGTCCTTGCCAAAGGCTTCTACAATTAAAAGTGCTTTTTTGGGACCTATTCCCTTTATTACGCCCGAGGAAAGGTATTTTATAATTTGCTCACTCGTTTCGGGCATTTCTCTGGTGAAGGCGGTAACCTTAAGCTGTCTGCCAAAGGTAGGGTGCATAATAAAGCTGCCTGTCAGAGTGACGGTTTCACCCGCGCTTATTGAAGGCATAACGCCGACAGCGGTAATAAGCTCATCATCTGTAGAAAAATCGAGCACGGTAAAGCCGTTTGTATCGTTCTGGAAGGTTATTTCCTCGACCACACCGGTAATTGTTTCTTCTCTGTTATCCACCCTTTTCACCTGCCTTTGAAGTAATGAGTCTATTTTAACACACATTTAAGATAATTGCGATAATTTTTTTCTTAAATTTTCAAATAAAATTGAAAAAAATTTATTAGTATGATAGAATAAAAAAGATATAATTTTTTGTAAGTGAGGACTCAATATGAAGTACTTAATAAACAAGACAAATCATTGCGATTTTAAAACGATTGCAGTAAACAGATTAGAGCCGCGTGCATATTTTATTGCCCACTCTACAAGACTTAAAGCACATCAGACAGATTATTGCTATGAGAGATATCAAAGCGATGTTGTTACTGTTCTTTCAGGTGAATGGGATTTTAAATTTTATAAGAAAAAATCCAAGCTCCCTGAAAAGCTTGATACCAATAAAATTGCCTTTGATAAGGTGAACGTGCCTTCTACGTGGCAAAGAACAGGCTACGACAGCCCTGCATACATAAACTGTCCGTATACCTTTGACCCGGTTTATTTAGGCCTTCCTGAAAAACAGGGTGTAAAGCCACCATTCTTACCGGAGGATTTTTCATGCGGCGTTTACAGAAAAAATGTGAATATAGATGATATAAACAAAAATTTCATTATCACGTTTTTAGGTGTCGCAGCTTCAGTTGACCTTTACGTAAACGGTCAATACGTCGGCTACGGTGAGGGTTCTCACAATTCCTATGAATTTGATATTACAAAATATTTGGTTGAAGGTGAGAACGAAATTCTTGCCGTTGTTTTCCGTTGGACAAATGGCTCTTATCTCGAAGCTCAGGATATGTTCAGAGAAAACGGAATTTTCCGTGACGTTCTTCTTCATAAATACGAAAAAACATACATCTATGATTATGAAGCAATTCCTGTGAAAAAAGGCAACAAATATAATCTTGATATTAAAATCAACGTTAAGGGTGATTTGAAAAACAAAAAGCTTGACGTTTCTTTACATGATGGTGTTAAATTCATAGCAACCGAAAAAGTTGATGCGGAAAAAGCAACGGAAATTACTTTCAAAAATCTTGAGGTTGACGAGTGGAATGCTGAAATTCCAAGACTTTATGAGCTTTACATAACTCTCGTTGATGGTAAGGATGAGGTTATGACAATCCGTTCTTACACCGGTTTTAAGGATATTAAAATTAAGAATGCGGTATTTTATTTCAACGGCAAAAAGGTTAAGCTTAAGGGTGTTAACCATCACGATACTCACGAAACAAAGGGCTACGCCTTGAATTATGATGATTTGCTTAAGGACGTGCTTCTTATGAAGGAGTATAACGTTAACTGCGTGCGTACCTCTCACTACCCGCCTGACCCGCATTTCTTAGAGCTTTGCGACCACTACGGACTTTACGTTGTAGATGAGGCAGATATTGAAACACACGGTCTTTACCATCTGGGTTGTGAGGGCACGGCCATAAGCAATGACCTTAAATGGGCAAAGCATTATATGGACAGAGTAAGAAGAATGTACTACCGTGACAGAAACCACGTAGCCGTTACTATGTGGTCCTTAGGTAACGAGGCAGAGGGATATAAATGTCAGGATAAGTGCTACCAGATGCTTAAGGAAATTGGTACCGCAATTCCTGTACATTATGAAAGCGTATGCCGTACAAAGCGTTACCATTACGACGTTTTCTCAGAGATGTACACTCATCCTGACGATATGATAAAAATAAGAGAGGGTAAGCGCGGCAAGCAATATAAAGAGGTGCCGTTCTACCTTTGTGAATATGCTCACGCTATGGGTATGGGCCCCGGCTCGTTAGAGGATTACTTTAACATATTTATGTCTGACGACATATTTATGGGTGGCTGCATTTGGGAGTGGGCAGACCATTCTGTAAAGCACGACAAGAAAAAGGACGGCTTTAAATATGAGTACACCTACGGCGGTGACCACGGTGAAAAGCTTCACGACGGTTGCTTCTGTGTAGACGGTCTTTTCTACCCGGACAGAACTCCGCATACAGGTGCACTTCAGATGAAAAACGTTTACCGTCCGGTAAGAGTAAAGCAATTCAAAAACAACAAGCTCACTCTTACAAACATAAATCGCTTTAAGTCTTCAGAGGGTATAGAGGTTTATTGGGAGCTTCAGGAAAACGGCGTAAATGCTTGCTGCGGCTCATTCGTTACAAGCATAGAGCCTCAAAAGGACGTAACTTATACTCTCGATTTACCAAAAATAAATAAAGAGAAAAACGTGTATTTGAACGTTACTTATCTTGACGGTGATTTTGAAATTGCAAAGGAGCAGGTTGAGCTTAACAAGGCAGCCTTTGATTTCCCGAAGCTTGAAAGCGGAAAAATGTCCATAACCTCAAGTAATGACGTTCTTACCGTGAAATTTGAAAGCGGCAGCATTGAATTCTCAGAGATAAGCGGTGAAATGTTAAGCTACAAGAGAAACGGCGTAAGTATTTTAAATAAAGCTCCCGTTTCACACAAGGGCTTTATGCTTAATCTTTCAAGAGCATACCTTGATAATGATGCTGACAAAATGCTTGTAATGTGGAAGAAAGAAAAAATTGCAGAGCCGAAAATTGAAATCAATGATATTACTGCAGAGGTAAAATCAGGAATTGCAACAGTTTCACAGTTTATGACTGTGTACGGTGAAAAAGAGCCTCTTTTCGACGCTCACGTGCTGTATATTATAGGCGGCAACGGTGTTGTAGATATTGAGGTTGCAATAAAAAGAACGGCTGAGGGTGAAAAGCTTATTACAGCCGTGCCGAGAATTGGTCTTACTGTTGAGCTGGATAAAAAATTCAATAAGTTCCAGTACTTCGGACGCGGTGACAGAGAGTGCCTTTGCGACTGCAAGGCACAATCCTACGTGGGTCTTTATGAAACTACGGTTGCTGAAAGCCACGAGCCATATATACGCCCGCAGGATAACTCCAACCATTGCGATACAAAATTCGTAAAGCTTATGAGTGAAAATGAAGAGGTGCTTATTTATTCTGACAGCGACTTCACTTTTAATATTCATAACTACTCACAAGCTACCTTGCAAAAGGCAAGCCACAGAGAGGATGTTACAGACGAAAAAACAACCTTTGTTACTCTTGACGGCTTTACAAGAGGCACAGGCTCAAACTCCTGCGGTCCTGAAACTCTTCCGCCTTATACAATAGATTTATCTAAGGAATTAACCTTTAACTTTGTTATAGTACCAAATAAAAAAGAGGGCTGAGATATGGCAAGTCTTGAATACGTAAAGCATTCTGTAAATGACGAGAATTACAAAAGAATTCTCGAGCTCAGGTCAAAGGATGAGCGAGACGGAAAAGCGCTTCATTTTAGCTGCGTAATAGGTGATGAGGTTGTCGGCTGCGGCAGCCTTGCAGAAGCAGAAAACGGCGCTTTTGAAATGTACGGCATTTTTGTTAAGGAGCATTGCAGATTAAACGGCTTAGGCACGAAAATAATAGCAACTTTAAAATCTGAGGCAAAAAAACAAAAGGCAACGGAAATTTTCACCGTTGCCCCGCTCTCCGCAATTCGTTTTTGTGAAAAAAATCAGCTTGCGGCAGACGGAGTATCCTTCCCTTTCGGCGGTGAGCGTTTTATAAAATGCTCCTATCAATTTGTGTTTGATGATGCAAGCTGGGTCGGCTTTGGCGGAGAAAGAGATGCTGTAATTGCCCGTAAGGATTTTGATGTTGATACAGTAAAGCAAACCTTTCTTTATGCAACGGGTCTTGGCTTCTGCGAGATTTATATCAACGGTCAGAAAATTTCAGACCGACTTTTAGCACCTGCGTGGACTAACTATGTTTCAGTAGACTCAAAAACCATGTCTTACCCGATTTTTGATAAAATGACACAACGCATTCTCTATGAAAAAATTGACGTTACCTCATTTTTAAAAGAAGGAAAAAATACAATCGTTTTCCATATAGGCGGCGGTTGGTTCTGTCAATATGAAAGCATTGGTGAACTCGCACCCCATTATGGTGATATAATGCTTTGCTTTAAAATTATGCAAGGCGAAAGACAGATTGCCGAAAGTGATGACAGGGTAAGATATGTAAAATCATACGTAAGAAAATCTAATATTTACTATGGTGAGGAGCACGACGCTCGCATTGGTAATTATGATTTTACAAGCACAGATTATTGTATTAAAGACTGGAAAAGGGCCGAGGAAATCGAAAGACCTCTTTCAATTTTGCAGGAGCAGACGTGTATTCCCGACAAGGTTATAAGAACGCTTAAGCCAAAGTGTATTTATTCACACGGTGATATAAAGCTTTATGATATTGGTGAAAATATTTCGGGTTATGCAGTAATCAAGTTCCTTGATGATACGTCTCACAGCGGCGTTTGCGACGTTCGTTATGCAGAAAATATTAACGAGGACTTTACTCTTAACTTTAACTCTGCAGGCTGGGAATCAAGAGTTCAGCGTGACCGATTTATACGCGACAGAGTAAAAACCGAATTTTATCCGATTTTCACCTGGCACGCCGCAAGATATTTTGAGGTTATTGGTGATGCAGAGGCAGTAGAGTACAGAGTTACTCATACGGATTTAAAGCAAAGAGTGGAGTTTAAGTCGAGCAACGACACCCTGCAATGGATTTTTGACGCATTTATAAGAACACAGCTCAGTAATACTCACGGCTGTATTCCGTCGGACTGTCCGCATAGAGAAAGACTCGGCTATACGGGTGACGGTCAGTTGGCGTGCGAAGCGGTTATGACCTGCTTTGATGCCGAGAAAATGTACAGAAAATGGATGCAAGACGTAGCAGACTGTCAGGATATTTATAACGGTCACGTACAGCATACAGCACCATTCCGCGGTGGCGGTGGCGGCCCCGGAGGTTGGGGTGGCGCAATTGTATTTGTGCCGTATTCCTTCTACAAATTCTATAAAGACGAAAGCTTTTTAAGAAAGTATTATCAGAATATGCTCAATTTCCTTGATTATATGGAGGACAGAAGTGAAAACGGTCTTGTTGTAAGAGAGGAATTAGGCGGTTGGTGTCTTGGTGACTGGTGCTCACCGGGCAACAAAAATCTTATTCCTGAGCCGTTTGTTAATACGTATTTCTTGATAAAAGCGTTTAAGCAGGTTATAGAAATTTCCGAGCTTTTAGGTAAGGAAGCGGCAGGACTTAAAGCGCGACTTGAAAACGTAATTGCTGCGTTTAAAAATGCTTATTATGACGAAGCAACAGGTACCTTCTGCTCATCTGTTGAAGCAAGTGATGCCTATGCTTTTGACGTTGGCTTAGGTGATGAAAGAACACTTAAGGCAATAGTTGAAAAATATGAAAAATTAGGTGAGTTTGATACAGGTATATTCGGTACGGATATTTTAATAAGAGTGCTTTGTGAAAACGGTTACAAGGATTTAGCTTTCAGTCTTTTAACGTCTGAAAAGGAAAATACCTTCTACAATATGAAAAAGCACGGTGCAACAACCCTTTGGGAAAACTGGAACGGTGAGGCGTCTCACAGCCACCCAATGTTTGGTGCAGTTGTACAATACATTGTTAAGTATTTCAACGAAGCGTAAAAAATAAAGGAATGCAGGTAGAAAAAACCTGCATTCTTTTTGTTTATATTGCGAATTTACCGAATAGCGAGTATATAGTATAATATAATTATATAATTATACTTTACAAGGGGTGTACCTATGAAAAGGGTATTAAAAAGAGCGCTTTGCGGAGCTTTTGTGTTATTATTTATGTTTGCCAATGCAAATGTTGCTCTTGCAGCAGACGTGATTAAGGTTAGGCCCAGGATGGCTTCTCCAACATTATATGCATCAAACGAAGGCGTTGCATCGGTTTCTTCATTGCCGATTGACGTTGAAGCTTTTCAAAGCTACGTTCTTGAACAATTAAAGGTTCAGGCAGCAGATGAAGACGGTTTTGTTTTAATTGATATAAGTCAGTTTAAAATGCCATATACTGATGAAAATTATCAGGCGCTTCTTAATCTTATATGGTACGAAAGCCCTGAATTATTCAGAGTAGAACAATTAGGTGTTGGAGGATATTCTACATTAGACACTTTATACGTAGTATGTGCTGATGATTTTTATGACCCGAGATACTTTGCTGAGTGTTCTGATACAATGGAATCGGTTGTTGCAGATTTGGTAAGCGGGGTAAAGGGTAACAGTAGTCTTTCTGACGTTGAAAAAGCCTTAATTCTACACGATAGACTTGCAACTTATTGTGAGTATGATTATGACAGACTTAATGACGGAACCATGCCAAGAGTCTCATATACTGCTTATGGCATTTTAGGTATGGGTACAGGTGTTTGCATGGGTTATGCTTTAGCCTATGACTATCTTTTGGAGCAAGTAGGAATAAAATCTGATTATTGCTCATCTGATGCTTTGAATCACGCTTGGAATATTGTTTATATAAACAATATTCCCTACCACGTTGACGTTACGTGGGATGACCCCGTAAGAGACATCAGCGGCAAAGTTTATCATGATAATTTTTTAAGGTCTACTGACGGAATTATAGAAACCGGTCACAACGCTTCTGACTTTATAACTATACCTACCGATACAACCTATGATAATTATTTCTGGCAGGATTCAGCAACTGCTTTTCAGTTGATTGATGATACTATTTACTATGTTGATAATCGCTTGAGAGAGTCAGCACCGGGTGTTAGGATAGGCAAGCTTATTGCTCTGGACGGTATAAATGATACTACTCCGGAAGTGTTGAAGGAATTTAACTTTACATGGTATTATGATAAAGCACAGGGCTCTTATTGGTCAGATAACTACACGAGACTTGGCTGTATAAGAGATTTGCTTTACTATTCAACTCCTGAGTCTGTTTGCAGCTATAATCCTGCAACAAAAGAAACAAAGGAGCTTATAACCGCGGAGGATATTGTTGAAAGCTACGGTGATGCAAATCTCAGCATTTTTGGTTTTACAACCTACAAGTGCTTTTATTTTGGTGAATACTCAAATACGCCGGGTTACTCTGCTACAACAAAAGAAAAATATTTTTCGGGTGTTAACCATAACCCGACCGAAAATTGGAAGGTTGTTATAGAACCTACTTACTCAAGTGAGGGTAAGGAAAAGAATTATTGCATTGACTGCGGCGCAGAGGTCGGTTCAAGACTCGTTCCTGCGTTGGAGGATAAGCACGTATGGTCTCAGTGGTACGTTGACCCTAACAACAAACCTACTTGTACCGAAAAAGGTGTGGAGTTAAGAGACTGTCCGCACTGTAATGCACAGGAATGGAGATATGGTACGGCACTCGGACATAATTACTCTTCTTCCTTTACGGTGGATTGGGAGGCAACCTGTAAAGATAAAGGACGCAAGTCACGTCATTGTACACGTTGCAGCGCTGTAACGGATATAACTGAAATCCCCGTAACAAACGTACATATAAAGGGTGATGCCTGGATTAAGGGTAAGGCCCCTACCTGTAAGGAGACGGGCTATAACTATAAGGCTTGCAAAATATGCGGAGTAGAGATGGAAAGAGAAACTCTTTCTACAACCGGGCACACTTTAAATCTTGTTGGTGCAAGGGCAAGTACTTGTACCGAAAAGGGCTATTCGGGTGATTTGGTTTGTACCGTTTGTGGTAAAACAACAAAGGGTACCGAAACCCCTGCAACGGGTCATAGCTCAAGTGAATGGATAATTGATAAGCAGCCTACCTCTACCGAAACAGGCAGTAAGCACAAGGAGTGTACCGTTTGTAAAACGGTTCTTGAAACGGCGGTTATTAACAAAAATGTTGTTCTTAGCGCCCCAACAGCAACAACAAAAAACACTTCAAACGGCATAACGGTTACTTGGAATGCCGTTCAAGATGCCGAAAAGTATATTGTTTACCAAAGAGTATATAACGAAAAAACAAAAAAATACTCCGGTTGGAAGGCAATAAAAACAACTAAAGAGTTAACATATACCGACACAACCGTAAAGCTTGGAACAATTTACAGCTACACAGTAAAAGCGGTAAGCGGC
>JAZOOH010000007.1:0-2371 GCA_045654905.1 Acutalibacteraceae bacterium | reverse complement strand
AGAGAGCTTCGTGAGAAAGAATATCTCAAGATTCTTTCACTTGCTCCGGAAGTACTTTAATTGGAGGTACACAAATGAGTAATAAAGTTCACGTTAAAACAGGCGATGAAGTAATCGTTATTCAGGGTAAAGACCGTGGCGCTAAAGGTAAGGTACTTCAGGTATCTCCTTCAGAGGGCAAGGTTATCGTTGAAGGCGTTAACATCGTTTCAAAACATGTAAAACCACGTAAGATGGGTGAAGCAGGTGGCATTATTAAAGCTGAAAGTGCTCTTTATGCTGATAAAGTTCAACTTATCTGCCCTAAATGCTCACAGCCTACAAGAGTAGGTCACGTTATCGAAAATGGTAAGAAAATGCGCGTTTGCAAAAAAGATGGTTGCGGCGCAAAATTTGAATAAGGGAGGGACATGACTAATGGCAGCAAGACTTAAAGAAATGTATAAAAACGAAGTAGCTCCACAGCTTATGAAGAAATTCAATTATAAGAGTGTCATGGAAATCCCGAAGCTTGATAAAATTGTTATCAACATTACATCAGGCGAAATTAAGGATAACTCAAAGATTCTTGATTCTATTATAAGCGACTTAAAGCAAATCACAGGTCAGACACCTGTAGTTTGTAAAGCAAAGAAATCTGTTGCTAACTTCAAACTTCGTGAAGGTATGGATATCGGTGCAAAGGTTACTCTTCGTGGTGACAGAATGTACGAATTCCTTGACAGATTCTTCAACTTAGCTCTTCCAAGAGTTCGTGACTTCAGAGGTATCAACCCGAACTCATTCGACGGTAGAGGTAACTATTCAGTGGGCGTTAAGGAACAACTTATCTTCCCTGAAATCGAATATGACAAAATCGACAAGGTTCGTGGTATGGATATCAGCTTTATCACAACCGCAAAAACAGACGAAGAAGGCCGCGAACTTTTATCACTTCTCGGCGCTCCGTTTGCTAAGTAAGGAGGGTTATCATGGCTAAGACATCTATGAAAGTTAAACAGGCTAGACCTGCTAAATATTCAACAAGAGCTTACAACAGATGCAAGATTTGTGGCAGACCACACGCATATCTCCGTAAGTACGGCGTATGTCGTATCTGCTTCAGAGAACTTGCTCATGCGGGCCAGATACCCGGTGTTAAAAAGGCAAGCTGGTAATAGAGCAGTTGCAAAAGGAGGAAATACGGCATGCAGATTACTGATTCAATTGCTGATATGCTTACAAGAATCCGTAATGCGAATTCAGCAAAGCACGACACAGTGCAAATTCCGGCATCTAACATCAAGAAGGCAATTGCTCAGATTCTTGTAGATGAAGGTTATATAAAAAGCTTTAAAGTAATCGAAGACGGTAAACAAGGCGTTATTGAGATTGCTCTCAAATACGGTCCTAACAAGTCTCAGGTTATTACAGGCCTTCGCAGAGTTTCTAAGCCCGGACTCCGCATTTATTCAAATTGTGAGGATATGCCAAAGGTTCAAAATGGTCTTGGTATTGTTATCCTTTCAACATCAAAGGGCATTATGACAGACAAGGACGCTCGTAAAGCTAACGTTGGCGGCGAGGTTCTCGCATACATCTGGTAAGGAGGTACAGTACTATGTCAAGAATAGGCAGAGCACCAATAGCTGTTCCAGCTGGTGTAGAAGTTAAGATTGACGGCAGCACTGTTACCGTTAAAGGTGCAAAGGGCACTCTTTCCAGAACAGTTAGCAGTAACATGAACGTCACTCTTGCAGACGGTGTAATTACAGTTACACGTCCAAACGATTCAAAAGAAAATCGTTCACTTCACGGCCTTACACGTACACTTATCAACAATATGGTTGTTGGTGTAAGCGAAGGCTTCTCAAAGGAACTCGAAATCAATGGTATTGGTTACCGTGCAGCAAAGCAAGGCAAAGACCTCGTTTTAAACATTGGTTACTCACACCAAGTTGTTATGCCTGAAATCGACGGCATCACAATTGATGTTCCAGCTCCAAACAAAATTATCATTTCCGGTCCTGACAAGCAAAAGGTAGGTCAGTTTGCTGCTGAAGTTAGGGGCAAGAGACCTCCGGAACCTTACAAGGGTAAAGGTATCAAGTACATTGATGAAGTTATCCGTCGTAAGGAAGGTAAAGCAGGTAAGGGCGGTAAATAATCCGCAAAATCGTAAAGAGGTGAAGAAAAAATGGTACAAAGACCGAACACCAATAAAGCAAGGGTTCAGCGTCATAAAAGAGTTCGTGGCAAGATTGTTGGTACAGCAGAATGCCCACGTCTCAATGTATTCCGTTCTCTTCAGCATATCTATGCTCAGTTGATTGACGACGTAGCAGGTGTAACACTTGTTTCAGCTTCAACTGTTGAGAAAGACTTCAAAGAT
>JAZOOH010000006.1:0-74931 GCA_045654905.1 Acutalibacteraceae bacterium | reverse complement strand
CATTTCTTTTGCATTCCAACGATTGAACTCGGTGTCATACATAGCAAAGCCATCATGATGTTCTGCAACGGGCATTACGTATTTAATTCCCGCTTTTTTGAAGAGAGAAACCCATTCAGAAGCATCAAATTTTTCAGCTTTGAACATAGGAATAAAATCCTTGTATCCAAAAACACTCTGGTCACCATAGGTCTTTTTGTGGTGCTCATATTCCCTTACGTTGCGGTCATACATTCCACGTGAATACCACTCGTTACCGAATGCAGGGACAGAGTAAATCCCCCAATGAATAAATACCCCTAATTTGTCGTGCATATACCAATAGGGTACTTTGTGCTGAGAAAGGGAAGACCAGTCAGCCTTATATTTTCCGTTTTCGTTTACTTCGTCAATTAATTTCAGATATTCTTGTGTTGTCATTTTTTCACACTCCGCAACCTGTGGAATTTAATTTATGGTAACATAAAAAAAGGAAAAAATCAATGAAATCCGGGTGCGTTTTCAGGTAAGAAGTAAGCGCAAAAAGTGAAGAGGCTTCAAACAATTTCTAAAATTCTCCAATTTGGGTTAAAATGCTTTACTAATTCAAGGAATTTATTTCATATTCCATAGCAATATTTCATTAATTATGATATAATCAGTTTAGCAACAACACTTTTGAGAGGAAAATTTAAAATGAAAAAGTATAAATTAAATTGGAGATTTTGGTTTTTTGTTATTTTATTCGGCGGAATACAGCCCTTGGGCTACAGAGTTTTATATATGCTTTACAACAACCAAATTGTTGATGAAAACGACCAAGCCCTTGGTGAAGGCGTTTCTATGTTTATGTGTCTTGCAATAGGGCTGGTACTCTTCACCTATTTAATTTCCGTAATAAATCTCCTTAGAGTATACATAAAAAACAAAGGTGAGGCCTTTACTCTTACCGAAAACGGAATTGAAAACACCTTTGTTATAATGAACTTTTTCGCAATTTTCCTGGTATTCCCCGTAAAATGCATTCCATGGAATTCCATTAAAACTATTATCAAGGCTGATGATTTAATTTCATTGAGAGTCAACAAAAAAGAAGTCAACGCATCCTTACCTGCAAAGACAATACTTTTTATTTCCGGCTACTCCTTCTGCAAGGGCTTTGTTAAGCCTTACGTTACCTATGAAAGCATTGAGCAATACAACAAACATTTTTCTGCCGACATAAAGGTAATTAAAGAAGAAAACGATTTAAGCTTATAAAAACACACGGAGTCACAAAATGAATATTTTAGTTATTAACGGCAGTCCTAAGGGACAAAATAGCATTACCCTGCAAACAACAAACTATTTAAAAATTTTACACCCCGAGCACGAGTTTTCCGTGCTTGATGCAGGGCAAAAAATAAAGGCTCTGGAAAAGGATTTTTCCAAAGCAATTGAAGAGGTAAAAAAAGCAGATTTGCTTGTTTTCTCTTACCCTGTTTACACCTTTGTTGCACCTTGTCAGCTGCATAGGTTTATAGAGCTTTTAAAGGAAGCAAATTTAGACCTCTCACAAAAATTTGCAACACAATTTTCTACCTCTAAGCATTTTTACGACGTTACCGCACACCGTTATATTAAAGATAACTGCTTTGATTTAGGCTTAAAATATATAAACGGACTTTCTGCCGATATGGATGATTTATCTACTGAGCAAGGTCAAAAGGAGGCTGAAGATTTTTTTGATTTTGTTATTTTCAACGTAGAAAATAACCTTTACGAAAAAGGAATAAAATCAACCGCTCTCCCTACTTTAACAACTGCAACTGCAATTGAAGAAAGCAAGGAAAAAACAGGCGACGTTGTTATTGTTACAGATTGTGATGAAAATGATGAAGCTCTTAAAAATATGATTGCACGCTTCAGAGCAAAATGCGAAAGAAAAACAAGAATTGTAAGCATTAAGGAATATCCCTTTAAGGGCGGCTGCCTTGGCTGCATTAACTGTGCGGTTTCGGGAAAATGTATTTACAAGGATGGCTTTGACGAATTTTTAAGAAATGATATTCAAAAATCGGAAGCTATTATTTACGCATTCACCATTAAAGACCACTCCATGGGTGCGCGCTTTAAAATGTATGACGACAGACAATTCTGCAACGGACACAGAACTGTTACAATAGGTATGCCCGTAGGCTACCTTGTTAACGGTAATTTAAGCGTGGAGGAAAACCTTAAAACTATTATTGAAGCAAGAGCCGAGGTAGGTCACAACTTCCTTTGCGGCGTTGCTACAAATGAAGAGGATGCAAACGAAAGCATAGATAAGCTTGCAAAAACCCTTGACTACGCCTTAGAAAAGAAAATTCTTTTACCGCAAAATTTCTACGGAATCGGCGGTATGAAGGTTTTCAGAGATTTAATATGGATTATGCAAGGCATGATGAAGGCAGACCACAAATTCTACAAATCACATAACCAGTATGACTTCCCGCAAAAGCAATGGAAAAGAATGCTTCTTATGTATTTAGTAGGCGGTATGCTCTCCTCAGAAAAGCTTAAAGGAAAAATGGGCAACAAAATGAATGAGGGTATGCTGATGCCGTACCAAAAAGCGCTTGAAAATGCAAGAAAAAGAATGGAAAAGTAAAGCGCCTTATTACACACCCTGCAGTTAACAATTATAATTAAATAACAATAAATATAAAAACGCCCTGTCACTTTGCTTAGTGCTTAAGTGATAGGACGTTATTTTTATTATTCTATAATATTCGCAGCCTGCTTAGAGTGAGATTTCGAGATATTTTGTTCGTATTTGACCGCAGACAGGCTGCCGCCTTTCAAGGGCAAATCGCACAAAATAGCCGAAATATTGCCGTTTAAGGCTGGTTCGGATATACTTTGTCCATTCTAACTTGCTTCTTATAAATCCAGTAGCACAGTAAAAAGTATTGCAAAATCCCCATTATACTGCTTGAAGCACCTATTCCCAATGAGAACGTCTGAGCAATTATTTCTGCTCCCTCAGGTGCATTACCAAATGTATTTGCATATTTTTCTGCTATATCCTTAATAAAACCAATTACAGAAACAATGCTTATTGCACCACAAGGCACAAACCACAAGCGGCTAAGCTTTTCCCTGTAAGCAGAAAGCTTCGAAATACAGCTTACCGCTACAAATAACAAGAGCGCTACATAAATTGCAAGGTTAATAAAGGCTAATACTGAAACAGAGGAAATATTCATAACAATTGTCACTACTCTGTAAAGAACCTGCCCGCCTATAGCAACAACTAAAAAAGCATCTTTCTTACAACGGATAAATGCAATGGATAAAAGCATTTCTACCACACTTGAAAAAATCAACGGTATAAATAGCGAAAACACAATTTCCATTTTTAAAATAAAGTAGTTTATGAAATATGAGGGTATTCCGAGTAGCAACATTACAAGAGTTACCCAACCCCATATTTTCATAATTTTTTCTATTGTGCTTAATTTCACAATAATCCCCCTTTTTAAAATTATTCTCCCAAATAGATTTTTCAATCTACAACCCTATATTATCATAGGCAATTTATTTTTTCAACAAAAACAACGATAAGTTACGCACTTATCGTTGTTTTCGTTTTGTATTGGCATTTTATATTTTAAGATTATATAAGCCTGAATTCCCTTTCCAATTCAGATTTATACAACCGTTATTTTATATAGCGTCTATATATCTGCACGCTGCGAGTGCTGCTGAAGCACCGTCTGCCGTTGCTGTTGTTATTTGACGAATACTCTTTTTACGGCAGTCGCCTGCTACGTAAACACCTTCTGTTTTGGTAAGGCAAGCCTCATCCGAATCAAAATAACCGTTACCGTCAAGAGCAGCCATTTCACCGAATGCTCCGTTGTTAGGCTCAAGACCTATAGCAACAAAAAGACCGTCTAAGGCAACCTCTTTTTCACTACCTGAGGTATGCTTCAAAGTAACGCCTGTTAATTCGTCGTCACCCTTAAGGTCTGCAACCGTAACGTCTGTCATAAACTCTACGTTTGACTTTCCCTCAAGAATTTCTACAAGCTTTTTCTCGCCTGTCATATAAGAAAGATTTTGGAAAACGTAAACCTTTTTGCAAATATCTGAAAGAAGCACAGCCTCCTGTAAAGCAGAGTTACCGCCGCCTACAACACCAACTGTTTGTCCGTTGTAAAATGCGCCGTCACAAACTGCACAGTAAGAAATACCTTTTCCTGTAAGCTCGTTTTCTCTTTCAAGACCTAACTGTCTGTGCTTAACACCTACAGCAATAATAACAGCCTTTGCCTCGTACTTTTTATCGCCTGCAAAAACTAATTTTCTGTTACCCTCATTCATAATGCCGGTAACCTTTTCCATTTCTACCTCTGCACCCATTGCTAAAACCTGGTCAAGGAGCTTGTCGGCAAATTCGTTGCCGGTCATCTCTATAAAGCCCGGATAGTTTTCAATTTTTGGTGAGAAGGTTACCTGTCCGCCAAAGGTGCTTTTTTCTATTACGAGCACGCTTTTACCTGCTCTTAAAGCATAAAGCGCCGCTGTAAGACCTGCGGGACCCGCACCAATTATAATAATATCTTTCATTGTAGAATCACCTTAAAAAGGGGCTGATTAACAGCCCCGTTTTATTTTATTAATTACATATTTTCAATAAACTCTTTAACTGCAGGTAAATCTGAAATAACAGTTGCTTCATCACCGTTGTAAATTACAAGTGACGGTGCTTGCTTTAACTGGAGCTTTTTAGCAAGCTCTACGTTATCCTCTACAAAGAGCTTTTCGTAAGAAATACCCTTCTGCTCAAGAAGCTGAGCAGCAATTTTACATTTTGGGCAGGTTTTTGTTGCGAAAAGTGTAAAGGTTGCATCACTTGTTGCTACTGCTGTTTTTGTTTCTGCTTCAGGGCAGCAGTGAGCGTGGTCAACTGTTCTTTCTGCTTTTTCGTAGCTTGAGTGAATAATATCGTAAACTCTTGTGTCCTTGACCTCCTGAGCCTTACCGTCATTGAAGTTTTGAACAGGACGGTAGTAGCCTGTAATACGGCTGTAAACCTCTGTTGTTTCACCGCAATCAGGGCATGTATAAACCTCACCCGGAATATAGCCGTGGTTGCAGCATACTGTGTAGGTTGGTGAAATTGAATAGTAAGGAAGTCTGTAATTGTCTGCAATTTTCTTTACAAGATTTGCAGCTGCCTTCCAATCCGGAAGCTTTTCACCTAAGAATGCGTGGAATACAGTACCTGAGGTGTATAAGGTATGAAGCTCATCCTGTGCATCAAGTGCCTCAAAAATATCTGCTGTATAACCAACAGGTAAGTGTGAAGAGTTTGTGTAGTATGGAGTGCCGTTTTCGTTTGCAGTAATAATTGCAGGGAATTTGCTCTTGTCGTGCTTTGCAAAACGGTAGGTTGTTGACTCTGCAGGTGTAGCCTCTAAGTTGTAAAGGTCGCCGTATTCCTCCTGATAGTCAGAAAGTCTTTCTCTCATGTGGTTGAGAACGTCCTTTGCAAACTCTTGTGTTTCCTTGTGAGTCATATCCTTACGGAGCCATTTTGCGTTAAGACCAACCTCGTTCATACCAATAAGACCAATTGTTGAGAAGTGGTTGTTAAAGGTACCAAGGTAACGCTTTGTATATGGGTAAAGACCTTCATCAAGAAGCTTTGTAATAATGCCTCTCTTAACCTTAAGTGAACGTGCAGAAATATCCATAAGCTTGTCGAGTCTCTTGTAGAAATCCTCAACGTTTTCAGCAAGGTAAGCAATTCTTGGTAAGTTGATTGTAACAACACCGATAGAACCTGTGCTTTCACCGCTACCGAAGAAGCCACCGCTCTTCTTTCTTAATTCACGAAGGTCAAGACGGAGTCTGCAGCACATTGAACGAACATCACTTGGCTCCATATCTGAGTTAACGTAGTTTGAGAAGTAAGGGGTACCGTATTTCGCGGTCATTTCAAAGAGAAGCTTGTTGTTCTCTGTTTCTGACCAGTCAAAATCTCTTGTAATTGAATATGTTGGAATCGGATACTGGAAGCCACGGCCGTGTGCGTCGCCTTCAATCATTATTTCGATGAATGCTTTGTTAACCATATCCATTTCTTTTTTACAATCACCGTAAGTAAAGTCTAATTCCTTACCGCCGACAATTGCAGGCATATCCTTAAGGTCAGCAGGTACAGACCAGTCTAAAGTAATGTTTGAGAATGGTGCCTGTGTACCCCAACGAGATGGAGTATTAACACCGAAAATGAATGATTCAATGCATTTTTTAACCTGCTTGTAATCAAGGTTGTCTACCTTAACGAATGGAGCTAAGTATGTGTCAAATGAGGAGAAAGCCTGAGCACCTGCCCATTCATTTTGCATAATACCGAGGAAGTTAACCATTTGGTTACAAAGAGTTGCAAGGTGGCTTGCAGGAGCGGAGGTAATTTTACCCGGAACACCGCCTAAGCCCTCCTTAATGAGCTGCTTAAGTGACCAACCTGCACAGTAACCTGTAAGCATGGAAAGGTCGTGGATGTGAACGTCACCTGAACGGTGAGCGTTAGCAATTTCCTCATCATATATCTCTGAAAGCCAGTAGTTAGCTGTAATAGCACCTGAGTTTGAAAGGATAAGACCACCAACAGAGTAAGTAACTGTTGAGTTTTCCTTAACACGCCAGTCAGTAACCTTAACGTAGCTGTCAACGAGCTCCTTATAGTCAAGGATAGTTGATTTCATATTACGGATTTTTTCACGTTGCTTTCTGTAAAGGATGTAAGCCTTTGCAACGTCTGCATAGCCTGCCTGAACAAGAACTGATTCAACGCTGTCCTGAACGTCTTCAACAGCAATAAGGTTATTGCTGATTTTTGGCTCAAAATTTGCTGTTACCTTTAAAGCGAGAAAATCTATAATATTATCGTTATATTGCTTCTCACATGCTTCAAAAGCCTTTTTAATTGCATCTGCGATTTTGATTATATCAAAACCTGAAACTTTGCCATCTCTTTTGATAACTTGATACATTTTTCTTTCTCCTTAAAATTATTTTCTTAATCATTTTTCGTAGCATATAGGATAATAACAGATATATTTGTGCTTGTCAATAGAAAAATCACAATATATTGTGGTCAAAACCAACTTTTTTTACAACATAATCACAAGATATTGTTTTTTATATACAAAATGCACATATAGTGCCCGTTTATTTTGGTCATTTTACGACAAATTTCGCAAAATTGATTTTTGGACAAAAAATCAGACACAATATATTGTGCCTGATATGGTGTTTTCTTTATTACATTCACTATATATAAAATTTCTTTTTTGAAGCATTTTACATACTATTATATATAATAGCGCGTTTTCAGCTTATAAGCCTCTTATTTCTGCAGAAGGTATATATTCCTTAACTGCGGCTAAAAGCGCCTGCATTTCCTCCTTGCTCTGCCCCTCGGTGCTGCTGTCAATAAGATTACCCGAATCCACAAAATTTTGAAGGTAATATTTTTTTGCACCCTTGAGCCACTCACCTATATTTTTAATATCCTCTATTGTGTGGAAATTTTTGGTGATTGTGGTTCTGAATTCGTAATCCAAGCCGGAATTCATAATAAGCTCTGCACTTTTTTCTACGGCAGAGGTGTCGTAAGCTGAAAGACCTATTGTTTCACCATAGCGTTGTTTTGAATTTTTAATATCCATTGCAATATAATCGCAAAGCCCGTTTTTTATAATTCTCTCAAGCTTTTCGGGAAAGCTTCCGTTTGTGTCGAGCTTTATTGCATAGTCATATTCCCTTATTTTTTCTAAAAAGTCCTCTATATCACCCTGCAGCAGTGGCTCACCGCCGGTAATTGCAATGCCGTCTAATATACCCTTGCGCTTTTCAAGATGGGCAAAAACCTCTTTTTCATCTATTACGTCTGCATCCATTTTCACCACAAGACCTGCATTGTGGCAAAACGGACACCTGAAATTGCAGCCACCCGTAAACACCGTGCAGGCTGTTTTCCCGGGGTAATCTAACAGCGTAAGTTTCTGAAAGCCTTTAATTAACATTTTTCTGCCTCTTTTGCTATAAATTCGTTGTAATCTGATATGATTATATATCCCGAATTCAGGCAAGTCAACCCAAATTATTGACAATTGAGCATATTTAGTGGCTAGCGCATTAAAAATACTTTATTTTGTGTCTTTACATTTATAAAAAAGTGTGTTATAATGCAGGAGTAAAAAAATAACATTTTGGAGGAATTTGTTATGAAAACCCGTAAAATCTTTGCTATTGTTATGGCAATTGCACTTTTTGCCGTTTCAATGAGCGTTGTAGCTTCAGCTGCAGATGGTGACTACACACTTTATATTCACCCAACTAAAAAAGCTTACGTTGACACAGAGTGCTTCGACCCAACAGGTCTTGTAATTACAGACGTTAACGGCAACCAAATTGCTTATGAAACTGAATTCCAATATTTTACATTCAGTGTTGAGTTAGACCAGCCTCTCACAATTTATATGACTGAGGTAGAAATCTTCTACAAAGGCGATTCAGCAGGCTTTTTCCAAATTACTGTTGACCACGCAGGCGGTGCTATTACTCCTGTAAACAACCACGGTCACGGTCAAATTTGTGACGGCTGCGGTGTTATTTGTAAAAACGACGACCACGACGTACCTTTCTGGGTACCGAATAATGATGCCGGCCTTTTAACATCTGAAACAGAAACAGGTACTTGCTCAATTTGCGGTGATACAGTTTCTCGTTACATTGAAGGTACAGCTACATATCCGACAATTTTCGCATCTTCAGAAATATTAGTTAGTCTTCTTGCTCTTGTTTCTATGATTGTTCAAGCATTTGCTTTAATCTAAGCTTAGCGGAGGAAGAAATACTATGAAAAAAACTAAAAGATTATTAGCAACAGTTCTTTCTGTTGTAATGCTTCTTTCAGTATTTTCCGTAATTTCTCTTGCTGCAGGTCCTTACACCTTTAACCTTTCACAAGGTCCTTATAAAGTAGAGTATTACGATTACGAAAGATTTGAACCCGACGGCATTTACGTTACTGTTACTGATGCAACAGGCTCTGTAGTAGAAACAGTTTACTACTCAGCAGGCGGTCGCTTCTCCTTCTCAGTAGATTTAGCAAGACCGCTTACAGTAGAAACTACTGCTATTGACGTTTACCTTGACGGCGCTTTAGTAGCAAGCGTACCTGTAACAGTTAACCACAAGTTAGAAGAGAACACAAGTCTCGGCAGCACAAAGCACGGCACTCGTTGCGCAGGCTGTGGCTACGTTGACCCGGACTCTATGGAAGAACACATTTATGATGATACAGCTTGGACTCCTAACGAAGATTCAACCTTCGTAAGAGACAACACCGAGTCAAACTTCTGCTTAGAGTGTAACCACGAAATCAAAAGAGAAATCGATGGTTCTGCAGGCTATGACATTGAATTCGGTGAGTACCAGTTCCTCCACGATATTATGATATATATCGACCTTCTTCTTGACCTTATCTTTGGTGCTATAAAAAGATAATTGGCAAAAACAATTTACACCCATTGAGGTTATCTCAATGGGTGTTTTTATTTTTATTATTTTATTCAATTAAAAAGGGTGCAGGGAATATTCCTTGCACCCTTTAGCTTTCACCTTACATAGCCTTTGTAATACCCTCAGCAACAATATTATATTCCTGCTCTAAGTACATATAAAGCTTTTTGGCTTGTTCTAAATTCCCCTTTTTCAGCTCCTCTGCTACCGGTATGATTTTTTCAAACAAGGTCTTTGCACTCATATTACCAAAATTCCCTTTTAAGGTATGTGCAACAGTGAACGCCTCCTCTACGTTTCCGTCCGCCAAAGCTTTTCTTAACGGCTCTATAACCCTCATTACAGCCATTTCTTTAAGAAAACCTTCAAACAGATCTGTAGCTCCCGCAAAGCGCTTTACCGCCTCATCATAATCAATGCCGACAGCTATAAGCTTTTCTCTGTCCATATATACTCCCCTATTTTAGAAAACATCTTTCAATTAGTCCTTTGACATATTGTTATATTCTCTTACCATCTTTCTGAAACGCTCGTTATAATCAATAACGTTTTTAACTCGGCGTTCAATAATTTCTGCAACGAACGGCTTTGTAATGTAGTCGTTAACGCCCATTTTGAGCATATCTACCTGAGTACCCTCGTCACTTTCACTTGAAATGACAATTACCGGAATATCAACCGTGTCCTCATTTTCGTTTTTACACTCTAGGAACTCTCTGCCGTCCATAACAGGCATAACCATATCAAGCAATACTACTGCAACGTCGTTTTTGTATTCCTCCAAAAGCTTAAGGCCCTCTTGACCGTTTTTAGTAAGAATAACCTCGTAGCTTCCGTCAAAAATATCCTTTATGATTCTGCTGCTAAGCTCTGAGTCATCTACAACAAGAAGCTTTTTAGCCTTGTGCTTGCTTCCGCTCATAACCTTTTTAAGCTTTCTGAGCTCAGCCTCTACGTCCTTCTGCACCGTAATATCTGAAAGATTTGCAATAAATACAGACTTTTCTCCGCCTATTTTACCAATAAACTGAAGCTTCATAGAAACCCAAAGAGCATTTCCGTGCTGAACACGTCGTTTGTATTGGCATTCTATAATCTCGTCATTATCTATTGCATTTTTAAATGCATCAAGAACGTCATTTTTATATTCGTAGAAAATGTAATCTAACGGATTACCCTCAGAAACACCGTCTGCACCAAACAAGAGCTTATAGGCATTGTTTGTTCTGAGGTAAGTGAATTTATTTCCGTCAAATTCACAAATACCGCTTGCTTGTGAGGAATTTGAGAAAAGAATTTCCATTTCCGGTGCAGATGACCACAATTTATCCATTGTAAGCATACCTGCATCAACTGTTTTAGAAACTGTCTTTTCCTTGTTTTCCTTTGCAAGCTTTTCATACTCGTCAATAGGCATAGGTCTTGCAAAGTAAAAGCCCTGCACGTATTCACAGCCTACGCTGCCGAGGAAGTTAACCTGCTCTGCCTTTTCAACACCTTCTGCAACAGCAGGCATACCAAGCCACTTTGCCATACGCACAACAGAGGCAATAATATTTTCACTTCTGCCGTCGCTGCCGCTGCTGTCAAAGAAGCGCATATCTATTTTAAGTATATCTACCTCAACCTCTTTAAGAATACTGAGTGAGGAATAACCGCTTCCGAAGTCATCCATCATAACAGTAAAGCCGTTTTCCTTAAGGCTTGAAACTACCTGCTTCATAACCTGAGGGTTATCCATATAAGCAGTTTCTGTAAGCTCTAACTGAAAAAGCTCGTGAGGTACGTTATATTTATCTACAAGCCCTATAATAAAGTCTACTATTCCGGGGTTGTATAAATCTACTCGTGAAATATTAACAGAAATAGGATTCGGCTTAAGACCTTCATCTATCCACTTTCTTAAATACTTACAAATAACCTCCCAAACGTAATGGTCAAGTCTTTCAATAAATCCGTTTTTTTCAAATACCGGAATGAAGAGACCCGGTGAAACCATTCCCTTTTCAGGATGCATCCACCTGACAAGTGCCTCTGCACCTGCGGGCGCATTTGTTTCAAGTGAATATTTAGGCTGTAAATAAACAACAAATTGCTCCTCCTGGAGCGCTTGCACCATTTCGTTAACAATTTCCTGCTCTTTTTCAAGCCTGTTGCTCATTTCTTTTTTAAATACACCAATTGTATCTATGTAATTACCCTTACATGTTTTTGCCGCCATGGTTGCCCTGTCAAGCATAACGTTGGGGGATAACGTTAAGTCATCAAGGAAATAGACGCCAAAATTAGGCACAATATCAAAGTTTCTGTTGTAGCCCTTAATAATTTCTACGTACCTTTCAATGAGCTCATATACCTCTTCTTCAGTATTGTACTCACCGCAAAGCGCAAAAACGTCTGCTTCTATTCTGCCGTAAGTAAGGTTTGACCTCTGATTCGCAAGGTTTTCAAGCCCCATAGCAATGTACTTAATGAAGCGATCTCCCTCGTGCACACCATAGAAGGAGTTAACCAGCTGGAAGCGGTCAATATCAAAACGGATAAAAGCAAATCGCTTGTCCTTATTGTTATCAAGCATAATTCTTGTTTTTTTCAAGAATTTATCCTTATTGAAAATACCGGTAAGTGTATCGTACTCAGCTATGTACTTCAATTTTTTAAATGCAAAAAACTCTGTTCTCATAATTGCATTCTGAACTCTGAGCTTAACAATATCTGCATTATACGGCTTTACAATAAAATCCCATGCGCCGTCTGCCAATACCTTAACTTGAGTTTCCTCACCGGAGTCACTTGTTGTAACAATTACAGGAATTTTCAAACCGCTTTCATTGATTTTTTTCAAGAAGCCGTAACCGTCAAGAACAGGCATATAAATATCAACAACAACGCATTTGACGTCCTGCTCGTGTCTTGCAAGAAAATCAAAACCCTCTTGTCCGTCCTTTGCTTCAACAACGTAGTAGTCTGCGGAAAGAATATTTTTCAATATTTCTCTGTCAACTCTGTCGTCATCAATAACAAGAACAACGTCTTTATTAGCCACAAAAAAGCCCCCTAAATTTTACAGAACAACATAACATAATGGCATATTATTCCTATAATATCTATTATATCACTTATTGTGGAAATTTCAACAAAAAGACAAAAAAAATTCCCAATGTTCATAAAAATAGTACACATTAACAAAAAAGGCTGGTTTTTTTAAGTAATATTAGCATTTATTTTTCTCCCAAGTAATTTCAACAAAGAAAAAAGACAGGTTAAGAATGCTGATTCCCAACCTGTCTTTAAGCTTATTTTATATAATCGGACAAAGTTTTGTAAAGTATTTGCGGCTCAATAGGCTTTGAAAGATGCTCGTTCATTCCGGCACCCCTTGAAAGCACCTTATCCTCCGCAAAAGCGTTTGCCGTCATAGCAATAACCGGCACGGATTTTGCATCCTGTCTGTTCAGTGCTCTTATTTTAGCCGTAGCCTCAAGTCCGTCCATAACGGGCATTCTTATATCCATAAGCACAACTGCGAACTCGCTTTCATGTGAGGCGGCAAATTTTTCAACACCAATCAAACCATTCTCAGCAGTCTCTACAACCATACCAACCTTTTCTAACAGCCTTGTGGCAACAAGAGTGTTAAGAGGGTGGTCCTCACAAAGCAACACCTTTTTACCCTCAAGAATACTCCTTGCGTCATCTACCTCCTGCTCAGAGCCCTGCTGCTCCATTACAGCCTTGCAGCTTCTTACAAGCTCAATTGTAAACGCTGTACCAATGCCTATGGTGCTTTCAACAGAAATATCTCCGTCCATTTTCTCAACAATATTTTTTGCAATTGCAAGACCCAAGCCCGTACCCTGACGAGCATTTACCAGACTGTTCTGCTCTTGTGCAAACGGCTCGAAAATACGCTCCATAAAGCTCTTACTCATACCGCAGCCGGTATCAGTTATTTTAGAAATAAGCTTAAGAGTTTTGTCGTTTATAAGCTCGCCCTTAACCTCCCAGGTAACCTTACCGCCCGACTCTGTAAACTTAACGGCATTATTGAGAATGTTTATAAACACCTGCTGTATGCGAAGCCGGTCTATGTATATCCATTGTGAGGTATCTCCGCTGCGAATAATCTGAAAATCTATGCTTTTTGCCTCAGCCAACGGTCTTACAACAACCTCAACAGAGCGAATAATTTCATCTATTTGCTCATATTTGTTGTAGATTTCCATTTTGCCCTGCTCAATTCGGCTCATATCAAGAATATCATTAATAAGGCCTAAAAGATAATTACCCGAAGCGTTAATATCCTTAAAATACGTAACAATGCTATCGTCTGCAGCCAATTCCTCTCCAAGACGCGACATACCGAGAATAGCGTTCATTGGTGTACGTATTTCGTGGCTCATTCTTGACAAGAAATCTGTTTTTGATTTATTTGCAAGCACAGCCGCTTCAAGAGCCTTTGCAAGCTCTTCAGAGCGCTTGATTTCTTGCTGGTAAACGTCTGTTATGTTTGTAATGAGCAGCAAAATTTTGCTTTTCTCCTCGTCAAACCACGAGTAAGTAAGCAGCCTTCGTCCCTTGTGCTGATTTATATTTGTGTTAAACGGATACGTGTATTCTGACTTTTCACTGAGCTCCTCAATAATATTTGAAAGGCAGCAGTTATCAAAATTGCTTTCAAGCACATCCGGATAACCGATTTTTGAAAACGCCTCCATTAAGGCGCGGTCGTAAACGTCACCTGTTTCAAAGCTGTGAATTGCGCTTCCGTCACCTATTGCAAGCTCTATTTTTCTGCTTTTTGTGTTAATAATGCAAATGTGCTCGTAGCCCTTTTCAACAACCTTATTAATAATTTCTTTAGTAACGTGAATTTCGTTAATGTCATAGCAATACATAAAGCACATTACTTTTTTTGTTACCGGGTTTTTATAAAGACGAATTGTGCTGTTTATCCAGCAGGAAGAACTGTCCATTGTCTCTATCTGATAATCAACAGAAATATTTTTTTCACCGTTTTCAAAGTGATAAAGCAATTTTTCGCGTGACTGTTGCTTTAAAATATCGTCCTTATTTGTTTTAGAAACCGCATGAGATGCAATAAGCTCTAAAACGTCGCTGTACTTATCACCCTGATTTACGTCAAGCATTGTTTCAGGCTTTGAATTATAGCTTTCTATAACGTTATCCGTAAGATTTACTCTCATTGTAGAAAGCACGTCCCGCTTTTGTGTAGCCGATTCAAGGTTTTGTATTTCCTCGTCAAGACGGCCTTGCTCAAGCTTAAGCTCATTTATATTCTGCGCAAGACCTAAAAGGCTGACCGGTTTATTTTCATCATCACGAATAAGGTCATAGGTAACCTTATACCACTGAGCGGTATTTATTGATTTTCCTACGCGAACGTCAAACGTAACGTGCTTCTCCTTGCCGGATACCGCAATTCCCGTCATAAGCGTAAAATAACCCAAGTCCTCCGGGATAATAAAATCTGTTGCAAAACCCTCGTTATTAAAATTAAGGCTCGGGGAATCTTCGCGTGCAAAGCTTGCTGTAACGTCACCCGTTTCAAGCTCTATTTCCCAATAGAAAAGCTCCGCTCTTTTAGAAATAGCGTTAAAGCGCTCGTTGCTTTCCTGAAGGTTTGCAACCGTATCCTTAAGCTCCTTAGCATTAAGAACAAGCTTTTCCTCCAACACCTTTTGCTGGGTAATATCTGTAAAGCCTGCATAAATAAGGTGTGAACCATCCGGCTGCTCTACGCTTTGGAAGGTAGTTGTAAACCAAATTATTTCTCCGTTTTCATTTACGATTCTGAAGCTGAAATCAACCGGCTCTGTCTGATACTTTGCACTTTCAAACGCATTTAAAATTGCAGGAATATCCGACTTATAAAAATCAAACGGCAAAGAAATATCGGCTTCCGCCTCATTAATAGCTATTTCATCCCTGTTGATTTTACCGAGCTTGCAAATAGTATCGTTCAAATGCTCTATTAGAACGGTGTCTTCAGTATCAAGCTTGAACACGGCAATACCCAACGGAATTTTATTAACAATGTCGTCAAGCTTATCCTTGTCGTCCTGAATTTTTTGTCTTGCGCTCCAGGAATCTGTAATATCTGTAAAAAACGTTGCAACAGATTGCCTGTCGTTCCAGGTAATAGCCTCTGCGGTAACGTTGTAGCACTTTCCGCCGGATACAACCTCTTTCGACTCATTGTTTTTATAATCTGTTTCAAAATCCTCGCAGGAAAGCTTATTTTCCTTCATTACGTCGTAGAAATTCTTACCTATTAAGAATTTCTCATTCGAATCAAAAAATTCACCCGTTGCCTTGTTTGCATAAAGAATTTCACCGTTTGTAACGTCTCGTACAACTGTAATGGTATCTATGTTATCAAGAAGCGTTTGGTAAAGAACCTCGCTTTTTGTCATTGCGTGGAAAACAGCGTGTGCCAACGGTCTTCCGTCCTTTTCACCAATAACGCGAACCAGGGCTGTAACCCACACAAGGCTGCCGTTCTTATGAATAAGTCTGTAGGTAAACTCAGTAGACCTTAATGTTCTTATGCACTCGCCTATTTTTTTCTGAACAATGGGAAAATCGGCATAATAAATATTTTCCCTCCAGTCCTTATCAAAATCCCTTTCGTATTCCTCTTGTGTTTTACCGACAAGCTCCGCCATACCGGGTGAGCTGTAAAGGCGCTTTAAGGAGCCCTCCTCAGTTAAGAGGTACTTAGAAATACCACCTGGAATTGAAGCTATGGTATTATCCATTTCCGCGTTTATGTACGCCAGCTTATTTGCAAGGCGCACCTGCTTGTCAACGTCGCTAAACAAGCCGTAAATGGTAAGCTTGCCTGCTATTCTAGACACAACTGTAATGTTGAGGCACAAATATTTATAGCTGCCGTTTTTCTGTAATACTCTGTAGGTAATGGTACCGGAATCCTTGCCGGAAATACATTCCGATATGCTGTTTTTAAGAATTTGAACGTCATCCGGGTGAATGCCTGCATAGCCACTATTTGCTTGAATCTCGTCAAGCTCCTCCCTTGTGTAGCCTAACGTCGTACCATACCATTCATTACAATGGAAAAATTTCAATTCATCTGAAACCTCGATTATAGCTACACCGCCCGGTATTCTGTTTACAAATTGCTCGTTCTGCTTTTTAAAATCCCCAACCTCTGAAAGGTTTATCATACTTACAGAAACACAGTCCTCTGTCACAAAGGCGTATTGCATAGACACACTAATGCCTACCTCGCGCCAAAACTCCTGCGTTGTGCCCGCTGAGCGGCCTTTTGCAGCCTGAGCAAGGTTGTTCAAGGTAATTTCAGGCGGATATCTGTTATAAATAGCAGAATACTTTTTTCTTTCAATATCTGCTACAGCAAAACCATCAAAGTCCGCCATAGCTTTATTTACGTATTCATAAAAAAAGTCGTTCGGTTTACCGTTTTTATCCCTTAAAATTCTGAGAACAGCAACCGCAACAGGGCTGTCATCATATATTTTTTTGAATGCTGACAAATGCAACTTATTAAACATAAGCTCAACTCCCAAAAAGGCAAATTTATCCACATAATACTACCTTGATAATACCACAACGGGTATTGTTTTTCAACAAAAAAACAAGTCCGAAAAAATAAAAAACATAATGCACAACAAACAATTGCGTTAATTGTCTGTTGTGCATAATAGAACGTAAAACAACTCACCCTACGTTATAGGTTATTCTTATTTCATCAGAAATCCTTGCAATGAACTCTGCGTTTGTTGGTCTTCTTTTACGAACAAGGTTGTTGTAGCCAAAATATTTTGAAAAACCGTCCATGCTGCCCCTTGTCCAGGCTAAATCTATTGCCGTGCGAATATTTCTCTCAACGCTTTCGCTTGAAACAGCATAGCTTTGTGCAATTGCGGGGTACAGCTGCTTTGTTATTGCATTTACGTATGCAGGTGATTCTACACATAGCTTTATGGCGTGCCTTACGTAATTGTAGCCCTTAACGTGGGCAGGCATACAAATTTGTTGAATTGCTTGTGTAATAATTGCTTCACTTTCCTCAAAATATCTTTGTGAATTTGGCTTAAGCTTATTACTTTCGCGCACGCTCTTAATTTCGTTTATCTTCGAAATTAAAAGCTCTGCGGTTACAGGCTTTTTCAAATAAAAATATGCGCCTTTATTATAAAACTCGTTTCTTACAGCAAGGCTGTCTACCGAGGAAAGCACAATTACCGCAGGGCTGTAAAGCGGGTTCATTATTCTTATTCTTTCCAAAACGCCCAGCGCATCTATACTTTTCATAAAAAAGTCTACAACTAAAACGTCTACCGGATTTTTTGCAATCTCCTCTAAAACCACGCTGCCGTCTTTTTCGCAGGTTCTGTAGCTGAAGCCGAGCTTTTTATATTCACAAAACCTTTTTGATACCTCATCAAACTCATCTGCAAACAGCACAGATAATTCACTCATTCTGAAGCCCCCAAGCAATTTGTTACCTACTAATTATACGATATAAACAAGGCAAGTCAATACCTTCGACACAAACGGTTTTATATTCTGTTTTTATGACAGATTTTTTGCATATTTTGTGTCGAAAAGCACCAATAATGTATATTTATTTACACTATTCACTGTTTTTTCTGCTTTTTTACAGCTGCTCAGCCTTCCTTTTTAAATCTTATAACGTTCCAGGAAAGCGGCTTTAAGTGAATTTTTGCATTTCTGCCATCAAGCTCAGGCAATGCTGCATTTGTAGGCTTAACGGGTGCAGAAACAATTGAATTGGTTTCTTTAAGTCCGTAGCCTGCCATTTCAATATGCTCTACCGGCTTAAAGCCGCCAAAGTCAAGCATATCTACCGAAAGCTCGTAATCCTCTGTAAAACTTCTGTTTACTGCGAAAATTGTTAAAGCATCCTCTTCATCCGAAAGCACGGCAATGCCGTCTAAATCAGGCACGTCGGTAAATTCCTTTGTGTCGTGCTTATCGCAAGAAATTTTTGAAAGAAGCGTTGTGCCTCTGCCGTAATTTGAAAAATGCATAAACGGGTAGAAAATTGTCTGTTCAAAAATTACGCCGCCCGTTTCCGTCATTATAGGCGCAATAACGTTTACAAGCTGTGCAAGACAGCCTATTTTAACTCTGTCTGCTCTGCGCACAAGAGAAATAAGCATTAAGCCTACTAACAAAGCATCCTCAAAATTGTAAATATCCTCTAACTGACAAGGTGCCTTTGACCAACGCTCAAACGGAACGTTGTTTGAATGGTACCATACGTTCCATTCGTCAAAGGAAAGGTTAATTTGCTTCTTTGCTCTTTTTAAGCCCTTTACGTAGTCGCAAATTGAAATTACGGTGTCAATAAAGTCATCCATAACCATATTTTTTGCAAGGAAGCTCGGAGTATCGTCAAGCTTATTATCAAAATATTGGTGAAGCGAAACGTAGTCGACGTTCCAGAAAGCCTCCTGCAGGGTTTCTGCCTCCCAATGGCCAAAGGTGTCCATAGTTCTGTTTGAGCTGCCGCACAAAACCGTCTCAATAGACGGGTCCACCATTTTCATAACCTTTGCAGCCTCGTTTGCTGCCCTGCCGTATTCATAGGCATTTTTATGACCTATTTGCCAGCCGCCGTCCATCTCGTTACCAAGGCACCACACCTTAATATTATGAGGCTCCTTTACACCGTGCTTTATTCTTAAATCACTGTAATACGAGCCCTTGTCGTGGTTGCAGTATTCAACTAAATCCCTTGCCGCCTCTATTCCGCGGGTACCAAGGTTTACCGCCATCATACACTCTGTATTTGCTTTTTTACACCATTTTAAAAATTCGTTTGTACCGAATTCGTTTGTTTCGGTAACACCCCACGCGAGCTCTAAACGCTGCGGTCTTTCAGACTTAGGACCAACGCCGTCCTCCCAGTTATAGCCGGAAACAAAGTTTCCGCCGGGGTAACGAACAATAGGTACGTTTAATTTTCTTACAGAATCAATAACGTCTTTTCTGAAGCCATCTTCATCTGCAGTTGCGTGACCGGGCTCATAAATACCGCCGTAAACAGCTCTGCCTAAGTGCTCAATAAACGAGCCGTAAATTCGTTTATCTATTTCACCAACCTTAAAGCTTTTTGAAAGTGGTAAGCTTGCTTTTTTCACTTGTATCACTCCAATATACATATTGATTTTATATTAACATCTAAAGATAATTTTTGCAACAAAAAAAGACTACAACAAAGCGTTGTAGTCCGAAAAATATTTTTTCTTAGATAATGCCTTGAGCCATCATAGCATCTGCAACCTTTACAAAGCCTGCAATGTTTGCACCTGCAACAAGGTCGTAGCCAAGACCGTATTTTTCTGCAGCTGCTGCAGAATGGTCGTGAATATCCTTCATAATCTGTTGAAGTCTTGCATCAACCTCTTCAGCAGTCCAGTTGTATCTCATTGAGTTCTGACCCATTTCGAGAGCAGAAACCGCAACACCACCAGCGTTAACAGCCTTTGAAGGAGCAACAACCTTAACGTTTTCCTTAAGATATTCTAAAGCGTCGTTTGTAGTTGGCATATTAGCAACCTCAATGTAGTATTGAACGCCGTTAGCAACTAACTTCTTTGCTTCGTCCATATTGATTTCGTTTTGAGTTGCGCAAGGCATTGCAACGTCTACCTTTACGCCCCAAGGCTTTTGACCCGGGAAGAATTCACAGCCGAATTTGTCTGCATAATCCTGAACCTTGTCACGGCCTGATGCACGCATTTCGAGCATATATTCAATTTTTTCATCTGTTGAAATACCGTCTTTATCGTAAACGTAGCCGTCAGGACCTGAGATTGTAACAACCTTACCGCCAAGCTCTGCAATTTTCTTTGCAGCACCCCAAGCAACGTTACCGAAGCCGGAAAGAGCAAAGGTTTTACCCTTAATATCCTCACCAAAGTGCTTGAAAACCTCTACTGCATAGTAAGTAGCACCGAAGCCTGTTGCTTCAGGTCTTACGAGTGAACCGCCGTAAGAAAGACCTTTACCTGTAAGAACGCCGTTTTTGAAAGCGCCCTTAATTCTTCTGTATTGACCGTAAAGATAACCGATTTCACGAGCACCTACGCCAATGTCACCTGCAGGAACGTCAACGTCAGGACCTATGTGTCTGTAAAGCTCTGTCATAAAGCTTTGGCAGAAACGAAGAATATCCATATCGCTCTTACCGCGTGGGTCAAAGTCTGAGCCGCCCTTACCGCCGCCGATAGGAAGACCTGTTAAGCTGTTTTTGAAGGTTTGCTCAAAAGCAAGGAATTTCATAATACCTGAGTAAACAGATGGGTGGAAACGAAGACCGCCCTTGTAAGGACCTATAGCACCGTTGAACTGAACACGGTAGCCTGTGTTTACGTGTACCTTGCCCTTGTCATCTGTCCAGGTAACTCTGAAAGTGATTTGTCTTTCAGGCTCTACAATTCTCTCAAGTAAAGAATATTTTTCATATTCCGGATTTTGCTCGATAACAGGCTCTAAGGAGGTTAAAACCTCTGTAACAGTCTGTACGAATTCCGGTTCGTTTGCATGTTTTTTTGCTACGTCATCAATTACTCTTTGAACATAACTCATTTCCGATTACTCCTTAAAAATAGAATAAATTTTTTTACTCGCCTATTTTATACCCCTTTTAGTCAAATTGCAACAAAATTCTCACCCTTATTTGTAATATTGTAACATTGAATAAAAATGGAGGTGTGTAAAAGCAAGTTTTTTTGCAAAATATAGGCAAAATATTACATTTTTCGACTGAAAAAAGTGAATTATTATTCACTTTTTTCACTATTTTTACGCCTTTTGTAGTTCATTATATGCGACTTTTAAATTTTTGGTTTCTGCCGTAAAAAACATAAAAAGCTCTGCCGACTAAACGGCAGAGCTTTTTTCATTATATTTTGATTAAATACAATTCACAGCTTCAACAAATCTTAAGAATTGCTTTTTGCCCTCTTCGTTTCTTTCATAAACGCCACACTGCTCAAGAATTTGAATGAAGGTTGTGCCTATAGCATTCCTTATAAGTTCATCACAATTTTCTTCAGTCACATTGTAAGGCAAAATATATTTTTCAGCCCACTCAGCGTGCTTGCTTATTGCTTCGTTATCCTTAAGGCTTTCACCTGCGAGAATTGCCTTTTTCAACTCCTGCATTTCCGTTTTAAGACGGGCAGGTAAAACCGCAAGACCCATAACCTCAATAAGACCAATATTCTCCTTTTTAATGTTATGGAATTCGGGATGCGGATGATAAAAGCCATCGGGACATTCCTCAGTTGTAATGTTATTTCTTAAAACCAGGTCTATTTCAAACTTGCCGTTTCTGAAGCGTGTAATTGGTGTAATTGTGTTATGCGGTACACCGTCCTCGGTTTCTGCGATTATAAATGCTTCGCTGTCGCTGTATTGACGCCATACGGTAAGAATTTTACCTGCAAGAGCAGCAAGTCTTTCAGTATCATCACCAACAAGTCTTATAACAGACATAGGCCACTTAACTATGCCTGCCTCAATATCACTAAAGCCCTTGAATTCAAGCTCAGTTTCAATTTCTGCACGAGCCATGCTGAAAATGTAGTTACCGCCCTGGAAATGCTCGTGGCTTAAAATTGAGCCGCCTGAAATAGGCAAGTCTGAGTTTGAGCCGATAAAGTAATGAGGAAATTGCTTTACAAAAGAGAAAAGTCTCTGGAAGCCCTTTTGGCTTATTTTCATCGGAATGTGATTACCATCGAAAACAATGCAATGCTCGTTATAATAAACGTAAGGTGAATACTGCAGGAAATAGCTGTCACCGTCTAACGTAACCGGTATTACTCTGTGATTTTGCCTTGCAGGATGGTTAACTCTGCCTGCATAACCCTCGTTTTCCTTACAAAGAAGGCACTTCGGGTAAGAGGATGCCTCCATTTTTAATGCAGCAGCAATTGCCTTAGGGTCCTTTTCAGGCTTTGAAAGATTAATTGTAATATCTATTTCACCGTAAGGCGTTTGGGTAACCCATTTCATATCATTTTTAACGCGATACTCTCTTATGTAGTCGCTCTTGCGTGAAATATGGTAATAGTAATCTGTTGCCTGCTTTGGTGAAGCCTCGTACTTTTCTTTAAAGGTCCTTATTATTTCAGATGGTCGCGGAAGAATTGCGCCCATAATTTTTGCATCAAGCAAATCTCTGTAAACAACCGAATTCTCGCAAAGCCCGTTTTCGCAGGCGTAATCTAAAATTCCCTTTAAAATATCCTCTAAAGGTAACTCTTTAGCACTTGCTGCTTCATCTAACGAGGAAAGGCTTAAAGCCTCTAAAATTCTGTTGGTTGCCCACACAGAATCCTCCTTTAAAATCAACCCTTCTTTTTCCGCATAAAGGACTAAGGATTTTACTAATTCGCTTATTGTCATACCACAAAACCCCATTATAAATTTGATAATATTATTATAATAATTTTTTTCTTTTCTTTCAACACATTTTTTGTATTTTATATTGAAAATGATATAATAAACGGGTAAAATGTTATAGTAATTTCAATTCTGGTAAAATTTTGGTGATTTTTATGGATTTTAACGCTGTAAAAGTAAAAAATGATATTGTTGAATGGATAAAAAACTGGTTCAACGAAAACGGTAAGGGCTGCAAGGGAGTTTTAGGAATTTCCGGGGGAAAGGACAGCTCCGTTGTTGCCGCTCTTTTAGTTGAAGCCTTAGGCAAGGAAAACGTTGTTGGTGTTCTTATGCCTAACGGAGAGCAATTTGACATAGACGTCTCGCGAGAGCTTGTTGAATTTTTAGGCATAGAGTCTGTAACTATAAACATAAAGGATGCCTTTTGCGGATTTTTAAACGAATTCAAAAGCAATGGCATTGAGCTTTCGGCACAGGCTGTAACAAACCTGCCTCCGAGACTCAGAATGGCGTGTGTCTACGCCGTTTCACAAAGTGTAAACGGAAGAGTTGCAAACACCTGCAACCTTTCTGAGGACTGGGTTGGCTACTCTACCCGCTACGGTGACAGCGTTGGTGATTTTTCACCACTTTCAAAGCTTACCGTGCAAGAGGTTAAAGCTGTAGGAAAAGCGCTCGGACTTCCCGATAAATTCACAGAGAAAACACCAATTGACGGACTTCAGGGTAAAACCGACGAGGATAACTTAGGCTTTACCTATGCAGTTTTGGACAAATATATAAGAACAGGCATTTGCGAGGATGAAAAAACCAAGGAAAGAATTGATTACCTTCACAGAATTAATCAATTCAAGCTGGAGCTTATGCCCGTATTCCCATACGAGCCTGAAAGGAATTAAATTATGCAAAAGCTTAAAAATTTACAGCCCGAAAGAGTTTTTTATTATTTTGAAGAAATAACTAAAATCCCTCACGGGTCAGAGGATACTGAAAAAATTGCAAGCTTCTTAATCGATTTTGCAAAAGCACAGGGGCTCAAATATTACAAGGATGAGGCAAACAACGTTGTAATTTACAAAAACGGTACTGCGCACCTTAAAAATGCCGAGCCGATTATTTTGCAGGGGCATACCGATATGGTCTGCCAAAAAACCGAGGACTGTAAAATTGATTTTTTAAACGACTCTTTAGAAATATACGTCGACGGTGATTTTGTGAAAGCAAAAAACACAACTCTCGGCGCAGACAACGGCATTGCTGTTGCTTGTATTCTGGCAATTCTTGAAAGTGACTCCTACACCCACCCGCCTATAGAGGCAGTTTTTACAACTGACGAGGAAATTGGTATGCTTGGCGCAAAGGCTCTTGACACAAGCGTGCTAAGCGGTAAAAAAATGATAAATATTGACTCCGAGGAAGAGGACACCATGACCGTTTCCTGCGCAGGCGGCAGTGATTTTAAGGCGTTTTTTAATTTCGAGGAAAAGGACGTAAGCGGCACAAAAATAGAAATTGTTTTAAAGGGGCTTAAAGGCGGACACTCGGGCGTTGAAATAGACAAGGGCAGAGTAAATGCAAATATTTTAGCAGGAAGAGTTTTAAACCATCTTAAGTCATTAAGCTTTGATTTATTAAGCATTAACGGTGGTAACAAAACAAATGCCATTACAAATCTTTGTAAAATTAACGTTTGTGTAAATAACAAGGACGAATTCACAAAAGCGGCAGCTGAATACCTTGAAATTGTAAAAAGTGAATTCTCTGCACGGGAGCCCGATTTTACGTTTGAAATAAACGTTCTTGAAAGCGGTAGCTTTAAGAGCTTCAGCAACGAGGCTAAGGATGCCGTAATTTATGCCTTAGCTTGCGTGCCGAACGGCGTTGTGGATATGAGTGCAGATATTAGCGGACTTGTTGAAACCTCACTCAATTTAGGTATTTTAGCAACTGACAAGGGCTGCGCTAAAATGCACCTTTCATTAAGAAGCAACAAGGAAAGCGCTATGCTCGCACTAGAAAACAAGCTGCACGCATTTTTCAGCATTTTACCCTGTGAGTTTTCCGTTTATGATAAATACCCCTCCTGGGAGTTTAACCCGTCGTCTGTTTTGCAAAAGCTTTATAAGGACGTTTACGAAAAGGAAGCTAAGAAAACGCTTAAGGTTGAGGCTATTCATGCAGGCCTTGAGTGCGGTGTATTTGCAGCAAGCATTAAAGACTTTGACTGCATTTCCATAGGTCCTGATATGGCAGACGTACACACCGTAAATGAAAGGCTTTCAATTGCTTCTACCGAGAGAATTTTTAAAATTCTTCTTAAAGTGCTTGAAAACTGTAAGTAATTAAATAAATAAAAGCTTTTTAGATTGACATAAGCTTACATTTATTGTAAAATACTATGTTGATTGTACGAATACAAAATATTAAGAAAACGAGAGTGATAAAATGCATTGGTCAGAAGAAATTGCTGAAAGAATAATTCGTCGTAATCCGAACAAGGAAGAATACGTTTGTGCTGCGGGTATAAGCCCGTCAGGCTCAATTCACATTGGTAACTTCCGTGATATTGCTACAAGCTATTTTGTAGTAAGAGCATTAAGAAAAAAGGGCAAAAAAGCAAGACTTCTTTTCTCCTGGGACGAGTTTGACCGCCTCAGAAAGGTTCCTGTTAACGTTGCAGCTGTTGACGGTGACATGGAGCAATACATAGGCCGTCCTTACGTAGACGTTAAAAATCCGTTTACTGATGCGCCTGAATTTAAAACCTATGCTGAATATTTTGAGAACGAATTTGAAGCATCCATAGGCAAATTCGGTATTGATATGGATTACCGCCACCAAGCAGAAATGTACAGAAGCGGTAAATATACAGAGCATATTATTCATGCATTAAAGCACCGTGGTGAAATTTTTGATATTTTAGACAGCCACCGTACACAAGAGGCACAGCCCGGTGAAAGAGAGGCTTACTACCCAATTAACATTTACTGCCCTGAATGCGGTAAGGACACAACAAAGGTACACTCTCTTTCAGACGATTGCACAGTTGCAGAATATTCTTGTGCCTGCGGTCATACCGGCACCTTTGATTTCACAAAGGATTTCAACTGCAAGCTGGCTTGGAAAATTGACTGGCCTATGCGTTGGATGTATGAAGGCGTAGACTTTGAGCCGGGCGGAAAGGACCACGCAAGCCCACACGGCAGCTACGACACAAGTAAGGACATTGCAAAGAAAATTTACGGCTACGAGCCACCTATTTTCCAAGGCTACGAGTTCATTGGTATTAAGGGCACAACAGGTAAAATGTCAGGCTCTTCAGGTCTTAACTTAACACCTGACACACTTTTAAAAATTTACCAGCCTGAGGTTATTCTTTGGCTCTACTCAAAAACAGAGCCTCTTAAGGCTTTCGATTTTTGCTTTGACGACGGTATTCTTCGTCAGTACTTTGAATTTGACAAGATGTACACAAACGTTAAAAACGGTACTGCTAACGACAACGAAAAAGCAATTATGTACAACACAACCGTTGGCGACAGAGTTTTAGAAACCGTTCCAATGGGTCACCTTGTACAGTTAGGCTCAGTTGTTGACTTTAACATTCCAATGCTTGAAACAGTATTTGAAAAAATTGATACTCCTTACAAGTACGAGCAATTCAGCGACAGACTTGAAAGAGCAAAATACTGGCTTGAGCACTGTGCTCCTGAAAGCGTAAACAGACTCAGAACTTTAAGAAACTGGGACGTTTACGAAACACTTGACGACAGCGCTAAGAAAGAGGTTGAAATTTTATTCAACTTTATTAAAGAAGGCGGCTACGACCTTGACGAGCTTAACAAAAAGCTTTACGCTATTCCGAAAGAGGTTCACGGCACTGACCTTGATGAAAAAGCATTAAAAGCAATTCAGGGTACGTTCTTCAAAAACGTTTACAAGCTCCTTATAGATAAAGAAAAGGGTCCAAGACTTTATTTATTCCTTTTCGCTATCGACCCGCAAAAATACGTTGGTCTTCTTGACTTCTCTTACCCAAAAACAGAGGAGGAAGCAAAGGCTCCTGTTGTTGAAGAGGTAGTAGAAAACGAGGACAAGCACGTTTACGGTGAGCCGGATGCTTTTGTACCTTTCTCAACAGAAAGCATTTCTATTGACGATTTCTGCAAATTAGACCTTCGTGTATGCGAAATTGTTAAAGCTCAGGAAATAAGAAAATCTCACAGCTGCTTAAAGCTTACACTTGATGACGGCAGCGGTGAAAACAGAGTTATTGTTTCATCTATAAAGAGCGAATACACCTGCGAGCAATTAGTAGGCAAAAAAATTATTGTTGTTGCAAACCTTGAGCCTGCAAGAATTGCGGGCGTTGAAAGCCAGGGTATGCTCTTAGCAGCAACAAACGGCGCTTGCGGCTGCCAGGTAGTATTTTTACCTGACTGCGTACCGGCGGGCACTCAAATTAAATAATGCAGAATGCAGAATTAAAGTGCTGAGTGCTTAGTTTCGGAAACGATTCGCGTTTGATTATAATTTAAGTGAATAAAAATAAATACATCCTATCATTTTTAGTTTTTCGCAAACTTCAAATGATAGGATGATTTTTATATTATGAATATTTTTTATTGCCGACCGCAGGTCCCGAAATTCTTAATTCTCAATTTCATAAACCACTCTTCTCGTTGTTTTAAAAAACGCCTTAAACTCTTTTTCATCAAGAGCTTTCGGAAAGCTCAAAACTAAAAGTGGTACGCTTTGAGCATTATGGTAAGAGGGCTGTGTGTAATCGTAAGAATTCACCTTGAAGCCAAGATTTTCATAAAACTTAATTCGTTTCTTCTGCATTTCCGTTTCGGGGGCTTCCGCTTCTAAAATAATCGGCTTATTATATTGTGCTTTTAACAATTCAAAAGTCTTTGAGCCGTAGCCCTTTGCACGAATTTCTTTGTTTATTGCTATATGCTCAACAAATAAAAATTCTTCGAAAAGCCAAAACACAATTATTCCGACGCTTTCACCGTTATCTGTAATTTCACAAAAGTTAAATTCTTTCTTTAAAAAGCATTTTTCCTCGTCACACTCGTCACGTCTTTCCTCATAAGGAAAAGCGTCAACAAGTCTTTTGTAAACGTCAGAAAAATTTTCTTTTGTTACGGCTTTTAAGCTTATCATACTAAATCACTTATTTCTTTAAAGTTATTTCTTATTTCATCAGTGGTGCCTGTTGAAATATAATAATCGTACTCTTTCGGTTTAAAACTTTCAAAAACATAATCTTTAACTACAGCAATATAAGAAGTAGGGTCTGCTTTTGACGGGTCTTTTTCATCTGTTTCTCCACGCTTATACACACCGGTTAAAAACGTGTCGTGTGTTGGCATATAAAGACCTATTCCGAAGCTGTCGGAAAATTCACCGCGATATGCCGACCAATGCTCAACTGAAGTGAAATTCGGATAACCCTCTTCTGCCCAGAAACCTAATTTATTATTGGTTACGAGTTTATTATCCTTTGAAAAAGGTTCTACACCATCAAAATACACGAATGTGTTAAGTGGCTCAATGCAATAAAACGCAGGTAATTCCTGTGTTCTTGATGTTGCAGGGTAACCTGAAAAATCAGTAAATCTACATTTTACATGAACATTATTATTTTCAATTCTGTACCATGCTTCCATATAAGATGGAGTAATATACTCTTTACTCTTTGCCCAGTCGAGTGGTCTGCATTTTACATAAATTTCAGTATCAGTACATTTAATGTCAACAATCTTACTGTTTTCGTTGTGTTGGTTACCACCTTGAACAGGGTTATAATTCCACTTATTTTCCATATATGTTGCAGGTTCATAAGGTGCTTCCATTGTACCGTAATATGACTGTTGCACGAGTCTGCCTGTATCGTTTCGGTTAATTAAATTAACGTTTTTATTTATTGCCCTTTTGTCGTAGCGGTCACTTGCATTTGAATCAACCTTAATCTTGCCGTCTACCTTAACTGCTTCAACGCTTGAATCTAAATCCTCAAGGTAGGAAAGCGCGCCGCCCCAAAGAAGGTCTACACCTAATTTATAATTTTCTGTTTCAATAAACACCTCTTGCTTTGGCACTTCTCTTAAAAAGACCGTAAAGCCCGAGATTTTAACGTTTGCTTTTTTTGCATTGAGTGGTTCACAGGTGAATTCAATTACCTTTTTTGCCGTTACCTTTTCCAAGGCATCATCAATAAAGCTGTAAAAGCAAATTTCCTCTGTCGACGGCTCTAAAAAGAATTCTTCTCTTATTTCTTCCTTATCCACAATATAAACAATTGAGCACTTTAAATATGAATCTGATGCATATTTTACGCCGAAATAATTAAATTTTTTCTCGTAATTTTCAATTGGCTTAACGTCCTTTGCAGAAACCTCGTAAAAATCGTTATTAGTAACGCCTACTCTGCTTTTAACTGTAAAGTCCGTGTCATATTTATTGCCCAGGCAGCCTGCAAGGGAAAGCATTATTGCAAGGCATAATAATAAGCTTACTATTCTTTTTTTCATATTATTTTACCACCTTTTTAATCGTAGTTTCATTCATAAGGAATAATACCATCAGTCTATCTCAATAACACTTAATCTGTGCAATGCTCTTGTAACAGCCATATAAAGATACGGCTTGTTGTTATCACCTGAAAATGCCTTGCCTTTATTAAGCACTATAACGCTGTCAAATTCAAGACCCTTTGTTAATACAAGCGGCATAATTATGGGTGCTTCACTAAGCACGCAGGACTTATTGTCACAAAGACGAATATTGGGAAATTCCTTTACCAATTCACTGTGAAGCGCTCTTGCCTCCTCAATTGTCTTTGTAATAATTGCCACAGACGGGCTTTTTTCATTATAATCCCTTATTGCCGCCGTTAATTCAGCCATACCCTTTTTATACTCGACCTCGTCACCGTTTCTTGAGAAAATATCGTATGCCTTTTCCTTTGGCAGAAGAGATATTGCCACCTTGTTAATTTCCTCTGTTGAGCGGTAGCTTCTGTTTAAATAGAGCGAGCCGGCATCATAAAGCGCAGTAAGCTCTTCTACGCTTACAGAGTTAATTTCAGGGTTAATTGCCTGGTTTGTATCAAGCAACAAGGTGAACCTTGCACTTGGAAACATTGTTAAAATAATTTTGTGCTGTAAAAGGCTTAAATCCTGTGCCTCATCAATTAAAATATGCTTTACGCTGTTCAAGGAAGCTCCGTCACCCATAACGCATTTTGTAAATACAACACCCAAAGCATCCGGAAAATCGAGAATTCTTTCTTCTATATTTTTTCTTGTAGCCTTTAAAACATCTTGCCCGTTACCTAACAAGCTTACGTACTTTTCTAAAATATCGCAATAAATTTTAACAGGGTCCGCTAAAACTGCTGCGCGTAATGCTCTGCCTACGTTGTGCTTAAGCTCGCGTCGCGTCATTTTGTAAAGCTTGCTTGTGTCCTCATCTATTGAGGATTCCAGGTCTATTATGCTGTAAATTTCCTCGCGGTTTTCAAGGAAATAATCATCTATTACGCCGTTTACAAAGCTTACAAGTCTTTCTACTCTTACCGACGGTGAGCTTTCTCCGTCTGAAACATAGCGGTCTAAAATGTCCTCCTTAGAAATTATTACGTCATCAAAAAGCTGAACGTCATTAAATGAAGGCAGATAATTTTCTGCATTCACCCTTAAAAACTCTATAAACTTTTCATCATATTTTAAAACCGCACTGCTTTTTCTCAACTCATCCCCGTTGATTAAGGCGTTTGCCAAATCGTAGTAATCAAGCACGGAATATTCCGAAAGCTCTGCTTTAAAAATATTGTAAAAGCTTGAGTAGTTAATTGGCATTTCACCAAGCTCGGGAATAATATCGGCAACGTAGCTTGAGAAAATATCGTTATTTGAAAACATTACAATTTCAGAGGAGGTAAGCTCCCTTCTGTTTCTGTAAAGCAGGTAAGCAATTCTGTGAAAGCCTACCGAGGTTTTTCCGCTGCCCGCAGGGCCGTAAACAATTAAGTTTTTGTTGTCGGAATACCTTATTGCCTTGTTTTGCTCACGCTGAATGGAATTTACAATAACTCTTAAGTGCTCGTGAGTATTTTCCCCTAAAACGTCTCTTAATATGTCGTCATCTATTTTAATATCGCTGTTAACAAAGCCCTTTAATTCACCATTTTGGAATTTATATTGTCTTTTTAAGGTAAGCTGACCCTCAAGCACGCCCGACGGTGCATTGAAAAACGCCTTGCTTGAATTAAAATCATCATAAAAAAGTGATGCAATAGGTGCACGCCAGTCACAAACTAACGTGTTGTAGGTGTCGTGCTCCTGGAGCGTTTTAAGACCGATATATATTTCCTGCTTTCTGCCGGTTCTGTCCGGAGTAAAGTCTACCCTTGCAAAATACGGTGCAGCTTTAAGCTTTTCGTAAAAGGGAATATCGTAATTTGCATTCTCTATTTCCTGCAATTGATTTTCCATTTCGTAATGAAGCTCTGTAAGCTCAACGCCTGCATACATACCGCCGTTGGGGTTATCAATATTAAATTTTGCACCCTGTGCCTTAACCCTTGCCTTGTAGGTAACAATAAGCTCCTTAAGCCGTACTATTTCACTGTTTAAAAAGCCTTTTACCTTATTAAAATAAAGCTGCTCCTGCTGTTCGTCCTTAGAATACATTCAAAAAATTTTCCTTTCAAAAATCTTTTAAAACGAGGTTTTTGCGTAAAGGTAATTATACCATAATTTATTTGCCGCTTCAAGTGTTGACTTTAAAATACTGAAGATTATAATAATTATATATTCTTTATTAAAGGACTGAAATTATGAAAATTTCGTATAACCACGAAGCAATACGCCTTACCGGTCGTTGGGACACACAAGATAAGGACTATGCTACCGCTACTGCCACAGGCAGCTATATAGAATTTTGCTTTAAGGGTACGGCTGCTACAATTCTGTTTAATTGCGATAATAATAAATACCCCTACCCTCACCTTTGGCTTCAGTTAGATGACGGAGACAAAACAGAGGCTATGGTAGACAATTATATAAGAATTTGTGCAAAGGAAGACAAGGAGCACACCTGCAAAATTATTTTTAAGGGCACGGTTGAGGAATACCGCCGTTGGCATACACCTCTTGAAAATAAAATTTCGTTTTGCGGCGTAATTACCGACACACCTGTAAAAATAGCAGAGGATACACGAAAAACCATAGAATTTGTTGGTGACTCCATAACAGAGGGCGTGCTCACCGACGAAAATTATTACGGTGAAAACGGAGAAAACAAATTTTCAATAGGTCAATTCAACAGGGTTTACCAGGATGACGTAACCGCAACCTACGCCTGGCTTACAGCGGAAAAGCTTAATTTAAGACCGATTTTTATGGGCTATGGTGCTGTTGGCGTTACACGCTCCGGAATGGGTGCCGTACCAAAGGCTGCTGAGGCTTACCCCTACAATTTCCAGGACTCACCCATCACACACAAAAATGCAGATTATATATTAATTAACCACGGTGCAAACGACCGTGGCGGCTCTCTTGAAGATTACCTTACAAATTACGAGGAGCTTTTAAACGTAATTATAAAAATGAATCCAAAATCAAAAATAATTGCTCTTTCTGCCTTCTGTGGTGCTTTCCACAAGGAGTTAGGTGAATTTATAACCGAATACAATAAAAGCAACAGCACAAACGTAGCCTTTATAGATTCTGACTCGTGGGTACCGGTTGAGCCATTGCACCCCGACAGAAACGGGCACAGAATAATTGCAGAAAACTTAACGAGGATACTGGAGGATAAAGTGCTGAATACAGACTGCTGAATGCAGAGTGCAGAATGCAGAATGCAGAATTTCGGAAACGCTTCGCGTTTGATTATAATTATAAGTGAATAAAAATAAAAACATCCTATCATTTTCAGCTTATTATAAGCTTTAATGATAGGATGTTTTTTATTGTATAAATATTTATTTATAATCAAGTCCGAAGGACTTTAAAAATTCTGCGCTTTTTCAGACTTTTATTTTTTTCACCGCAAAGCCTGCCATTAAAATTGCAAGTGCACCTGCAACCAGCTTACCAATAATAACCGCTAAAATATGCTCGCCGTTGTAAGAAAGCGTAAATGCTAAATGGTCACCAAAAACAAAGGCTCCCGAAACACAGAAGGCAAGATTCATAACTCTGCCCTTTCTGTTCATTTTGCCTGCATTCTCAATTGTGGCAATGCTGTTTGCAAGAGTAGCCACAAAGCCTAAAACAGAAGCTTCGTCAAGCCCCGTTTTCTCCCCTAATTTTTCAAACGGCTTTTTCAGTAATCTTGAAATAATTGCTATTAACGGGAATGTACCCGAAAGCACAACGCCAATGTGGAAAATTATTTTAAAGCCCTCGTCAATAGGTGTTGTTTTTTCTAAAATGGTCCAATTTGTGAGATACTGTAAAATACCCACGGCAAGACCTGCTGTAACTAAAACTAAAATTGCTTTGCCTAAAACACCGAATATTTTAATACATATATTCGGCACCTTTAAAAGACCTATAACAATAATTACCGAGAAAAAAATGCTTGGTACTAAATTTAAAATAAGCGGTAACGGCTTTATGCCCATAACAAGCCCTGAAGCAAACGAGCCTAACGGAATTGTGCTTATACCGCACAAAAGCCCCAAAAAAACGTCCTTGTGGTATTCCTTGTTAATTGAGCTTATGGAAACAGGAATTGTAAAGGAAATGGTAGCACCTAACATAGAGGCAACAACAAGTCCGTGAAATGAGCCTAAAAGTGCATCCTTACAAACAGAATCGGCAAGCGCTGCGCCGCCCATATCGTTTGCAAAAATAATTCCCGCTATTGCAGACGGGTCAAATTTTAATGCTGCTGCAACCGGAGCTATAACCGGCAGCAATAAATCTGAAAGTGTCGGCGCTATGGTAATCATACCGAGCATAGACATTGTAAGCGGAGCTATAGTATGTATACCCTTTTCAAATTCGTCACCCAATTTAAAGTGATTACCCGTAATTCTGTCTATTGCGCCAATTAAGGCAAAAACAGCCATTGTAACTGACAATGCGTATTCCATAATTTTCCCCTTCTATCTTCCCTCTTCAAATTCTATTCCGGTGTTGTACTTTATGTTGTTTATTGCTTCTTTTTCTTTTATAACTGTTTCTAAATCAATACCGTAGCAATTGGCAATTGTTATAACGTAATAAATAACGTCCCAAAGCTCTTCGTCAATAGTATCCTTAATACCGCCGTTTTCCGTTCTGGTTTTATTTTTGCGAATAGCGTCTGCTACCTCGCCGACCTCACCTGCAAGCTTCAAAAAATACTCATTAACCTGCTCTTTATTATAATCCTTTGACTTTATGTAATTCTGAAGGTATTTAACAGTTGTTTTTCCGTCCATAGCTTTCCCTCGTGCTATTTTTGTAAAAAATTTTTTAGAATGTAAAACAAAAATCCATTCTCATGCGAGAACGGATTTTCATTTGGTGACCCGGACGAGAATCGAACTCGTGTTACCGCCGTGAAAGGGCGGTGTCTTAACCGCTTGACCACCGGGCCATATTTTGAAGAACTTTGTTCTTCTATATTTAACACTCCAGCAGGTAAGAAAGTTGACTTGGTAGCGGAAGTGGGACTTGAACCTACGACCTGCCGGGTATGAACCGGACGCTCTAGCCAACTGAGCTATTCCGCCATTTATATAAAAACAACAAACTCACCCGCTGAAAGAGTGAATGCGCTCTCAAGTGAGCACGATGATTATAACTTGTAGACTTGTATTTGTCAATAGTTTTTTCCAAAAAATTTTAAAAAAACAAAAGTTTTTAATTTTTTAAAGGAAAAGCACTTGACAAGCCTATTTTTTATATGTATAATATGCCTTGCATTTGCGGATGTAGCTCATCTGGTAGAGCGCCACCTTGCCAAGGTGGAGGTAGCGAGTTCGAGCCTCGTCATCCGCTCCATTTTGCGCTGGTAGCTCAGTTGGATAGAGTGACTGGCTACGAACCAGTAGGTCAGGGGTTCGAGTCCCTTCCAGCGCGCCATAAGAAGCAGTACAATTTCGGTTGTACTGTTTTTTATTTTGTTCGTAATTTACAGGGACTCGAACCCCCTCGGCGAACCCTAACACAATCGGGCGTTCGCGTAGCGAACTATTCACATAGTCACCTTGATTTTTCCTCAAAAGATTGATATAATCTATTTTACAAACCAGAGTTTTACAAAGAGGAATATATAATGGGTAATAAAAAAGAGTATAAAGTAGATAAAGTTGGATGTGTAATCTACTCTATTTCTGCGATTGTACATGATATTTTATTGTTTTTTTATTTTATTTACTATTTAAAGCAAGGATACACTATATCTTCCCATTTCGTATTATTTTCCATTACTACAGTAGTTTGGAATATAACTGCCATAGTATGGATTTACAGATATATGAAATCGAAAAAACAATAATTAAATTTCATTTTATGGAGTGTTAGCCATGAACAGGAAAGGAACTAAGATTTCCCCCTTAAAAAGCGTAGCTGTCACATTAATCGGACTTGCCCTGGCGTTTTTTTCGTGTTTGGCAATCATTACAATAATCGAAGAGCTTGCAATGAAAGAAAAACTACCCTATCTTTACGGGAGTTATATACCATACCGTGAGCTTCTTGTTATTGGCATTTGCATTATTGTATTCGTTTTAATGCTTTTATTTAACATACATATTAAGCGTAAATGGGTTTCTGCCTTGGTGAACATAATCGTTATCATAGCACTATGCAATCCGACCACTTTTTTTATAAGTCTCATAGCAATTCCTACATGTGTGAATTACTACACGATTGAAACTGAAGCTGATTTCAACCAGTGTGCAGATGATATGGGAATCAATTTTAGTAATTTCCCAAAGTACAACGAATTTGATGAGCAAAACGTTCGATTTGTCGGCAAGGTTGAAGCCGGATTTTTCTTTTATCAGTCTATCACCGCAATCGTAAAATACGATACCCTTGAACTATGTGAGGGAGACTACAAAGCTTACATAGACTCGCATCAGTTTTTGACAGAGCCTGTTATTGACAGCAGTGGTGACTACCTAATTGCCGCACCTGAGTTTTATTACGAAGGAATCTTTTTTAAGGTTGTAACCGCGGTAGAAAAATATCAGTTTCCTAAAATAATATATATGATTGGTATTGATAGAGACAACTCAACGCTATACTACCTTTATCTTGAAGACCACGATTTAGACTATATAGCAGATTCGGAAGCAGAAGACCTTGAGGGTGAGATGGTAAAGCTCATTGCAGACCAGTTTAATCTAGATACATTTAAGAGATAGAAAGAGCTTCTGTTTTGTCTGGCAGATACCTTATACACCTTCCAAAAAATGTTTGACTCCGCTTTAGAACTTGATTCCTTTGGCAGATGCGCTGAATGTGCAAAAGAGCAAGACGGAAAACAATGTGATTAACACTACTTTTCGACAAGGTCCAAACCTCTAAAAGCACAAAAACCATTCTCGTAAGGTAGATTGTCATAAGGATGTTTTGAAATATCCTATGAAATAAGCCGATTGATGAGTGTAAGAAAACAATGCTTGTGAGAAATTACAAGCATTGTTTTTTGTTTAAACATATAATTCTTTAATTCTATACAAGTTAAATTTACGATTCCTCATAATAAAAAATACAAAGGGCAAAGACATAAAGTCAATGCCCTTGTTTTAATATATTTTTGCGAATTATTTAATAGTTTTTGTCTTATCCGATTTTGAACAATGCTGAAACCATTGATAATCAATGCTTTTCGGTGTCAATCATAGAACCGTCCACTGATTGTCTATGGTCCCCCTGTCCTAATTGTCTACGAAGCAATTGACCTTTTACTATGAAAATATACATTAAATTGAACATAAGTATTGTAATAATAGAAAATATAAGAAATTCTGTATCTAATGCAACAATTCTTTCTACGCTTTTTGCGATAAAAATGCCGCAAATTGCTACAATTGAACACGAAATAACCGAACTCTTTTTATTTTTTTGTATTGAACAAATCATTACATGTTTTACAAGTAAAAACAATATAACTTTTACTGCTTGTAAAAAAAATAATGAAATGAAGAACTTAAATAAAGAATCCGTAAAAACAAACGAGAAATAAACCTCAAAAGCAAGGGCATAACATATTGATATTATTCCTATATTTATATCCAAATTTTTTTTAAATAAATCTTTGAATACAGCCACTAAAACAAAAAGAACAACAGAAACTACAATTAAAAACAGTAGAATTGCACTTTCCAGTAAATTGTTTAGTTCTGAAAATCCAGAAATAAAAACCATCGAAATAAAGCAAGCTAAACCAATAATAAAATAACTAAAACAGTAAGAGGTTTCTTGTGTTTCAGTCAAATATTCTTGTAATTGCTCTTCACTATATTTAATTTTATTCATAAACTATACACCTAACTTTTATTGAAAGAGAATGGTTTTTATTTTTATTTTAAGTAGTTTTTATTCACCCAACCGCTATAGCTTACGTTATCTTCACCAAAGAAATAGACGTACACCCACTCATTGGTTGATGCGGATTTTCCGCAAACGTATACCGGTTCAGCGTCCAATGCTAAACCTACCACCATTGCTGTTTTTGAAGGAGCTGTTCTTATATTTAAGCCCTCTCCTCCTTATTTTACGTTAATTCAAATCAATCTCATTTTACAGCATTTTCGCATTATATCCACTGATTTTTATATTTCCCGTAAAATTATTCTTCTAACACAAAAGCCCTTCGAAATAAATATTCCGAAGGGCTTCATTTATCAACCTTTAATATATGCAATGCCCTTAAATACAAAGGTAAGAATTGTCATTAAGCTTTGGAAAAGCTTGTCGAGTGAAAAATCCAATGCCCCTGCAATGTTTATAAAGCTGTCTGCCGAGCTTGTTCTTGCATAGCCCTTTAAAACGCCCGTGTTATCCGGCACGTTATCGTCGTTGGCAAAGGTATCAAGCAGTGGTGAAGCAAGTGCAAGCAAAAAGCTTTGCGCACCGTGAGAATAGCCTAAATCGAGCTTCAATTTTTCTGCTAATTCATCCGGCGGTGTAGAGCCGTAAAGCGCTGTTATGGCAATTGCCGCATCCATTAACTCCTGCTCGGTTATCATTGCAAGCTCTGTGTCTAAAATAAGGCACATTGTTCTTAAAAGAATTGTAACATCTCTTTCCATTAACGGGTAATGCTCTTCACCTGCATAGTGCGCCGCAACCAATTCTGTTGCTACATCCCAACCGTCAACGTAGTCGCTGTCGGGAATAATTATGCCCTTTTCAAGCGCCATTTCCTGCACGCCGCCCTCACCGTAGAGCGGTGTGTTAAGAATATCGTTAAGCGCATCTACAGCCTTTCTTACAAGGTCGTAGTAAAACGCACCCTTATCAATGCCTAATTGCTCATCCTGGAAGCCTCTTTCAAGGCGCCATTCAACACCGTTTTTAAGGAAATTTTTTGCATAGGCGTTCATACCCTTGTTCATCTCGGTTATATGAGCGTCGGTGTAGCCTACTACGTCGTCCTTTAAATTCTCCGTGTCAATTTTCTCAATTGTTGCTACGTCATAAAAAATTGATTCGTCGGACATTTCAATAATTCTGTATTGTAACGGATACATTGTAAGTGCTGTTGTAGCAAAGTCTGTAATTTGCTTACCCTTTGAGCTTGTAAAGGTGTTAGCATCACTACAATGCTCGTGACCTGTAAACACTATTTTTATTCCTGCATTTGCAAATTTTTCTGCAGTTGTAAGGTGATTTCTTATAATAAAATCCTTACTTAAAAGGCCTTGAATAGGCATATGGTCTAAAAGGTTGTGGTGCATCATTAAAATAGGGTTTTTACCCTCTGCAACTGCCTTTTCTGCCTGCTCAACAACCCAGCTTACTCTGTCTTCAGTCATACCGTCACCGGTTGAACGGTTAATATCGCAGCTATCTGCTGCAATAAGGCGGTATTTTTCGTTTAAATCTGCCGTGTAGGAAAGGTTATCATCCATTGTGCAGAGTGCTTCACCAAAGCCAAATTCATAGTAAATCTCTCTGAATTCCTCGAGGCTGGTTTCGCCTTCGTTTTCACCCTTGCCGGCGTCGTGGTTACCGTTTATAACGTAAATCTGCTTGCCGCTTTCCTGCTCAAATTTTCTGAACTTTTCAGCCATTTGAACGTTCTGCTCTTTAACGGCTCTGCCCTCGTTGGAAATATCACCGGGAATTAACACGAACTCTATTTTTTCGTTTTCTGCACACTGTCTTAAGAATTCATCTATTATATATCTGCTTTCATTTTCCATTGCAGCTCTGCGGTTTGCATAACCGAAAACAGGGTCCTCAGAAAACCATTCAAGGTCCTCCTGGAATTCGTAGTGCAGGTCGGAAGCTACCGCAAACGTGGTATCTACAACAGACCATGCCGCACCTGTCGGTACAACAAAAAGTGTTGTAGCAAGCGACAATATGAGAAGCAAAGCAACTATTTTCTTCATTTATATCACCCTATACAGAATATATTTATATACATTTAGAATATATCAAAATTGCTATTTATTGTCAATCAATTCCCGAAACTTTCTCGGTTTCTTAAAAAATTATTAAGATATGTTAAGAAATAGTAAACTGTATTGAAAAATACTGTCAAGAATTGTAAAATCAAAATACAAATAATTTGCAACAAAACGTAGCGTAAAATCATCTAATAAATATATAGACATTTCCCATTTAAAAAGTTAAAATAAAATCATATAAAAAGAAAGTCAGGTGGCGCAATGTTAGAGGTTAAAGCATTAACTAAAAAATTCGGCACGTTTACAGCCCTGCAGGATATCTCCCTAACCGTTGAGGATGGCAGCATTTACGGACTTGTGGGCTACAACGGCGCCGGTAAAACCACTCTTTTAAAAAATATCTGCGGTATTTACAAGCCCGAGGGCGGAGAGGTTTTATTCGACGGCGAAAACATATTTAATAATGAAGTTAAAAAAGAAGAAATATTCTTTATGCCGGACGACCTTTATTTTGGCGCTTATGCTACTATGAATAAAATGGCTGCCTTTTACAACGGCTATTATAAAAGATTCAGCTTTGACACCTTTAAAAAGCTGACTGAAAGCTTTGGTCTTGACCCCACAAAAAGAATAAACGGCTTTTCAAAGGGTATGCAAAGGCAGGCAGAAATGGTGTTGGCTCTTTCCACACACCCTAAATTATTACTGCTTGACGAATCCTTTGACGGAATTGACCCGCAAAAACGAATTCTTATGAAGGGGCTTTTAAAGGAAGCAATGGCTGAAGGAAATTTATCGGTTATTATTTCCTCCCACAACCTGCAGGAGCTTGAAAACCTTTGCGACCACATAGGCATTATAAACGGCAAAAAGATTTCCGTAACGGGTGCTGTAAGTGAACTTTCTTACGGAAAAACAAAATTCAGACTTGCCTTTGCCCGTGATTTTACACTTGATGAATTCAAGGATATTGCTTGTGAAAACCTTGTAAAGGACGGTCAGCTTGCACTCTTTACCATAAGCGGTAACACAGAGCTTGCAGAAAAGCAAATTGCCGCTTTAAAGCCTGACGTTACTGAAAAAATCAATCTTTCTCTTGAGGAAATATTTATGCAGGAGATGGAAGGAGGTAAAGAAAATGATAAATCAGAAGCCAACTAATGCTTTTGCCTACACACTAAAAACAGGCTTTAAGGGTCTGCCCGTTTTACCTGCTTTGGGTAACCTTGGCATACTTGGATTTTTTATGGTTATTCTTGCAGGCTCAAGGCTCTTTACTACCGAACCGCTATATAACAGCTCAGGTGAGGTTTCGGGCTACATTTCCGCAAGGCAAAAATACGTTTCTCTTTTCTTTGATGATGAGTATTCCGTTTTAATTTGTCTTGTTATGATTGCCCTTTGCGGTATAGCAATGGCAATTTGTACCTTTAATTTTATTACCTCTAAAAAGCAGGTAAACGTTTATTACAGCCTTGGCATTACCCGCACAAAGCTCTTTTTGGGTAAATATATTTCAAGCGCCCTACTTTTGAGCGCATCTGTATTTTTACCGTTACTTATTATGCTCATAGCCAACCTTTCCGCATTAGGCTTTTCGGGCATAGTTTTTGAAAGCTTTTTCTTCTATCTTTTAACGTTTTTAGTTGTTTCACTTTCTGCCTTTACAATTACCGCCGCTATTTTTGCTTGCGTAGGCACTGTTTTTGAAGCAGGTGTATTTTCAACCATAATACTCTTTTTACCCGATATTTTGCTTTACGGCATTCAGTCAATTATGTCTGTTTTCCTTTACGGCAACCCCTACGGCTTTGATTTTACCCCTGCAAACAACGAATCCTGGGACAACTCCTACGTTGCAACCCTTTCTGAAAAATTCGACTTTTTAAGTCCTGTGTTTTTTGCAAAGGCAGAGGCTTCAAAATTCACTTGTATTGCAAGAAGCACCGACACCACACAGCAGGTTATTGAAAGCCCCTCCTTCACAAATATAATTCTGTGGATTATTTTTACGGTAATTATTGCCTTACTCGGCATTAAGCTTTTCAACAAACGCAAGGCAGAGATTGCAGGCTTTATAGGCACAAACGGAATTTTAAACACCTTTGTTTCTTTCCTTGCAGGCTTCTTTGTTTTTTCATTTATTGTTTTGGCTTTAGAAGAGCTTGTTGCAGGTCTTATTTTCGGCTTATTGCTCTTTACAGTTGTACATTTAGGCTTGCAGCTGTTGGTTTTACGAAATTTAAAGAAATTTGTAAAAGGGCTTTACAAATTACCTATTGGTCTTGTAGCCGTAAGCCTTTTTGCCGTTTCCGTAAACGCAGGCTTTTTCGGCTTTTCGAGTAAAACTCCTGAGTTCGAAAAAATTAAAAGCGTTTCCGTTTCTATTGTGGGTGATTCCTCGCAATTTGCGCTTTTCGGTGATGGCGCACACTACATTACGGAATATAACCTCTTCTTTTTGAATAACCCTAACGTTATTACGGGTGAAATAACTGCTGAAGAGGACATAAAAAAAGTACTTAAGGTTCACGAATTGATTGCAGACTCCTCTGATGAGGATAGAACCTTGGAAAACGCAATTCAGTTTTCTTACACCTTAAAGGATGGCTCTACGTTTAAGCGTAACTTTAACACCTCTACTCCTGAGGCTTACAGAGCTCTGCTTTACCTTGAGGAGAGCCAATATTTTAAGGATGCCTTGTATAATTTATTTAAGGGTGAAATTAAAGTACCCGACCCTAAAACCGGAAAGACCTTAACTGATGAGGAACACAAAATCTCATATGCACAGTTTGCTTTAAGAGATTCCTTCTCAAGCCTTAATATCTTTTCAAAATATCTTGATGCGTTTGCCGACGTAAAGCTTTGCGACGCTGACAGAAAGCTGCTTTTAGATGCTCTTTACAACGATTTGAGCAAGCGCTCCGTTACAGATAAATATTACCCGGATTCAACCCCTATTGCTTTTATGCGCTTTGACGGTTACTGGGATAATTATTATTGGGATATTATTAACACGGCAGAGGGAGTTATTATTGACGAGCCTGCGGATGAAGAGAAAAAAGAAAAGCCTAAAAAGACAACTTTTACCATATACGATTTTTCTTCAGATAAAGTAGAATTCCACACATCAAGTCTTTATAACCCACTTCCGTTTTTTGTAATTACACCGGACATGACCGAAACAATAAAGGTATTAAAGGACTTAAAGCTTTACGAGGCTGTTACTAAAACGCCTGACTTTGTTTCAGCAAAAATATCACCTGCAGGCATTTGCTATGACGGTGCACTTGATTCTCCTTACGGTAGCCCAAAGAGCTTTTTCTCAAGGTATTTCCTTACGTCGTACACCTCTACTACGTTCCAACTGGTTGACGAAAACGGAAACCCCATAAGAGATGACTACCGACGTTACCACAAAAACGTGGGCTCCGAGTTTGACGGCTACGTTACAAACGATATAAAGGACGTTCAAAAGCTTTTAAGGTATGCTTACACCGCCTACGAACAGGATGACCCCGAAAGCGGTTATTTTGTAACCTTCTACACCTCAAACGGTGACTCGTCACTTTGCTTTATTCCTGAAAACAAGCTTCCGTCCGAATTTAAAATCAAATTATAACATAAATAAAAGAACTCTATCGAAAAAGATAGAGTTCTTTTTTTATAAATTATCTTACTATTTTTTCACCGTCAAATACAATTACGCCGTTTCCGCTACCTGTTTTGCCGCCGTTTAAAATATGTTGCTTAAAGGCTTTACGCATAGAGGTATCCTCCGGCCAGTGCTTTGGCTTTTTGTAGCCGTATTTTGCAAACACACGCCAAGCATCATTAAATTCATCCTTTGCCTCACTTCTTACAATTTCAAAGTCGTTAAGGAATTTAATTGTATTTGATTTTTCAGGTAAAATTTCTCTGTTACCCTCATAAAGAAGCCATGAGCCACATTCAAAAATTATAAGGCCGTCCTCTCTTCTTTGGTCCTTAAAGAACTCGTAAGCCTTTTTGTAGGCATCAAGACGAACCTCGTCGGTAAGCGGCTCACCTGAGGAAGGTATATGGAAACCTACTGTTTTGTCACCCTTTTTAATGGTAATACCGGCACTTGTTGTAAACTCATCTGTTACGCCAAAGCTTGAATACTCAAACTGGAAGCGACCTAAGGCAAAGCGGTTAAGCTCGTAAAAGCCTGTGTACCAGTGGCCAACAAAGGTACCATAAACCTCTTTACAATCTACACATTCCTGGAACTTATATTTTAAATCCATCATAGAAGCCCAGTAAATTTCTTCAGATATACCCTTTTCCTTATAAAGCTTGAGCACTCTTTCACTTGCAACAATAAGCCATACACAAACCAAGCTGTACTCCTTAACACCGTGAAGTATTCCGAGGAATTTCATTTCGTCACACATCTTGCCAAAATCGTGAGCCTTAGGTGACATATATTTTTCAATAGAAGCGTCGAATTTTTTTGAAAAGCTCTTGCTTTTTTCTATTTTTAAAGCAATTTTTTCAAAAAGCTCAACAGCCTCTTTAGGAAAGCCAAGCTTTTCTTCAACTAATTTAAAATGTTCGTTTAAATATTTCATAGCCACATATCTCTTTCTTTAGAATACATATATTGTATATAGTTTTGTTATAAATTGCAAGTGTTTAATATAAAAAAATAAAAAGCAGAGAAGCCGGGCTTCTCTGCCAATTATTTAATAAGTAAAACTTATTTTACAGCGTCTTTGAGAGCTTTACCAGCTTTGAAAGCAGGAACCTTAGCTGCAGCGATTTTAATTGTTTCGCCAGTTTTTGGGTTGCGGCCTTCTTTAGCTGCTCTTGCGCGAACTTCGAAAGTACCAAAGCCGATAAGTTGAACCTTGTCACCCTTTGCAAGTGCGTCTTTGATTGCACCGAAAACAGCGTCTACTGCTGCTTCTGCATCTTTCTTTGTGCCGCCGTTAGCTGCTACAACTGCATTAACTAAATCTGTCTTGTTCATTTTAAAATCCTCCATTTTATAGATTCTTTTTATTTACCAAAAGACAAAAAGACTTGTCTTCAAATTGGACGTTTTAGTTTGCGCTATCTTCTAACATTTTAACAGATTCCCAAAGTTTGTCAAGTGTTTCTATAGAAGATGTTTGCATATCTATGTTTTTTTCTTCCGCCAGAAGCTCAACTGCGGTGTACCTTCTCATGAATTTTTTTGTGGCTTTTTCCAATGCACTCTCTGCATTACAGTCACAAAAACGAGCAACATTTACTACCGAGAAAAGTAAATCGCCAAGCTCATCTTCAATTTTTTCCTTATTGCCCTCAGCAAATACCTCTTTAAGCTCCTCGGTTTCCTCAAGCACCTTTGCAAAGGCACCGGAAGCATCCGGCCAGTCAAAGCCCGCCTTTTTAGCCTTGCTCTGTACCTTTTGCGCCTTCATAAGTGCAGGGAAGGTGTCGGGTATAGCCGCCATAGCAACGCTTTGAGTCGTTTGACTTTTTGTTTTACGCTTAATGGTATCCCAATTGCTTAATACCTCTTCAGTACCGTTAACGGTAACGTCTGAAAAAACGTGAGGATGACGAACTATAAGCTTTTTGCAAATACCGTCAGTAACGTTATTTATATCAAAGTCACCGTCCTCCTTTGAGATTTGTGCGTGGAACACAACCTGTAAAAGGACGTCACCCAATTCCTCCTCTAAAAGAGCCTTGCTTTCGGTGTCGATTGCCTCAAGCACCTCGTAGGTTTCCTCTAAAAAATCTTCTCTTATGGATTTATGGTTTTGCTCCATATCCCACGGACAGCCGCCCGGTGAACGAAGAATTTTTACAATTTCAACCAAGTCTTGAAAGTCGTATTTTTCTTTGAAATTAAAGTTTACTGACATAATTTTACTTCCTTACCATTTTACCCTAAAAGTTTATATTTTTCAAGTATTTCCGCGATTTTTTCTCCCTTTGGGAGCATTAAAATATCATCTTTTACAATTGTTTTGGAAACGAGTATACAAATTGCATAAACCAGTACTGCAATTATTATTGAAACAATACAAGCAAGTGTTTCTCCGTTTAAACGGCTGTCAGGGCTGCCGAATACAACGTAGGTTGCTACAAGCTTGTATGCACCCCATGCAGCACCGCCGCAAGCCACGGAAGCAATAAGCGGTTTTATAAAGCCCTTGCTCCAATCGAGCTTGATTCCTGTTTCCTTTTTAAGCACCGCATAGTCGTAAAAAATACAGAATAAATAGAAGAAGCCCGTACCGAATACAGCACCTTTAATATTTATTTCAGGAATGCCTATTAAAATATAGTTAAGACCGATTTTAAACACACAGCCTAACGCCAATGCCTTTGCGGGAACGTCTGCTCTGCCTATTGCTTGCAAAATATTTGTAAGCGGAGAGGAGAAGGTTAGAATTGCCATCATTAGCCCGTAAAGAGCCAAAACAGGCGCAGCAACCGCTATACCCGACTCATTTTCACTACCCTTGTAAAGAAGCGTTAAAATTGGCTCTGAGAGCACTAAAAAGCCTGCACCTGCAGGAAGCGCAATTAACATAGTTGTTCTGAAAACCGTGTTAACGGTATCGCCAACAAGCTTAAAGTCCTTTTTAGCCATTGCAGAGGAAATAACGGGAATAGCGCTTACACCTAAGGTCATCATAACCGTAGGCACTAAGTTTCTGAAGTCAAGCGTTGTATCATAAGCACCGTAAAGGAAGGTGTGAATGTTTTCTCTTACAATACCGCCTGCTGTTATTGAATCTCCGTAAACGCCCATTATTGCATCATAGCTGCTTTCCACAACGTGTGAAAGTCTGTTTTGAATCATTGCAGTATCTATAAAATTAGTAACGTTCAAAACGAGTGAGCTTATTGCCGTAGGCACCGCTATGCCGATAATATCCTTCATTGTGGATTTTCTGCTTTGTGCTAAGGGTGAATTAACAAGCATTTCCTGCGTAATGCCGTCTTTCTTGAATTTGTGCCTGAGCACAACGTAAATTGTACCGAGCACGGTACCCAAGGTAACACCGAAAACCGCCGCTGCAGCTGCAAGCGCATAAACAATAGCCGTATCTGCCTGAGTTTCAACCTTAAAGCCGAAAACAGCCCCCGTTGCCTCTATTTGCTTTGTAGCGTAGCCGAGCACTACGTATGAAAGTGAAAGACCGAACACAAGCTTACCTACGGACTCGAGCACCTGCGAAATTGCCGTAGGGTACATATTGTTAAGTCCCTCGTAATAACCGCGATAGGTACTCATAATACAGCAGAAAAGCACACATGGTGCAATGCAGTAAATGCTGTATGCAGATAACGGAGAATTTACTATTGATACAGAGTAATAATTTGCAAGAAGCATAAGCAAGCCTGTACCAATTACACCAAGGCCTAAAAATAACGGGAAGGTTACCTTAAAAACCTGCTTTACGTCACGGTATTTACCAAGTGCAACGTTTTTAGAAACTATTGCAGAAACCGCAACGGGAAGGCCCGCCATAGAAATAGCGTAGACCGGTGTATAAATGTTATAAGCCGAAGCAAAATAGCCACGACCCAACGAGCCTATAATGCCCGTAAGAGGAATTTTATAAATTGCACCTATTACCTTTACTAATGCAGTTGCTACAACCAAAACCATAGCACCGTTAAGCACGTTTTGCTTTTTTATGGATTTTTCTTGTGACAATCCTATCACCGCCTTAAAATTTAATAAACTCTCTCATAAGTGAATTTTCAGGAATAAACTCCTTACCTAAGCTCGGAAAGCTTTCAAGATTCCTTATGAGCCTCTGAGATTCCTTGTAAAACGCAGAATCTTTTTCTACTTCCTTTAAAAGACTTATTGCCGTATCCTTAAGCACGCAGGTTTCATAAAGATGAATTGTGTTAATTTTAACGTCTGCGTTATGTCTGTACGGAAATAAATAGGTGTCCTCACCGTAACGGACGGTTACCCACATTTCAAAGGTTTTTTCAACTGAATTGCCCCTGAAATTATAGTCCCTTACAAGACGTCGCACAAAGCGCATATTTCTCTTGTTAAGCACAATTTCTTTATTGTTATCGTAAATTCTTGAAGATACGTTAATGTATATTTTAAAAAGCCTGTCGTTTGGTAAATCCTTTGTTATTATAGGGTTGAGCGCATGAAGCCCCTCTACAATAATTACCTCGCGTTCACCTACCTTAATGTGATTAAGCTCCTCTTTTCTTTTTCCTGTTAAAAAGTCAAATTCGGGCAAATCTGCTTCACCCGTTTCAAGAATTTGCTTCATTACCTCGTAAAAGAACGGAATATCTAAGGCGTGGACTGTTTCAAAGTCCGGTGTGCCATCGGGAAAACGCGGAGCATCAGAATTATCAAGGTAAAAGTCATCAAGTGAAATAGCGTAGCTGTTTACACCGTTAGCCTTTAACGCCTCTCTTATTTTTTTAGCCGTTGTGGTTTTACCTGCCGAGCTGGGACCTGCAAGCATAATAATTTCTATTTTGCCGTTCTCGGCTACTTTTTTTGCAATATTCTCTATAATTCTGTTGTACCTGCCCTCACATTGCTCAACAAAGGCTTTCGGATTTTTTGCCTTTTCAACAACGTACTCAAGATTATTGTTTATATTAGACATATTGCACACTCCTTTATTTAATAGGATATTCCTTGAAAAAACTATTTATTCTGTCTTTTCTTTCTATAAGCTCGTTAAAGCGGTCAATATACTCAAACGGGAATTTAAAATTAAAAATTCTTTCGAGCTGACTGCCGCAGGGCTCCTTAAGCTTTGTTACGCTGCCTGCACCTGCAGACAAAACCGTCTGACAGTCACCCATCATATAAACGTTATAAAAGCATTCCTTGTTTTCCTTGCACCAGCCAACGTTTTCAAGGTTGCCTAAGGATTTACTTTGTCTGTACATATAGTACGGAATATAGCCGTTTTCGGAAAGCAGAGTATTTGCATACTCTACCATATCACTTGTAATACTTGCATCAAGCGAGGCTTTTTCATCCTCTGTCACTATTGTAGAGGACCTTTTAAGAGCAAGCGTATGCACGGTTATATTTTCGGGATTTAATGAAACAGCCTTTTCTATGCTGTACTTGAAGCCCTCGACCGTATCGGTAGGAAGACCTGCTATCAAATCCATATTTATGGCATCAAAGCCTATTTCTCTTGCTAAAAGATATTTTTCCACAGTTTCCTCTGCCGTGTGATTTCTGCCGATTTCTTTGAGCACTGAATTGTTAAAGGTCTGCGGATTTATGCTTATTCTGTTAACGTTATGTTTTTTAAGCGTTAACAGCTTTTCTCTTGTAATGGTGTCGGGTCTGCCTGCCTCAACCGTATACTCTACACAATCTGATAAATCAAAGCTTTTTTCAATTTGTGTAAGAATAACGTCTAATTGCTCTGCCGTAAGTGTAGTAGGCGTACCGCCGCCCCAATAAACACTTTTTAATTTAAGTGAATTTTTCTTTGCGAGCTCTGCAATGCTGCTTAGCTCCTCGCAAAGCTTTTTTACGTACTCGGGAATTAGCTCGCGCGCCTTTGCGTTTGAAATGGAGTGTGACACAAAGGAGCAATAGCTGCACCTTGTAGGGCAATACGGAATAGATATGTAAAGGCTGAAGGTGTCGCCCGCCACTGTGCCTATAATTTTTTGCTCTGCCCTTGCAACGTTAAATGCCATTTCCGCCTTTTGCGGCTTTGCAAGGAATTTTTTTATAAAATGCTCCTTTGCATTTTCTAAGCCTACCTCTTTTATAACGGATGCCATAAGCTTTGAGGGTCTTACACCCGTTACAATGCCCCAGTTAGGCAAAAACTTAAATTCCTTTGCCAGCTGCTCAAAAACAATGCCCGCTAAATACAGCTCCGCTTCATTTTCGGTTATATTAAAATATTCTTTTTCATCCTCATAAAAGCTACCGTTATAAGAAAGCTTTGAAATAAGCGTAACTTTTTCGTTTTCCTGCTGCTTTTCGGTGTAAAGGAATTCACCCGAGGGCTCCTCCCACTCCTTCAGCACAAGAATTTTTAAAAAAGGTGAAAACAGTCTTACTACGTTTTCAAGCTCATAATGATAGCTGTGTGAAATACAAAATAGTTTCATATTCTCTTTTTTCTCAAATATCTGTTTCTTACTCGTTCGTTACCTATTGTTGTAGAAATGTTGTGACCCGTGTAAACCGTGTAATCGTCCGGAAGCAGCATAAGCTTTTCAACAGAATCTAAAAGCTCGTTCAAATTGCCGCCCCACAAATCTGTTCTGCCAACAGTAAGCTTAAAAAGCGTATCACCTGAAAGAAGAAACTTTTCCTCCTCGCAAATATAGCAGACACCGCCGGGGGAATGCCCCGGTGTTTCTATAACACGCAGGCTTTTTGAGCCTATTTCAAGAACGTCGTTTTCTTTGACTAAAACGTCAGGCTTAAAGCACTCAAAGCGCGTACCGAAATAGTTTGCTGCATTTTTGTCGCAGTCCTCCGTTAAAACGGCATCCTTTTCACCAATAACAATTTCAGCAGTTTTATAAAGCGCCTTAAGAGCTTTTACTCCTGCGATATGGTCAAAATGACCGTGAGTGCAAAGAATGTATTTAAGCTCCTTTATTCCTGCTGATTTTATTTCCAGGAGCAGCTCTTGCGAAAGCTCACCGACGTCAACAACTGCTCCTACCTTTGTTTCTTCATCACAAAGCACGTAGCAATTTGCCTGTACCTCACCTAACGGTAATCTTTTAATATACATAACTGTTTTTTATCCCATCCATAAATCTGTATCATAAGTAATTGTAACGGGACCGTCGTTAACAAGTGAAACCTTCATATCGGCACCGAAAACACCCTTTTTAACATCCTTTACGCCGTTTTTTATAAGCTCGTTACAAAAATATTCGTAAAGCTCGTTTGCTCTTTCAGGCTCCTCGCTGTTTGTAAACGATGGTCTGTTACCTTTTTTGCAGTCCGCACAAAGAGTAAACTGTGAAACAGAAAGAATTTCGCCGTTTACGTCAATTACAGACAAATTCATCTTTCCGTTTTCATCCTCAAAAACTCTTAATGCAGCAGTTTTTCTTGCAAGAAGCTCCGCTTCCTTTTGGGTGTCACCCTTCATAACGCCAAGAAGAAGCATATAGCCCTTTCCTATGGCTGAAACGAGCTTTCCTTCTACTGTGACGCTTGCCTCCTGCACTCGCTGAATTACTGCCTTCATTAGTTTGTTCTCCTTGTAATATCTATAACGCGCTGCACCCTTTTAAGTCTTGACATAAGCACGCTGAGTGATTCTGTACTCTTTACTGTTACGGTAATAAACACAGTACCTCTGCCACCCTTTTCTGCTCGGGTATTTACGGCGTTTATCATAATTCGCATTTCTGCTAAGAGATTTGCAATATCTGCCATAATAAATGCAGACGGCTCGCACAGCACCGCTATGGTTGCGTTGAATTCCTTACTTTCGGTACCTGCACTCCAGGAGGCATCTATCCACCTGTAGGGCTCTGCCGCTTTTTCAATATCCTGCGGCACGTTAGGACAGTCACGCTTGTGTATTGAAACGCCGTGACCTCTTGTAACAAAGCCTATAATTTCATCACCCGGAATAGGCGCACAGCAGCGCGAAAGCTTAATAAGGCAATTGTCAATTCCCTCAACAATAACACCTTCGCCTCTAGCCCTTTTTGCAGGCTTTGTTTCCTCAACAACCTTAATTTGCTCAGGCTGCTTTTGTGAGGCTGATTTATGATATTCCTCCCTTAAATAAGGCAGGAGTCTTGAAACGGGAATTCCTCCATAGCCGATAGCCGCAAAGAAATCCTCTTCTGTATTGCAGTTTTGTCTTTCTGTAAGCTTTTTAACAAGAGCATCTATTTCCTCGTCGGTAAAATGAAGCTGATTTCTTCTTAATTCCTTTTCCAGCTGTAATTTACCCTCTGCAATATTTTCTTCTCTGCGCTCCTTTTTAAACCAGGAGCGTATTTTGGTTTTAGCACCGCTTGTTTTTACAATGCCGAGCCAATCTCTGCTGGGGCCCTTACCCGGCTGTGATGAGGTAAGCACCTCAACAATTTCACCGGTTTTAACCTGGTAATCAATAGACACAATTTTACCGTTTACCTTTGCACCCACCATTTTTGCACCTATAGCAGAGTGAATTGCATAGGCAAAGTCAATAACGGTAGCACCTGAAGGAAGGCTTATAACGTCACCCTTAGGAGTGAAAACAAATACCTCCTCGGGAACTAAATCACTTTTAATTGTTCTTACAATATCCTTAACGTCATCCGCTTCCTTTTGTGCCTCAAGAAGCTGACGAATCCAGGAAAGTCTTTCCTCAAATTTTTCTGTGCCGTTAAGACCTAATTTATATTTCCAGTGTGCGGCAATACCGTATTCTGCCGTTTTGTGCATATCCCAGGTTCTTATTTGTACCTCAAAGGGAATAGCCGCCTTACCAATAACTGTTGTATGGAGTGATTGGTACATATTTGGCTTAGGTGTGGAAATATAGTCCTTGAATCTGCTCGGAATAGGCGTAAACATATCGTGAATAATGCCGAGACAGTCGTAGCACTGAATGGTGTTATCCACAATAATTCTTACTGCGTAAACGTCGTAAATTTCGTTGAACTCCCTATTTTGCATATACATTTTTCTGTATATGCCGTGAACACTTTTTATTCTGCCTTCAATAGTTACGTCCGGAACAACCTCTGCAACTCTGTCGTGAATCTGCTTTTTAATGGTTTCAAGAAACTCCTTGTAGGACCTGCCCTGGCTTGAAAGATTATCCTCAATTTCCTTGTAGCCGATAGGGTCAAGGTAGCTTATGGCTCTGTCCTCAAGCTCCTCCTTCATTGCTCTGATACCCAAACGGTGAGCAATAGGCGCATAAATTTCGAGCGTTTCAAGCGCCTTATCTCTACGCTTTTGCGGCGCAACAAAATTTAACGTTCTTATGTTGTGAAGACGGTCTGCAAGCTTTACAATTATAATTCTAATATCCTGCGACATAGCAAGCAGCATTTTTCTTACGTTTTCTGCCTGCTGCTCTTCCTTATCCTTAATATCAAGCGGCACCTTACCCAATTTGGTAAGGCCGTCTACAAGGTGAGTAATCTCCTCACCGAAAAGCTCATCTACCTCCTCTAAGGTAAGGTCAGTATCTTCAACCGTATCGTGTAAAAGAGCTGCTACTACGGAAGCACAGTCCATTCCGTAATCAAGAACGATTTTTGCAACGGATACAGGATGAATTATATATGGCTCTCCGGAAGAGCGCTTTTGCTCCTTGTGCTTTTCATTTGCAAGCAAAAAGGCTTTGTCTAACATCTTTATCTCATCCTCGTTAAACTGTGCACTTGCCTGCTCTCTTAAATCCTCGTACATAATTTTAACCGAAGTATTATCCACGTGTGCTTCCTCCCTTCTTTAATCAGTTTAATAAGCTTTTGTATAAAACAGACTCCTCTAAAGCAACCTTTTTCTGCTCGGTTGGTAAAAGGTATTTTCCGTTTTCGCGATTTATTACCTCTAACTCTTCAAACATATCAAGAGCAATTTTTAAAACTGCAAGCTTGTTTTCCTTTAAGCCTAATCTGTAGCATAACAGCTCAACGTCTGTGCTAAAGCCGTTGTTAGCTTTTAAATATCTGAAAACGCTGCCGCAAAACTCTCTGTCGGGCAAAAGCTTCTTTTTTTGCTCGGGAGTCAATACGTCTCCGCGTCTGAAGCTTTCGTAAAGCGCAAGATTTTTTTGCACCTCGTCATCATTCATAGCACTCAACTTAATTTCTTTTACCTGTACGCTTACCTTTACTTCACCCATATATTCATTTTGCGAAAGCCTTACTGCCAAATCCACAAAATCGGATACAGAAAAATGGAAATCCTCGGGTGAAACAGAAAAGAGCATAACAGGTAAGCTTACCCCGTTTTTGTTTACGGTAAGCTTAATGTGCTTATTATTGCCAACAGGCTGAATACCTGTTATTTTCATATTAAAAAGCCCGAAAAGCGGCTGTGGATTTTCAGCACCGAACGGCTCTAAGGCATTTATGGATGAAAGCAAATCAAGTGATAACGACGCAGGATTTAATTTACAGTCCAGCCTTAGAACAGGAAGCACCTCTTCACGGGTTTGTGCATATTCGTTTATAAGACGTGTAAACTCTTCAAGCCTTGCCGTTTCAACCGTAAGACCTGCCGCAAGCTTATGACCGCCGAATTGCACTAAGGCAGACTTGCAATAGGCAAGCGCATCATAAAGAGAAAATCCCTCTACGCTTCTGCCGCTGCCCTTTGCTATATCACCCGATTTTGAAATAACTATACACGGCTTTCCGTATTTTTCGCAAAGTCTTGAGGCAACAATACCAATTACGCCCTGGTGCCAGTTTTCACCTGCCACGACTATTACCCTTGCATATTTTATTTCGGGATGAGCCTCAATATACCTTTGTGCAAACTCTGTAATTGATGCCTCCGTAGTTTGTCTTTCTACGTTTGCTTCGCAAATTTCATTGGCTAAACGAGCTGCCTCTTCACTATCCTCAGTAAGTAAAAGCTTAATAGCTCTTTCAGCAGAGCCCATACGCCCTGCCGCATTTATTCTTGGTGCAAGTCTGAAGGCAGCCGCCATAGAATTCATATTTTTTGTTGAGCCTGATGCCTCTATAAGTGCCATTAAGCCCTTTCTTAATTCACCGCTTTTATATGCCTCGTTAAGCACGTTAAGACCTGCTCTTACTAATATGCGGTTTTCACCCTTTAACGAAACAATATCTGCTATGGTACCGATTGCTAAAATATCACCGTATTCCTCTAACAAATCGTAAGCATCACAATTTGCGAGTGCAGAAACCAGCTTAAAGGCAACGCCTACGCCTGCCCACTCACAAAACTCTATTTCGCAATCCTTTCTGTGCGGGTCAACCACCGCTACTGCATCCGGCAAGCAATCCCCCGCCTGGTGGTGGTCTGTAACAACCACGTCTATGGAAAGCTCCTTTGCCTTCTCCACCTCTTCTATTGCAGAAATACCGTTATCCACAGTAATAACAAGTGACGTGCCGCGTTCCTTTAAAAGCTCCATGGCAGAGGTACTCATGCCGTAGCCCTCGCCTGCACGGTCGGGAATATAGTAATCTACGTTAGCGCCATTCTTAAAAAGGTATGAGTAAAGCAATGCCGTTGATGTAACACCATCAGCATCATAATCACCGAAAACCGTGATTTTTTCTCCACCGTCAATAGCTTTGTTTATTCGCTCACAAGCCTTTTCCATATCGGGAAGTAAAAAAGGGTCGGAAATATCGGTATCGTATAAAAAGCTTTCTACTAAAAACTCATCCGTCATACCACGAGCAACTAACAAATATGCTGCAAAAGGGTCTACACCGCAGTTTTCTGCAATCTCGGCAGCAATATCTCTGTTGCACTCGTTTACAATCCATTTCTTTCGATTCAAAAAAACATCACCCAATTTTATATCGAATTTCCTTTGAAAATTCGACTATAATCCTTTCAATGACTGTAATGCAAAATTGTGTTTTCGTAAAACAATTTTGCTAAAAGCCGATAAAATCGGCTTTTACGAAACGCTACTGCGTTTCAACAAATTACAATCATTATAACACTTTTTATATACAATTGTAAAGATTAAGGAAAAAAATACCCTGCCACAAAATTATGCGGCAAGGCTTTGTTTTTATTTACTTGGCAACGGGCGATTCTTTGCGGTAAATTCGGAAACCTCTATTTTTATAATTCCTACAACAGAGGCTAATTTTTCATTGAATTCAAAATCCATATCCACCTGAGTTTTCATAAGAATTGACAACGCCCTTTGCTTTTCGGCAGAGTCTTCAACAATTGTTGCAAGCCCCTTGCCCATAAGCGAGGAATAGCTTATGCCGTATTTACAGGCAACGTCCCCCTCAAAGGGAATTAAATCGCATTCCATTTCAAAAAAGACCTTTGGATTTTTTCTTATAACGTCAAGCTTTCTGCCGGTTGTTGCTCCGTGAAGCCATATTGTAAGCTTTTCGTTTTCGTAGGTATAGCCGTAATTCATGGGCACAACGTAGGGCTCGTCACCATCTACCAAGCCTAAGTGAATTACCTTTGATTTATTTAAAATATCGAGCACCTTATCAATATCCGTTACAAGTCTTTCTCTTCTTGTTAATCCGTTCATTTTTGCAATTCTCCTTTTCAAGTATTAATCAAATGCACCCATAATCTCCTGTATAATGGTCGAAATAGCATCTAACAAATGACGCAGCAATTTCATTTCAAACACCTCGTAACTGTAAGGTGTATCCTGCTCTATACCGACACCGCCGTAGCAGCCGATATTTGAGCTTATAATTTCATTTCCAAAAAAGTCGGTTGTCAGACCATCATCAATTTTAACACCTGCGCCAATAAGCGGTGAATCTGACGAAAGCATGAAGCTGTTTTTATCTGAAAGCTTTTTTCCTGTGAAGCCCGGGTCAATATTTAATGAATCAGGGTCAACAAGTGGTGACATTGCATTGTAGTAGCAGTTATTGTCATAAACGTTACCTCTTGAATCAAGCGGGTCAAAATCGTAGGAAAAGTGGTGACCGTCTGCAGGAACAATTATGTTGTTTGCAATGTATGAATTATACATATTTTTCAATTGAAAATCAGCACAATTTATTATTGTGTTGTTATAAAAACTAAAGTTGTGCTCACCGCAGCTACCTACTGCGGTTGTTGAGCGACCGCCGTTATCATTTACAGAAAGGCAGTAACGAACCGTATTCCCGTGGTGACCGCTGTAATTCGGATTATTACACATAAAACGCACGTTATCGTGAGAATAAATGTATTGATAAGTGCAGTTGTTTGTATGAGAATCAAAGTCAACCGCCATACCATCGCCAACATTTTTCTGACCTGCTATTTCGCAATACTGAATAGTGCTGTTTTCACTACCCCAGAACCACATTGCCGCGGTAAAATATTCAATTTCGCCATACTCGTCAACGCCCTCACCCAGGCAACAGTTTATTGCGCGGCAATTTGTAACCAAGGCGCCGTCACACATACCAACTATGACCGCTTCTGCATCCATCTCGTGAAAATAACAGCCCTCAATAAGCAAGCCTTCGTTGTAAATCGGGTCAATTTCCTCTTCAGTTTCGCACCACGGTAGTTGCGCATCATTCCACGAGCCCCATATCATAAACCCGTTAGCACAATTATAGACCTCGCAGTTCCTTATTGTAAGATTATTAACGGCGTACCTTGACCTCGCAGGAAGACCTTTAACCATAATTGCAGCTCTGCCGACTGCTGCACCGCTTGTATTATCGTCACGGCTATGCACCTTGTAATTTTGCATATCAGTAAAATAAACATTTTCAATAACAATACCCTCAGAGGTCTGATTTAAAGTATCTATCCAGATACCACCGCCGTTAGGTGCTTTAATATGTAAATTTGAAAGGCTTACGTAAGAACAGTCAAAAAGACGCAAAACCTCTGTTTTTTTATTTGTTTTTAAAATTGCTCTTTCGCCCTCACCATAAGATGAAATAACAATAGGATTTTCTTTCGTACCATTACAGGTAAGCGTTACCTCGCACTCGTATTCCCCGCCATTTTTAAATAAAAAGTGTGTGCCCGGTTTAACATCAGAAATTTTAAGTCCGGCAATAGTTTTGACAGGATTATTTATGTCTGTACCACTATTTCTGTCATCGCCGTTTATCTCATCAATATAGTAATAATTCTTAGAATTTTCCAATGCAAATGCAGAAACACTTACACTACCGAAAACAACCGCAAATGTAATCAACAAGCATAAAATCTTACTTAATTTTTTCATAATTCACTATCTCCTTAGGGTGGACAAAGCGTATCCGAATTAGATTTTGGAACAGTCTTTTCCCTACATATTTCGTTTAAATACTCGTAAATCCGAAAGGATTTACTGCGTTTTTTGCCTTATCTGTGCGAAAAATACTTATCCACAAAATTCTCCGACCTTAAATGAATGAGATTTCGAGATATTTTGTTCGTATTTGACTGCAGACAGGCTGTCGCCTTGCAAAAATAAATTGGGTGAAAAGCACCGAAACATACCGGTTTGAGGCAGCTTCAGATTATTCTTATCACCTTAAGGCAAAACATTTCCTGCGGCACGGTAAATTTCGTACCATTCCTCACGTGTTATTTTAACGTCTGCTGCTCTTAAGCAATCGTTAAGACGGGTTAAATTTGTTGTACCTGTAACCGGCTGCATTTTTGCAGGATGACGAAGAATCCAACTGAACGCCATTGTTGTTTTTGACACTCCGTATTTTTCACCGATTTTTTCAAGCGTCTCGTTAAGCTCGGGGAATTTTTCATTATCTATAAAGCAGCCCTTAAAAAAGCCGTGCTGCATTGGTGACCAGGGTTGAATTGTAATCTCATTGAGTCTGCAATATTCTATATTGCCTGCATCTCTGTTTACACCTGCGTCATTTTGCATATTTACATTTACGCCAAAATCTATCATAGGCGTGTGCATAACACCGAATTGCAGCTGATTAGCACAAACAGGCACGTTAAGATACTTTTGCAAAAGAGCCATTTGGTGCGGATTCTGATTTGAAACGCCAAAATGACGGACCTTGCCTGAAGCCTTTAAAGCATCAAACGCTCTTGCGACCTCCTCAGGCTCCATAAGAGCGTCGGGACGGTGAAGCAGAAGCACGTCTATGTAATCTGTGCCAAGGCGTTTTAAGCTGCCGTCTACTGAATTCACAATGTGCTCGTAGGAAAAATCGAAAAAACCTTTGCGGATGCCACATTTAGTCTGAATTAAAAGCTTTTCTCTGTCTAAGGAAGCAATTGCCTTGCCGAAAACCTCCTCGCTTTTTCCGCCACCGTAAATATCGGCGTGGTCAAAAAAGTTTGCGCCATTACTTAATGCAATGTCTACAAACTCTGCAACCTCTTTTTCTGTTTTATCGCTTATTCTCATACAACCAACTGCAATTGTAGGGACCTTTATGCCACTTTTACCAAAATCAATACTGTACATAACGAACTCCTTTTTGGTATTTTTTTCATTATATCATAAAGGTTTAAATAAATAAAGAAAAAACTCTGCTTTCATTTGAAAGCAGAGCAGATTATAATTAATATTTTTTTGAGAGAAGCTTTTCTGCTTCCGCTTTAGTAATTTTACCGACGTTACAGTTTGCCATAACCTGCACGTCTTTGTCGTTAAGCTTATAAAAATTCCAAAGAATGAAAGCTATAACAAGACCTATGATAGGCACAACGTTATAGGTAAACCAGAGTCCGTCAAGTGCTTCGGTTGTTTGCTGAGCAACAGCGTTTATTTTTTCAAGGTCCGCAAAATTACTTACCTCTTGTTTTACACCGTCTATTACAAACTCTGTTTTGAATCCGAACCAACCAAGAAGTGCAAGACCCATTGAGCCGGAAATAGCTGCAGCAAGCTTTACTGCAAACGTCTGAATAGCAAAGGTTATCCCCTTTGCTTCTATCCCCGTAGTGTACTGACCATATTCAGCACAGTCAGGCGTAAACGTGAATGAAAGCACGCCAATAATTCCTAAAGGAATTGAACGAAGCATAAACGTAATAACGAAAAGAATAAAGCTGCCTCTTGTAGGAATTATGAGGAAAGACAAAAGAATAGTTGCAACAGCACTTATTCTGAAAAGTTTTGTTTTATCCATTTTTCTTATAATTTTCGGAACAAGAAGCGCCATAACAAGCTGTGGTAATGCCGCAACAGTACCGGTAACTAAAGATGCAATAGAATTGTCGTAAATATAATACGCCGTAATCATGTGCAATGCGTTGTAGGTCTGAGCACCTGAATAGAAGATATAACCTATATAATAAATAAGAAGATATTTATTGCTTATTACGTATTTAAGCATTTTTCTTACAGTAAATTGCTCTTCGTCGACACTCTTGTTTCTTTCTTTACAGTGTTTACACACAGGGAGCATTGTAACCATGGCAATAATTGCAACAATAATAGAAACAGGGCCGTAACCGATTCCAATATGTTCACTTATAAGAACTGTTACAAGTACGGTTGTAAGCGCCATTCCAACGCCTGCAGTTATACCTTTAAGCGAAAGAATTGTATTGCGTTCTTCTACGTTGCTTGTCATTGAGGTAATAATACCAAAAGCAGGAACGTCACAAATAGTGTAAGCGGTATCCCACAAGATATAAGCTATGGCAAACCATATAAGCTTAACCGTTTCGCTTGATGCAGTAGGAATAACAAAAACTGCAATGGTAGAAACGGGGGTTAAAGCACACGCAATTTTTAACCACGGTATATATTTTTGGTTGCTCTTAAATTTAATTTTATCGAAAACAACACCAAAAATTGCGTCGTTAACAGCATCCCAAATCTTTACTACAAGCATAACTATTGCAGATTTTACAGGGTCAACGCCAATAAGAAGCAAAAACGTTGTAAGGTAGCCGGCTATCATATGATAAATCATATTCTGACCAAAGAAATAAGAATAATAGCTTTTTCTTTCAGTTTTTGTTGTTTGCCAAAGTGGATTTTGCGGTTTTGACATAAAACCACCTCCGAATTTTTATATTTATTTTAGTATACTACAAATGCGATACTTCTTAAATTCACCCTAACTCTATTGTAGCAACGTGTGGTCTGTGGTCGGAAGAAACAATTGCAGGAATATCTGCACTCATAACACACAAATCTTTACTTGTGAATATATAATCAATTTTTACTTTTGGTTTATCTGACGGGTAGCTTAATTTTTTTGAGTCAAACTTTTCTGCAGTATCAAAAAGCTTTTCTTTTATTGGTTTTAAAATTCTGTTTTTAGGCTTCATATTTAAGTCGCCCAAAAAAACACATTTTTCGTTTGGTAAATTTTCTAAAACTGCGTTTACTGCATTTTTCTGTTCATCTTTATTAAGACCAAAATGACTAACTAAAACGTTAAGCCCACTCGCAACATCTATTTCCGCTTTTAAAATGCAACGGGTTTCATAACCATCCTTATACTTTTTTACTTTTGGGTCAGGAATAGCAATAGTCTCAGCATTTAATATAGGGAATCTCGAAAGAATTGCGTTACCATAAGGGTTTGCACCCTCAACCTTTATTGCCTCTGCAAAATAATAATAAAATCCTGTTTTTTCTGACAATATTTTTATTTGGTCAACGTAATCCTCGCGAGGACCTTCACCACGAATTTCTTGAAGACCGATTACATCTGCCCCACAATTTTTAATAGTATTGGCAATTAAATCAAAATCAATTCTTTGTTTTACATAATCAAGACAATGCTGAGTGTTGTAGCTCATAATTTTAATTTTTATTTTGTTCACAGAATCACCCACTTTAAATCCAAACCTAAAGCCATAATAACATTTAATTTTATATATTGCAAATAAAAAATCTCCGCTTTAAAGCGAAGATTTTTGTTGTTTTTAAATTACCTTAATACAAAGCACCTGCAAGTCACCGCTTCACAATGTGCTTTGTTTTTTAACGCCACTTTTTATTTATTGTACCTGAGTATTTTCACTGACCTCTGCCGTAGTCTCCGTATTTTCCGTTGATTCAATCGGCTCGGTTGTCGGTGCCTCTTTTACCGTAATTGTAAAATACGTTACGGTAAGGTCGGTGTAAAAATCAACGTATTCAATTTCAACCGTTTTTACCCCCGGAGTTGTCATATTCTCCTGATATTCACGTTCCCAATAATCAAAGCACACGGACAAATTATTAGTTATATCCCTACTTGTTCCATCATCAAAATACGCTATGATCCTTATGCCTTCAAGCGAAAGCTTGTCACCTACGTAATAAGTTGTTTTATTCGGTAGACTTGCAATTTCTATTCGTACCGCATGAGGAGGCTCAGTGCTTGTTTCGGGTGAATTATTCAGTGTTGTTTCGGGTGAATTATGCAATGTTGGTTTAGAAAAAACAGGCTTTTCTGACTTTTCTCCCTCAAGAGTTGTGTTCTCTTCCGAATTTATCTTTTCCCCTTGGTCAACAACCGCACCTGCCACTACGTCTTTATTCGTAACAATAAACGTCATTCTTTCCTGAATGCTTTCATCTCCGTGACCCGTTCCGATTCCGCCGTGGTCAGAGGTTATAATAATAAGCCAGTCCTCTGTTGCGTAAGCTTCTCTTGCCTTAATTGCGTTAATAACCTCAAGGCCATATTGGTCGGCGGTCTTAAACGCCTCTTTGTATTTTGGGTTGTTTATTGTAAATCCCAAATCATGGCCCGTACCGTCAGTCGGCTCATAAATTACGAAAACAAAGTCGGCACAATCGCTCTTTTTAACTTCATTTAACGTGAACTCGTGAGACGCTGCATCATCCTCGCATCTGTTAAAGGCAACGTTAAGCTTATTTTTTTCACAGTATGCCTTTTCGTCGTTATACGTAGCATTTTCTCTGTCAAAATGGCCCTTCCATCTTGTAATAAATGAAGAGCTTTCAATTGTTTTTTCTTCAACAAGAGTTGTAAGCAGGGTTTTGTATTCAAGCGATTTTGTAACGTCGTTTTCAGTAACGCCGTGCTTATCTGCCCATACACCCGTAAGAATTGAACACCAGCCGGGTGCAGTTGAGGTATCCTGTGTGTTAGGGTCGGGGTAGCTCACACCGCCACAATACGAAAGCTTTATTGAGCCACCGTCATCCAATAACGCATCAACGGCACTTTTTCCGTCAACCATTTCTGTAAGCACGTCTGCACGGCAACCGTCATAACCAATAACAATTGCTTTCTTTTCAGTCTTCCCCTCGGGAAGAGCGTTCTCAAAATGAGTTTTAATAATATTATAAAGCTCAGTTTGCGGAATAGCCGTTTCAATAGTATTTTCATAGCCTACCGAAGCCACGTTTTGTCTGAACAGCTCTTTAGTATCCCCCGAATCCTTTGCATATTTTAATTTAGGAATTAAAACGGAAGCTGCAACAATTCCTGCAACCAGAACAAGTGCTAAAGCAATAATTAAAGCCTTCTTTTTCATAAAAGCCAACTCCCTTCATAAGTCGATAGTAGCATAAGCTACTGTAAAAAGCAACCCATCAACAACGCGTTTTTAAAATTCTGTTGATTTTTATACATAAAATGAATTTTTGCAACTCATTATCCCACTTTTTATGTACTATATATTAGTGTTTTTAAATACCAAAAGGTTGACATATTTTTTAGTATATTTAAAATTTTCTTGAACAAACATACAATCAGGGGAGGTTCTGAACAATCAGGAGACAGCAATCCCCACCGATTATGGGCGACATATCTGCTGTGCAGACGCGATACATTTGATTTTATCAAATACGATTTATACTCACCTTGTTCGTATGCGATATGTTGCCCAAGGGCAACGCGGTGCGGTAAAAATCCTCGTTTGCTTCAGCAAACATATCGCACCGAAGGTATATCGCTTTCCGCAAATATCGCAAATCCTAACGGGATTTATATCATAAAACAAAAAATCTGTTACCCTTTCGGGCAACAGATTTTATTGTTTTATTTAGGAATTAGTCCTTGATAGCTGCCTGTGGTGCTATCAGCAAAAGAGGGGAAATTATCTCTTTTTATAAACAACAAGTTCTGGGTTTTCGCCGTTTTCTTCGTAGGTGCAGACGAGGAGAAAATCCATAGTGGCAACAATGCCAAAGCATCGGTTACCACCGAATTCACATTCAAGCTGACTGCCAAGATAGGTGGCATTATCATCAAGGAATTTCGCCATTTGCCCGTTAGGTAGGCGGTATTCCAAATTAACAAATTCGCCCGGTAACACATTTAAATCTTTTACCTTTGGTAAACCTTCAATATGAAGCAAGGTGTTTAATTCGTGGACAAGTTGCTGTTTAAATTCCTCGAACTTTTCCTTGCCGCCGAGTTCTTTATATTTCTCAAAAAAGTCAAGAGTATATTCGCCGTCAGCATAGCACCATCCGCAATAGTTTTCGTTAAGTGCACCGTCTTTTTCGTGGCTGATATTACTATCATCAATCAGCATTCCGCAACACTCGCAGACAAGCTGTCTCGGTGAGCCGAGAAGTGTATTGATAGAAACATTAAAAAGTTCTGATAGGAGTTTGAGAGTTTCAGTATTTGGTACAGTTTCACCATTCTCCCAACGGGAAACTGCCTGACGGGTTACAAATACTTTCTCCGCAAGTTCGTCTTGGGATAGTCCTTTTTTAGTTCTAAGTTCAAGAATAATATCCTTTGTTTCCATTTGTCAGACCGCCTTTTATCATTATAATAATAGCATATCATCTTTGACAGTTAATCACAAGCAACGTGCTGTTGCTATTGGTTATGCGTATATCAGTTCATTATATATTATTTCGTTTGCGCGGGAGCGGATGTTGTTCATACGGCGGACCCATTCCATTTGGTTATCTGCTTTTAGTTGTTCGGTGATACCTTCGTGAATTTTTATTTGATTTACCAGCTCGGAAAACATTTCTTCTGCTTGTTTGTTGATTTCGGCGAAGTGGGGAAATTACTACCAAATGAATGGTATCAGGCGGTATTTTACTTTTTGTTTGTATTCACGATATCCATTAAGTTCTTTCTCAAGGAATTCTTCTTCGTGCTTGATTCTTTTTGCAATTATAAATGGATATGCGAGAAAAATCAAAAACGCATATACAGAACCCAACACAAGTGGCATTGATAAAAACAAAAGCAAAGTTACACTATACATCGGGTGTCTGACAATACCATATAATCCCGTATTGATTACCTTTTGGTTTTCCTGCACCTCTATGGTGCGACTCAGATATGTATTTTCACGGAGCACCTCGGCATAGAGAATATATGCAATTATAAATATAACCGCTGCAACGATTACAACAGATTTTGGCAATGCGTACCAACCAAAGCGTACACCAAGTCCTGCAACAACAAAACCTGCTAAAAACATAAGACCGCTTAGTTTAACGACAAGGCTTTGTTCACGTTGTTTTTCTTTTGCATCAAGCCTGCTTTTTAACAAGTCGGGATTTTTGAACAACATTACAATTCCTGCAAAAAACATAGGAATGAACAAAATACCCATCAGTAACCAACCGTTAAAAAATGAAAATGTACCCGCAGGTAAGAATATCAATATCCCAACTAAAACAACACCTAACAAAAATTTAGTTATTGCCCCAATAAACAATTTCATCGTCATAGTGTTTCTCCGTCAAATTTTTATTATAACGATTATAGTTAGTCGAAACAGTGTAAAAACACTGTTTCGATACCAAATTATATATTTGGTATCGAATTTTCTTTGAAAATTCGACTATAATCCTTTCAAAGACTGTAATGCAAAATTGTGTTTTTGAAAAACAAATTTTGCTAAAAGCCGATAAAATCGGCTTTACGAAACGCAACTGCGTTTCGACTAATTACAATCATTATAACTTTACTATATTATAGCACGCTTCATCAGAAGCCACAATAGAAAAAATCCCCTTGAATTTCTCCAAGGGGATTCGTTTAATTATTTGCTATATTCCGTAATGAAATTTAATTATTTCATTTCAGCGATAGCTGCCTGAGCCGCGACGAAGAAATGTAGGAATTCGATTACTTAATTTCCTTATCCATAAATACTCTTGAGCCTGTTGCCCCACGCTGTCCTTGGTATTTTCCGTTATATGGATTGAGTGCTGTTTCATCCATTTTTGCAAAAACAAGCTGACCAACTCTTCTACCTGCTTTAAGTTCTATTGCGCACCGATTAGCGTTATAAAGTTCAAGTGTAATTTCACCCTTAAATCCTGGGTCAACCCAACCCGCATTTTGAATGAATAAACCCATTCTACCAAGAGAGCTTCTACCTTCAACAAATGCTGTTAAATCGTCAGGTAAATCGAAATATTCCATAGTTGTTGCTAACACGAATTGGTTAGGTAACAATATGTATGAATCACTTGTTATTGTTTTGTATTTTATTTCATTTTCTAAATTTATAATACCTGTTGATGTGTCTTCTACAATACTGAATGTGTTACCTAAACGAATGTCGATACTCGCAGGTTGAATCTGTTTCTTTTCAATAGGCTCAACAATAAGTGTTTTTTCCTCAAGCATTTTCATTAATGTTTTATCTGATAATATCACTATGTTTTCCCTCCACACTATAATTTGGTCAATTATACCATGAACTAATTAATCTGTAAACATTAAAAACTTGATTTGTTTGCTATTCCTAACAATTTAGTTAGGAACTAGTCCTTTATAGCTGCCTGTGGGGCGGTTAGCAAAGTGGGGAAATATTTAAACATAAAACACTCTCGAAAAAATGCGTGGCTTTCTTATTCTCGTTTTCCGATATACTTATTAATGGTTTCTGTTCTAGATGTTATAGGACATTCTTCTTTACCCAGTGCATTTCGCATATCATTTTCCAGCGACTTGTTTGCGAATATATCAAGTTCATCAAAAGTTGCAACCTGATGGCCATCCAAGTAATTTGCTGTTCGCACGGTTGCACGACAAATACTCTTAATCGAACTTTCGATATTTTTCAAATCAAGATTTACATCTGCTACAATTTTATTGTCATATGCAGGAGCAAATGTCACTGTTCTTTGGTATGCAACTGTTTTTTTGACATTGTCTGTTTGATAAGATACTTTTAATTCTAATTGAGGAAAGGCTTTGGTTTGAAGAGTATTATAAGTGTAGCAAACCTCTGTTTGAACAACTTCATTTGGAAACAACTCAAATTGCATAGAAAACAGTCCTTCATTACTTGACTGCTCATCGTTTTCACCATTATTAATCAAAGAACAAGGACTCAATTTTATATTTCTTGCTACCGTTTTTCCAGTGTTTTTAACTTGTAAATATAGTATGTTGTTAAAAGCCACAAGATGCATACTTAATTGAGGTTGAATGCTTTTGTTATATCTTTTTTCGGATTTAATATTAAAAAAAATACTTGCAATAGTAGAAATTGCTGCAATTAAAGCAGCAATAGCTGAAATTAAAACTGCCACTTTTTCATGTGAATCGAATATTTTTATAATTTCATCCAACATATTTATTTTCCTTTCAGCAAAACACAATTATCTTATTTTTTATTATACCATAACATTATTAAAAATACAAATAACAACAAAATCCCCACCGATTACTCGATGGGGATTCGTTTATTTATTTACTTTTCCGAATAATTCAGTTAAGAATTAGTCCTTGATAGCTGCCTGTCCTGCGACGAAGAAATGTAGGAGGTTACAATTCAAAAGATATAGGTTTCAATGCTGATGCAAGTGCATTTTTTCTTGGTTTAACAGTAACTTTTTTGCCTGACAACTGAATTTCACCGAGGCTATTCAAATCTATTGTTTCGGGTAAGTCCTCACTGAGAATTTCATTGTTGTCGGAATCGACAACGCAAAGCAAAGGCAGGTATTTGCCACTATCTAAAAGTCGGAGATAAATTGTCGCTTTAGCTTTTTCAGTTTTCTTTTCTTTGAAAAGCATTAACATCTTTTCACCTTTTTGTGCTTCAAAGAAGGATGTCTTAATAATTTCATCCGTATTTTCATTTTTGCTAAATATATTTAGCAAAACAAGTTTTAATTTTTCAAACACATAATCGGTATCGACATTCAGTTTTTCGTAATCGTGTTGATTAACTCCAACATTACAATATCTGTACCAAGGATGATAACTGTCAATTTTATCAACTAATTCAATTTTATCTTCAGGTATGCAAACAGTAAAATTCACATAAAGATGGTCAAATTCACCTAACGAAAACTTTTGCTCTCTTAATTTCATAACTACACGGCAAACAGCAATATTAAGTGCTTTATTTGCAAAACTAATATGATTATCAATGTCAGAACTCTTATATAATCTTATGTCATTTATTATTTTCATTGATATCACCTGCCGAAATTTGTTTGTATAAATATTATAGCAAATAAAACTAATAATTACAATACAAAAGCACCCCATATTCTTTCGAATACAGGGTGCTGATTGCACATTTAATAGCTGTTATACAGCTACAACTGATGTAGGAGCAGTCGTGAAACCCTTGATTTTACTGGGTTTCAGCTTAATTCCTTCATCCCTTGATAGCTGCCTGAGCTGCTGCAAGACGAGCGATCGGCACGCGGAATGGTGAGCATGAGACGTAGTTGAGGCCAATCTTGTGGCAGATTTCAACTGAAACAGGGTCACCGCCGTGTTCGCCGCAGATACCATAGTGGAGGTTCTTGCCGCTTGCTTTACCCTTTGCAACTGCCATTTCCATAAGAGCACCAACGCCGTTTTGGTCAAGCTTTGCGAATGGGTCGTTTTCGAAGATTTTGCTATCGTAGTAAGCTGTAAGGAACTTACCAGCATCATCACGGCTGAAGCCGTATGTCATTTGTGTTAAGTCGTTTGTACCGAAGCAGAAGAAATCAGCGTTTTGTGCGATTTCGTCAGCTGTGATACAAGCTCTTGGGATTTCGATCATTGTACCAACTTCGTACTTGAGGTCAGCGCCTGCAGCTGCGATTTCAGCATCAGCAGTTTTAACAACGATATCCTTAACGTATTTAAGCTCTTTAACTTCACCTACGAGTGGAATCATGATTTCAGGAACAACGTTCCAGTCTGCATGAGCCTTTTGAACAGCGATTGCTGCGCGAATAACAGCCTTTGTTTGCATTGCTGCAATTTCAGGATATGTTACTGCAAGACGGCAACCACGGTGACCCATCATTGGGTTGAACTCGTGGAGAGAAGCAATGATTGCTTTAATATCTTCAACTGATTTACCCTGAGCATCTGCAAGAGCTTTGATGTCAGCTTCTTCAGTAGGAACGAACTCATGAAGAGGTGGGTCAAGGAAACGAATAGTAACAGGGTTACCTTCAAGTGCTTCGTAAAGAGCCTCGAAGTCGCCTTGCTGATAAGGAAGAATCTTCTCGAGAGCTGCTTCTCTTTCTTCTACTGTATCTGCACAAATCATTTCACGGAATGCAGCAATTCTGTCTGCCTCGAAGAACATGTGCTCTGTACGGCAAAGACCAATACCCTCAGCGCCAAGCTCACGAGCTTTTTTAGCATCTGCAGGAGTATCTGCATTTGTACGAACCTTAAGTGTTCTGTACTTGTCAGCCCAATCCATAATTCTGCCGAATTCACCAGCGATTTCAGCATCTACTGTTGGGATGATACCGTTGTAGATAGCACCTGTTGAACCGTCAATTGAAATTTCTGAACCCTCAGTGAATTCTACGCCACTAAGTGTAAATCTCTTATTTTCTTCATCCATTTTGATTTCGCCGCAGCCTGATACACAGCAAGTACCCATACCACGAGCAACAACAGCTGCGTGAGATGTCATACCGCCACGAACTGTGAGGATACCTTGAGAAGCCTTCATACCTGTAATATCTTCAGGTGATGTTTCAAGACGAACAAGAACAACCTTTTCGCCTCTTGCGTTCCAAGCCTCAGCATCTTCTGCTGTGAATACAACCTTACCGCAAGCAGCACCAGGAGAAGCACCAAGACCTCTGCCGATTGGTGTTGAAGCCTTAAGAGCAGCAGCATCAAATTGTGGGTGGAGAAGTGTATCAAGGTTACGAGGATCGATCATTGCAACAGCCTTTTTCTCATCAATCATGCCTTCGTCAACGAGGTCACAAGCGATTTTGAGAGCAGCCTTTGCAGTTCTCTTACCGTTTCTTGTTTGGAGCATATAGAGCTTACCAGCTTCAACTGTAAATTCCATATCCTGCATATCTCTGTAGTGGTCTTCAAGAATGCCACAAACTTTTGTAAATTCAGCATAAGCTTCTGGGAATTTTTCAGCCATTTGAGCAATTGGCATTGGTGTACGAACACCGGCAACAACGTCTTCACCTTGTGCGTTTACAAGGAATTCACCCATAAGGCCTCTTTCACCTGTAGCAGGGTCACGAGTAAATGCAACACCTGTACCGCAGTCATCACCCATGTTACCGAAAGCCATAGCCTGAACGTTAACAGCTGTACCCCATGAGTAAGGAATGTCGTTATCACGACGGTAAACGTTTGCACGAGGGTTGTCCCATGAACGGAAAACAGCCTCTACAGCACCCATAAGTTGTTCTTTTGGATCTGTTGGGAAATCTTTACCGATTTTTGATTTGTATTCTGCTTTGAATTGGCCTGCAAGTGCTTTAAGATCTTCAGCTGTAAGCTCGATATCCTGTGTAACACCTTTAGCTTCCTTCATTTCGTCGATGAGTTGTTCGAAATATTTCTTACCAACTTCCATAACAACGTCTGAATACATTTGAATAAATCTTCTGTAGCAGTCCCATGCCCAACGAGCGTTACCTGATTTTTCAGCCATAACGTTAACAACGTCTTCGTTAAGACCAAGGTTGAGGATTGTGTCCATCATACCAGGCATAGATGCACGAGCACCTGAACGAACTGAAACGAGAAGTGGGTTCTCTAAATCACCGAATTTTTTGCCTACAACGCCTTCCATTTTAACGATGTATTCCATAATTTGAGCCTGGATTTCATCGTTGATCTTTCTGCCGTCCTCGTAATACTGAGTACAAGCCTCTGTTGAAATTGTAAAACCTTGAGGAACAGGAAGACCTATGTTAGTCATTTCTGCAAGGTTAGCACCTTTACCACCGAGAATTTCACGCATTGAAGCGTCGCCCTCGGAGAATAAATAAACGTACTTTTTGCTCATAGTTTACCTCCAAAAATAAATTATTGATATATTTGAGTAGTTGCTTTTTTGTTTTTACAAAAAAAGCAACATAACACCAAGGTTGATTATACCAAAATTATACTTTTATTTCCATAGTATAAAAATAAAAATATAATAAAATAGTTAGCCGTTTTTTAGTCAACATAACTAAACAAAAGACTTTTTGCTTTGTTTTTGCTTTATTGAGCCTCGTTTTGTGTTAACGAAACAATTGAAATAAGGTTAAAGCCGCCGTCTGTGGTTTCTTTTAAGGTTATTTCCATATACTTGTCCGGCTGTGCAGGCGCAAGCGTACCGTCGGCAGCAACCTCTATGCTGTTTGTACCAACGTAGCCTACCTTTAAGGTAACAAGTCCGCCTGTTTTTGAAACCGCCTCTATTCTTGGTGAAAATGGCGGCACAACACCTGTAAGCGGCACGTAATATGCGTGCGTTGCAGAATCGTACTGAAATTCGTAGCCGTAGCCCTGCACCGTTGCGTGAACAATTTGCACGTCGTTGCCAAACCACCTTCTGAAATACTGCTCAACGTCTGCCGCGGGCACAACAAGGCCCATTTCTGTAACCTGGTACTCGTCGGTCCTTACGCCGTCTGTAAGCAACGAGCAAACGGCAATATTAAGCAAATCATCAAAATCGGCTTTAGTTATATCGGTAAACGGGTCCGGGTCAATGCCCACAACCCATGTTAAGTACCTTGTGTAATTTGAATAATCGTTTTCAGAAGCTACGTTTTCCTGCACGGCATTCTTTACAAATATTCCGACGGAAACAACGCCTATAACAGCAAAAATTATTACAATTAAGCCGATAAAAAACGGAGCCTTCTTCTTTTTTTCGGCTACCTCGACCTCTTGCACAAGCTGCTCGTCCATATTACACATCCTTTCAAATTTACCTTTCTATTATATTATATTAAACGGTCAAATGCAAGTGTTATATAAGAACAAAATTACAAGTATAATCCGCACGCAAAAAATTGAAGAAAAACAAAAATTCCCCGAAGCCTTTGCTTCGGGGAATACTTTTATTCTACTGATGAAACGAGCTCTATGTATGCCTTTGTAAAGGTTGAGCCTGATTTTTTGCTGATTGCATTAACCTCTTCGTTTTCACCGATAAGTGAGTGGTACTCGTTATCTGCAAGAACGTAGCCTGCCTGGTCGTTTGCAAGACCGAATACTAATACGTTATCACAGTCTGTAACGTCCTTAAGTGCAGGGTAATCCCAAGACTCGCCGTCCCAACTTTCTTCAGGAGTTGTTACACCGCCGTAGAAAATACCCGGATCAAACTCACCCGGTGCAAAGAATATAGCAACCTCGTTACCGAGCTCCATGTAACCGATTTCTGATGCGAGTGTATAGTCCTGACCGTCTTTAACAACAACGGCACCTAAAATGCCCTCACGGCAAGCAAGTGTAAGAATTCCGTTATCAACAGGAACCATAACCTCTTGGTGAATAATATTAAGAACAGGGTCGAGAGTAATTTCGTTATTAATGCTTCTTACCTTATCTGCAAGTGCATTTGCATAGTAGGTAATATTGTTTAAATCTGACTCGCCCTCAACGTTAGTTAATTCGCCCTCACTTGTAATTGCAAGCTCTGCGCCCTGTATAAATACAACGTTAGCGCCTTCTTTTTCGTTGATGTTCTTTTCAATGTAATACGGATAGTCAGCTGAAAGAATATCAGGACCTGCGCCGTAGCCTGTGCAGTGGATGCCTGCTTCTAAAATCCAGGTTTCAGCAGAACCGTCGTTTGGTGTGAAACGGAGTCTGTGAATATTCTCGTCAAATGACTGTGGGTCACGCTTATCTCTGATGTACTCTTTAATGTTTGCATAGCCGTAGTTAAGAGTACCCTCTGTCATATTAGAAACTGCTTCTTCAACGCAAGCAACTGTTGTTTCGAAAAGGTTTTCCATAAACTGTGGGTTTTTAGTTACCATGTAGTCGTCAAGAAGACCCTCTGCACCAATGCTGCCTGCACCTGCATTACCTGTGTTTGAAACGAGCGCCTTAAGAAGCGGAACGTTCATACCGAGTGTATCTATACAAGAGTGCTGGTGAAGAACTGAAACGTTTAAGCTGATAATATTATTAGCCTCTGCAAATTCCTGGAGTCTGCCGCGGATAATTTCAACGTCGCCTCTTGCAAAGCCGAACCCGTCGATAACAGCGTGAACAACTGTGCCGCTAACACCGTCACTTATAGCGTAAACTCTTACTCTTTGGTCGTCATAAACAGCTCTCGGAACTCTGCCCTCAAATACCTCGAGAGAGCCTGCAAGGAAGAACTCACCGTTCATAATATTAAAATCGTCAATGAGAGAATCACTTGAATAACCAAGGCTCCATTTAGAATCTGCTTTTACTGTTTTGTCAAAGCTGTCCTCACCCTTGTAGAAATGCTCTGCCACGTAAGTTTCTGAAGAGTCAAACGAATCCTCAAAGCCGGGCCAGAATCTGTTAAGGTAAGTAAGAACATAGTGAATAAGGTCGTTTAACACCCTATTGAAAACGCTCTCAATATCAATTGCCAAAGTTTGCGGAGCAGTAGCTGTTGCAGCACTTGCCGGCACCATAAACACGGAAATTGAAAGTGTTAAAGCAAGGATAATTGCGACTAATTTTTTAGTCATTTCAAAGTCCCCCTTGAATAATGAGATTATAAACCGAGCAGTCCCCCACTCGATTTTAATGCATTCTAATGCAATTTTACGAATACATTATATACCTATTTTTTACAATATGCAATAATTATTTAAACTGTTGCTGTTTCTTTGTTAGTTTTTGCTAATTCTTCTTCTATCATTTTGTTAATATTGTTCTTGCCCATATGTCTGTACGGACGGAATCTTAAGAAAATGTACATAGGAACAGCGCCCAATGTATTAAGAATCATATCGCCCATAGTATCCATGAGCGCAAACCTTGCCTCAAAGCGTTCAGGGTCAAGTGGAATTAACATAAATACGTTGTTTACGTCACCGCCTGCTTCGGCAATTGCTTTTTGTAAATCCCAGTGCTGAGCGTCGCCGCCGAACCATTGGTCAAAAACAAACTCAAAAAGCTCCCAGCCGGAAGCAAATACAAAGCCGACACCCAAAGCACAAAGAGCAGCAATTTTCGGTGGACAAACAACCTTGTCACGGATTTGCATAGCGCAAACAAGCTCGTAGCTGACAAAAACAGCCTCTACACAGCCGAGTGCGTGAAGCACCTTGTCAAACATTGGTAATGCGTAGTAAAGGTTAAGGTATGCTCCGCCGAAGGATGCGCAAAAAAATCCAAAAATTGAAATATGCTGGAAATAACGCGGTAATAACCTCGGGAAAGAGTTTTTAGGGAACATCTGGCAAATTTCGTAAGCAAACATACCAACAAGGTTTGCCATCATTTGCAAAGGTTGCATTGAACCGAGGTTAGGGTCAATTGTAACCAAGCTTTTTATAATTCCGTAAATCATTAAGCCTCTTAAGGTCCACCAATAAATATGTTCAATTGGCTTCATACCCTTGTAGAGTCTTTTAAAGTAATCTTTAACCATAAGCCTTCTCCAAAATCAAATTTTTACTTATGTAGAATATCAAATATATCTCAGTTTTTAATTCTTTTAAAGAAATAACCGTTAAAATAATCTTAAATTTTCCTTTTTTCGCCGTTTTTTTCATATTTTTTCGCAATATACGGCATAAATATGTATAATGTACTATTGAAAAATTTAATAAAATACATTATAATGCTTTTAAATGACTTGTAGGAGGAGTGACCATGCCTAAAAGAGAGGGCTACATTTCCTGGGATGAATTTTTCATGGGGGCTGCTATGCTTTGCGCTAAAAGAAGCAAGGACCCTAACACACAGGTAGGCGCTTGCATAGTAAATGCTGAAAACAGAATTGTTTCCGTTGGCTACAACGGCTTTCCTGCCGGCTGTGATGATGACGTTTTCCCTTGGGAGCGCAGCGGTGACGACCGTTATGACACAAAATATCTTTACGTTTGCCACGCGGAGCTTAACGCTATTTTAAATGCAAGGGGCTCAAACCTTACGGGCAACAGACTTTACGTAGCGCTTTTCCCTTGCAACGAATGTGCAAAGGCTATTATTCAAAGCGGTATTACAGAGGTTATTTACCTTTCTAACAAGTATAAGGACACCCCCGAAACAAGAGCATCTAAAAGAATGCTTGAGGCTGCGGGCGTAAAGCTTACACAGTTAGTACCAGAAAAAAGCGAGCTCGTTCTTGACTTTGACCCGAACAAAATTTAATTTTCGTCTATATTATCGCTATGCGATTACATAAAATAATAAAATTTTAAAAATTGGAGTGTTAAAAATGCCATTAGTAAATGCAAAAGAAATGCTTACAAAAGCAAAGGCTGGCCACTATGCAGTTGGTCAATTCAACATCAACAACCTTGAGTGGACAAAGTCAATTCTTCTCACTGCACAGGAAGCGCGTCCTGCGGTGGATCTCGGTGTATCTGAGGGTGCTGGTAAATATATGTGCGGTTACAAAACAGTTGTTGGTATGGTTAACG
>JAZOOH010000005.1:0-5759 GCA_045654905.1 Acutalibacteraceae bacterium | reverse complement strand
CGTGGCAAGATTGTTGGTACAGCAGAATGCCCACGTCTCAATGTATTCCGTTCTCTTCAGCATATCTATGCTCAGTTGATTGACGACGTAGCAGGTGTAACACTTGTTTCAGCTTCAACTGTTGAGAAAGACTTCAAAGATTACGGCGGAAACAAGGACGCAGCCTTTACTGTAGGTAAGTTATTAGCAGAACGCGCAGCGGCAAAAAACATCAAAGACGTTGTTTTTGACCGTGGCGGATACATTTATCACGGCCGTGTTGAGAGCTTGGCCGAAGGCGCTCGTGAGGGCGGCCTCAACTTCTAAGAGAATGGGAGGAATTACTTTTGGCTAAATTCGAAACAGCTCAAAAAGAAAACGAACTTCAAGAAAGAGTTGTCGCTATTAACCGTGTTTCAAAAACAGTTAAGGGCGGTCGTATCTTCAAGTTTGCTGCTCTCGTAGTTGTTGGTGACGGCAACGGAACAGTAGGCTTCGGTCTCGGTAAATCCGGTGAAGTTCCGGATGCTATCCGTAAGGGTATCGAGGACGCAAAGAAAAACCTTGTTAAGGTTTCTCTTAAGGGTACAACAATTCCACACGAAGTTATCGGTAAATTTGGCGCAGGTGTAGTACTTCTTAAGCCTGCAGCACCAGGTACTGGTGTTATCGCTGGTGGTCCTGTTCGTGCAGTTGTTGAAACAGTTGGTATTAAGGATATTCGTGCGAAGGCTCTTCGTTCAAACAATCCTTGCAACGTTGTTAGAGCAACTATGGACGGTCTCAAACAGCTTCGTAATGCAGAAGAAGTTGCTAACATCCGTGGCAAATCAGTAAAATATTTTAAAGATTAAGGAGGGTGGCTTAAATGGCTAACGTTAATGTAAAACTTGTAAAAAGTCTTATCGGCAGCAAAAAAGACCAAATTGCCACCGCTCATGCATTAGGTCTTCGCAAAATAGGGGATGTATCTTCACAACCTGATAATCCTCAGACTCAAGGCAAAATCAAAAAAATTGCCCACCTTATTAAGGTGACAGAAGAATAAGCAAGGAGGTGCTCAAAATGAAGCTTCACGAGCTTTCACCCGCAGCTGGCTCCAAGAAGTCAGTAAAGCGTATCGGTAGAGGTCCTGCATCTGGTCAGGGTAAAACAGCCGGTAAGGGTCACAAAGGTCAAAAGGCGCGTGCAGGTCGCGGTATGCGTCCTGGTTTTGAAGGCGGTCAAATGCCTTTACAAAGACGCCTTCCAAAGAGAGGTTTTGTTAATATTTTCGGTAAAGAGTTCGCTATTGTTAATTTAGCTGCTCTTGAAAACAAGTTTGAAGATGGTGCTGTAATCGATATCGAAGCACTCAAGAACGCAGGACTTGTTAATAAAACACTTGACGGTGTTAAGGTACTCGCTCACGGCGATATCACAAAGAAATTTACAGTCAAGGTAAATGCTTATTCTGATGCAGCCAAGGCAAAAATTGAAGCTGCTGGAGGAAAGGCAGAGGTGATTTGACATGTTTCAGACACTTGCTAACGCATGGAAAATCCCCGATTTAAGAAAAAAACTTTTATTTACAGCATTTATTATACTTATGTATAGAATTGGTTCTAACATCCCTGTTCCGTTTATCGATATGCCTGCTACAGGTCTTATCGACCCGGCGGGGGGAACCACCTTCTTAAACTACTTAAGTATGATGACAGGTGATGCATTCAACTACGGTACAATATTTGCTCTTTCAATTACTCCATACATCAACAGTTCAATTATTATTCAATTATTAACTGTTGCAATTCCTTACCTTGAAAGACTTTCAAAGGAAGGCGAAGAGGGTAGAAAGAAAATTGCAAAAATCACCCGTTGGGGCACACTTATACTTGGTCTTCTTCAAAGTACAGCTTACTTTATTTACCTTAATGCAAAGAACTACGTTCTTTACCAAGGTTCAAGCAAAGGTATAGAAGTTTTCCAGGCGCTCGTTATCATCTTTGTTCTCACAGCAGGTACAGCACTTGTTATGTGGCTTGGTGAACAAATCAACGACAAAGGTATCGGTAACGGTATTTCAATAATCCTCTTCGCAGGTATTATTTCAAGAATTCCTACTGAGGCTTCACTGCTCTTTAGCACAAACCCACAAGTAGGTAGCTACATCTCAAGAGGTGGCATTTATTACTTCCTCGCACCATTCGTTGTTGTATGCTACATTCTTATGATTGCATACATTGTTTGGATGGATAATGCAGAGAGAAGAATTCCGGTTCAATACGCAAAAAGAGTTGTAGGTCGTAAAATGTACGGCGGACAAACCACACATATTCCGATTAAGGTTAATATGAGCGGTGTTATGCCAATCATTTTCGCAAGCTCAATTCTTTCTCTTCCACCAACAATCAATCTTTTTGTTGCTAACAAGATTACACGTGTTGATAACAAGTTTGACTGGGGCGATTTCTTCGAGTGGTTTGAGCCAACATCAGTTGTTTATGGTGTTCTCTACTTCTTAATGATTATATTCTTTGCTTACTTCTATGCAGCAATTCAATATAATCCGGTAGAAATGGCAAACAACATTCGTAAGAACAGCGGTATGATTCCTGGTATTCGTCCAGGTAAACCAACCTCAGACTACATCGGAAAAATCATTTCAAGAATTATACTTTTAGGTGCATTGCTTCTCAGCGTAGTTGCTTTGTTCCCAACAGTATTCTCTCAGTTAACAACGTTAATTGATTCTCCTATGAACATCACACTCGGCGGTACCTCAATCATCATCATGGTTGGTGTTGCTCTCGAAACAGTTCAACAGCTTGAAAGCCAAATGATGCTCCGTCACTACAAGGGCTTCCTTGATTAATTAAGAAAGGAATGAAAGCTATGAAACTTATATTTCTCGGCGCACCCGGTGCCGGTAAGGGCACACAGGCGGAGGTTATTTCAGAAAAATTAAGCATCCCAACCATTTCTACAGGCAACATCATTCGTGAGGCGCTTAAGAATGGTACAGAAATGGGACTTAAGGCTAAAGAGTTTATTGAGGCCGGTAAGCTTGTTCCTGATGAGGTCGTTATAGGCATCATTAAGGACAGATTAGCTGAAGGTGATTGTGCAAACGGATTCATCCTTGATGGCTTCCCGCGTACAATCCCACAGGCTGAGGCTCTTGACACAATGGGAATTATTATCGACAAGGTTGTTGATATTGAGGTTCCTGATGAAGACGTAGTAAACAGAATGTCAGGCAGACGTACCTGCAAAGGCTGTGGTGCTTCTTACCACATCCAAAACAAACCGTCAAAGGTTGAAGGTGTTTGCGACAGCTGCGGCGGTGAGCTTACCATTCGTAAGGATGACGCTCCTGAAACAGTTCTTGACAGATTAAACGTTTACCACGAACAAACCGAACCATTAAAGGATTACTATGAGAAATGCGGAAAGCTTCGCATAGTTGAAGGAACAAAGCCAATAGCTGAAATTACTTCAGAAATCCTTAAGGTATTGGAGGATTAAGCATGATAGTGCTAAAGAATGAACGCGAAATCAAGCTTATGCTTGAGGCTTGCAAAATTTCTGCAGAGGCACTAAAGATTGCAGGTGAAGCGGTTGAACCCGGCGTTTCAACGTTCGAGCTTGACCAACTTGTTAAAAAGTTTATAGAAAGTAAAGGCGCAAGGCCAACCTTCTTAAACTATAACGGTTTCCCTGCATCTGCATGCATTTCCATAAATGATGAAGTTATTCATGGTATTCCGAGTAAATCCCGCATTATTAAATCAGGCGATATAGTAAGTATCGACCTCGGAGCCTGTATCAATGGTTTTACCGGCGATACTGCCGCCACTTTCGGTGCAGGAGATGTTTCTCCTGAAGCGAAGCGGCTGATGGAAACAACCGAAGAAAGCCTCTACGTAGGTATTAAAAAGGCGGTTTCCGGCGGCAGATTAGGAGATGTGGGCGCTGCAATCCAAAGCTATTGCGAGGAGCGTGGCTACGGAGTGGTAAGAGAATATACCGGTCACGGTATTGGTGCTAACCTCCATGAAGAACCATCTGTACCAAACTACGGTACTCCAGGTAGAGGAATTCGTTTGGTACCCGGCATGACAATTGCCATAGAGCCCATGATAAATCAGGGCAAAGCATCTGTAAAAAATATGCCTGACGGTTGGACTGTTAAAACATCTGACGGTAAGCTTTCTGCTCACTTTGAGCATACAATTGCTATTACAAGTGGCGGACCGTTAATTATGACGAGGCTTTAAAGATGTTTGAGCGTGGCAACATAGTTCGTTCAATAAAAGGACGAGATAAAGGCAAATTATCAGTTGTTTTCAGCTACCAGGATAATAAGGTTTATATAGTAGACGGCAAGGAGCATAAATTAACTAAACCAAAGTTAAAAAATCCTAAACACGTTGAAAGCTTAAAGCTTAATATTGATGAATGTTTTCTCATAGGAAACGAAAGGCTGAGAAAAGAGCTGAACAGATTGAAAAACGAGATTTAATCAACGGAGGTATTTGTTATGTCTAAAGACGATATGATTGAAGTTGAAGGTAAGGTTTTAGAAGCATTACCAAACACAACTTTTCAAGTTGAACTTGAAAACGGTCATAAAATTATTGCTCACATTTCCGGTAAGTTAAGAATGAACTACATTCGTATTCTTCCGGGTGATAAGGTAACGGTAGAAATGTCGCCATACGACCTTACACGTGGGCGCATCACATGGCGTTCAAAATGATTTAAAAGCGAAAGCTAAATTTTAGGAGGTATTCAAATGAAAGTCAGACCTTCTGTTAAGAAAATTTGCGAAAAATGCAAGGTAATTAAACGCAAGGGAAAAATCATGGTTATCTGTGAAAATCCTAAGCACAAACAGCGTCAAGGCTAATTGACGTAAACCATATTTGGAGGTGCAACTGACAAATGGCGCGTATTTCAGGTGTTGATTTACCAAGAGACAAAAGAATTGAAATCGGTCTTACTTATATCTACGGTATAGGTGCTAAGACTGCAAGCGACATTATTGCTGCTACAGGCATTAATCCTGATACAAGAGTTAAAGATCTTTCAGAGGATGATGTAGCAAAATTACGTGAATATATCGACCACAACGTTAAGGTTGAAGGTGACCTTCGTCGTGAGACAGCATTCGATATCAAAAGACTTGTTGAAATCGGTTGCTATCGTGGTGTTCGCCATCGTAAAGGTCTTCCTGTAAGAGGCCAGCGTTCAAAGACAAACGCTCGTACTCGTAAGGGACCAAAGAAGACGATAGCTAACAAGAAGAAATAAGTCGGGGAGGTATTAGAATGGCTACAAAAGCTACTGGCAAGAAAAGTGCCGGAACACGTAAGCGTCGTGAACGTAAAAATATTGAACGCGGTGCGGCTCATATCCAATCCACTTTCAATAACACGATAGTTACAATTACTGACACTCAAGGCAACGCAGTTTCTTGGGCAAGTGCAGGCGAAATGGGCTTCAGAGGTTCTCGTAAATCTACTCCATTCGCAGCACAAACAGCTGCAGAAACAGCTGCAAAGGTTGCTGTTGACCACGGTATGAAAACTATTGAAGTTTATGTAAAAGGCCCAGGTGCGGGTAGAGAGGCTGCAATCAGAGCATTACAAGTTGCAGGACTTGAAGTTACTCTTATTAAAGACGTTACTCCTATTCCTCACAATGGTTGCCGTCCACCAAAAAGAAGACGTGTATAACATATAGGAGGAACGAATTATGGCAAGATATACAGGTGCCGTATGTAAACTCTGCCGCCG
>JAZOOH010000004.1:0-57804 GCA_045654905.1 Acutalibacteraceae bacterium | reverse complement strand
CGTTAAAATACTCGTTAATCCGAAAGGATTAACTGCGTTTTGTGCCTTGATTGACCAAAAATTCGCACTTTTTAAAATCTCCGACCTCAAGGCGAGGAGATTTCGAGGGATTTTTGCTCAATTTAGGTGCAGCAAGGCTGTTGCCTTACAAGAATAAATTGGGTGAAAAGCACCGAAATATGCCGGTTTGAGGCAAGTTCGGATTATTCTTTTCACCTTAACCTTGTCTTTTCTAAAAAAGGATGATAAAATCAAATAAAAAGAGAAAAAAATTGTGCATTTTTAGGTGATATGAATGGAAAATATAGTGTTAATAGGAATGCCCGCTGCAGGAAAAAGCACAATAGGCGTATTGCTTGCGAAAACGCTTTTATTATCTTTTACCGACACGGACCTTTTAATTCAGGAAAAATATAAAAAAAGCCTTTGTGACATCATAAGTGAAAACGGCACAAAAGCTTTTTTGGAAATTGAAGAGAGCATTATTGCTAATGCGGATTTTAAGGGCAGCGTTATTGCGACAGGAGGAAGCGCTATCTACGGAAAAACCGCTATGGAAAAATTAAAGAAAAACGGAAAAATAATTTACCTCCATTTAAGTGTGGAAGAGATTAAAAAGCGGATAGGCGATATAAAATCGCGCGGGGTCGTACTCACAAGCGGCACAACGGTAGAGGATATTTTTCGCGACAGAGAGCCGCTTTATGAAAAATATGCCGACGTAAAAATAGATTGTACCGGTTTAAGCGCAGAGGAATGTGTTGAGAAAATTGTCAGGAGCTTATAATTCCTTCAAAAAACGAGGCGGAGCTTCCCCCGTATGGTCTGTTAAACCGACCTAATTCAAAGATTTTAGTATCAGCAGAAATTTTATTGACGCTTTCACGGCAAGAAAGTGTAATTGCAAACCCTTGGGATTTTACCAATTCCTCAAGGGTTTTATTTTTTATTCCGTAGGGGTAGGCAAAAACGTAGGGTCTTTCTCCCGTGTTAGCAAGCATTTTTTCGTTGAGCTTTTTTATATCCTCTTCCATAATTTGCACGTATGCGGCGTTAGCCTCGCCGTAAATTTTGCCCATACCCCGTCTGTAGCCGAGTGAATGAAAATTGTACGAGTGGTGGCCTATTTCCACAAGCGAATTTTCAGAGAGAGCCTTTACGTCATTCCAGTTAAGGTAGGCGTATTTGTCGTTTGTTTCACCGTTTTCGGTGTATAAATCCGTAAGTGCGCCCACAATGCTTACAACGGCAGAAAAGTCGTATTCCTCAAGAAGCGGAAGCACCTTTGTAAAAAAGCTGCGCTGACCGTCGTCAAAGGTTATAATTACCGCCTTTTCGGGAAGCTCCTTTTTCCCGTTTGCAAAGTCAATAATATCCTTGATTTTAATAACCGTGTAATTATTGCTTTTTAAATATTCAAAATCTTGCTTGAGAAGGGAGGTGGGTATAACGTAATCTCCCCATAAATTACTGTTTTCACTTATTTGGTGGTACATTAAAACAATTACCTCGTGAGAGTCTGTGCCCAAAACAGAAAGAACGGGCAAAAATGTGTTCGATACAGCGGAAAATACCATAACTAAAGAAAGAATAACAGAAAACAAGACAAGCTTTTTATATGTAAGGATTTTGTACATTTTAAATCACCGATAAAGTATATGAAAAAATTTTTGAAAAAATACAAACAAATGTTTGCATTTTTGAAAAATATGTGTTATAGTGAAAGTAATTAAGAAAGAGAGGTGTCTTTTTTATGGAGCAAATTTCAGAAACTCAAAAAAAGATTTATGAATTTCTGGTTGAACGTTCACAAGGTGGCGTACCACCTTCTATAAGAGAAATTGGCGCGGCTGTAGGCTTAAAATCCACGTCTACCGTTCACGCACATCTTCAGACACTTGAAAAGGCGGGCTACATTTTACGTGACCCACTTTTAAAAAGAGCTATCCGCATTTTAGGTCAGGAGGAAAACTACACGCAGGTACCGCTCATTGGTACGGTAACCGCAGGCTTGCCTATACTTGCAGTTGAGCAAATAGAAGGCTACATTCCTTACGGCGGCAGAGTGTCACGCGACAAGCCGTTGTTCGCTCTTAAGGTGCGCGGTGAAAGTATGCTTTGGGCAGGTATTCACGACGGCGACATTGTAATAGCAGAAAAAACACCGTATGCAAATAATGGTGATATTGTTGTTGCAATGCTTGAGGATGAAGCAACCGTTAAAAGATTTTTTAAAGAAAACGGTCACTTCCGTTTACAGCCTGAGAATGATGAATTTGAGCCGATTATTACAAACGAGGTTGTAATTCTCGGAAAGGTTGTTTCTCTTGTAAGATATTATTAAACCAAAAAGAAAAAACGACACAGCCGGCTGTGTCGTGTTTTTTATTTTGTTACTAATTCCTTTTCCGGTTCTTCTGCTTTTTTCTGTTTTTTGTTTTTGAATTTTTGCAGAATGGGAATTCTTTCCTGAGCCTCACCGTCGTCGCATTTTTCTACAACAATCATATATATTATTACAAGTAAAAGGTAAGGCACGGGGCAAAGAATACCCGGGTTTACAAGAGACATAAGCTCAAGGCTTATATAAGAAAGGAAAATAGTCATATTAAAAAGAGTTGCCTTTTTCCAAATGAGCGTATTCCTTTTAATGAACTGGTACACAAAGGCAACAATACCTACTGTGCCGAAGCTGCCTGCAATTTGAATCGGCTCGCAGTGGTACCAACAAAGAGAGCCGGGCTTGCTTTTAAAAATATCGCGGTTGGTCATATTGCCGAGACCCGTACCGAAAACAGGGTGGTTAAAGAAATCTTTAACACCGCGTGCGTAGTGTCTTACACGTGTTTCGGTATCCTCACCGCCTAAAAGGAACTCGTTAAGCACTTTGAAAAGTCGGCTTAAGGTGTAGTTTAAAAATTGAGTTATTTCCGGCAGGAATATAAGCGCCACAATTACAAAGCAGCCGCAAATAGAAGCGTAGGCAAGGCGCCTTCTTCTGTCGTAAAGCACGAACATAATAATACACATAACAAGCTCAACCGTGCCGAAAACCATACCTCCGCGTGAGCCCGTAAGGAGCATAGCAAGGTAGAAAATGAAGCCTATAATAATAGAATAAGACTTTTTGTTTGCCGCAAAAAAGGCAAACGGCATTGCCATCATAAGAATGGTAGAGGTGTTGTTACGCCACCTCATATAAAGAATACCGCCCTTATTCTCATTTATAATATTATCAATAACGTCGTTAATGTTAATAATATAATGAGCAATAATCATAAGTGCGCCTGCAAGACCTACGTAAACCATTATTTTAGTAAGCTTTTCTATGAGCGAATAGCCGTTTTCCGTAGAAATTCTCGGGTAAAGCCCACAGTAGAAAAGCAGCATACCGAAGCCTATGCCAAGCATATTGTAAAGCGCAGCTCCGCCAAAGTAATCCTCTTTAGAAATGACGCCTGCACCGCCTAAGGTAACCGCTATGGAAACAAGCAGCATAGGTATAAACTGAGAGCCCTTTATGGTAGGCTTTTTGCCGTAAGCAAATATGTTAAACAGCAAAATTAATACAAGAGGAACAATTAAAAACCATATTTTTTTAAAGTCCTCAAGAGAGTTGTAGCACCGTATGGCAACAAGGTAAGTAAACAGCAGTGGCGTAAGCATAGCCATAATATCGCCCGTGAACAAGAAAACAAGACCCGTTATGTAAGCCATAACAACCGTACCCCATATATGAAAGCCTTCTTTCGGCATATGGGAGTGCAGCCCTACTATAATCATAGAAACGAAAAAGAGAATTGCAAGCCATCTGTCGCTCAACAAAAATTTTCGTATATCTTCTATTGTTTTAATAGCTTTTTCAGATTTAAAAATACGTTCCATAATAAAATACCACACATAATTTTTTGAAAAATATGAGTTCAGTTTATGAGTTTAGTTTATTCTATTATATACATTTTTGAAAAATTCTCAATACTTATTACAAAATCTTAATATTTGTAACCCGGTAACCCGGGAAAAAACAGGCTGTAAAAAACGCAAAGTTTTTTACAGCCCCGTAGTTTACGATAATTCAAACTGTCCCGTGTACAGCTTGTAATATTTACCTTTTTCCTCAATAAGCGTGTTGTGGTCGCCCTTTTCTATAATTTCGCCGTCCTCAAGCACCATAATTGCATTTGAGTTTCTTACGGTAGAAAGTCTGTGTGCAATAACAAAAACGGTTTTGTTTTCCATAAGCTTATCCATACCCTTTTCAATAAGCTTTTCCGTTCTTGTATCAATAGAGCTTGTTGCCTCGTCAAGAATAAGAACGGGCGGATTTGCAACCGCGGCACGTGCAATGGCAAGCAGCTGTCTTTGTCCCTGTGAAAGATTGCCGCCGTCACCAGTAATCATAGTGTTATAGCCGTCGGGCAATCTTTTTATAAAGCTGTGCGCATTAGAAAGCTTTGCCGCCTCTACAATTTCCTCGTGGGTTGCATCTAATTTGCCGTAGCGGATGTTATCCTCAACCGTGCCGGTGAACAGGTGAGTATCCTGAAGCACCATAGCAAGCGAGCGTCTTAAATCATCCTTTTTGATTTTCTTAACGTTAATACCGTCGTAGGTAATTTTACCCTCGTCAATATCATAAAAACGGTTTATAAGATTTGTAATGGTTGTTTTTCCTGCACCCGTTGAGCCTACAAAAGCAATTTTTTGACCCGGCTTTGCATAAAGAGAAACGTTTTTAAGCACGGTCTTCTTTCCGTCGTAGGAGAAGGTAACGTTGTGGAAGCGTACGTCACCCTTTAACAGCGTGTAGGTTACGGAGCCGTCCTCTGAATGAGGGTGACGCCAAGCCCACACACCCGTGCGGCTTTCACTCTCGGTTATATTGCCGTTTTCGTCAACAATAGCGTTTACTAAGGTAACGTAGCCTTCATCCTCCTCAGGCTTTGTGTCAATAATAGCAAAAATTCTTTCTGCACCTGCAAGTGCGGCAAGAATACTGTTTAATTGCTGTGAAACCTGGCTTATAGGGTTTGAGAATTGCCTTGTATACTGTAAAAATGCAGCGAGAGAGCCTATGGTAAGGGCACCCTCAAGACCGCCTAAAAGGAAGGCGGGTGCGCCGCTTAATTGAGTAGCGCCGAATTTTATAATTATGAATGCGCCAAGGGCAGCAGTTGCTGCAAAGTTAAAGTAGGAAAGGTTGCCCATAATAGGCATTATTATGCTGGCGCAGGTGTGGGCGTTAGTTGAAGATTTTCTTAAAGCCTCGTTCAATACTGAAAAATCCTCTTTCGATTTTTCTTCACGGCAAAAGACCTTTACAACCTTTTGTCCCTCAATGAATTCCTCAATATAGCCGTTTACCGCACCAATATTTTGCTGCTGCTTTCTGAAGAAGTTTGCACTCTTTCCGCCTATAAGCTTTATGATTCTGAGCATTACAAAAAGCATAATTATTATAAGTCCCGTAAGTGCAGGGCTTATATAAAGCATCATAAGAAAAATACCTACAACCGTAACAACGGAGGAAATAACCTGCACAAGACCCTGACTTATTGCCTCGCGTATGGTGTCCGTATCGTTTGTGAAGCGGCTCATAAGCTCACCATGAGTGTTGGTGTCAAAAAATTTAATAGGGAGCTCCTGAAGATGCTCGAAAAGGTCTTTTCTTAAAAGATTCAGAGTGCCTTGCGAAATGTTGAGCATAACTCTTTGGTAAACGTACTGAGCAATGGCACCGCAGGCGTAAATTACACCTATAATTACAAGATATTTAATTATGTTGGTCATATCAAAGGTGCCCGATTTCAGCACCTCACCAATTTCATTTATTATTGGTGTCAAAAGGTAGGTGCCCGCAACGCCTGCACCGGAGCTTATGAAAACAAGCACGGCAACAAGCACTAAAAGTGATTTGTTTTTAACCACATAGCCCAAAAGTCTTAAAAGAGTTTTACCTGCATCATTAGGTTTTTCGAATTTCATTCTGCCTGCAGGACCCGGTCCGCCGGACCCCGGCTTTTTAATTTGTTTTTCTGCCATTCCACTCACCCCTTACTGCTCCATTTTGCCCTCTTGCTGAGAAAAATAAACATCCTTATAAATCTCGTTACGAGCAAGTAATTCTTCATGAGAGCCAACGTCGTTTACTTTACCGTCATCTAAGACAATTATTTTATCTGCGTGCTGAATGGAGTTTATTCTTTGAGCAATTATAATTTTCGTTGTGTTTGGAAGAGCGGTTTTCATACCCTCGCGTATTTTTCCGTCGGTGGCTGTATCTACCGCACTTGTAGAGTCGTCAAGAATAAGAATTTTAGGACTTTTAAGAAGCGCTCTTGCTATGCAAAGCCTCTGCTTTTGTCCGCCGGAAACGTTTACGCCGCCTTGACCTAAGTCTGTGGCATATTGGTCGGGGAAGCTCATAACAAAGTCGTCTGCACAAGCAATTTTTGCAGCTGCTCTTATCTCCTCCATAGTGGCGTTTTCATTACCCCAACGAAGGTTTTCTTCTATTGTGCCGGAGAAAAGCAGGTTAGACTGAAGCACCATGGAAACGCTGTTTCTTAAGGTGCTTAATTTATAATCCTTAACGTTTCTGCCGCCGACTAAAACCTCACCCTCGGTAACGTCGTAAAGGCGGGGAATTAACTGTACCAAAGAGGATTTTGCGCTGCCCGTACCGCCTAAAATACCAATGGTTTCACCCGATTTTACAGAAAGGCTTACGTTTGAAAGCACGGGCTCCTCAGCATTGCTGTTGTATTTGAAGAAAACGTTTCTGAATTCTATGTCACCCGAAGCAACCTGCAAGCCCTCGTCTGCGGTATCGTCGCTGATACCGGGCGCTTCCTCGAGCACCTCGCAAACACGTCGCATAGATGCCTTTGCCATAACGGACATAACGAAAATCATAGAAATCATCATAAGCGACATAAGAATTTGCTGCACGTAGGTAATAAAGCTCATAAGGTCGCCTAACTGCATTTCACCCACAAAAATAAGCTTTGAGCCAAACCAAAGAATAGATAAAATGCAGGAGTAAACAGCAAGCATCATAATCGGGCTGTTTAAAATTATAAGCTTTTCTGCAAATATTGATGCAGCCTTCAGCTCGTCGTTTGAGATTCGGAATTTTTCCTTTTCGTGCTTTGAGCGCACAAACGCCTTCACAACTCTTATGGAAATTAAATTTTCTTGAATAGATGTATTGAATTTATCATATTTTTTAAACATACGCTCAAATCTCGGGTGAGCCCTTGTGCCTATAAAAATAAGGGCAAAGCCGAGGAGCGGGCCGATTATGAGAAACACGAGTGAGAGCTTTTTGTTTATGCCCAGTGCCATGCCGATTGCCATTACAAACATAAGCGGAGAACGAACAAGCATTCTTAACGCCATCATGTAGGCGTTTTGAATCATATTTACGTCAGTCGTCATTCTTGTAATGAGTGAGCCGGTTGAAAATTTATCTACGTTAGAAAAGGAGAAGTCCTGAATTTTGGAGAACAGTGCACCTCTTAAATTTTTTCCGAAGCCGGTGCCTGCCTTTGCGGCAAAATATGCAGCAGAAGCGCCGCACGCAAGAGAGATACAAGCCATTAAAACCATAAGCGAACCGGTAGAAATAACTAAATCGAGCCCCTGCTTTTCTGCAAAGCCGAGCTTTATTAAAAGGTCTACCACAACTCCGTCCTTGCTTGAAAGCGGTAAGCCGTTTATGCCGGAGTCAATTATTACCGACATTAAAAAAGGAATAGCAACCTCAAGCAAAACCTCAAGCACTATTGTAGCAGGTGCCAGCACAGAAAAAATTCTGTAGCCCTTTGCATAACCTAAAAGCTTTCTAATCATTTTGTTTTCTTCACTCACTTTTTGTATAAGATTATAATTAATTATTTGACTAAAATATAATAGCACAAAATATCGAGTTATTATTCGGAAAAAGAAAAAACAACCACAAAAAATAGTGTTTTTACAAAATTTTTACATATTTTGGCAGAGGTTTAAATATTTCTTTTTTCGACTTAAAATCAACATTTGTTGTGCAAAATAACCAAATTTTAGTAAAAAACTTTAAAGGGGCTTTGAACAAAATATATCAAAAACCACTTGAATTCAACAAAGCGTTTTGTTATATTTAAAATATAGTATTATGTCTTGGAGAGGGAAAGGGCTATTCTAAAAATTTTAGCAGAGCATCCCACTCTGGAATGAACTTTTTTGATATGGGGTGAAAAAGTGAAAATTAAAGAGCAGGACGTTAATCCTAATGATTTTCCTATTTACGTTTTTCATTTAGGAAAAAACTACAAGGCGCAGGAGTTTTTCGGTGCTCACGAAATTGAAAACGGCAAATACGTTTTCAGAGTGTGGGCTCCGCACGCAAGCAGCGTAAGCGTTGTCGGCGACTTTAACGGCTGGGATGAAAACGCCTCGGTAATGACGCGACTTAACGAGGCAGGCTGTTGGGAGGCTTTTTGCGAAAACGTAAAGCTTTACGACGCATACAAGTTTCTTATTACAGACGGCAAGGGAGAAAAGCATTTTAAGGCGGACCCTTACGCAATTCATGCGGAAACCCGTCCCGGCACAGCCTCAAAAATATTTAAGGGCAATTATAAATGGCGAGATGAAAAATGGCTTGAGCAAAGAAAAAATACGTCAATTTATAAAGCACCCGTAAATATTTACGAAATGCACTTAGGCTCGTGGAAGCAGCACGAGGACGGTAACTTTTTAAGCTACAGAGATTTAGCTAAGGAGTTAGTACCCTACGTTAAAAAAATGGGCTACACTCACATAGAAATGATGCCTGTTTCGGAGTATCCGTTTGACGGCTCCTGGGGGTATCAGGTAACGGGCTATTTTGCGGTAACCTCACGCTACGGCACGCCCGACGATTTTAAATATCTTATAGATGAATTTCACAAGGCAGGCATAGGCGTGATTCTTGACTGGGTACCGGCACACTTTCCGAAGGATGCTCACGGACTTGCAAGCTTTGACGGAGAGGCGTGCTACGAGTATAAGGACGTAAGAAAGGGCGAGCACCTTCAATGGGGCACAAAGGTTTTTGACTTTGGCAGAAACGAGGTTAAAAGCTTCCTTATTTCTAACGCCTGCTTCTGGCTTGATGAATACCACATAGACGGCTTAAGAGTAGATGCGGTTGCCTCCATGCTTTACCTCGACTACGGCAGAGACGACGGTCATTGGATTGCAAACAAGGACGGCGGCAACAAAAACTACGAGGCGGTAGAGTTTTTACAGGAGCTTAACGAGGAGGTTTTCAGAGCACACCCCGACGTTTGTATGATTGCTGAGGAAAGCACCGCGTGGCCGCTTGTTTCAAAGCCTGTTTATGCAGGCGGCTTAGGCTTTAACTTTAAATGGAATATGGGTTGGATGAATGACATTTTAAGGTATTTTTCCTTAGAGGGTATTCATAAAAAGTTTAACCACAACTTAGTAACCTTTTCATTCTTCTATGCGTTTTCCGAAAATTTTGTGCTTCCTATTTCGCACGACGAGGTAGTACACGGAAAATGCTCGCTCATAAACAAAATGCCCGGAAGCTACGAGGAAAAATTTGCAAGTGTAAGAGCCTTTTTGGGCTATATGTATGCACACCCCGGCAAAAAGCTTTTGTTTATGGGCTCGGAAATAGGTCAGTTTATTGAGTGGGATTACAAAAAGGGTCTTGACTGGCTGCTTTTAGGGTACGACGCCCACAGAAATTTACAGACCTACGTAAAGGAGCTTAACGCCATTTACAAAAAGCACGCTCCGTTCTGGCAGGTAGATTACAGCTGGGAGGGCTTTAACTGGCTTGTAAGTGATGATAACAACAACTCTGTTATTGCGTTTGCAAGAACAGATGAAAGCAACGAAAAGGTAATTGCGGTTTGCAACTTTACAAAGGTTGAAAGACCGATTTATAAAATAGGTGTTCCTGAAAAAGGCACTTACGAAATAATTTTCAATTCAGATTCGGAAAAGTATGGCGGCTCAGGTGAGAAAATCAAAAAGTCTTACAAGACTCTGGATGAGCCGTACGGCGAATATGCTCAGTCAATTGACCTGAAGCTTCCGCCGCTTTCTACAATCTATTTAAAATTAAAAACACAAAAAGAAACAGGAAAGGATAGTAAAAACAATGGCAAAAAGAACTGAATGCATAGCAATGCTTTTAGCAGGCGGTCAGGGCTCTCGTCTTGGCGTTCTTACAAAAAATATAGCAAAGCCTGCTGTTCCCTACGGCGGAAAATACAGAATTATAGATTTTCCGTTATCTAACTGCACAAACTCAGGTATTACAACGGTAGGCGTTTTAACACAATACCAGCCGCTAGTGCTTAACGATTATATCGGCAGCGGTAGCACGTGGGATTTAGACCGCGAAATCGGTGGTGGCGTGCACGTGCTTTCACCATACCAGGCTATAAGCGGTCAGGAATGGTACAAGGGTACTGCAAATGCAATTTACCAGAATATTCATTTTATTGACAGGTACAATCCGGAGTACGTTGCTGTTCTTTCCGGTGACCATATTTATAAAATGGACTATGCAGAGATGCTTAAATTCCACAAGGAGAAGGATGCAGCCTGCACAATAGCAATGCTTGAGGTCCCGTGGGAGGAGGCTTCCCGCTTCGGTCTTATGTTTACGGATGAGGACGGAAGAATTACCGCATTTGAGGAAAAACCGAAGGAGCCAAAAAGCAACAAGGCTTCTATGGGTGTTTATATGTTCACTTGGGAGAAGCTTCGCAAATATCTCATAGATGACGAAAACGACCCTAACTCCTCAAACGACTTTGGTAAAAACGTTATTCCTGCAATGCACGAAGCAGGTGAAAGACTTTTCGCTTACGGCTTTGAGGGCTATTGGAAGGACGTTGGTACTATTGATTCTCTTTGGGAGGCAAACTTAGATTTGCTTAACCCGAAGGCAAATATAGATTTAGCAGATGATTCCTGGAAGATTTACGGCAGAAGTGATTCCTCAGCACCGCAGTATATTTCTGACAAGGCAAAGGTTGAAAACTCAATTGTTGCCGAGGGCTGCGAAATTGAGGGTGACGTAGATTATTCCGTGCTCTTCTCCGACGTTACGGTTGAAGCAGGCGCGGCTGTACACTACTCAATAGTTATGCCGGGTGCAGTTATTAAAAAGGGTGCTGTGGTGCAATACTCAATTGTTGCTGAAAACGCAATTATTGAAGAAGGTGCCATAGTTGGTGAAAATCCTGAGAAGGTTGCTAACCTTGACGAATGGGGCGTTAGCGTTATCGGCTCGGGAATAACAATTGGCAAAGACGCTAAGGTTAAGGCAAAAACAACAGTTGCTGAAGACGTGAAAGGGGGCGAAAGCGTATGATGCCGAAAAACGTTCTTGGTATAGTTTACTCAAACTCCTATGACTCCTGTCTTAAGGATTTAACTCAAAGAAGAACAATGGGCTCTATGCTTTACGGTGGCCGCTACAGACTTATCGACTTTGTTCTTTCAAACCTTGTAAACAGCGGAATGACAAAGGTTGGTCTTATTACAAACAGCCATTTCCGTTCTCTTATGGACCACGTTGGTAACGGCAGACCGTGGGACCTTTCAAGAAAGGTAGACGGACTTTACCTTTTACCTCCGTTTAATCCGTCAAGCGCAGAGCACGACTCAACAAATAAAATAGAGGTGCTTGGAAGAATCAAGGATTTTGTTAAATCCTGCAACGAAAAATACATTCTTCTTTCAGACACTAACTTTATTTGCAACATAGATTTAGCTGAGGTTTTTGATTTCCACTCAGCAAAGGATGCAGATATTACAATCGTTTATAAAAAGGGTAAATTACCGTCACTTGAAAATATGATGACACTTACAGTTGCTGAGGACGGCAAGGTAACAAGCGTAGCGGTTAACCCTGAAAATAAAGAGGACGTTAATTTCTCAACAAATATTATTCTTATCAGAAAAGCTCTGTTTGAGTCTTTAATTACAGATGCACTCAGCGCAGGCTACACAAACTTTGAAAAGGATATTATTCAAAAGAACGTTGAGCACCTTAACGTTTACGGCTATGAGTTTACCGGCTGGGGCTGCGAAATAGACAGTGTTGAAGCATATTTTGAAGCAAATATGGCGCTTCTTGATAAGGCTACAAGAAAAGACCTTTTCAACAAGGACAGACCAATTTACACAAAGGTTCGTAACGATATGCCCGTGCGCTACGGCATAAACAGTAAGGTAGAAAATTCTCTTATTGCAGACGGCTGCATTATTGAGGGTACTGTTAAAAACAGTATTATTTTCAGAGGCGTAAACGTTGCAAGAGGCGCCGTGATTGAAAACTCAATTGTTATGCAGGATTCTCTTGTAAGCGAAAACGTAAGCCTTAACTGTGTAATTATGGATAAAAACTCTGTTATTACACCAAACAAAAAGCTTTCCGGTGACAAGAGCTATCCGTTCATTGTGGGTAAAAACATAGTAATTTAATTGTTAAAATTGAAAGGGAGTAAGAGCATGGCTGTTTGTCCTTTTTGCGGCTGCAGAACCGACGAGCTCGATTTTGTAGCCTGCAGCGTAGAAAATACTGAGGTTAAAATTTGCTCGTTTTGCGAAAAGCAGGTTAAAAAAATATACGCAGACGAGCTTCCTGCGGCAGCACAGATAAGGTGGCTTGAATCTATTATCTCAAAGGAGGTAGAAAGAGAGCCGTCAACAGAGGGTGTATTAAGGGCATTAAGTGCAAAATATTTGCCTGAGGCTCCAAAGCCGGTGGCTGAGCCTGTAGCCTTTAATCAATTTGAAGGTGTTAAAAAGCCGGTTGCCGCAAGGCCTGCAGCTCCGGTAAATGCAGGTGCGGGAATAACAGCAGAGCAATACAATGCCCTTGTAGAGAGAATAGAAAAGGTGGAAAAGCAATTTTACGGGTACAGAAAAATGCAGCGCATAAAAACTGCAATAGAAATTATGGCGCCGTTTATTCTTGTTATTCTCGGTTTAATTATTTTCTTTTCCTCCGGCTTATTTGAAGATTTGACAAGTATTTTTAATGCGTCCGGAATGTTGGATTGAGGAAAAAGGTTTCGGATTTAAATTTTAGGCGTACGGGGTTAGACTCCCGTCATCTTAAAGGAGTAAAATTATGAAAGTTTTATATGCAGCAAGTGAAGCATTGCCGTTTGCGGCAAGCGGCGGTCTTGCAGACGTTGCAGGCTCTTTGCCACAGGCATTAAGAAAAAGACTTATAGGCTGCAGGGTGGTTATGCCGCTTTACAGCACAATTAAGCAAGAGCTCAGAGATACAATGAAATTTATCACAAGCATTTCTGTGCCGGTCGCATGGAGAAGGCAATATTGTGGTATTTTTGAGGCAAAATACGGCGGAGTAACGTATTATCTTCTTGATAATGAATATTACTTTAAGCGTGATGGTCTTTATGGCTATTATGATGACGCAGAGCGCTTTGCATTTTTCTCACGTGCTATTTTAGAAATTATTCCGCACATAGATTTTAAGCCCGACGTAATTCACTGTAATGACTGGCAAACAGCATTAACACCGCTTTATTACAGCACTATTTATGCTACACAGCCGGGCTATGAAAATATTAAAACTGTATTTACCATTCACAACATACAGTACCAGGGCGTTTACGGTAAGGAGCTTATTGATAACGTTATTGGTCTTGATTACAGCAATAAAAATCTTATTGAGTATGACGACGCCGTTAACTTTGCAAAGGCTGCAATTGAATGTGCAAACGCTGTTTCTACAGTAAGCCCGTCCTATGCAAAGGAAATTCTTGACCCGTGGTATTCTCACGGTCTTGATACCATTCTTAAGGAGCGCAGCTTTAAGCTCCGCGGTATTCTTAACGGAATAGACGTTGAAAACTATAACCCTGAAACAGATAAGGACGTTTTCAAAAATTATTCAAGTGAAAAAATGACAGGCAAGGCAACAAATAAAAGAGAGCTTCAAAAATTCTTTGGGCTTCCCGAAAAGAAGGACACCCCCGTTATGGGTATGGTTACACGCCTTGTTTCTCATAAGGGTCTTGATTTGTGCAAGGCTGTGCTTGACGAATTGCTCGCAACTACTGACATTCAGCTTGTTGTTTTAGGCTCGGGTGACAGTGAGTACGAGGATTTCTTCAGAGGACTTGCAAGCAGATACCCTGAGCAGGTAGGTCTTTGCTTGGGCTTTATTCCGGATTTGGCAAGAAAGATTTATGCAGGTACAGACCTTTTCTTAATGCCGTCTAAGAGTGAGCCTTGCGGACTTTCTCAAATGGTTGCTTTACGCTACGGCTCTATTCCGATTGTACGTGAAACAGGCGGTCTTCGTGACTCTGTTAAGGACAGCGGTGACGGTGAGGGTAACGGCTTTACGTTTGCAAACTACAACGCTCACGAAATGCTCCACGCAATAAAAAGAGCCTGCGAGGGCTATTCAGACAAAAAGGGCTGGAAAATCCTTGTTAAGCGTGCTATGGAAAGTGATAACAGCTGGGGCAAATCTGCAAACGAATATATAAGAATGTACAAAGAAATTCTTAAAGGTTAATTTTAAAATAAAATGGGTTGTAGCAGAAATGCTACAACCCAAAAACAGTTTTTAATCAACAGATTTAACTATATCTGTTGCTGCTTTTTTAATATAGGCTTCTATTGTTTTAATAACGGTTTCAATAGATTTTGGCTCGGGGCTGCCGTACCTTTTTGCGTTTGGCGATTTATCCGGAAAGTTTTGCAGAATTCCCTCCGTTACAGCCATTGGCAGAGTTTCGGCAATTTTAGGCGGAAGTGAAAACCATCTTTTTGGAATATATCCCTTTTGCGCGGCGGTAAAAAGCGTTCTGTAAAGCGCTATTGAATAAAGCATATCTGCGCTGTCACCTGCCAAAGCGGAGCCTGTATTCATTCTTTCGTGAATAAATATTGCAGCGCGGTATATAGTTGTGGTATTATATATACCATCCTCCTCCCTGTCCTGGAAAAAGGAGGACTCAAGTCCCGTTCGGCTGTCGGTTCTGCCTAAAATATAGTCGGTAGTAACCTTGTAGTAGTCGGCGGCACGGTTTAAAAAGTCTAAACCAAATTCTCTTATGCCCTTTTCATAGTGTGAAAGCAGGGCCTGAGAAACACCCAAATCTCTTGCAGCGTCTTTTTGGCTTATGCCTTTTTCAGTTCTTAATTCACAAAGTCGTTCTGCATAATTTACCATTTGTAAAAACACCTACTTATAAGTTATACTATTTGTATAATATATTACACCATTTGAACGGAGATTGCAATGAAAAGTTACACAATTCATTTAATAAGACACGCTTACACAAAAGGAAATTTAGAGGGCAGGTACATAGGTCATACAGATGAATCCCTGTGTAAGGAGGGTATTGACCAGTTAAATACCATGCTTAAGGATTACGACTACCCAAAGGCAGACGTAGTTTTTTCAAGCACCCTTAAGCGTTGCATAGAAACGGCAAAAATAATATATCCTGATAAAACTCCAATAGAAATGCGTGGCTTTGACGAGTGTGATTTTGGTGAATTTGAAAACCTTACAGCGGCAGAGTTAGCTCCGCACAAGGAATTTTCCGAGTGGCTCGCAGGCGGTCCGGATGCAAAGCCGTTAAACGGTGAAAGCAACCAGGAGTTTTCAACAAGAGTTTGCGACGCCTTCATTAAAACGGTAGACGGACTTATTAAAACGGGCACCACAAGCTGTGCTATTTTTACACACGGCGGTGTAATTATGTCTATTCTTTCTGCCTTTGGCTTGCCCGAATTACCAATGACAGAGTGGCTTTGTCCTTCTGCTTGCGGTTACACCGTAAGAATAACACCATCTCTTTGGGCAAAAACAAGAAAGATGGAGGTTATTGAGGATATTCCTGCTTCCCCGCTTACAGAAAATCAGGAGGAGCTGCTTTGGGACTATTACAGCGATATTCCCGAGGATGAGCCTGTTGACGATAACGAGGATTTAAGCGATTTAATGGATTTCCTTTCTTTTATGGAGGATTAAAATGGGTGATTACAGAATAATTGCAAACCACGCACACGTTTTTCCGAAGGGCGCAAAGGAGAATGCGCAGCTTGAAAATTTAAAGGAGCTTATGGCAGAGTGCGGCATTGAAGCAACAATTTGCTTTGCCCCCTTTAACCATCAGACGGAGCGTGTAGGAATTAAAATCAACCAGAATAAATGGTTGTACGAGGAAATTAAAAACGACAATAATTTAATTGGCTTCGGCACAATTAATTTTGATATTGGCTCAATTAACAGCCAGGTAAAGGAAATAAAGGAATTGGGCTTTAAGGGTATAAAAATTCACCCTGCCGCACAAGAGGTTAAGGTGGACGGCAGAGAGCTTTTCGAGGTATATGCCGAGGCAGAAAAGCAAGGGCTCTTTATTTCCTTTCACACAGGCCTTCACTGGCACAGAATAAAGGATTACAGCATGCTTCTTTTTGATGAGGTAGCATATAATTTTCCAAGTCTTAAATTCAGTATGGAGCACGTTGGCGGCTATAGCTTTTTTAAAGAGGCGCTTCTTGTTATGAACAATAACAGCCGCAAGGGCAATAATATTTACGCAGGGCTTACAAGCATTGCTATGGAAAAGGATGCTTTAGGCAACACACGCTGCGGTGCGTGGTCGCTAACAGATGACGACCTTTGTACTTTGATTCACCAAACAGGTGAAAAGAATAGTATTTTTGGTCTCGATTTTCCTTACAAGGATGTTGAGTACACCAAAAACGCAATAGAAAGAATTAAAAAGCTTCCTATAACCGAGGAGGCTAAAAAAGGTATTTTGGGAGAAAATATAAAAGCGGTACTTAATTTATAATGATTGTAATTAGTCGAAACGCAGTTGCGTTTCGTAAAAGCCGATTTTATCGGCTTTTAGCAAAATTGTTTTTCGAAAACACAATTTTGCATTACAGTCAATGAAAGGATTAAAGTCGAATTTTCGAAGAAAATTCGATACCAAATATAAGATTTGGTATCGAAACAGTGTAAAATTACACTGTTTCGACTAACAATAATCGTTATAAAGGATGACGAAAATGAAACAAGCGGTAATTATAGGCGCAGGTCCTGCGGGACTTACCTGTGCTTATTCTATGCTTCAGGCTACTGAGGAAATAAAGCCGATAATAATTGAAGAAACAAATTTTATTGGCGGAATTTCTAGAACAGAGGCCTTTAAGGAAAACAGAATAGATATTGGTGGCCACCGCTTTTTTTCTAAGGATAAAAGAGTTATGGAGCTGTGGCAGGAGATTATGCCGCTGCAAAGCGCTCCTGCTAAGGATGATATTATTTTAAACACCCAAAAAAGCTTTGCTGCAGAAAACAGCGCAGACCCCGAAAAAACAGACAACGTTTTTCTTATAAGAAACAGGGTGTCGAGAATTTACTATAAAAATCGGTTTTTTGATTACCCAATATCGTTAAAGCCGCAAACGTTTATTAACATAGGCTTTAAGGATACTCTGCTTTGCGGTATTGATTATTTAAAAAGTGCAATTAAAAAATTACCTGAGGATTCGTTGGAAAATTTTTATATAAATCGTTTCGGCAGACGTCTTTACGAGCTTTTCTTTGAGGATTATACCGAAAAGCTGTGGGGTGTACACCCTAAAAACATTTCTGCCGACTGGGGCGCACAGCGAGTTAAGGGGCTTTCCGTTTCAAGGGTTGTTTTTTCTGCCCTAAAAAAAGCTTTTTGCAAAAACAGCAAAAGCACGGAAACCTCGCTTATCGAAGAGTTTTATTACCCCAAATTCGGACCCGGTCAAATGTGGGAAAGGCTTTCGTTTTTGTGCGAGCAAAAGGGCGCCGAGGTAAAGAAAAACTACAAGGTAGTAAAAATAAACCTTGAGGGAAGCAAGGTAAAATCTGTAATAATTGAAAATACAGAAGAAGGCTCTGCTGATTTTAAAAAGCAAGAAGAAATTTTTTGCGATTACCTCGTTTCCTCTATGCCGATTAAGGATTTAGCCGCGGCAATTGATGAATTCCCCGAGCAGGAAAGGAAAATAGCCGAGGGCCTACCCTACAGAGATTTTATTACCGTAGGTCTTTTGCTTAAAAGGCTGCAAATAGAAAATAAAACAAAAATCAAAACAATAAACAACAACGTGCCCGACTGCTGGATTTATATTCAAGACAGAGGCGTAAGGCTTGGCAGGCTGCAAATCTTTAACAACTGGTCACCCTATATGGTAGACGATTTTAAGGAGCACGTTTGGGTTGGGCTTGAATATTTCTGCAATGAAAATGATGAGCTGTGGAATAAATCGCCCGAGGAGTTTATTGCCTTTGCGGCAGATGAGCTTGAAAAAACGGGAATTATTAAAAAAGAAGATATTATAGATAGCTTTACAACAAAGGTGAAAAAAGCGTATCCTGCATATTTTGGCACCTACAAGGACTTTCCTGTGCTTCAAAAATATCTTGATACAATAGAAAATCTTTATTGCATTGGCAGAAACGGACAGCACCGCTATAATAATATGGACCACTCTATGCTTACGGGTATAAAGGCGGCTCAAGCAATAACAGAAAACAACCCGGATAAAACGGCTATCTGGAGTGTAAATACAGAAAAAGAATATCACGAAGAAAAAGAGGGCAAGTAATATGGAAAGATATTTCGACAAATTTAAAATTAAAACCTCACCAAAGGCAAAGGAGAGCCACGTAATTGTAAACGGTAATACAAGAATTACCGTGCTTACACCGTGCCTTGTGCGTGTTGAAGAAACACAAAACGGAGTTTTCTGCGACGAGCCTACTCAGGCTGTGTGGTTCAGAGACTTTGACGAGCCGCGCTTTGAAACAAAAAACGGTAACGGCTTCGTAGAAATTAAAACTACCAAGGCAAATTTCCTTTACTCCTTCACAGAAAAGAAAATGGTGAGAATAAAGCTTCGTGACGGCAGAGTTGTTACAGACTATTACTCGGGTAACCTTAAGGGTACCTGCCGTACACTTGACGTTACCGCAGGTATAATCACTTTAGGTGACGGTGTTTGTTCAAAGGACGGCGTTGCAATTCTTGATGACAGTAAAACGTTAATTTTAACAGACGACGGCAAAATTTTACCAAGAAAAGCAAAGGAGCTTGACGAGTATTACTTTGCTTACGGCTACGATTATATCGGCGCTACAAGAGATTTGTACCGCCTTACGGGTGAAACACCTCTCATACCGCGTTATGCGCTTTCTAACTGGTGGAGCAGATATAAGGCTTACACTCAGGAGGAATATTTATCTCTTATGGACCGCTTTAAAAAGGAAGAAATTCCGATTACGGTTGCTACTGTAGATATGGACTGGCACTGGGTAGATATTCGTAAAAAATTCGGTAAGGACGTTGTAAAGCCCTCTACACACCTTAATTTTATGGAATACATTTACGACGTTTGGTCAGTTGGCTGGACCGGCTACAGCTTTAACACAGATTTATTCCCCGACCCGCAGGGCTTCCTTAAAAAGTTAAAGGATGACAACTACAAGGTAACCTTTAACCTTCACCCATCTCAGGGCGTACGTTGGTATGAGGATTGCTACGAGGAAATGTGCGAAAAAATGGGTCAGGACCCAACTAAAAAAGAGCCTGTTCAATTTGATATTACAGACGAAAAATTTGTGGAGCATTACTTTAAGGTGCTTCACCACCCAATGGAAAAAATGGGCGTTGATTTTTGGTGGATTGACTGGCAGCAGGGTACACGTACAAAAATCAAAGGCCTTGACCCGCTTTGGGCGCTTAACCATTACCATTTCTTAGATAACGCTAAGGACAACAACCGTCCGCTTATTCTTTCACGCTTTGCAGGCGCAGGCAGTCAGCGCTATCCGTTAGGCTTCAGCGGTGATACAACGCAAAAATGGTCCAGCCTTGATTTCCAGGTATATTTCACATCAAATGCAGCAAACGTTGGCTACCCCTGGTGGAGCCACGATATAGGCGGCCACTGCTGGGGTAAAAAGGATGACGAGCTTTATATAAGATGGGTGCAATTTGGTATTTACAGCCCTGTTATGCGCCTTCACTCAACAGCAAACGAGTTTATGGGCAAGGAGCCTTGGAAGTACAGCGCACCTATAGAAAAAATTGCAACGGAGAATCTTCGTTTCAGACATAAGCTTTTACCATACATTTACACAATGAACAGACGTACACAAAAGGACGGCAGAGCAATTTGCGAGCCTATGTATTACACGTATCCGAAAGAAGACAATGCTTACAAAATGAAAAACGAGTATTTCTTTGGTACGGAGCTTATTGTTGCGCCTATTACAGAGCATACAAATCCTGAAATTGGTATGGCAGCCGCAAAGGTTTGGTTACCTGAGGGCAGATATACCGATATTTACAACGGAAGAATTTATTCAGGTAATTCCGTTGTTAAAATGTTCAGAGATATAAGCACAATTCCTGTTCTTGCAAAAGAGGGTGCAATTATTCCTATGAGCAAGAACGACACGGAAAATACAGTAGAAAATCCAAAGGATATGGAGCTTCTTATTTTCAGAGGCAACAACGAGTTCCGTCTTTACGAGGATGACGGTGAAAGCTTAAGCTTTGAGGAAGGTGCGTTTGCACATACACCGTTTGTTGTAAAGGAGGATAACTCAACAGTTACGTTTACAATTGCAAAGGCAGAGGGTGACCTCTCCGTTATACCTGAAAAGAGAAATTACCTTCTCAAATTCAGAGATATTATTGAGGGTAACGTGAAGGTTACTGTGAACGGCGAAAGCAAGGCGTTTGAAAAAATCAATAAAAACGGCTTTATTGAAATTTACGTTGAGGACGTTGCGGCAGCAGATGAGACTACCGTTGAATTTACGGTTTGTACCTTCCTTGCAAATAAAGAAAAGAAGGAAGAGCTCATAGACGTAATTTCAAAATTCCAGATAAATAACGAAAACAAGAGATTGTTCAATGAGGCATTGAAGGATGATACCTTCATAGCAAAAATTCCAAAGAAGTACAGAGAGCCGTTGCTCGAAATTACTTCATTGTACAGAGGTTAATATGTCTATAAAAAGTATAATAAAAGAAAAAGCGGAAGCGGTAGAGCTTTCTGTTTCAGAAGAGCTGCTTGAAAAATTAGAAATTTATGCAAGGGAGCTTAAGGAATGGAATGAAAAAATAAATCTTACCGCAATTACGGATGATGAGGGCATAGCTGTAAAGCACTTTATAGATAGCTTAATGCTTTTAAAGTACGTAGAAATTCCCGAAAACTCAAAAATAATAGACGTCGGCACGGGCGCAGGCTTTCCCGGGCTTGTAATTGCAGCCGCAAGGAGTGACGTAAAGGTAACGTTGCTCGATTCAACCGGCAAAAAGCTTAAGGTTGTAGATGATATTGCTTCAAAAATGGGGCTTGAAAATTACACCATACTTAATATGAGGGCTGAGGAAGCAGGCAAAAGGGCGGAGTACAGAGAGTGCTACGATTTTGCAACGGCAAGAGCGGTTGCAGAATTAAGAGTGCTTTCAGAGTATTGCTTACCTTTTGTAAAAAAGGACGGCTACTTTATTTCTATGAAGGGTGCGCTTGCCGACCAAGAAATTGAGAATGCAGCCAATGCAATTAAGGTGCTTTCAGGTAAAATAGAGGAAAAATACAGCTTCAATTTATGCGATTCGGGTGAAAGAAACATAATAAAGCTTAAAAAGATTTCGCAAATTCCGACAAAGTACCCCCGTGCTTCTGCACAAATTGCCAAAAAGCCTCTTTAAATTTAATAAAACAAAGCATTTTCTGTCGAATTACCACGACCGAAAATGCTTTATTTTTATGACTTTTCGTGCTATATTGTACTCACGAAAGACAAATGGGCAAAATTAAGTGATGTGGAAAAACAATTTTAAATAAAGGACTGTTAAAAATGTTAAAGACATCTTCAAAGGCAAAGGCTAATTGTCAGATTCAGTTAATTCCACACGAAGCTATTTTACCTAACCCGCATCAGCCGAGAGTCAGGTTCGATTACATAGAGCTTGAAAATCTTGCTGAGTCAATAAGGGCAAACGGAATTTTACAGCCCATTAACGTAAGGCCTCTTGAAAACGGCGGCTTCGAGCTCATTTCAGGTGAAAGAAGATTACGAGCCGCAAGAATGATAGGCATAAATAAAATTCCCTGCATTGTAATGAACGTTTCAGACGAGCAGTCGGCACTTTTCGCACTTATAGAAAACGTGCAAAGGCAAAACCTTGATTTTTTTGAAGAAGCGGTTGCAATTGAAAGGCTTATGACGGAGCACTTTTTATCGCAGGAGGAAATCGGAAAAAAATTAGGCAAGGCACAGTCCACGCTTTCAAATAAATTAAGGCTTTTAAGGCTGCCGGAGGAAATGCGCGACAGAATTGTAATAGCGGGTCTCAGCGAGCGCCACGCAAGAGCGCTGCTTTCTCTGCCGGATAACCCCACAAGAGAACGAGCCTTAGATATAATAATAGAAAGACACTTAACCGTAAGTGAGGCTGAAAGGCTTATAAATGATATTATAAGACGAAAAAAGGAGCCGACACGCGCACCTATAAGGGTGTTTAAGGATATGCGAATATTTATAAACACCTTGAACCATGCGGTAGACAGCATAAGGCGTGCAGGCATAGAGGCAGACACCGCAAAAAGCGAAACCGACGAGTACTTTGAATACGTTGTGCGAATTTCAAAGCCGTGCAGCAAAGCTGTTACAACGCAGGTTGTAGACGTTTAACTCCCGTTACCTTAACAAGGTATATTCTCTGCTATGCAGAGTTTATATAGGGCGAGCTTTCGCCCAAGCCATATCTTTCTCTTTCACACCCCACATCCACAGCGAAGCACCATTCCCGAAAGGGAGTGGTGCTTTGCATTTGTTTTTATATATTGTTCTAAACAACAAAAAAACGGCAAATTTACGAGAAACTCGTTATTTGCCGTTTTGCTTGTTAAATTGTTAAAAATAGCTTTATTTACCAACGCAGAAGTTTTTAAATACCTCGTTTACAACGGTTTCCGTTGCTTTTTCACCCGTTAAAACAGAAAGCTCTTCAATTGCGCAGTCAACAGAAACGTTTATAGCATCTGTTGTTATGCCCATTTCCAAGCCGTTTAACGCTTCCTTTAAATTTTCCACAGCCTTTTTAACGCACGCGCGCTGTCTTTCGGTTGTTAAAAGCGGTGCGGCAGGGTTAAAGTCATCTGTGCCAACGGTTTTTTCCACTATTTCCTTAAGAGTGTCAATTCCGTCACCAGCCTTTGCAGAAAGCTCTACAACATTTTGGGCATACTGCTTCAGCTCTTCAATGGAAAAGGCTCTGTTTAAATCACTTTTATTTACTATTACAATGCTGCGCTTGTCCCTGCAAAGAGAAAGCAGCTCCTTGTCATCCTCCGAAAGCTTTTCACCGCCGTCAAGCACCATAAAAACAAGGCCTGCACGCTCAAAGCGCTCCCTTGCACGCTCAACACCTATTTTTTCAATTTCGTCATCCGTTTCGGTGCGGATTCCTGCCGTGTCGGCAAGCCTCAGGGTTATATTGCCGAGCCTTACGGTTTCCTCAAGCACGTCTCTCGTAGTGCCTGCAACAGAGGTAACAATTGCTCTGTTTCTGCCTGTAAGCGCATTAAGCAGCGTAGATTTACCAACGTTTGGTCTGCCTACAATGGCTGTATCTATACCCTCTAAAATTGCCTGACCTGCATCAAAGCCGTCAAGCAGCTTTTCAAGTCTTTTTAAAATATCGGTAAAGGAGGTAACCATTTCCGCATCACTAATTTCGGGAATTTCCTCGTCGGGGTAATCTACCCACGCCGCAAGAAAGGCTGCGGTCCTCGCAAGAGAATCTCTGCATTCTGTAATTTCTCTGCTCAGATTGCCGTCTAAGGCGTTGAGCGTTGCAGCTCTTGCATCCTCACCCGAAGCAGAAATAAGAGCCATAACAGCCTCCGCCTCAGATAAATCCATTTTACCGTTCAAAAACGCTCTTTTTGTGTATTCACCCGGCTCTGCAGGCACAGCACCTGCATTAAGCGTTGCTCTTAAAACCCGTGAAAGTATGTAAAGACCGCCGTGACAGCTTAATTCAACAACGTCCTCACCCGTATAGCTTTTAGGCGCTCTGAAAAGCAGCGCAACAGCCTCGTCTATTACGTCGTCACCGTCATAAACGTGGCCGAAAAGAGCGGTATATCCGTTTTTTTCTTCTAATTTTTTACCTGAAACACCCTTAAAAACCGTGTCTGCAATTTTAATTGCATCCTCACCGGAAAGTCGCACAATTCCGACGCCTGCGGCGGTTTGCGGTGTTACAATTGCTGATATTGTTGCCAAAATTCTTCACCCTAAAATCTGTTTGTTGAGCCAAAGCCGCCTGCACCGCGCTCGGTTTCGTCTAATTCCGTAACCTCTTCTATTTGAGGAAGACTTACAGGCATAATTACCATTTGTGCAATTCTTTCGTTTGGTTCAATGGTGTACTCTTTATTTATCTGGTTTATAACGCCTACCTTAATTTCACCGCGGTAATCGCTGTCTATAACACCAACGGAGTTTAAAAGACCTATGCCGTGCTTTATGGCAAGTCCGCTTCGCGGGAAAATAAACGCAGCCTCGTTTGCGCTTTCTAAGGCAATAGCAATTCCCGTGGGTACAAGCGCTGTTTCACCCGGCTTTAAGGTGAGGGGCTCGTCTAAAACAGCGTACAGGTCCATTCCTGCGCTGCCGCTTGTAGCCCTTTGCGGAATAACCGCTTTTTCATTCAATTTTTTTATTTTTAACGTACTCATAATAATCACCTTACCAAAGTGAAGGGGGCGTGTCGCCATCTTCAATTTTGCTGCCCTGTAATCTTTCAAGCTCTTTTTTGTAAAAAGCAGCCTCTTTTTTTGCATCTGCCGTGTCCTTTAAGCTTTCCTTGAGCTGCTCCTTGAGTGAGTTAGTGGAGGAATCGTTCTTTTTTAAGGAATCGGCATAGTCCAATGCGGTAATAATAGCAGCCTGAGTGGTGGACATATTGTTGTTTTTTAAAAGAGCGTCGATTTTTAAATCTACCTCTCTTGCAAGTGCTGAAACGTATTCGGGAGAATCGTTTGAAACAATGCTGAAGGCAGCATTTGCAATTTTAATTTTATGTGTTGTCTTTTCCATAAGCTACCATCCTTTAATTATAATAGTGTAATTATACAATGTTTTGTAAATATAATCAACCGAAAAAAGCAAAACTTTAAATAAATATTGCTATTTTAAACTTATGTGGTATAATTTATTAGACAGAACATAAGGCCCTATACAAGACAGTATAGTAACGGGGGTGTAAGGATGAATTATCAGAATAATAATCAGCAATGGAACGGTGGACAGAGCTATAATCCTAATAATGCATATGGCTATAATATGCCGTACGGACAGTATCCGTATGGGAATCAGCAGGCATACGGGCAATTTTACGGGAATCAGCAAAGTCCCTTTGCTGTAAGGAATAATCCGCAAAGTTATTTTGCAAATCAACAAAGATTTTTAAGGCTTCGTGAGCAGAAAAGAGAAATAAGAACGTTTTCTACCGTTTTTGCTCTTGCTATGCTGGCATTTTTAATTGTAAGCTTTTTATTAAGCAACGTGCTCGTGCTTTTTAACCTTGAGGGGTATTATAAGGGCAGTGATGCATTTTCTTCAAGCATAGGAATTTTTTATTCCCTTGCCGCTGTCGCAATTCCGTTTTTTATAGCAAAAAAATATCTTTCAAAAAACAAGCTTGCGCCTGTGACGGAAAAAACAATTTATGCGCCGCCTAAGTTTTCGCTCAGGACTATATGCCTTATTTTCTTAAGCGTGTTAGGTTGCCTTGCTTCAATGTACGTTACGGGAATTATAAGTGTGTTTTTCAATGCGTTCGGCTTCGAATTTGCTTCGAGCGGCGAGCCTGAAATAAAAGGCATTGCAGACGTAATAGCGTTTTTTGTGGGCACGGCAATTATGCCGCCGCTTGCTGAGGAATTTGCAATGCGAAACGTGTTAATGCAAAGCTTGAGAAAATACGGTAATTTATTTGCAATTTTAGCTTCTGCATTTTGCTTTGGCATATTCCACGGCACACCGAATCAAATTCCGTTTGCGTTATTATGCGGTCTTTTCATTGGCTATGCCGTTACGGCAACGGAAAGCATCTGGACGGGTGTTATTATTCACTTTATTGTAAACGGACTTTCCTGTATGTATTACATTGTTGCATATTTTACAGATGAGGATACGGGTGACCACGTTTACTATATAACGGTTGCGGTATTAGCTGTTTTAGGCGCAATTTGCGGAATTATTTACGCATTAAAATACAAAGACGATTTCAAAAGAATTATGGCAGTAAAGGGTCCCGAGGATTACAAAACGAGTGAAAAATTCAAAAAATTTATTTTTTCACCTGTTATGATTATTGCAATTATTATCTTTATAATCGAGGCAATTTCTTTAATACAGCCTATTTCTGAGGGTGTTTCCTAATGAATCACGAGGAGTATATGAAGGCGGCGCTTCTTCTTGCCGAGGCTTCTGCGGCAGAGGGCGAGGTGCCCGTCGGTGCGGTAGTGGTATGCGACGGAAAAATTGTAGGCACCGGCAGAAACAGACGAGAAACCCAAAAAAATGCGCTTTGCCATGCAGAAATTGAGGCAATAAACAATGCGTGCAAAAATTTAGGCGGCTGGCGTCTTTTTAAGTGCGACCTTTACGTTACCTTAGAGCCCTGCCCTATGTGTGCGGGAGCAATTATAAATTCAAGAATTAAAAACGTTTACTTTGGTGCGAGTGATTACAAAAATGGTGCCTGCGGCTCGGTAGTAAATTTATTTGATTTGAATTTTAACCATAAGCCAAGCTTTGAAAGCGGTATTCTTGAAGAGCAATGCAGTAAAATATTAACCGAATTTTTTAAAAATTTAAGAGAGAAAAAGGCAGGTAATTAAAATGGAAAAAATAGCAAGCTTTACCGTAGACCACAATAAATTAGACCGAGGAATGTATATTTCCCGTGTGGATGGCGAGGTTGTAACCTACGACATAAGAACAAGAAAGCCAAACGTTGAAGAGGTTATGGAAAACGGAGCAATTCACACTCTGGAGCATCTTTTTGCTACCTTTGTAAGAAACAGCAGCTTTAAGGATAACATAATTTATTTTGGGCCTATGGGCTGCAGAACAGGCTTTTACTTTTTAACAACAAAAATGAGCCACGAGGACGCTTTACAGCTCACAAAGGATGCACTCGAGTTTGTGGCAGCCTACGAGGGTGAAATTCCCGGGGTAAGTGCTATTGAGTGTGGTAATTACCGCGACCATGATTTAGCAGGTGCTAAGAAAGAAGGCAAGGACCAGGCAGAGGTTCTTAAAAACTGGACGGTAGAAAAGCTTATTTACGAAAATAATTATTAAATAAAAACAAACCCGTGATTTTTTAAAAAATCACGGGTTTTTCTTATTTTGTTAAATCATACAAAGTCTGTGTGAAACCATATTTTTCTTGCAGCTCTTTAATTTGCTTTCGGTTTTTATCGGTTTGCTTTTTAGTCTTTTTTGCTCTGAGCATTATATTTTTAGGTGAGTGCGAAAAGTCTACAAACTCAAGCACGTCAACACTGTAGCCCATATCCTCTAAAATGCCTGCTCTTATGGAGTCGGTAAGGAGTGCAGACATTCTTTCCTTAATAAGACCGTGCTTTAAAAGCAGGTCAAAATCGCCGCCCTTTTTAATTGACTTGTTAACCTCGTGCTGACAGCAGGGTACGGAAAAAATGTATTTTACGTTTTTACTAATAGCGTAATTCAATGCAAAATCTGTTGCGGTATCACACGCATGCAAGGAGATAACCATATCAATATGCTCGTCATAAAGCACGTCTCTTGTAACGTCGCTCACAACAAATTTTAAGTTGTCGTAGCCGTATTTTTCTGCAATTTTATTGCAGCTCTCAACCACGTCTTTTTTAAGGTCGTAGCCAATAATTTTTACGTTTTTCTTTTTTATTTCACGGAAATAGTAGTAAATAATAAAGGTCAAATAGCTTTTACCGCAGCCAAAATCTAAAATGGTAATGCTTTCCTTTGTGTCATTAACAAAGGCGTCGTTAACAATTTCAATAAATCGGTTTATTTGCTTGAATTTGTCGTACTTTGCTTTAACAATTTTAAAGTCGGGTGTAAAAACGCCTAAATCTACAAGGGCGGGAATGTTTTCACCCTCGTTAAAAATATATTCCTTTTTTCTGTTGTTTTCGTTGCCGTCCGCCTTTGCTTTAAGGTTGTTTTTGGCTTCCGATTTTTTAATTTTTCCGTTTGCGCTTACAGAAAAGGTGATGGTGGTGCCTGCCTTAAAAAAGCATATTTGTCCGTATTTTTTAAACGCTGCTTCTAAAAACGCCAAAAGCTCCTCGCCGGAGGTGTTAAGGTGAAAAACCTGGTTATTTTTGAAGCGCTCCGCCTGAAAGCAGAGCTTGTTTTTTATAATTACAGGGCGCACCGTAATTTTGCTATATTCCTCGTCTTTTGAAAACGGAGAGCTTATAGAAATTTTTATGAGTGTGCTGCCTTCAGTCAAAATAAGACTTTTGATTTCTTCCATATTTTTCACCTCAAATGCAATAAAAATCTGTATCCCACGCCGGAATATAAGGGTGGTGACACATGTAAATTTTATAAGTTTCGTTTAATTCATTTAAAAGAATCGGAATTTCGAAAATATCGGAATTTTTGTGGTAGGCGGCAATTTTTATTTTCGGCTTAAATTCACTTATAATTTTTTTACCGCCCGCTAAAATATCAATTTCCGCACCCTCTGCATCAATTTTTACGTAGGTGGGCACGAACCTTTTTGAAAGCGTCTGAATAGTATAGGAGGGTATAACGGTGCCCTTGCCAATGGTAGACTGCCTTCCTGCGCTGTTTGTAAATTCCACAAAGCCGTCACGGGAGGATACGGCGCCGTTAACCGCCTCAAAATTCTTGTAAGCACTGCAATTCTGTAAAAGCTTTTTAAAGGTTTTTTCGTCAGGCTCTACGGCTAAAATATTGCTGTATTTTCCGTTTGTAAACGAGAGAAACTGCTCTACCGTGTCGCCTCTGTAGGCGCCTATATCTAAAAAGCTTTCCTCTTCGTTGAGCTTTAAATATTCATTAAAGGGATAGGCGGGCTCGCTTTCCGTATTGAACAGATATTCAAGCTTTCCGCTAAACTCAAAATTCACGTAATTTTTAAAGACCTCTTTTGATTTTTCGTCGGCTAATAACGAGTAGGCTTTATTAAGCTTTTCTTCATTTTTTTCTAAAAAGCTCCGGTCAAAAATCTCGTTACCTATAACCGGCACACAGGGCACTAAAACAGCTTGCCTTTTTGCTATTTGCTTAATGTTTTCAATAACCTCGGGGCGCGAGGAGCCAAAGGCAACCACAACAGTAAATTTCTCGAGTTTTTCGAGGAATTCACTAATTGGTGTAACCCTGTGCCCGTGAAAATAGCGCTCCCTTACAAAGCCGTCGCTTGCAGTAACGCCGCTCACCTTAATATTAAGTCTTTCGAATACGTCAAAAACCTTGTCTGCACCGTTACCTGTACCGTACATAATTATAGGCTCCTCGGTGCTTTGCAGAGCTTCCCAGACGCTTTGCTTTTCAATGTCAAAATGTAGCATATTAAGTCCTTTTTGAATAAATATTCAAGTATTTGAAGATATTTTAGCATATTCTTTCTCTTCATTCAACTTTTTCGACAAATTATATTGACTTTTTATTTAAATATATATATATTTAAATATGCATTCTAAAACTATCAACAGATTGCGGAAAGGGGCTGCATAATTGGCAAGCAACGAAATTATTAAACTTAAAAATATTTCAATGAGTTTTGATGATGAACAAATTATTGATAATATGAGCTTGTACATCCGAGATAAGGAATTTATTACGTTTCTCGGACCATCGGGCTGCGGTAAAACAACCACACTCAGAATTATTGCGGGCTTTTTGCAGCCGGATTCGGGTGAGGTTATTTTTGACGGAAAAGTTATAAACGAGCTTCCGCCGCATAAAAGACAGGTTAATACCATTTTCCAGAGATATGCGCTTTTCCCGCATCTTAACGTTTATGAGAATATAGCATTCGGCTTAAGACTCAGCAAAACACCTGAAAAGGAGATTAAGGAAACCGTTACGGAAATGCTTTCCTTAGTTAACCTTAAGGGCTTTGAAAAAAGAAACATAGCATCCCTTTCAGGCGGTCAGCAGCAGCGTGTTGCAATTGCACGTGCGCTTGCAGTAAAGCCCAAAATTTTGCTTCTTGATGAGCCACTCGGTGCTTTGGACTTAAAGCTTCGTAAGGATATGCAGGTAGAGCTTAAAAATATACAAAAACGCCTTGGCATAACGTTTATTTACGTTACGCACGACCAGGAAGAGGCGCTTTCTATGTCCGATACAATTGTTGTTATGAATGGCGGTAAGATTCAGCAAATCGGTACACCGCTTGATATTTACAACGAGCCAAAGAATGCCTTTGTAGCAGATTTTATTGGTGAAAGTAACATTATCGAGGGCGTTATGAGAGCCGATTTCTGGGTTGAAATGGCAGGCAATAAATTCAAGTGCCTTGACAAGGGCTTTGGTGTTGACGAAGAGGTTGACGTTGTTGTAAGACCTGAGGACGTTGACATTGTAAAGGCAGAGGACGGAATGGTTTCCGGTAAGGTTACCTCCATCACCTTTAAGGGCGTACACTACGAAATAATTGTAGAAATCAAAGGCTTTAAGTGGATGATTCAGTCTACCGACTACCAGGAGGTAGGCTCAACAATAGGTCTTGTAATAGAGCCTGATGCAATTCACATTATGAAAAAGTCTGAGTATTCGGGACTTTACGGCGACTACAGCTCATTCTCAGAGGAATTTGACGAGCTTTCAGACGCAACTATTTACGAGGATGAAGAAGAATAATAAGCGGGGGTGTTCCTATGGGTAAAAAATCTACCCTTTTATCCCGCGTAATAGGTGCACCTTACATTCTTTGGGCAGTGCTTTTCATTTTAGTGCCCATTGGTATGGTTGCTTATTATGCATTTACAGATTCAACAGGCGCATTCACATTTGACAATATGTTAGAAATAGGGAAATATGCCGACACCTTTATTCTTTCCATTTGGTTGGGACTTTTAGCAACGGTTATTTCTCTTGTTATTGCATACCCTTTAGCATATATAATTGCAAATTCCGGTGAAAACCGTCAAAAAATTATGATGATGCTTATTATGCTTCCTATGTGGATGAACTTCCTTTTAAGAACGTATTCGTGGATGACCATTCTTGAGGATAACGGCTTGCTCACAACGCTGTTAAACTCAGGCTTAGAGGCAATTTGCGAGAGCTTGGGCAGGGAGTTTGAGCCTGTTCATTTAATAAATACACGCGGTGCGGTTGTTTTAGGTATGGTCTACAATTTCTTGCCATATATGATTTTGCCTATTTACACGGTAATTTTAAAAATGGACCGTTCTCTTATTGAGGCTGCACAGGATTTAGGCTGTAATAAATTTCAGGTGTTTAAAAATATAACCATTCCATTAAGCCTTCCGGGCGTTGTTTCCGGATTTACAATGGTTTTTGTGCCATCTGTAAGTACCTTTTACATTTCGCAAAAGCTTGGCGGCACCAGTACAACGCTTATTGGTGACATTATAGAAACACAATTCCAGACAGCAAACAACTTCCATTTAGGTGCTTCTCTTTCATTTGTGCTTATGATTTTAATATTCATTTGCCTTGCTGTTATGAACAAGTTTTCAGATGATGATGGGGAGGTTATTATATGAAGAAAAAAACTCTCTTTTCAAAAATCTACCCTGTTCTTGTTTTTGCGTTTCTTTATGCGCCCATTGCCGTGCTTATTATTTTCAGCTTTAACTCAGGTAAAAGCACAGCAGTTTTTGAAGGCTTTTCCTTTAAATGGTATGAGGAAATTTTCAGAGATACCGCAACGCTTGAGGCGCTTAAAAACACGGCTATTGTAGCGGTTGCATCCTCGGTTATTTCTACCGTTATGGGTACAGCGGCAGCTATTGCAATAAATAATTACAAGCTTAAGTGGTTTAAGCAGGCAACGCTTACAACAACAAACATTCCTATGATGAATCCTGATATTGTTACAGGTATTTCTATGATGCTTTTGTTTGTTTTTATAGGTGCGCTTTTCGGCAAAACGGGTACCTTGGGCTTTGTTACACTTACAATTGCTCACATAACCTTTGAGCTGCCTTACGTTATTTTGAACGTTTTGCCTAAGCTCAGGCAAACGGATATACACCTTTCGGAGGCTGCGCAGGATTTAGGCTGCACACCGATTCAGTCGTTTTTTAAAGTAGTATTGCCACAAATTATGCCGGGCATTATTTCCGGTCTTATGATGGCGTTTACACTTTCTGTTGATGATTTTATTATAAGCTACTTTGTAAGCGGCACAACCTCGCAGACACTTCCTATAAGAATTTTCGCAATGACTAAAAAGCGTGTTACACCGGATATGTATGCGCTTTCTACCCTTATTTTCCTTGCAATTCTTGTGCTGCTTGTGGTTTCAAACATAATAACCGCAAAAGGCGAAAGCAAAAAGCACAAGGCAGAAAGAGGGGGTGCAAAAAGGTGAAAAAAAGAATTTTAGCAATTATTTTCACTGCAGCAATTCTTGTTTGCACTGTAGCCCCCGCTTGCCTTGCAAAGGGTGAGGAAAAAGATTACTCGCACTTAAGAGGCACCTCTATAAACGTTTACAACTGGGGTGAATATATTTCTGACGGTTCTGAGGGCTCTTTGGACGTAAATAAAGAATTCACAAAGAAATACGGAATAAAAGTAAACTACACCATGTTTGAAAGCAATGAAAATATGTACAACAAGCTTCAGAGCGGCGGCGCAAATTACGACGTGGTTATTCCGTCGGATTATATGATTGCAAAGCTTATTGAAGAAGACATGTTAGCAGAGCTTGATTATTCAAATATCCCAAACTACAAGTACATTCTTCCAAAATACAAAAACCTTTTTTACGACCCGCAGAATAAATATTCTGTTCCTTACACCGTTGGTATGGTAGGCTTAATTTACAATACTACTATGGTAGATGAAGAGGTTGACAGCTGGTCAATTCTCTGGGATGAAAAGTACAAAGGCGAAATTTTAATGTTCAATAACCCGCGTGATGCTTTCGGTATTGCACAATTCCTTTTAGGTCAGAGTGTAAACACTCACGACACAAAGGACTGGGACAAAGCAATTGAGCTTTTAAAGAAGCAAAGACCGCTCGTTTCCTCCTACGTTATGGATGAGGTTTATGACAAAATGGAGGGTGGCGAAGCAGCATTTGCACCGTATTATGCAGGTGACTACCTCACAATGGCAGACATTAACCCGGACCTCGCATTTGTATACCCTAAAGAGGGCGTTAACTATTTTGTGGATGCTATGTGTATTCCGAAAACTGCCGAAAATAAAGAGGCGGGAGAGCTTTACATTAACTTTATGTTAGAGGAAGAAATAGCGGTTGCAAATGCAAACTGGATTTGCTACGCTTCACCGCACGCACTCGTGCTTGAATCTGATGATTACGATTTAAAGGGTGAGCCGGTGCTTTATCCGGATGAAAGCGAAATGCCTAAAACAGAAAGCTTTGAAAACTTAAGCTACGACATACAAAACTATATGTCACAGCTGTGGAGTGAATTAAAGGTTGAGGGCAACACGAATATTGACGCCTACGTCGGTCTTTCCGTTACGTTGATTTTAGTTGTAGTATTCGCTGTGTTCAGGTTTATACGAAAGAAAAAACGAGAGAAATATTACGACTGACAGCAAAAAAAAGAGCTGTAAAACCGTTTGGTTTTACAGCTCTTTTGATTTTTTGCAATTTTATAATTTAATTTGTGCCGCCTATTACAAAGCTGATTCCTACAAAGGCTACGTAAATGCCGAGCATTAAAATACCCTGCCAGCGGGAAAGCTTTTGCTTTATCATAGTAGGAACGGTGAGTATAAGCATTACTGCAAGCATTACGGGAATATCTAAAACAAATGAGGAGTTAATTCCGTTAATTAAGCCTGAGGCAGGAACCTCAAAAGGATTTATTGTAACGGAAACACCGCTTACAAGCACTAAATTGAAAAGGTTTGCACCAATAATGTTACCGAGTGAAAGTGAGCCGTGACCCTTTACAAGAGAGGTAATTGCCGTAATGAATTCAGGCAACGAGGTACCTAAGGCAACAATTGTAAGACCAATAACTGCATCTGAAACGCCGAGAGCCTTTGCAATTTCCGTAGCGTTATCTACAAGCAGCCTTGCACCAACAGCAATAACAGCGGCACCAACAACTAAAAGGATAATATCCTTTAAAATGCTGTCCTTAGTGCCCTTTTCCTTTGATTCAACAACGTGGTCCTCACCGGACTTAGCTTCTAATTCTTCTTCACTTGTAAGAGCACCCGCAGTCTCTTCTGCTTGTACTACTTCAATTGAAGCTGCACTCTTTTTCATTCTTAAAACGGTTGTTGCCATGTAAACCACAAAGGTGCAAAGCAAAAGAATACCTGTAAGGCGGGAAAATTCACCTGTTACGTAGGCGGTGCCGCAGTAAAATGCTGCAGAGCCAAAGAAGAAGGCAACAGGTAAAATCATACTTTTCCTTGCAGCAGGGCCGGGCTTAACCGCAATGGTAATAGCTGCAATTAAGGACGTATTACAAATAATTGAGCCAATTGCGTTACCGTAAGCAATTGAACCGTTTTCGCCTGCTGCCGCACCTGCAGAAACCATTACCTCAGGAAGAGTTGTACCAATTGAAACAACGGTAGCACCAATTAAAATTTCGGGTAGATGAAAGCGCCTTGCTATACCCGTAGCACCGTCAACAAACCAGTCGCCACCCTTAATGAGCAGCACAAAGCCGACGGCTAATAAAAGCACGTTAATAAATAAACCGGACATTATTTACACTCCCTTTAAAATTATAACCACATTTTAGCACAAATATAATCACGTTGCAAGCAACAAAAAAATAAAAGTGACAGCGGGTGCTGCGGTTATTTGTTTTCACGCTGGCGTATTTTCATTTTTTGCCAATTAAGGTAGCCGTAAACGTCGTTTGCAAGAAAGGCGGCAAAGCAGACCACTACGGAAATATAGCGGGAATCATAAGCGCTTGCAAGCACCCACAAGGCTATTAAAACAACGTCGTTTGCGGCGTATGCCAGTGCAAAAAATTCGCTCCGTCTGAAGGTGAGGTATACCGCAACAAAGCTGGTAGTAACCGAAAGCGTGCTTGGCAACAGGTTAGCCGTATTAAAATACTTTAATATAAAATAAAAAAGCACAGTTACCGCCACCGTGGCAAGGCACGTAAAGACAATTTCTTTTTTGCTTATGGAGTTTACCTTTACCTCTGCCTTATTTTTCTTGTACGGATTTTTTAACCACGATATTAAAGCAAAAACAGCCATAGGCATTGTCATGCCAAGGTAGGTAACCATTTCACCATAATAATTAAAGCTATATGAAATTATGCCGTAAAGCAAGCTGAAAACAACCATTAACAGCTGCCCGAAGGGATTTCCCTTTGCGTTAAAAATAAGCGAGGTAACGCCAATAAGGGAGGCCAATAATATTAAATAGTTTTCTTTGTCAAATAAACAAAACGCACCTATTACAAGCAATACAGAGGAGCCCCACAAAAAAAGCTCCGTTCTTGAAAAATACCGCCTCAAGCTTTACCCTCCTACAAAAGAATGCTGCTGACACCGAGCTAAAAAATAAACACCCGCATACACGTCTTCAAAGACCTAACGACGTGCAAACGAATGCTTTTGTATTACACTACCCGGTGGCAGTTTTTGGTTGTTCAGTTTATTGTATAATACCACACTTGAGCAAAAAAATCAATGGTGTGTTTTATTGAAAAATGCAAAAAAATGTATTATAATGTAATTTGATAAATTATAATTTTTGTTAGGAGAACTAAAATGGCTGACATAAAAATAGACCAAAAACGTGAGGAATTATTCCGTAATATATATAAAATAGCAACCGACCTTGTTCATGCAGGGCACGTTTCAGAGTGGGACTTTAAATCATATGTTCTTGGAACAATGTTTTATCGTTATATTTCTGAAAATTTTGCTGCATATATCAACAAAGGTGAGCATGCTGCCGGCAATAAAGAATTTGACTATGCAAAAATGTCTGATGCCGAAGCTGAAGGTGCTCGAGCAGGGTTAATTCAGGAAAAAGGTTTCTTTATTCTTCCTTCTGAACTTTTTTGCAATGTTCGTGCTCGTGCAGATAAAGATGAAAATCTTAACGAAACACTTGAAAAAGTGTTTAAGAATATTGAAAGCAGTGCAGCTACAGGTGCAGCCGAAAGTGATTTTGCTGGTTTGTTTGATGACTTTGATGTTAATGCAAAAGCTATTGGTGAAACTGTTGCAAAGCGCAACAAGGTACTCGCAGCTCTTCTTAATGGTGTTGCTCAAATGCCACTTTTCTCAAACGATGGAATAAATGCTGATATGTTTGGCGATGCTTATGAATATTTGATGGGTATGTATGCTGCAAACGCTGGTAAAAAAGGCGGTCAGTATTTCACACCTGCGGATGTTTCTGAACTTCTTTCTCGCCTTGGTACAATTGGTAAAACTAAAATAAATAAGGTATACGACCCTGCGTGTGGCTCCGGTTCACTTTTGCTTAAAGCAGAAAAAGTACTTGGTAAAGAAAACATTGAACAAGGTTTTTATGGTCAGGAAATTGACCTTACTACATATAACCTTTGTCGTATCAATATGTTCTTACACAATATTCCTTTTGATAAATTCAATATTGTTCGTGAAGATACGTTGCTTTCTCCTATGCACTGGGATGACCAACCGTTTGATTTGATTGTTTCCAATCCACCTTTCTCAGTTCCATGGGAAGGTGATAAAAACCCACTTTTAATAAATGACCCTCGTTTTTCACCTGCAGGTGTTTTAGCACCGGCAAGTAAAGGCGATATGGCGTTTGTTATGCACGCCCTTTCATGGCTTTCTGCAAGTGGTACAGCTGCAATTGTTTGCTTCCCCGGTATTATGTATCGTGGTGGAGCAGAGCAAAAAATTCGTAAATACCTTGTTGATAACAACTATGTGGATGCTATTGTTCATTTGCCTGAAAATCTTTTCCTTAACGTTACAATTTCAGTTGATATTATGCTCTTGAAAAAGAACAAAACTGATAACTCTATTTTGTTTGTGGACGCTTCAAATGAGTTTATAAAGGTAACAAAAAACAACCGTTTCTCAGAAGAAAATATTGCCCACATTGTTTCTGCTGCTAAAGAAAGAAAAGATGAAGAGTATTTCTGCCGTATGGTTTCAAATGACGAAGTTGGTAATAAAGATAACAACTATAACCTTTCGGTTTCTACCTACGTTGAAGCAGAAGATACAAGAGAGGTTATTGATATTGTAACGCTCAATGCTGAAATTGAACAGATTGTAGCTCGTGAAAATGCTCTTCGTGATGAGATTAATAAAATTATTGCGGAGATAGAAAGTTAATATGTCCTTAAATATGACAAATCATACTGGTAATATGTCTATATTGACACACAAAACTCTTCCCATGATTAAAACTGGTGAATTTGATTTTTATCGCTGTATTCAATTTGATGAGAGTTTTTATGGAAAAACTGTTAGTTATCTTCATTCAGGAAATTTGAGATTAAGCCGTAAGGATAATCGATATTCAAATCTTTTCCCTGGACAAAAACTTTCTTATTGGGCTGACTCACCGGAAACAGCCAAAGCAGAAGCAAAAAAATGGGGAGCGAACAAAAATCTAATTACATTTTGGGCTTATGATGACGGTAGTAGTTTTATGCCAACTGTGTTCCCGGCTCAAGAATTACAAATTATCGATGGAACACAAGTTGAGTTTAATAAGATATTAAAAAAATTAGAGACAAATGAAAAACTAAGCAAAGAAGATTATGAATTAATTGATGCTATAGCATATCAAGAGCCCGATTGTCTTGCTTACGAATCAGAGGCGAGACAGGGAGGGATTAACTATCTGTTTTTTGAACATGGTTTCAGAAAACTTTCATTGAGAGAAGTAAGATTGAATCTTGGTGAACTAAAATGGAAAAATCGTACTAAAATAATTTGTGCTACATCAAGCGATTATATGCCTTGTCTTTCTGCTTATGGCAAGATGTTTATGCCTTTAGCTAAAGTAAAAAAAGACCTCCAATATTTAGATTCTGATGAATATGCATTGAGATTTGATGTGATGCACTACAAGATAAAAAGGATAGTTGGTGAAAAATTTGACTAAACTTGAAGAATTGATAAAAGAGCTTTGTCCAGCAGGGGTAAAACATGTTTCTCTTGGCGATGTATGCAATGTTAGCAAGGGTATACAATTCAATAAAACAGATATGAATGATGATGGTACATATCCTGTCATAAATGGCGGTATCAATCCATCAGGATATATCGAACAGTACAACCAAGAGGAAAAAACCATAACAATATCACAGGGCGGTGCATCGGCAGGATATGTAAATTGGATTGATGTGAAATTTTGGGCGGGAGCTCACTGTTATGTAATCAAACCAAAATTAGAGTTACTTAATAGATACGCATATCATTTTATTAAATCGCAAGAATATAAATTGCAAGAGTGTCAATATGGTGCAGGTATACCCGCGCTTGCCAAAAGCACAGTAGAATCACTAAAGATTCCTGTGCCCCCTTTGGAGGTGCAGCGTGAAATTGTTCGTATTTTGGACAATTTCACAGAGCTTACAGCAGAGCTTACAACAGAGCTTACAGCAAGAAAGAAACAGTATGAGTACTATAAAGAATATCTTTTGGCGTTTAAACCAGAAGGAATTAACGACAAATCAGTAAAGTTGCTTCAATTATGTGACCTCTGCAATGTTTCCGCAGGAGGAGATGCTCCTAAGAAAGCGATGTCCAAAGAAAAAACTGATGAATATTCCATCCCTATTATTAGTAACGGAATTGGTGCCAATGCTTTTTACGGATATACCAATATTAAGAAAGTATCAACTCCGTCAGTAACGATTGCTGCAAGAGGAACTATTGGGTATGCCGAATATAGAGATTACCCCTATTTCCCAATTATTCGTCTTTTATCGGTCGCTCCCAAAGACACATCTGTGTTGAATACGAAATACCTTTATTATTGTTTGCAAGGAAAACAGTATAGTGTGCCAACAGGAGGCATCCCTCAATTGACTGCCCCCGAATTAAAGAAAGTCAAGATTTTTGTTCCTACTATTGAAGAACAAATGCGAATTGTGGCTATTCTTGACCGCTTTGATGCACTTTGTAATGACATTTCCACAGGTCTTCCTGCCGAAATTGAAGCACGCCAAAAGCAATACGAATATTACAGAGATAAATTATTAACTTTTAAGGAGTTAAGTGTATGAGTAAGTATAACATCATAGTTTCGTCAGCTGAAGCTACTGTTGTAACTGAATATAAGCCGGAGAAAAAGCGTTCTGAAGCTTACCAAAGCGAAGCTGCACTTGAATCTGCTTTTATAAAAATGCTTAGTGAACAAGGCTATGAAGATAAGGTTATTCACAGTAATGATGAGTTAATAAGTAACTTACGCACTCAGTTGGAAAAACTTAATAATTTTAAGTTTACAGACAGTGAATGGGAAAGATTTTTTCAACATAATATAGCAAATTCCAAGTTTGGTATTGTTGAAAAAACTCGTATCATTCAAGAAGATAATGTTCAGGTCTTAAAGCGTGATGACGGTACTACTAAAAATATCACAATAATCGATAAAAAGAATATTCACAATAACTTTTTGCAGGTAATAAACCAATATGTAGTTACCACAGGTGATGGCGCTAAGCACGATAATCGCTATGATGTTACTATCCTCGTTAATGGCTTACCACTTGTTCATATAGAATTGAAGCGCCGTGGTGTGCCAATTCGCGAGGCATTTAACCAGATTAACCGTTACCAGAGAGATAGCTTTTGGGCTGGTAGTGGGCTTTATGACTATGTTCAAATATTTGTTATTTCAAATGGTACAAATACAAAATACTACTCAAACTCTACTCGTTTTAATCACGTTAAGGATGCAACTGCTCAAAAATCAGCTAAAGCTAAAACAAGTAACAGCTTTGAGTTTACATCTTTCTGGGCAGATGCTAATAACAAAATAATTCCTGACTTGGTTGACTTTACAAAGACATTCTTTGCAAAGCATACTCTTCTTAACATTTTAACAAAATACTGTGTGTTTACATCTGAAGGTATGCTTCTTGTAATGCGACCATATCAGATTACTGCAACAGAAAGAATTGTTAACCGTATTGAAATTGCGAACAACTATAAAAAGTACGGTACTGTTGACGGTGGTGGCTATATCTGGCACACTACCGGTTCAGGTAAAACACTTACATCATTTAAAACTGCACAAATTGCTTCACGCCTTGACTATATTGATAAGGTGTTATTTGTCGTGGACAGAAAAGACCTTGACTACCAGACAATGAAGGAATATGACCGTTTTGAAAAGGGTGCCGCTAACAGTAACACATCTACAGCAGTTCTTAAAAGACAACTTGAAGATAATAATTCAAAAATTATTATTACAACAATTCAGAAGCTTGCAACCTTCATAAAAAAGAATGCAGGACATGCTGTTTTTGATAAGAGAATTGTAATAATCTTTGATGAGTGTCACCGTTCTCAGTTTGGTGATATGCATCAGGCTATTACAAAGTATTTTAAGAGATATCATCTCTTTGGTTTTACTGGAACACCTATCTTTGCTGTTAATGCAGGCACTGGCAAAAATCCAAACTTGCGAACAACCGAGCAGGCTTTTGGTGACCAGCTTCATACATATACAATAGTTGATGCTATTAACGATAAAAACGTTCTTCCTTTCAGGGTTGATTATATCAAGACTATGGATATCGATGGAGATATTGACGATAAAGAAGTCTGGGATATTAACCGTGAAAAGGCGTTTATGGCTCCTGAGCGTATTCAGTTGGTTACAAAATATATCCTTGAGCATTTTGACCAAAAGACTTATCGTGGTGATAAATCATACACATTCAATGTTTTGCAGAATATTGCTGACGTTGCTTCTAACAACGGAAAGAAATCTATTGAGGAAGTAAAGCAAAAGCAGAGAGTCAGCGGTTTTAACTCTATATTTGCAGTTTCTTCAGTTGATGCGGCAAAGCTTTATTATAACGAATTTAAAAAGCAGATGGAAACAGACCCAACAAAAAAGCTTCGTGTCGCTATTATTTACAGCTATGGTGCTAATGAAGAAGAGTCTGACGGAATTTTGGATGAAGAGAATTCAGAGGATACTTCTGCTCTTGATGTAGGTTCTCGTGATTTCTTGGAAGAAGCAATTAAAGATTATAACGAAATGTTCCATACCAACTATGACACATCTTCCGATAAATTCCAAAACTATTATAAAGATGTTTCTCTTCGTATGAAGAATAAGGAACTTGATTTGCTTATTGTTGTAAATATGTTCCTTACTGGTTTTGACGCTACCACTCTTAACACCTTGTGGGTAGATAAAAACCTTAAAATGCATGGTCTTATTCAGGCCTATTCCCGTACTAACCGTATTCTTAATTCTATTAAGACTTTTGGTAATATTGTTTGTTTCAGAAATCTCCAAAAGAGAACAGATGATGCAATTTCTCTCTTTGGTGATAAAGAGGCTGGTGGTATCGTTCTCCTTCGTGGTTATAAAGATTATTACTATGGCTACAAGGATGATAAAGATAAATATCATCCCGGTTTTGTAGATTTAATTGAAGAATTGAACGAAAAATATCCGCTTACCGATGAGAGAATTACAGGCGAGCAGAATCAGAAAAACTTTATCGCATTGTTCGGTGCAATCCTTCGTATGAGAAACCTTCTTTCTTCATTTGACGAATTTCAGGGGAATGAAATTCTCTCAGATAGAGATTTGCAAGATTATCTTGGCAGATATCAGGATTTAAGAGATGAATGGAAGAATAAAAAACCTGGTGGAGATAAAGAAGATATTACGGATGATATTGTTTTTGAAATTGAATTGATAAAACAAATTGAAATCAATATCGACTATATTCTTATGTTAGTAAAGAAATATCACGATTCTCATTGTGATGATAAAGAAGTTCTTATCACTATTCAAAAGGCTGTTGATGCAAGCCCAGAGCTTCGTAGCAAGAAAGCTCTTATTGAAAACTTCATTGCTGGTATCAATGATGTAGAAGATATTATGGCAGAATGGCACAGCTATGTTTCTGAGCAAAGAGAAAAAGAACTTGTAGCTATTATTACCGAAGAAGGTCTTAAAGAGGAAGAAACAAGAAAATTTATTTCTAAATCTTTCCGTGATGGCGAAATAAAAACAGTAGGTACTGATATTGATGAAATTCTTCCGGCTATGTCTCGCTTCGGCGGTGGCAATAGAGCTGAAAAGAAAGAAACAGTTATTGAAAAACTTAAAACCTTCTTCGAAAGATTTTTTGGGATAAGTTAACAAACAACCCCCACCTGGTGGGGGTTGTTTTCTGTTTAAATGATTTTATTTATCCCCGAGGGGTTTTTCTGTGATGGTTACGTTTTGGGTGTTATTCTCGCTTACGTAGCTGCCGTTTTGGTAAAAGAGCTCGGAATTGATTTTTACAACGGCGCCCTTTGGCACGGAAAGAGTGGCGCTTACACCCTGCGGAAGGGTGAGGTCAACGGTGTAATTTCCGTCTGTCTTTTCAAAGCTCACGGTAATTAAGCCCTTTACGCTCGGTACGGTACAGCTCATAGTGTCGTAGAGTGTGTATTGAGGCTCAATTTTAACACTTTCGTAGCCTGCCGCAGCAGGAGCAATGCCTGCAAAATGCTTGCTCATTATAACAAGCGGTCCGCCGCTCCACGCATGGTTTTTTGTGCCGCGCCAGGAATCCCAGAATTCCCATAACGTAGAGTAATCCTCGTTTACCATATCTTTGTATCTGTCTTCAATTCTTTCCTTTGCTGCCTCAAATTCACCCATTTTGCAAAGCGCCTCAAGAACGTAGTATTCCATGTAAGGGCTTGCATTTTTGGTGGAGGTAAGTACGCTTACAATAGTGGGGTACTGCTCCTTATTTGCAAGTCCCGCAAGCACGGCAAGAGCATTTGCTCTGTCGTCGGGCTCTTTTACATCCTCACTTTTAAAGCCTTCCTCGGTCCAGAGTGAAGAGAAGCCTTTTTGTATGGAGGCTTTTCGTTCTGTGATAAAAGAAAGGTCCTCGTCCTTTTCTAAAATCTGCGCCATTTTTTCTGTAGCGCTGAGTGCATAGTAAACCCAGGCATTTTCCAAGGCGGTCATATCTGCCTTGGAGCCCCAGTCGGGCCAGTCCCACGAGCCGCTGCGGTGAACAACAAGATTGTTTTCACCCATTTCCCAAAGCTTTAGATACTCGAGTGAAGGAGCATAAACCTTTTCTAAAAATTCCTTGTCACCCGTGTATTCGTAGTAGGTAATAAATCCCACAATTCCTGCAAGCTGCTGAACAGGAAGCTCAAAATAATCACCGTTTATAGGCACAACCGTCTGCAGCACCTTTGTGTCGTCAACGTGTGAAAGCATTGCCTCCACACCCTTTTGGTACAGCAGGTAGGAGCTGCTGTCCATAGAGTACATGGTCATAATCATTTCACTTGTAACGTCACCCCACCATTGCGCTCTTTCTCTGTCGGGGCAGTCCATAAAATTATCGCGCATTGTAACGTAGAGTGTGCGCAAGGATTTTTGCCACAAGGAATTCATAAATTCGTCGTCACACTTAAAATCACCGCAAAATTCACTGTTGTAGCCCGTTTCACGGTACATTAAGGAAACAACCGTAACGCCCTTTGGAATTTTGTAGGTGACGTGTTCACCGTTAAACCAGCCTAATGCCTCAAACTCCTGCTCGCCCTCCTTTGTTACGTAGGTGGTTGAAACCGCGCCTATTAAGGTATTCTCCGTTGTTATGCGGATTTTTTTGCCTGCGGGGGCTATTACCTTAAGGTACGGAGTAAGCTGCGCGTTGTAGGGGATATCTACGGTGATTTTTTCACCGGAAAATTTATTTACGGTATAATTTTCGTAATCCTTTGAATTCTCGTAAGCCTTAAGACCGTAATCCTTCAAAAACGGTATTCCTCTTGGGTAAAGCTTGCCGTAAGTACCCTTGCCGCCAACGCCGTATTCGGTTGCATTTTCCCAAGACGAGGTGTCAAAGTCCTCACTTGTCCAATTTTCCATAGCCTCTCGTGCATCATAATAAATGCTGTATTCGGGGAGTCTGTAGTTAGGCGGGTAAAGGGCACTGTCAACGTAAGCGTTGTTTCTTTTTACCTTCCAGCTTTTGTCTGAAAGTATGCTTATGCCGTCACCTACGGCTTCAAAAATAAAACCGCCCTGACCGCTGCCTGAATAGGAGTAGCTTGTTTCGTTATCCCAATACCAAACCAAAGCGCAAATTGAGTTTTCACCCTCCTTAAGAAAGGGTGCAAGGTCTATGCTGTCGTAATATCCGCTGTCTTTAGCGGGGCCTCGTTTTACGCTTCCCTCAAAAACAACAGTTTCTCCGTTTACGTAAAGCCAATATTTAGAGTCGGCAGATATGCTTGCAATAAGCTGACTCGGAAGCTTTTCTAAAGTAACCTTTTTACTAAAGCACATAAAAACGTTATTTTTATCAATATTTTCCTCATCCCAAATCCATTTAGCGCGCCAATCGGCTTTTTCATCAGTTGAAATAACGCTGTATTCGGGAATGCTTTCCGGTATGGTGTAGTCATTTGCAAAGGGAATCATAGTTATATCTCCTTTAGGAAAAAGTGACGTAATAAAAGCTGCCGCTATTGCAAGGTAAGAAACAATTGTCTGTAAAATCTGCATGGTAACCTCCGAGTATTTTAACAAAATGTGCGGGGAAGAGTGTTCCAAAAATCTTTAGCTTATTTTACCATAATTAAAGGGTAGTTTCAATAAATTAAAAAGGCAAGCTTCCTTTTATTTTGTTGAATTCTCTTTTTTGGTGTGATAAAATAAATAAAAACAACAAAAAAGAGGGGTAATATGAAAAACAGAATTAAAAATTTGGCGTGCATAGCCTTGGCTTTGTGCTTATGCTTGTGTTTTTTAGGAGAGGTTAGCTTAAGCGCTTTTGCGGTAAACGAGAGCGGTACGGTTCTTTACGTTTCACCTGATGCTACGGCAGAGGGTGCAGGTACGCTTGAGTCACCCGTGAGCCTTTTGGGTGCAAAGGAAAGGCTTAAAAAAATTAAAAACGAAGCAGACTGTGCAACGGTTTATCTTCTTGGCGGAACGTATTATTTTGAAGACGTTTTGCAATTTAATTCTGAGGATATGGCAAACGTTACGTACAAGGCATACAATAAAAATCAGGTTATTTTCTCAGGTGCATACGAAATTAACGGCTTTTCTGAGGGTACGGTGAGCGGCGTTAAGGTTTTTACCAAAAAGCTTGACACGTCTGCAGGTAACTGGTATTTTAAATCTCTTTTCAGTGACAACGGAGAGGTTAACGTAACCCGTTTCCCCGAGGAGGGCTATTTTACAGTTAAGGCTACTGCACCCGAGGATGACCTCTGGACTGAAGAAAATACTCCTTGGGAATACACTTTAGGTCAGCGTTCTTTTTATGCAGATACAAAGGACCTTCCAAAAGAGCTTCATAATTACGAGGACGTAAACGTTCGTATTCTCCACTACTGGCACGACGAACTTATGAATATAACCACCTACGACTCAAAAACGGGAAAAATCGGTTTGTCCAGACCGTCCTCAATGCGCATAAGTGACATTGACAGATATTATTTTGAAAACGTTTTTGAAGCACTCAACGAGCCGGGTGAATGGTATCTTGATAAGACTTCTGCAGTTCTTTACTACGTACCAAAAGAGGGCGAAAAGGCAGATACACTCACTCTTTACGGCTCAACAATTGACCGCCTTATAGAAATTAACGGTGTTGACGGAATATCCTTTGAGGGTATTGAATTAACCCGTACGGATTGGGTAGAGCCTAAGGCAGACGGCTTTTACGTGGGCTCCATGTGGGATGAAAACAACATGGATTTTCCGCAGGCGGCAATATCGGTAGACGGAGTTGTTTCCGTAAAATATGCCGAGAACGTTCACTTTAAAAACTGTGAATTTACAAATTTAGGCGGCACAGCAGTAAAATTGGAATACGGTGTTAAGAATTCTTCGGTTAAAAACTGCTATTTTGAAAATATAGCGGCAACAGCCATTTACGTTGGCGGTGAAAATTGCCTGCCCGAGCAGGAAAACTACACACAGAACATAACAATTGAAAATAACGAAATATATAAATACGGCAGAAAATTCTTCTGTGCTATAGGTATTCACATAACCTACTGCGATACGGCAAGAGTGGTAAATAACGAAATTCACGACGGCTACTACACGGGTATTTCCGTTGGCTGGGTTTGGGGCTACGCTTACCACGCAACGAAAAATATAACCATCCACAGAAACCTTATTTATAATATAGGTCAGGGCTGGCTTTCCGATATGGGCGGTATTTATATGCTCGGTAAGCAGCCGGGAACCTCTTTAACTGAAAACGTAATACATAACGTTGCGGCTGACCCGGGTGAGGGTGGCTACGGCGGCTGGGGTATTTACCTTGACGAGGGCTCTTCCTATATGGCGGTTGAAAAAAACCTTGTTTATGCTTGCGGTAACCAGAGCTTTAACGTTCACTACGGCGAGGGCAACGTTATAAGAAACAACATAGCCGCACTCAGCGCAGAGGGTCTTATGAGCCCCGGTATAGATAAGGGTGAAACCCATGCAACAGCGTTATATTATAACAATATTTTCCTTACCTACAACAAGGCGCCAATTTACATAGAAATGTTAAATCCTTCTCATTTTTATGATAACGGTAACCTTATGTGGAGCTTAACCGAGGGTGACGAGCTGTATTTTACCTCCGGCACAGCAGCGTACTCACTTAAGTCGGCTCAGAAGGAAGGCTTTATTCATTACCCTACAATTGCCGACCCGTGCTTTAAGGATGCACTCAATTTTGACTTTGCTTTAGCAGAGGACAGCCCTGCATTTGCCTTGAATTTTGAAGCATGGGATTATTCTTTAGCAGGTACACTTAAGGGCTCTGTTATAGGTATTAACAGAGAGGGCGGAAAAACGCCTTACAACGCAGAGTCACATTTGCAGCCCGAAAAAGAATTCAGTCACAATACAGCAGGCAGCTACATTTCTTATATTGTTATAGCTTTTGCTGTGGCTTTAGTGCTTGTGGGGCTTGTCATAGGTATAGTAAAGGGCAAAAAGACGGTTGCTTTGCCTATAACCGCACAAATTATTTCGGCTCCGTTATTTATTGTTATCTACCACACCTACCTTGAGTGGATAGAGCTTCCTTACTTCTTGTCTGTTTTTGCATTAGCGGCGTTGGCATCTGTTCTTCCTACCTGCGTTGCAATTGAAAAGGGCAAAAAGAAAAAGGGTGTAATTTTAGCATTCGTTATAAACTTTGTTCTTTCGGCAGGCATTTTCCTTGGTCTTGCGGGCATTCTTAATATGCTCTGGATTCCTGACAGCCCTGAGGTAATTACAACTACCTGCACAGCAATGTTTATTTATATGCTTGTTGAAACAATTCGTCTTTTAAAGGCATACAAAACGAAATAATGAAAAAGGAGCTTGATAGGGGTCGCGTACTCTAAAGGATATTAAAAAGATGGTTTATCATTACGATAAATCATCTTTTTTGCATTTTGATATTGTATTTGTTCCAAACTTGGAATATAATCATACATATAAGGAAGTGATCTAAAATGTTGGCGTATATGACTGCAAATGAGGCTGCCGAAAAATGGAATATTTCTCATAGACGAGTTTTAACCTTATGTAAAGAAAATCGCATAACAGATGTTGCCATGTTGGGCAATATGTGGATCATACCTATCGATGCTCAAAAGCCGGAAGATGCACGTAGCCGCAGATATATTGATAACGAAGAAAAAGTTGTTAAACCCTTTTTGAAATGGGCAGGCGGAAAAGGTCAGCTTTTAAAAGAAATCGAGCATTATTATCCTTTTGCTAAGGGCAATATTACAAAATATGCAGAACCATTTGTTGGTGGCGGTGCAGTTTTGTTTGATATTCTTAGTAAATACGATTTAAAAGAGGTTTATATAAGCGATATAAATGCCGAACTCATCAACTCTTATCGTATTATTCGTGATGACATTGATGCGTTGATAAAAATGCTTTACACAATGCAAAGCGAATTTATCCCGTTGGATACTGTTAGCCGAAAGAGTTATTACAATGAAAAGCGCGAGCGTTTCAATGATTTAAAGGTTAATGGAAACGATGACATAAACATTGAAAAAGCTGCTTTGATGATTTTTTTGAATAAAACTTGTTTCAATGGCTTGTTCCGTGTAAACAAAAAAGGGCTCTTTAATGTTCCCATGGGGGCATATAAGAATCCAATGATTTGTGATGAAAAGAATCTTCGTGCGGTGTCGGAAAAATTGCAGAACGTCACTATTGTTTGCGGCGATTATAGAGAGTCGGCAGACTTTATTGATGAAAATACTTTTGTATATTTTGATCCGCCCTACAGACCGATTACTGATACTGCGAGTTTTACCGCATATACCGAAAACTTGTTCAACGATGAAGAACAAATTGAGCTTGCTCGTTTCGTAGATGATATGCATCGAAAAGGAGCAAAGGTTGTAATTAGTAATTCCGATCCAAAGAATTCAAATACAGATGATGATTTCTTTGATAACATTTACTCTGCACATAAAATCAAACGCGTTGAAGCAACTCGAATGATTAACTGTAATAGCGAAGCAAGAGGAAAAATTAAAGAATTGCTTATTAGCAATTTCTAAGGAGGTTTATATATGCCATACGGAGAATATGCACAATGCCCTTGCTGTGGAAAGACAGCATACGGTAAGGATGATATAGAGCAAGAATTCGGATACAGAAATATGGGTGATGGTCGTTATATACCACAGTCATATTGTCGTGAATGTCGTTCGGCTCATTGTGAAGCCGGAAAGCCTTGCAAGGTTAAATAAAGATATTTTTGGGAGAAACGTTATGATAAAGAATGGAAAAGGCGGAGGAAATACCAAAACAGGACTTGTATTTGAAGGAAAAACTGATTTGGCAACCTTCTTAAACAGTCAAGATGGATATCGTGTGACTGATGGTATTGTGTTTTATAATGACGAAAAGGTTGCTCGCATATTCAAAAAACACGGATTTTATAGATATTTAAAAGAAGTCGGCGTTGATTGGACAAAGATTATTTCCAAAAAACTTTTGCCGGATGATAGTATTTATGTAATCATGAATAACACGCTTTTTATTATCGAATGCAAATATCAGCAAGTTGCAGGGTCTGTTGATGAAAAATTGCAGACTTGTGATTTTAAGAGAAAGCAGTATCAGAAGTTGATGGCACAGCTCAATATTGATGTAGAATACATCTATCTGCTTTCGGATTGGTTCAAAGATCCCAAGTATAAGGATGTTTTGGATTATATTATAAGTATGCATTGTCACTACTACTTTGAATATATACCGCTTACAAAGTTGGGTTTGCCTGTGCCACCTAACAACGAGGAGGAATGAGCGATGTCAAGAGATTTTAGTGCGTGGCTGTCAGGCTTTCGTGACAGTATCGCAGACTATGGTTATTACATAGATTTTGATAAGGTTCACAGAAATGTGGATGGTATTAAGGTTGAACTTAATATTTTAAATTCTCTCATTGGCTCTAAAAATATCGAAGCTGACTTTGAGAATTTGATGAGAAAATATCCCGAAGTTTTAAAGTGTATCCCTCTGCTCTTAGCAGTTAGAGCAAATGAAATATACTGCCAGGATGAAAATGGCGGTTATTTATTCCAATTTGATTTTGGAAAGTATCCGCCGAACAGTCACGCTCATTATGAGAGATACAAATACTTTATGCGTGAAACCGGATTGTTTGATTTGTTAGAAAACCATATCGTGAACAACTTGGTTGACTATGCAACGGGTGTTGAAACGGGTCTTGATTCCAACGGTCGTAAAAATCGTGGTGGTCACCTTATGGAAGATTTGGTTGAGAGTTTTATTCAAAAAGCAGGTTTCATAAAAGGTGTTAATTACTTCAAAGAAATGTATATTCATCAAATTACAGACAAATGGAACATAGATTTATCTGCTATTTCCAATCAAGGCAAGATGGAAAAACGTTTTGATTTTGTAATTAGGACACCTAATATGATTTATGGTATTGAAACCAACTTTTACGGAAGTGGTGGCAGTAAACTGAACGAAACGGCACGTAGTTATAAAACTCTTGCGTGGGAAACCGAAGAAATTGACGGTTTTACTTTTGTTTGGTTTACCGACGGAAAAGGTTGGACAAGTGCAAGAAATAACCTTGAGGAAACGTTCGATGTTATGCAACATATTTATAATATCAAGGATTTAGAAAATGGCGTGATTAACGAGGTGTTTAAGTAGTGAAATATACATTTGAAAAGTTAATTAGAGATATTCTTGAAAATTCTGATATACCGTTAACTGCAAGTGAAATATGGAGTGCGGCAGAAGCATCAGGTAAGGCTGATTTAGTATGTAGCAGTGGTAAAACGCCTTGGAAAACTATTGAAGCAAAAATATATGTGGATTTAAAAAAGCAGAGAGAGTTTAATGTTGCGTCTGACTTGATAAAAGTAAGCTCTCGTCCGGCTAAATTCGGTTTAAGAAATAAAACATATAGCCATAACACTACAACAAAACAACCGACTGTTAAAAAAGAAAGTTATAATGAGCGAGATTTACATCCGTTACTAGCTAAATTTGCTTTTTCAGATGAGCATTTTAAATGTTATACAAAAACGATATATCATGAGAAATCTTCCAAACGCAAAAAAGGAATGAATAAATGGCTTCATCCTGATATGGTAGGTGTTTATTTTCCTTTCGAAGATTATCATAAAAATACATTGGATATTATAAAAGCACTAAATGAAAGTGCGGCGCGTATTTTTTCATTTGAAATGAAAAAAGAAATTGATTTTAATAATTTGCGCGAGGTTTTCTTTCAAGCTGTATCTAACTCCAGTTGGGCGAATGAAGGATATTTAGTTGCTATAAAGTATTCGGATGAATCGGAATTCACAGATGAAATGCAACGCTTAAACAATGCGTTTGGAATAGGATTCATTAAACTCAATGTTGAACATATTGAGCAAAGTGAAATTCTGCTTCCTGCTAAGACAAAAGAGAAAATCGATTGGGAAACTGTAAATCGCCTTGTGGAAGAAAATGAAGATTTTTCGAAATTTATAGAGCATATGGTTCAAGATATTACAGTATCTAATATTCGCGGAACTTATGATAATGTTTTAGATGATGATTCCTATAGTAATTTTTTAGTTCAAAAAGGGATTATAGAGGTATAGTTATGCCAAAGAAAATCACTAAATGGGAGCCTGATGACTTTGAGTTGGAAATGACAACTCACTGGTCGTTCCCTAAACGTGGGGATTGGGCTACACATGATGCTAAATGGCGTGGTAATTGGTCTCCATACATTCCGCGTAATATTCTGCTTCGTTATTCTAATGAAAACGATTTGGTTCTTGACCAATTTGCAGGTGGAGGAACAACGCTTGTAGAAGCCAAACTTCTCAACCGAAATATTATCGGTGTAGACGTTAATGATGTTGCACTAACTCGGTGTAGAGAAAAAATAGATTTTGAACACGAAGGTGCGAATGGTAAAGTGTATCTTCATAAAGGCGATGCACGAAACCTTGACTTTATCCCGAATGACAGCATCGATTTGATTTGCACCCATCCGCCGTATGCGGATATCATTCAATACAGCGAGAATATACCTGAAGATTTGTCTTTGCTTAAAGTTAAGGATTTTCTTGAGGAAATGAAAAAGGTTGCTTCAGAAAGTTACCGAGTACTCAAAAAAGACAAGTTCTGCGCTGTTCTTATGGGAGATACACGTCAAAAAGGTCATATGGTTCCAATGTCTTTTGATGTTATGCGAATCTTTGAGGATGCAGGTTTTAAACTCAAAGAACTAATTATTAAAGAGCAGCATAACTGTAAAGCAACAGGATATTGGAAAACAAATAGTGTGAAGTATAACTTTTTGTTAATATCACATGAATATTTATTTGTGTTTAGAAAATAATGTTTCATACCACAACAAGCAGGGAAAATGCACATAACATTTTCCAAACACTTTAGGATATTCTAAAATCTTATATGCAAAAAGCAGAAACGATTTTTCGTTTCTGCTTTTTAAATTACTGTCCTTGAGAGTACGGCTCATAGAAGCTCCTTTTTGTTTTGCTGCAGTAAAATTTAAAAAGGGAAAATGTTAGAAAAGAGCAAAAAATCTATAAAAATTTGGCTTTATGTTGCTTTTTAAGACTTTGTTTTAGTACCTTTCTTATTGACAATATTGTCTATTATGGTATAATCACTATTATAATGATTGTCATTAGTCGAAACGCAGTAGCGTTTCACAAAAGCCGATAATATCGGCTTTTAGCAAAATTGTTTTACGAAAACACAATTTTGCATTACAATCATTGAAAGGATTATAGCCGAATTTTCAAAGAAAATTCGATACCAAATATAAGATTTGGTATCGAAACAGTGTAAAAATACACTGTTTCGACTAACTATAATCGTTACAGAGGAGGATGGTTATGAAAAGAAACTCTTTAAAGATTTTATCTCTTTTTATGGCACTTATAATGGCGTTTAGCCTTTTACAGATTTCTGTTAGTGCTGCTACTGTTACTTACGATATTACAAATCCTTATGAAAGTGTGGCTCATCTTCTCGGAAATGAAGATAATCATTACAAAACAAATCTCCACACACACTCAACCTACAGTGACGCAACTATTCCTTTAACAGAAATGGTTAAGGAGCACTACAATCAGGATTTTGATATCCTTGCAATGGCAGACCACGGTGTTATTGGTGTTGAATGGAATAAAGCACCAACGCTTATTCCTCTTTATCAGTACAATCCTTTAATCGGTAATAAGCAAGAGCATTTTACAGATGAAGAGTATGAAGCAATTCTTGCAGGTACATATTCTGAAGGAACAACTCGTACTAAATCTACCGGTCTGCAATGTGTTACCGGTGCTATCGAAGGCAATATGCTTGTTATTCAGAAAAACCACGTAAACGGTTACTTTATGGATGAAAGCAACACAACAGAGGGCTTCCTTGGTGAAGAAGGTGACTTCGACACAATAATTAGGATGATTGATGAAGCCGGTGGTGTTTCTCACATCAACCACCCCGGTGACTGGCTTGGTTCTGCAAACGGCGAGCTTGTTTACGACGAGGACGGTAACGTTATGTACACACCTAACGGTGAAGAAATGACAGTTGGTTACCAAATGGCAACTGACCCGGGTAACGTTCAGTTCTTTGCAAGCTTCTTGCGTCAGTATGACTCTTGCCTTGGTATAGAGGTATATAATGCTTTTGACCGTCCAACAAGAACAGACCGTGTTCTTTGGGATGAGCTTCTTCAGGTTCTTATTCCTGAAGGCAGAAACGTTTGGGGCTTTGCAAATAACGACGCCCACACAAATGAAGACGTTGACACTTGCTTTATGGATTTTGTTTTACCGGAATATTCGCAGGCTAACGTTCGTACTGCTATGGAAAATGGTACGTTCTTTGCGGTTTCAAGATATGAATGGGGTGACAGAATCGCTACAACTATGGAATACCCAACCGTTACAGGCATTGTAGTAGATGATGTAAATGACACAATCACAATTACTGCTAAAAATACCGATTCTATAAAATGGATAGCAGACGGTGTATATATTCAAGAAGATACTGTTTCTTTAAATGGTGTATGCGTATCAACAATTAAGCTTCAAGATTATACAGGTGATATAAGCTGCTACGTTCGTGCAGAGCTTAACGGTGCCGGTGGCAGAACGCTTACACAAGCGTTTGTTTGTGATGACGGCAATATGGAAGAGCTTATTAACAGAGAAGATAAAATTAGCTTCCCTGCACTTGATTTTGTCTCAGTCCTCCGTAAAATACTTAAATTAGTGTTCAGCGTATTTACAAACGTTGTACCGGATTTAGTGTAAAATAAACTAAAATTTTACTCCCTTCACGGTGTTGAAAAACACCTTGAGGGGAGTTTTTTATGCCTTTTAGTGACCGAGGCATATTGTGGCGGAGATGCGGTTGTGGTATAATGAAAAAATCATAGATATATGTTAATTTAATGGTGACGTTATGAAAATTATAATTGATGCCGACGCGTGTCCGGTTGTAGATATTACCGTGGGCAAAGCTAAAGAGCGGGGACTTGAATGTATCATTGTCTGCGACAATACGCACTCTATTGAAAAAGACGGAGCAAAAACTATTGTTGTGGATAAGGGTGCAGATTCTGCCGATTGCCGCATTGCGAATATTACCGAAAAGGGTGATATTGTAGTTACGCAGGATTACGGACTTGCCACGCTAGTGCTTGGCAAAGGCGGTAAATCACTTAATCAAAACGGACTTGTTTATACAAATGATAATATTGATAATTTGCTTTTTACTCGTCATATCAGCAAAAAAGAACGTATGGCAGGCAACAGAACAAAGGGACCGAAAAAGAGAACGCCACAAAATGATACGGATTTTTTAAAATCATTGCTTGCGTGCCTTGAATAGCAAAAAATAACACCTATGAGACTAATCTCACAGGTGTTTTGTTTTAAAGAGTATTTGTTTTTAGGCCAATAAAATATTGGTATAGCGCGACAAGCCCTAACTTAGGTGATCGGAGTGAAGAGACTCGTGGGGCGGTGCCCTCTAAAACAGACTCAAAAATAATACCACTTGAACCGTCGGGAATATGCTCTGTTGCCGAAAGAAGTTCAATTTTATTTTTCCTTAAACGTTTTTTGTAAATTGCAGAATCTTCTTTATTTCTCTAAAAACGGTCCAACTTCCAGACTATTATTGCATCAAAAAGTCCCGGATCGCTATCCTCAGCCATTTTCCTGAATTGTGGACGATTGTCTGTTCGTGCTGATTTTGCACGGCCTATGTATGTTCCTACAATTTCAATCCCGTTTCTTTTTGCATATGCTGTACACTCTCTGATTTGTCCTTCAATGGACTCCTCTCTTTGTTTGTTGCAAGAAAATCTTGCATAAATTACTGCTCTCATTTGATTGTCACCTCTTAATAAATTTTAGCAAACAACTGCGCTACTTACGTTACTAAAACGTTAACAAAGTACGTACAAATTGCGCACATTTCTATGGCGTGTGTATTCGCTTATACCTACTATGACAGAAACTAAAAATTTTAAGGGAAAAGTCAAATAATTACATTCATTGTAAATAGACTAATATTGGGTCGTTAATATGTTCTTTCTTTTTAGGGTTGAAATGCGAAAAAAATATGATATAATACCTCTGCAGAACATTTGTTCTGCAGAGGTATTATGGAAAGGAGTGGTTTATTTATGATATAAATATTTAATTTGTGGTAAGCTTTTAATTCATTTTTGGTTGACATACTTCTCTTTATATTGTAGAATATTGTAAAAATAGCGGTTTTTTGGGGGGTTAAAGTTTGGAGAAGATATCAGCAAAGATACCAAACAAACTCAATTTATTTACAGTGATTTTTTCTATTGTTTTCGGAATAGTATATTTTATGTTTATTGTTTTGTGGAAGAAGCAAAATGTACTTTTTGAAGACGCTCTTTCTATGTCGGCTGACTATGTAACAATTGTTTCCTGTGTATTAGTATTGATACAATTGATTGCTTTTGTTAAAGATTCTAGACAAAAGGAATACAGATGCAGAAAAGAAAATGCACTTGTTTTAGCAAAAGAATATGCTAATGATCTTTTAAAAAAATTTACTTTTATACAAACTGTGCTATCTTTTTATTATGACCCTGATGATGCAACTGCTTTACAAGAGGAATTAGACAAGATAGAAATAGATAAATTTACAAAATCTTTTGTAGGGAAGAAAACTAGGTTGTCAAAGTTAGAGAAAGCTTTCTTAAATGGCGAATATGTTATCCCCTATGAAATTATTCTTGAAAGAGCTACTATACACGAAATAGATGGATTCCTTGATTTTTATACAATTGAAGATGAGGATTTGCGCAAAAATCTTGCAAACATAAAATTCAAACGATTAGTTTGTGATACAATGAATAATCTAGAGTACTTTACAATGTCCGTTAATCAAAATGTTGCGGAAAGTAAAATGTTGTTTGTTTCTCTCCACCAAACATATTTGAAATTTATAAAATATGTTTATCCTTATATTTGCAATAACAATGTGGATGACGAATCTTTGTACACTAATGTTATTGATTTGTATCGCAACTGGCTAAAAGAAAAAAATGAAATACAATCTTTAAAAAAGAAAAACGAAGTCAAAAGCACAAAAATTATCAAAAAAAATAGTTCGTCACACCCTCTGTAAAGCTATATTGACAAATAATATGTTTTATGGTATATTTTATTTGGAGATAGAATATACTATTGGTGAGTGTATCTATCTAATGGAAAGGATGGGTGATATTATGAATTCACCGTTGATTTTTTAGTTTATATGAAGTAAAACCCGGAGGCTAGAAATTCTAGCCTCTATTTTTGATACGCTCAAATTCTCAATCGGTATTTATATTTTAACGAATACTGATTGAGAAAAAATTTGTAAAATATAACGTACATTCTATAAAAACAAATAAATACTTATATTTTTAAATATAGACAAATAGATAAATATGAGCAGGTTGGGTTCCCCTTCCTGCTCATATTAATTTACTTACTCTTTATCAACTATAACAACTTCAATTCCAAGGTCATCAAATTGGCATAAATCTTCTTCTGATGCATCCCAGTCTGTGATTAAGGTGTTAAGCCTATTTGCAGGACAGATGCTTACAATTGAATCCATACCGATTTTTTCTGTAGGGTATAAACCGATGGCTTGTTTGGAACTATCGATTACTGCATTCCAAAAACTAATTGCCTGACTCTTCTGTATTGATAAACCAAAGCTTGCAGAGATACAAGCTGAAGTCAAGAAACATTTATCGAATCGTAAACGCTTTATTGTTTCAATTGCAATTGCATCATAGCAGTTACCTTTGTTATCCATTTCACCGCCAAGCATAATTACAGAAATATTATCGTTCTTCCTCAACTCCTCTGCAATTACAATTGAGTTTGTTACAACACGAATCTTAATATCAGCAGGTAAGTTTTGTGTCATAAGGTAACCAACAGATGCACTGGTAATGAAAATAACATCGTTGTTTTTTATCATAGAAACCGCTTCTTTAGCAATTGCTAAGTAGTTTTCTTTAATTTCACCAATGTCTTTGCAGGTCATTTTTGGTGGTTTGCTGAAAGCAACCTGTCTTAATTTAATAGCTCCACCGTGAGTTCTTTTGAGAAGACCTTTTTCTTCAAGTATTCTTAAATCTCTTTTGGCAGAGTCATAACTAACACCAAACATTTCCTGAATTTCAGCAGTAGTAATGCTACCTTTT
>JAZOOH010000003.1:0-13768 GCA_045654905.1 Acutalibacteraceae bacterium | reverse complement strand
CTTTCCCCCGGATACAAGGTTTCGGGGTCAATAATGTGATGATAGCTTTTGCCGCCAACCTCGTAAAAGCGTTGGTAGCATCCGCTTGTAACAAGCGATAAATCTGACATTTTCAAATATTCTATGTGAGGCTTTTCCTCCAGCATTTGGGTATTGGGGTTTTCAATGCCAACCTTCCAGGGCTCATTGTCCTTACCCATACCTATTGTGCGGACGTTACCGCCTACGTTTAAAAGAAAATCTGTAATGCCCTTATTTATTAAAAACTCAGCAATTCTTTCTACTGCATACCCTTTTGCAATGGCACCCACGTCAAGGGTCATTTGGGGGTCGGAAAGAAATACCGTACTGTTTTCCTCATCAATTATAATGTTGTTAATATCGGTATGCTTATTTGCTTCTTGTAACAGCCCAAGCGGCGGAAGCTCAGCGTTTGCAGGGTCATCTAAGCCTTCGTTACGGTAATTATGCCAAATAGAAAGCACACTACCCATAGCAACGTTTATTCTTCCGTTTGTAAGGGTGTACATTTCTTTTGAATAAAGCAATAAATCCAATACCTTTTTATCTACCTTAACAACATTATGTTTTCCATCTGTAAGCTCATTTATAACACGAATATTGTTAACGCCGTTATATCTGTAATAAATATTGTAAAGCTTGTGATATTCGTTGAGCTCTGTTTTTATTTCTTCACAAATTTTTTTGAACTCATCTTCTGTTTGAGTATAGCCCGTAATAGTTGTAACCGTATCAAAATAATCAAAATAGTATTCTGAAAACTTTTCTCTTTCCTTCATACAAGCTGTGAGCATGGTTATTTGCGAAGCAAGCACCAATAAACATAAAAAAATAGAAAATACTTTTTTCATAGTCAAAATTTAAGGGATGTTGCTAAAAAACAACATCCCTCGATTTTAGTTGTTTAAAACTTATTTCGCAGCAGCTGTTGCAGCCTTAATCATATCACCGATATTCATTGTGCAGCCTGCTGTTGCAACATCACCTGTTGCATAGCCGTCTTCACCTGCAAAACCAGCGAAATCTGCAGCTGTTTTACCAACAAGAGCTGAATCAAAAGCAGCAGCCTGTGCATACCACTCTAATGGCTTGCCCTCTGAGCCGTCATGCTTTTTACCGTATGCAGCCATGTTGTAAGCATCGCCTTGTTCAAGCTTTGACTTAACTTCTGTATCTGCTGCAAGAGTTGATTTACCTGTAGCATCAAATGTCATTTTGCCTTGAGTACAGTCTGTTTTAGCAACTACAACCTTGCCCTCTGCATCTGTAACAACAGCAGCAACTGTTGTGTCGATTTGTGCAAGACCGTCACCCTCTGCAGTAGCATCTTTGCTTGAGTATGAGTTAGCTGAAACAAGAGCAACTGAAAGCTTGTCGTTTGCTGTAGCATTTGAAGCAGCTGCTGAGTTAACAGCTTTTTCAAGAGCAATAACAAAATCTGCAACGTGGATTGTGCAGCCTGCTGTTGCAAGCTCGCCAATAGCATAAGTATCTTCACCCATGAGTGCCTTTACTTCTGCAAGAGTTTTGCCTTTTGCTGTAGCCATAAATGCGTCTGCCTGAGCATTCCACTCTAATGGCTTGCCTTCAGAACCATCATGCTTTTTACCGTATGCTGCCATACCGTATTCTTCGCCTTTTTCATACTTTGTTCTGAGGTCTTCTGTAGCAACAACCTTACCATCTGCTGTCCAAGCAGTTTTGATTTGAGCTGTGTCGAGGTCGATAGCTACGATTTTGCCTGCATCATCAAGAAGAACAGCAACTGCAGTTGTGTTGAATTCGCCGGCACCGTTTGTTTCGCCGTCAGCATCTTTTGCTTCACCATAGCTAGCAACTACGCCTAAGCCAAACTTGAGTGTAGCAGCGTCACCGCCTGCAGGCTTTTTGTCGCCTGAGCAGCCAACTAATGCTGCAACTGATAATACCATTACTAATACAAGTGCAAGACTGAGAATCTTTTTCATAATTGATGTCTCTCCTTTTAACAATTTTTTCTTGCAAATTAAGAGTTTTAACTCTTATGGTGATTATTACAAATTTTCCTGTATTTGTCAATACAATTGTTAAAAATAAAACAATATTTTAATAATAAGAAAAAATCAGACAAGTTTTTCCAATTTTTTTACAAGTATTGATCCGATAATTCCTATAACTACACCTGCTATTGTACCGGTAATTGCAAGAATTATCATATAATACCCTATTTGTATTGTATCAAATAAGAAAATTGCAACCAAAATTTGACCGAGATTATGAGAAATACCGCCTATAATGCTTACACCGACAATTGAAAACAAATTCAATTTTTTGAAAAGTGTCATTAAAGCAAGGCTTAATACTGCGCCTGCTACGCTGTATGCCAAGGTCATTACGTTACCGAAAAGCAAGGCAACAATAAAAACCCTTATGCCCGAAACCATTAACGCTTCTTTTAAGCCGAATTTGTATAATAAGAAGATTACTATTATGTTCGGCAAGCCCATTTTTATTCCGGGAGCAGCCGTAGATATTGGAGGCAACATTGCTTCTAAATAAGAAAGCACAAGTGCTACTGACGTAAGCACGCCCAAAAGAGCTATTTTTTTTGTTAAGTTCCTCATAACCTCTCCAAAAACCAGACTATACTACTGCATCTAATTCATTTGATGCATCATCTGCAACAATTTCTATAACAACCTTGTGCGGAAGACACACGATTGTTTCACCTTTAAAGGCTATTTTGTTATGCCCCTCGCAAATTTTATCGGGGCAAGTGGCATTCTTTATAAATGCCTTATTATCTTCAATAACCAGGGTGTTTTTTTGGTTATCCCCCGTTTCAATAACTACCTCGGTATTTACGGAAAGCGGATACCGCTCTGTTTCAACACCGTCTATTTTCACAACGGCAAAGGCACCCTCGGTTTTAAAGACGTTTAACAGAAGCAACCCAATTGCTGCTATTACAACAATAACAGCAGCAAGGATTACGTCATTTCTTATTTTTTTCTTGCTCATATTAACCAATCTTATTATTTTTAAAATCTATTGGCTTTAAGCACTTTGTCGGACAATTACTTTCGCACAAGCCACAACCGGTACATTTGTCGTAGTCTATTGTTGCTAAGTTGTCAATAACTGTAATTGCCTTTTCAGGACAGTTAAGTTCACACTTTTTACAACCGATACAAGCGTTTTTACAATTTGTACGAGCTGCTGCACCCTTTTGTGTATTGCTGCACATAACTGCAGTTCTTGTTTCCTTTGGAAGCAATTTAATAATGTGCTTAGGACAAGTACCAACACATTTACCGCAGCCTACACATTCTCTCGGGTCAACGTGTGCAAGTCCGTCGTGAACACAAATAGCATTTACAGGACAAACCGCAGCACAGTCGCCACAACCAACGCAGCTGTAAGCACAGTCGAATGGACCGCCGTAAAGAAGGCTTGCTGCCTTACAGGTTTTAATACCGTCGTAAATTACGTTTGATTTAGCTGCTTCACAGTCACCGCCGCAAGCTACGAAAGCAACCTTTGGCTCAAGCTCCTGAATTTTAACACCTAAAATAATTGAAAGCTGAGCAGCAGTGGTAGAACCACCGGGAATACAAAGATTCGGCTCTGCCTCACCCTTCGCAACTGCTTCTGCATAGCCGTCACAGCCTGTGTAGCCGCAAGCACCGCAGTTAGCACCCGGAAGCGCTTCACGAACGAGCGCAACCTTTTCATCCTCATCTACGGCAAAGAACTTTGATGCGAGTGCCAGAACGATACCCATAACAAGTCCAACGCTTGCCACAACGCCCAGCGCTATTAAAATTGCCATTATATCCATTTTACACTCACCTCTTATGCAAATAAATTATCTACAACGCCTTCAAATCCGTAGAAAGCGAGAGAAACGAATGAAGCTGCAATCAACGTTGCGGGAAGTCCCTTAAAGCGCTCCGGAATATCGCTTTCGTCGATTCTTGAACGAACACCGGCAAAAAGCACCATTGCGAGCATAAAGCCAAGACCACAGCCTAATGAACTAACCATTGACGTACCAAAATCATAACTATCTTTAATGTTATTTATGGTAACACCTAAAACTGCACAGTTTGTTGTAATAAGCGGTAAGTAAACACCAAGACTCTTATGAAGTGAAGGTATAAACTTCTTTAAGAAAATTTCAACAAACTGAACTAATGCAGCAATAACAAGAATAAACACGATTGTCTGCATATAAGAAAGACCTAATTTATCAAGAACGAAAATCTGAATTGGCCAGGTTACTGCAGTTGCAAGTAACATAACAAACGTAACTGCAACACCCATACCAACAGCCTGATTAAGCTTTTTAGAAACACCTAAGAAGGGGCAAATACCGAGGAATTGTCTTAAAACGTAGTTGTTTACTAAAACTGAGGTCAATAAAATTGCTGCTAAAGTTTTAAAAGTATCCATTATTCACCCTCCTTAATTTCTTTTTCTTTACAACCGCCGTTGCAAACGCCCGCTGAAGGACAGCCTGCACAGTTGAATGATTTTTTCTTGATTGCCTTGCCCTTTGTGATGATATTAACAAGAGCAATTAAAAGACCGTAAACCATTAAGCCGCCCGGTGCTTTTATAAAAAATTCAATTTTGTAATTTTCCATAAACGGAATTGGCATATCTGCAAAAGTACCTGCACCTAAAACCTCACGTACGGTTGCCATAGCAAGAAGGGCAATGGTGAAACCTACACCCATACCGATACCGTCTAAGACTGACTTGCCTACTGTATTTTTACCTGCAAACATTTCGGCACGGCCTAAAATAATACAGTTAACTGTAATGAGCGCTAAGTAAACACCGAGACTCTCGTAAAGGTCAGGTAAATAAGCGTGAATAAACATTTCTACTAACGTAACGAAGCCTGCAATAATAACTATATAGCAAGGAATACGTACTGAGTCGGGAATGAATTTACGGAACAATGAAATAACCGCATTAGAGCAGATTAAAACTGCTGTTGCAGCAAGACCCATACCAACAGCGCTTATTACTGAGTTTGACATAGCAAGCGTAGGGCATGTACCGAGAATAAGAACGAATACAGGGTTTTCCTTGAGGAGGCCTGTAATTAAGATTTTCCAGTAATTAGTCTTTTTCATAATTTCAAGCCACCCCCTCTATAATTTTTACAGCTTCAAAGACTTTTGCGATTGCTGTTTTGTAGCCGTTTGTTGTAATAGTTGCACCTGAAATACCCTCAATATCACTGTAATCCGCCTCTGTTTTACCGACGAATTGTGAGTAGAAGGAAGGCTTAGCGCAAGCATCACCAATATTTTCTGACTCGTACTGAGCCACTGTAACAACGTCAATAATTTTACCGTCTGCAGTTGCAGAAGCTTTGATTTCGATTTGTTTTCCTGACGGACCGTAATAATGGTCACCGTTAATACCGAAACCGTTTGCGCCTAACTCGAATACATAGTTACCGGTTGCAGTTTTATAAACCTTTTTAACCTGTGAAGGCATATCACTATAGCCGGAAATATCAATTTCTGTAATCGAAGAATTAAGAATTAACTGAGCGTTATTTGCCATAACAGCCTTTACATCATCTGCTACAGCTGTAAGCACGTTTCCGCTTGCATCAATTGCTATAAATTCTTCACCTGAAACAAGAACGTAGCCTGTACCGTTTTCTGCCTCATAAACAGCAGAAACATTTTCTAAGTTTTCACTCATAAACCAGGATACAAACTTACCTTCTGCTGCAGGAAGAGCCTCTGAAAGATTATCGTTAAGAATTTCTTCCTCTGAACGGATATCAACAGAGCCGCCACCAAGAATAATTGTAGCATTAAGTGCATCCTTAACTGCGTTTTTGTAGCCGGAGGTTGTCATTGTTGCACCTGAAATTGTTTCAACTGCATCAATATCCGCTACTGTTTTACCTGCAAGAGAATCACCGTAGGTTTTTTCATAGCCTAAGGTTTCGCTGCTTGAAAGACAGGTAGCGCCTGTAACCGTGCCGTTAGCATCTACACCGCACATAAGCACCATATTTGCACCGTAGCCTGATGTAAGAAGCTTTACAACGTAGCCTCCGTTGCTTGCAGAATATGCATCTGTAACAGTTTTAGGAAGCTCGTAGCTTGAAATATCAAGCTGAGTAAAATCACCGCCGTCGGGATAAACCACCAAAAGTGCTTCGTTTGCTGCTGCAGAAGCATTTTTTTCAATGATTGGAGCTGTTATTGAGTTAGTTAATGCGAGAAGAACTGCAACAAGAGCACAAATAACTGTTAAAGCTATTACACTTTTAAAATATTTCATTTCTTCGCACCCCCAAACATTTTACGAGCGGTTAATGAATCAATATATGGATTTAAGATGTTCATTATAAGTATAGCGAAGGATACGCCTTCAGGGTAAACACCCCATTCACGAATTAACACTGTTATTAAGCCTGCACCTATACCAAAAATGAGCTTGCCGAGTGCTGTTGTCGGAGAAGTAACGTAATCTGTTGCCATAAAGAAAGCGCCTATAACAAGACCGCCTGAAAGCACTAAGCTCAATGCAAGCATAAAGTCGAAGCCGTGAAGCGCTAAGCTGAACAAGAACACTGTAGCAATAAATGCAACAGGAATGTGCCATGAAATAACCTTTTTAATCAAAAGGTAAACACCGCCGATAAGAAGTGCTACCGTGCAGGTTTCACCGATTGCACCGCCAACATTGCCTAAGAATAAATCCTGTAAGCTTACTACTGTTGAAACGTCGAATGCTGTTCCTGCCTCTGCAGCTGCTTTTAAGCCATTTGCAATTCCAGGAAGTGGTGTTGCACCTGCAGTTGAATCAAGCGGAAATGCAGCCTGGGTAAGCGATGCAAATGCAACGAGCATAAATACTCTTGCTGTAATTGCAGGGTTTACTACGTTTCTGCCAATACCGCCAAAAAGGCATTTTACAATAATAATTGCAAAAACTGAGCCGATAGCTGCCTGCCACAACGGAACATTTGCCGGAAGATTTAACGCTAACAGTAAGCCTGTAAGCACCGCACTTAAATCACCTACTGTTTGCTGCTTTTTAACTGCGAGATTAAAAAGGAATTCAGAAAGAACTGAAGCACCTACACAAACAGCAATAACCAACAAAGCCTCAAGGCCGAAAATTACTACACCCGCAATAGCTGCCGGCAAAAGAGCTATAATAACGTCGAGCATAATTTTTTGCGTTGTTCTTTTACTGTGAATGTGTGGAGACACGGAAATATGAAGTTTATTTTCCATTATTTATTTGCCTCCTTTTCTTTGTATTCTTTAACAAAATCTTTTGCTAATTTATTTGTTTGCACAAGTGGTCTGTTTGCAGGACAGTTATAAGAGCAACAGCCACACAGCATACAAAGCTCTGCACCCGCTTTGATTGCTGCCTCGGCATCCTTGTTTTTATAAGCCTTGGTAATTGCAGGAGCGGTTATGCCGAAAGGACAGTTAGTAACACACGCGCCGCAGCGAATACATGCAGTTTCCTTCGGTACGCTTGTATCTTTTTTAGTAAGTGCCAAAATTGCATTTGTTTGCTTAAGCACCGGTGCTGTTAAATCCGGCACTGCAACACCCATCATAGGACCGCCGTAAATAACTGAGAAAGGCTCCTCAGTAAAGCCACCGCAGAAATCGAATACATCCTTAAGCGGAGTACCTACAGGAGCAACTACAATTTTAGGCTCTTTAACAGCACTGCCGTCTACTGTAATACATCTTTCCACTAACGGCATGCCGGTTAAAAGGTAGGTGCCTATGCCCGCCATAGTAGAGCAGTTAACAACTACACATCCAACGTCTATTGGTAATTCGCCAACCTTTATAACCTTGCCTGTTGTATGGTAAACTAAAACCTTTTCGCCACCCTGTGGGTAAATGTTTGGCAATACCTTTACAGACATATTCGGGATAGCAGAAGCAAGCTCTTCCATCTTTTCCTGAGCTTCCTTATTACCCTTTTCAATACCTAAAATAATATTTTTAATATCGAAGTATTTTGCTATTGCCTCTATTGCTGTTTTTATTTCTGCTGACTTTTCTACCATTGTTGCAGAGTCGCTTGTAATATACGGCTCACACTCCGCACCATTGATAATAAGTGTTTCAATGGGTTTGCCTGAAGTGAATTTTGCATAAGTCGGGAAGCCTGCTCCACCGAGGCCTACCATACCGCTGTTTTTAATAGCAGCAATTAAATCCTCTTTTGAATTGATTTCAGGCTTTTTGATGTTTTCATCTACGGTCATTTCACCATCAGATTCAATAACAACCATTTGTACAACGCTACCGTTAGAGGTTGTTAAATCTGCGAGCTTTGTTACTTTACCTGAAACACTTGAATAAATAGGAGCTGAAAGATTGTTTGCATCTTCTGCAATAAGAGTACCAACCTTAACTTCGCTGCCTACTTTTACAATTGGTGTAACCGGCTTACCAATGTGCATTGACATGGGAATAGTAACAGTCTTTGGAGCAGGCATTTTAACTGAAGATTGACCCTCAGTTGTTTTTCTGCTCTTAAGCTTTATTCCTTTTAATTTAGAAGCCATTTTAGAACCTACCTTTCAATGAGCTTTTTATTATTTTATTATTATTTATAAAAGTGCATAATATATCACAATACACTATCTATAAGATTATATATTACCTATAAAAAAGTGTCAATAATCCTAAATAGACAAAACTTTTCCGTAAAATTTTACCTTTTTCACAATAAAACATTGATTGATATTTTTTTATCAAAAAACACCAAAAAAATACACAACAAGTGTTGTATAACTTGTTGTGTATTTTTGTCTTTTATAATGCAATATTTTTAAAGCTTTGCCATGCATCCCTATAAAATCTGTGGCCGCTCTCACCTATAAAATGAACGCAATTTTCTTTTATATTTTCGTGAGAATAATAAAGCTTTTTTAAAAGCTTAAATTCTTCTGTTGCCGGCTCTATAGGGAAAATTCTGTCGGTCTTACCCGAAACAATTACAAGCGGTCGCGGAGAAATCATACCGCCTATTTCTGCCATATCAAAATAATTTGCAATTCCCGGAATAAAATTGCACGAGCAATGCCTCAGCTCACCTATTGAAGCAACGTACGTACAAAATGCACATGAGGGCATAGCAGCCTTGATTCTTGTTTCGAGAGCAGCAGCATAAAGCGTAGTAGTGCCTCCACCCGAATTACCCATACAAAATACTTTTTCGGTATTACAATCATTATAGAAATTTTGCTCGAGCACGTCTACAAGCCGTTTTACATCCCAAACTCTTGCACCTATGAGAGTTCTGCCGGTTAATAAGGCACTGAAAACAACGTCGTTACATTCAGGGTTCGGGTTTCCGCCCAATTCCCCAAATCCGCGTTGCTCCATTGCAACGGCACACATCCCCTCTTTTACTGCCTGTATGCAAAAATCGCGGTCACCCTTTATTGTTTCTTCGTCCTCTTCGAATTTTGCATTACCCAAAGAAATGTGCATTCCCGTTGAGTGACCCTGCAAGCAGATTACTACCGGTGTTTCACTTGCAGCGCCGTGAGGCTTCAGAAAATGGCACGGTACAAAAACACCGTCCTCACTTTGATATGTAAAACGAATTTCCGTGTATTCGCTATGCTCCTTTACATACTCACACTTAAAGCATAATTCGCACGCCTTAAAGCTCTCAAGCCCTAAAAGTGAGGATAATTTTTCTCTTGCGGCTTTTTGCCACAGCTCGACACTTTCTGTCTTTTTCATTCTCATTTGCGGTGTTATATTTCTTAAAATTTCGTTTTCTTTTTGTGCAGGTGTCATTTAGCAAAACTCCTAACTTTAAGTTTATTTCATTATAACATTTCACAAAAATAAAGCAACAAGCAAATTTTTATTGATTATTAAAAGGAAGAATATTATAATTATCCTTGTAAGTTTAAGGGTTGAAAGGATTCTGTTTATGGATAAGCGTTTTAAAATTTTTATAGCCTACCACATAAATGAAGAAAGCATTGCTTTACTTATTTCCGAATATTTTCAAAACATGGGTATTCCTAAGGAGTTTATTTATCTTTGCGCTTTACAAGCAAATGACGGCAAGGTAAATAACATTGAAGAAATTAACGCTATGCTTAAGTGCAGCTGTGTTAACATACCTGTTTTATCCGCTAAATTTTTAGAAAGTGTATTCTGCCTTAACGTTACAGGTGCTATGATTTTTGACGGAGAAGCTTTACTCCTGCCTATTATGCTCCCCGAAATAACACAAAATATGATTCACGGCTTTTTAAAGGACGTTTACAGAGTATTTAAATTGGACGAGGATTCGGACATTGCTTATATTTACGACGTTGTGCGCGGTGCACTTGACATATTACCGCCAAGCCTCACTGTAGCAACAAATTCTATGAACATCTTGAAAAACAAGTACGTGGTTTCAGTAAACAGAATTACAACAAAATCCTCACCTGTGCTTATCGCCTCTAACCCGACCTTTGAGCAGATAGACGTTACTACTGATGATGAAATGATTGTGCTTTATTACATACTTTCAAATCAGGTTTTAGAGGTAACTAAGGAAACAATTGAAAACTGGCTTGTTGAGGAAGAAATTTACGACGTTGACATTGAAAACGCCTTCAGGCTGCTTGCTACAATAGGCTATGCAAGATTCCACGAGGACACATTAAAAATTGACATTGTGACCTTCAGACGTTGGTCAAAGCTTACCGAGGAAATTCTGCCTGTTTTATTAACCTGTGTAAAAAACCATAAAATTTTGAGTGCAGATATTTTTGAGGATATGTGGTATAACGACGAGCTGAGCGTTTCCCTTAAGCTTTTTGTTGCTTACCTTATAGATGAAAACATTACAGAGCTTACAAATAAAGCGCAAAACGACCCACAGATGCAAAGCATTATTTCCTGGGAAAACAAGAACAATTTAAAACGAATTGTTTCTGATAATTATCAAAAATGCCTTAGCGTGTTTGTAAACAACAGCATTATTTACGAAAGCGACTGGACAATTTACGGCGTACCAAGAAAATACAATTTAAACAAATCGTTTTACAATCACATTTTATCTAACGATTTTCCGCACAGACACGACTTGCAAAAGCTTAAGGCTGAAGCTGTTGATTTGTAAGCTACTTTGCCTTTGGCTTCCCGAAAAACGAGGCAACCACACCGCACAGCACGGCTGTTGTAATGCCTGCGGCTCCTGCAGTAAGCGGACCTGTAATTATACCGAGAATTCCGTCCTGCTCTATTGCAGTTTTTGTGCCCTCTGCAAGCAGAGCACCAAAGCCTATGAGTGGCACGGTTGCACCGGCACCTGCAAATTCTTCTACATATTTATAGATGCCGAGTCCGCCTAAAATTACGCCTGCAACTACCAAACCCACAAGTATTCGCGCAGGTGTAAGCTTAGTTAAATCTAATAATAACTGGGCAACTACACAAATTAATCCGCCAATTAAAAAAGCTTTTATAAAAATCATAAAAAATCACTCTTCTTGTAAACTTTAACATTAGTTTACTCTGAAGAGTGTTTTTTATTCTTTATTTTGCTTTTGTTTCGCAATAGTGACAACGGTAAACTCTGTTTTCCTTGTCTGTTAAATTAAAAATATGCGGAAGCTCCTGCTCTGTTGAGGAAATACAACGTGGATTTTTGCAATAGATTACGTTTGTAAGCTTTTGCGGTAAATCTACGTTTTTCTTTTCTACAAGCTTTTCGTCCTTGATGATATCTATTGTTACGTTAGGGTCAACATAGCCTAAAATATCCATATCAATTTCAACGTCAGCGTCGATTTTTATAATATCCTTAACACCCATTTTTGCGCTTTTGGCGTTTGTCATAAGTGCAACCGGGCAAGAAAGCTCACCGAGTTTAAGTAAATTGTAAATTTTCATACCGTTACCGGCTGTAATGTGGTCAATTACGAAACCGTTTTTTATAGAATCTACTCTCACTTTACGCTACCTCCAAAATTATTCTATTTCTAAAAGCTTAAGAATAAGCGCCATACGCATAAATTTGCCGTAAAGCACCTGCTTAAAGTAGCAAGCTCTCGGGTCTTCATCTATTGCAACACTTATTTCATTTACTCTTGGAAGCGGATGCATAATTGATAAGTCTTTTTTTGCTGTTACAAGCTTTTCAGGTGTAAGAATATAGCTGTCCTTAAGCCTTAAATAATCCTCCTCGTTAAAGAAGCGCTCTCTTTGAACTCTTGTCATATAAAGAATATCGAGCTCAGGCATAACCTCTTCAAGGCTTGTTGTTTGCACAAATTCTAAATTATTCTTTTGCAAAACTTCTTTTTTGATATAGCTTGGAAGCTTCAGCTCCTCAGGTGAAATTAAAACGAATTTAATTCCCTTGTAACGAGAAAGTGCATTTATAAGCGAGTGAACGGTTCTGCCGAATTTAAGGTCACCGCAAAAGCCAACTGTTAAATCGTTAAACCTACCCTTTTCCCTATGAATGGTTAAAAGGTCGGCAAGTGTTTGGGTTGGGTGGTTGTGACCGCCGTCACCTGCATTAATTACAGGAATACTTGCATTGTAGGAGGCAACAAGCGGTGCACCCTCCTTTGGGTGACGCATAGCAATAATATCTGCATAGCAGGAAACTGTTTTTGCTGTATCCGCCACGCTTTCACCCTTTGCAGCAGAGGAACTTTGTGCCTCTGAAAAGCCTAAAACGTTACCGCCGAGCTCATACATAGCAGCCTCAAAGCTTAAGCGGGTACGTGTTGAAGGCTCAAAGAAAAGCGTTGCTAATTTTTTGCCCTTACATTTTTCACTGTATTTTTGAGGATTATCTATAATATCATCTGCAACCTTAACAAGCTCTTCAAGCTCTTCGACGGTAAGGTCGAGAATATCTATAACACTTCTCATAACTTTATCCTTTTCAAATTTAATTATTCTTTTGCGCCGTTTACTTCAAGATATTTTTTAATTCTTTCAACGTTTTCCTTGTTCTTTTCATCTTCCTCAAGGTACTCAATAATATCGTAAACGTCTACTACTGAATATACAGGGAAACCGTATTCCTCGCCAACCTCTGCCATTGCAGATTTTTCTGTTTGACCCTTTTCCTTACGGTCAACCATAACGAAGGTAGCAGCAACCTTTGTGCCCTTAAGGCCTGAAAGAATTGACATACTTTCTCTTATAGCTGTACCTGCTGTAATAACGTCCTCGACAATAACAATCTCTTCGCCCTCTTGTGGCTTATAGCCAACGAAAACGCCACCCTCACCGTGGTCTTTTTCTTCCTTACGGTTAAAGAAGAACGGTACGTCGAGACCGTTTTTTGCAAGTGCAACAGAAACAGAAACAGCAATCGGAATACCCTTGTATGCAGGACCGTAAAGAACTGTCTTTTTGTTGCCTACCTTTTCAAAATATGCTTTTGCATAAAATTCGCCTAATTTACAGATTTGCTCACCTGTTTTAATATCGCCTGCGTTAATGAAATAAGGGATTTTTCTACCGCTTTTCGCTGTGAAATCACCAAATTTAAGAACGCCTGCACCCTCTAAAAACTGAATAAATTCTCTTTTATAGCTTTCCATAATTAAATCCTCTTTTTCTTAAGGTGAGAAGAATAATCCGAACCTGTTTTAAAAAGGCGGATATTTTGCTCACTCTTCGTTAAAATACTCGTTAATCCGAAAGGATTAACTGCGTTTTGTGCCTTGATTGACCAAAAATCCTCACTTTTTAAAATCTCC
>JAZOOH010000002.1:0-28514 GCA_045654905.1 Acutalibacteraceae bacterium | reverse complement strand
GAAGGCTCATTAAAGCACCTGAAATAACAGCAATTAAAATAGCCATAAAAAATCACCTGCTAATATTATTAGCAAGTGATTTTAATTTTATTAAAATTATCTTTCTTCTCTGAAATAATTCAAACCGAGACTCTGCGGCGGTTGATTCTTTTTCTTGTCGCGAATGCTTGTGAAAAGAAGCACTATTATTGTAACAATATAAGGAAGCATTTTGAAAATTTCCTTTGTTTCAATTGAAAATCCTTGAATATAGGTACTAACAATGTAAAGTGCACCGAATATTATTGAGCCTACAATAGCAAGATTTGGCTTCCATACTGTGAAAATAACAAGTGCAATAGCAAGCCAGCCGATAGCATCAATGCAATATTCCCAGTTGCCGTTAAGGTAGTCCATAATAAATGAAAGACCGCCAAGACCTGAAATGCCGCAGCCAATGCAGGTAGCTGCATAGCGATACTTAGAAACGTTAATACCCGCAGCATCTGCAGTAGCAGGGTTTTCACCAACAGCACGAAGGTGTAAGCCTACCTTTGTTTTATTTAAAACAAAAGCAGAAAGCAGAGCAATTATAATTGCAAGGTAAATTAAAACACCGTGAGATAAGAAGATTTGACCAAACCAGCCTAAATCATCTGCAATGGGTAAATGTGCGGTGAAATATTTACTGCCCTTTGAGAAAATGGGAGTTGTTTTTGCAATTAAAAAGTCAGAAACACCAACACCAAAGGTGGTAAGAGCAAGACCCGTAACGTTTTGGTTAACTCTTAAGGTAACTGTTAAAAAGCAGAAAATAACACCCATTAAGGCAGAGCCTGCAAGCGTTGCAAAAATAGGGAGAATAACGGCAACAAGCGGATTTATGCCGAATACGCCTACAGACTTAAAGTAAACGTATTCTGCAAAGCAGCCGCAAGCGGCACCAACGCACATAACACCCGGTGTACCAAGGTTTAAGTGGCCTGATTTTTCTGTAATTGTTTCACCGGTAGAGCCTAAAAGGAAGGTCATACCAAGTCTTATAGCACTAACAAGAAAGGCTAACATTATTCATTCTCCTTTCTTTTAGAAAATACAATTTTGTATTGAAGGAAAAATTCACAGCCTATAATAAAGAAAAGAATAATTCCCGTAACAATGTCTGAAATAGCGCTCGGAAGTCTGAATTGTGAGGAAACCTGCTCTGCACCGCGCTCAAGGAAAACTATAAGGAATGACGTAAGAATCATAACAATAGGGTTGAACTTAGCGAGCCAGGAAACCATAATTGCGGTAAAGCCTCTGCCGCCGGCGGTTGTGGTGCTTATGGTGTGGTCTGTGCCGCCAACCAAAAGAAGACCTGCAATACCGCAAAGCGCACCTGAAATAACAAGAGTTCTTACAATAACCTTTTTAACGTTTATACCAATGTATTTTGCTGTATTTTCACTTTCACCAACAACGGAAATCTCGTAGCCCTGCTTGCTGTATTTTAAGTAAATATAAACAACAATAGTTAAAACTGCAACTACAATAATGTTGAGTAGGTAAGGCTTGTCTGCCAAAATCGGCAAGCCGTATTGTGGCATAGGAGTTAAAACACCTGAGCCACTTTTAACAAATCTCTTTAAGAAATATGCAATAAGCTGAATAGCAACATAGTTCATCATAAGCGTAAAGAGCGTTTCGTTTGTGTTCCACAGTGCTTTTGCAACAGCAGGAAGAATCGCCCAGATAACGCCCGCTAAAATGCTTGCGGCAATCATTACCATTAAAAGTACGGGTAAGGTTAATTTGTCGCCGAAGAACATCATTACTGCAACGGTTGCAAGACCGCCTACAAGCACTTGACCCTCAGCGCCTATGTTCCAGAATTTCATTTTAAAGGCAGGAGTAACAGCCAAAGAAACACAAAGCAACATAGAAAGCTGCTGAAGCAGGTTCCATATACGGTTTGAAGAGCCGAAGGCACCCTCGAACATTGCTTTGTAAATTTCTATAGGATTTTTTTGAGTTAAAAACATAATAACAATTGCACAAAGCAAAAGAGCGGAAACAATAGCGCCGGCACGCACACCTAATGCGCCGTACCACGGAAGCGGCTCTCTTTTTACAATGTGGAAAAGGGGAGAACGTGTTTTATTTTCTGTTTTTGCCATTATTCATTCTCCTTTCCGGTTTTTGCTTTAGTCATAAGCAAGCCTAATTCTTCTTTTTTTGTTGTTCTGCCATCTACTATGCCGGTAACTCTGCCCGCGCTGAGAACAAGAATTCTGTCGCAAAGGTCAATAAGCACGTCAAGGTCCTCACCAACAAAAATAACGGCAACACCTTTTTCCTTTTGCTCGGTTAAAAGGTTGTAAATTGTGTAGGAGGAGTTAATATCCAGACCGCGTACGGGGTAAGCAGCCATTAACACGGTAGGTGCAGCGGCAATTTCACGGCCAACAAGAACCTTTTGTACGTTACCGCCGGAAAGTCTTCTTACCGGTGTGTTAGCGTCAGGCGTAACAACCTTTAACTCCTCAATAATTTTATTAGCTAATTTTTTAGGCTCCTTTTTCTGTAAGAAGAAGGAGTGACCTTTTTTATAGCTTCGGAGCATCATATTGTCTGTAATACCCATATTGCCAACAAGACCCATACCGAGTCTGTCCTCAGGCACAAATGAAAGCCTTACGCCTAAGTTTCTTATTTCAATAGGAGTTTTGTTTCTTAAGTTTTCCTGTTTGTCGTTTTTAGGATTATTGTAAAGCACCTCACCGCCGGAAAGCTTCTGAAGACCTGCAATAGCCTCTAAAAGCTCCTTTTGACCGCTGCCTGAAATACCTGCAATACCGAGAATTTCACCGCTTTTAGCAGTAAAGGAAATATCGTCAAGCACCTTTATGCCGTCTGAGTTGTAGCAGTCAATGCCCTTAACAATAAGTCTGTCAACAGAATTCTGCGGCTCACTTCTTTCAATATCCAGGGATATTTTTTCACCAACCATCATTTCCGTAAGGCTTTGCTCGGTAGCCTCAGCGGTGTTAACAGTACCAATGTATTCACCCTTGCGGAGCACGGATACTCTGTCGGAGATTTCGAGCACCTCGTTTAATTTGTGAGTGATAATTATAATAGCTTTACCGCTGTCACGCATTTTACGAAGCACGTTAAAGAGCTTTGTGATTTCCTGCGGGGTAAGCACGGCGGTAGGCTCGTCAAGAATTAAAATATCGGCACCCTTGTAAAGTACCTTAACAATTTCAATTGTTTGCTTTTCTGAAACAGATAAATCGTAAATTTTCTTGTTAAGGTCAATTTCAAAGCCGTATTTGTCGCAGGTTTCCTGAATTTCCTGCTGAGCCTTTTTAATATTGAATTTTTTGCCTTTCATACCGAGAACAATATTTTCGGTGCCTGAAAAAACGTCAACAAGCTTAAAGTGCTGGTGTATCATACCGATTTTAAGGTCGAAGGCATCCTTAGGAGAGCGGATGGAAACCTCCTTGCCGTCAATTAAAATAGAACCTTCATCAGGGAAATAAATACCTGAAATCATATTCATAAGAGTGGTTTTACCGCTGCCGTTTTCGCCGAGAATAGAAAGAATTTCACCCTTTTTAACGGTAAGGTTAACGTTCTTGTTAGCAACAACGCTACCAAAGGTTTTTGTAATATTCCTGCATTCAAGAGCGACGTTATTTATGTTATCCAAAAAAACACCAACCTTTTTATGGAATTAAAAATTCAAAATCAAAAATTGACGTGCAATTTTCAATTTTCAGTTTTCAATTTAAACAATAGCCGGATTGCTCCGGCTATTGCTTTAGTAAATTAAATTAGAACTTTTCGTTTAAGAGCTTAATACCGTCAATTTTTACATTGAAGTAAGGAGCTGAACGGTCAGCAGATTCGTTAAAGAAACCATCCTTAACAGCTTCTGTATCGCCTTCAAACTTAGCATCTGTATCAACGTCTGCCATGTAAGTAGTTAATTCCTTACCATCAACTGTGAAGTTCTTTGTGTCGAATACCTTAAGAGTACCTGCTTTGAAGCCTGTAATAGCCTCTTCAACCTTTGCTAAAGTACCTTCAGCAATAACGTCCTGGTTAAGACCTGTAAGAACAACAGAGCCTTCAGCAATACCGCCGCACCAGTCAGCAGCAATTTCTTCATCCTTGTTTACACAAGCAATGATGTAGTTGAAGTAAGGAGCCCAGTTAATAGCAGAAGAAACTAAGAATGTTTCAGGGCATGATTCGTAAGTGCTGCCGTTGTAAGAAACGTTAGGAATACCTGCAGTTTCGCAAGCAGAAGGAGCACCCATTGAGTCAGCGTGCTGGCTTATAAGAACGCATTTGTTGTTAATAAGAGCTTCAGCAGCATTCTTTTCTTCAGTTGGGTCATACCAAGAGCCTGTGAATTGAACCTCCATAGTAACTGAAGGACAAACAGACTTAGCACCAAGGTAGAAAGATGTGTAACCTGACATAACCTCAGCATATGTGAAAGCACCAACGTAGCCCATTTTTGCTTCTTCAGCAGTAATAGTGCCTGCTTCAATCATTTCGTTGAGCTTCATACCTGCAACAATACCTGCTAAGTATCTGCCCTGGTAAATAGAAGCAAATGCATTGTGGTAGTTATCAAGACCCTCTGTGTGAGCCTTAGTACCTGTAGCGTGGCAGAATTCAACCTCTGGGAATTCTTTAGCAGCCTTAATCATGAAGTCCTCATGACCGAAGGAGTTTGCGAAAACGATATCGCAACCTTGGTTAACAAGGTCTTTAGCAGCCTCGTAGCATTCGTTACCTTCAGGAACGTTAACCTTAATAATAACTTGTTCGTCTGTAAGGCCTAAAGCATCCTGAACACTGTTAGCAGCGTTGAGGAAGTTGAGGTCGTAAGTTGATTGCTCGTCGTGTAAGCAGATGAAACCGATTTTGAAATCTTCTTTGATTTCGTAATCTTTTGTGATTTCAGGAGCTGCAAGAGGAGAATCACTTAAACCGAGTTGTTTTGGCTCGTCACCGTTGCCTGTGCCGCCGCAAGCTGCGAAAGCGCCAACAACAAGTACAAGAGCAAGTGCGAGTGCGAGTACTTTTTTCATTGGAATTACCTCCGTTTGAATAAAATTTATCTGAAAATGCAAACGCATTTAGAGAACTTAAATAATAATGCAGAATGCAGAGTGCTGAGCATTCAGCACTTCCTGAAACTAACTCCGTTAGTTTCACTCATCTCTTCAACAATAGCAAGAGACTGCAGCTCTATGCCCATTTCACGGAGCTTTTTGCCGCCATCTTGAAAACCCTTTTCAATAGCAATGCCAATTCCCACAAGATTTGCGCCGGATTGCTGTAAAATATCAAGCACGGCAAAGGCAGCGTTGCCGCCTGCTAAAAAGTCGTCTATAAAAAGAATGTTATCAGCAGGGGAAAGATATTTTTTGGAAACTATCATTTCATAATCCTTACCGTGGGTAAAGGAGTGGCTTTTTGCCATGAAGCAGTCGTTGCCAACATTTTTGTGGCTTGATTTTTTTGCAAATACAACGGGCACGTCAAAATATCTTGCTGCCATAACGGCAATAGCAATACCCGAGGATTCAACGGTTAAAATTTTGTTTATACCCTTGTCCTTAAAAAGCCTGTAAAACTCCTTGCCCATTTCGTCAAGAAGCGTAACGTCAATTTGGTGATTGAGAAACATATCAACCTTTAAAATGTCAGAGCCTATAATCTGACCTAATTGTTCAATTTTTTCCTCTAAGAGCTTCATTACTTAACCACCTTGCTTGTAACAGGATACATAAATTTATTATATTACAAAATTCGTGTTTTTGCAATATTTTTATAATATTTATAATGTCGAAAATTCGCATGCCGAGGTGTGCAATTTGCTATATTTCAAGCTCTGCACTCATATCCGCCGGTAATGGTGCTTCGAAAATCATTTTATTATTTGAGGTAGGGTGAAAAAATTCCGCTTTTCCGCAGTGTAACCCGGGTCTTTTAAGTGTTTCGGTAATTTCACCGCCGTACATATCGTCACCAATAAGCGGCAGCCCTATTGATGAAAAATGCACTCTTATTTGGTGTGTTCTACCCGTTTCTATGTTGACTCTCAAAAGCGTTTTATTGTTATTTCCGCTTTTTTCAATCTGCCAATGCGTCGTAGCAGGCAAAGCATCCTCCCGCGTGGCAGAAACAGCCCTAAGGGTTTTGTTTGGGTCGGGCCTGTAAATAGGTGTGTTTATGGTGCCGCTGCTTGCAATTTCGCCCTTAACAAGTGCAAAATACGTTTTTTCAATGTTGCCGTTAAGTCTGAATGCGGCAAGAGAATTTTTAGCAAAAACAATAACTCCCGAGGTACCCTTGTCCAGCCTGCCTATGGCTCTGCCGGCAGCCTCCTCGCCACCCTTGTTAATAATGTAATTCGCAACACCGTTTGCAAGCGTTCCGTTAGGGTGTCGCCTTGTGGGGTGTGCCGAAATACCCGCGGGCTTGTTTAGAACAAGAATATCCTCATCCTCGTAAATAATGTCAAGGTCCATTTCACAAAGCAGAGGCGGAGTAGATTTTTCAGGTATTCTTAAAACAACTCTTTCGTTTTCGTAAACGTTGTCAATCATTCTCACAACACGGTCGTTTGCCGTGACGGAGCCTTCTGTGTGGCGGAGCGATTGCACTATTTTAGTGGAGAGCTTCAAATGCCCCTTTAAAAAATGCAGTAGGGGTCTGTCCGAGTATTCATTTGGTACAGTGTACTCTAAAATTCTCATAACAGACCCCCTTGTTTTTTATTTGTCAAAATGAATATGCAAATGTATATTCATAGTCGAAAACTCAAAATTGTTCATAACCTTGTCAATGTAAAGTCAATTACTTTACTGTTTTTTTGTCGAAAAAGCAAAAAAACTTAAAAGTGGGCTTATTTATGAACAAAACTGACAGGTTTATGAACAAAGTAAAGCAACCTGCTTTACAATTGTAAATTTTTTGTAATGCATATTTTTATTGGAAAAAATTGCAAGTGTATACAGCTTATACAATAGCAAATTCAAACGCTTTTCTGTCCTTAAAGGTAGCTACAGCCTTAAAGCCTGCCTGTCTTGCAATGTCGTAAGCCTTATCTATATTTATACCAATTCTTTCAGCATAGTGCGAGTCAGAGCCAACAGAAACAAGCTTGCCGCCTAATTCCTTGTATCTTATAATTGTTTCAAGGTCAGGTGAAGGCTTGTTAATGGGGTACTTAAGACCGCCCATATTTATTTCAAGAGCCTTGTCCTTTTCGGCGCAAAGCTTTAAAAGCTCGTCGATTTTAGATTTATATTTGTTAATATCTTCAACGTAGCCGCAAATGTTATAAATGTATCTGAAGGGGTATGTAATGTGTGCTAAAATTTCAAAGTTACCCCATTCAAGCATTTTAATAAGCTCGTCAAAATATTCGTTCATAGTAGCTTCAATGTCTATACCGTCAAAGCTTTTCCAATAATAAAAATCCTCCTGCTCGCGAAGGTTGTGAATAGAGCCTATTACAACGTCGTAGGTGTAGTCGGAAAGAATTTTTTCTGCTAATTCCGGCAAATAGTGTGGCTGAGCAAGCTCAACGCCCCTTAAAATATTTATTTGTCCTTTAAGCTTTTCCTGTACAGCAGAAACGTCTCTGTAGCTGTTTTCTACAACCTTGTCGTAGCTATCCTTGTAAAAATAGTCAACCTCACAGTGGTCGGTAAAAGCAACTGTGTGAATTTTGTTGTCACGGGCAGTCTCTGCCATAAATAATGCCTCGTGATTACCGTCCGGAGAATTTATGGTGTGAGTGTGTAAGTCAATAATTTTAATATCGTTCATAAAGCACCTCTGTTTGCCTTTTATCTGTTGTTAAGTGCAAAAATAAAGCACTTTGTTATTTTAACATAAAATGATAAAAATTTGTATAGCATATTTCAAAATTATTCTACGAAAAAATCTTTATTTAATTTGAATAATATGGTAAAATACTACTAAATTACAAAAAAGTGCTGAAAGGCAAGGTAAAAAAATGAAGCTCACGTACGAAGCATTTGCAAAAATAAATTTAATATTAGACGTAACAGGCATAAAGCCGAACGGCTACCATAAGCTTTTTACGGTTATGCAGTCCATAGGCTTAAAGGATTTGGTTACGGTGGAAAAAACAGCGGGGGAGGAAATAAAAATCTCCTGCACAGATTCAGCCGTTCCTACCGATTCTAAGAATATAGTATATAAATGCGCCGTTAAATTCTTTGAGTATTTTAATATCACTCAAAACAAAGGAATTCATATTCACATAGAAAAGCATATACCGTCTATGGCGGGTCTTGGCGGCGGCAGCGCAGATGGTGCGGCAGTGCTTGTTGCGCTGAACGAGCTTTTTGGTGTGAATGCAAAAAAACGTACACTTATGCTTATTGGCGGCAAGGTTGGTGCCGATATTCCGTTTTGCATAGCAGGCGGTACGGCGCTTTGTCAGGATATTGGCACGGTTGTAGCCCCCCTTCCGGATATAGCAGATTTCAGTATAATAATAGTAAAGCCTGAAAACGGCAGCTCAACGGTAAAGGCTTATGATGCAATAGATGAAATGGGCGAAAGACTGAAGCACACAAAAAATAACGAGATGCTCGAGCTGCTTTTGGCAGAAGAGTCGGAAAGGGCTTTAAAATATTGCGACAACGTTTTCGAGCAGGTAATAGAGGTGCCCGACAGAGTAGATGTAAAGGACGTTTTAAGAAGAAATAACAGTAAGGCAGCTTGTATGTCTGGCTCGGGCTCTGCAATTTACGGCATATTCAGTTGTGCCGAGGATGCAAAAAAAGCACAAAAAGAGCTTTCACAGAAATATAGTAAGGTATATTTCTGTACCCCTCAAAGGGAAGGCGTTAAAAAAATTGAAAAAAATTGAATAAAGCAAATATAAACCACCCATAATTCAGTCGAATCTGAATTAAGGTGGTTTTTATTATGGAAATTTATACATACAAGGCGTTTAAGGCACGCCGTGACAGAATTTTTTTAACAGCCCTTGCAATAGCCTTTGTGCTTTACGTTGCCTTTGCAATTTCGTACTTTGCAAGCACCTCGGCAGAGGTAAGAGAAAGCGTGGTAAGGCTGCACGTGCTTGCTAACAGCAACAGCAATGAGGACCAGCGTGTAAAGCTTATGGTGCGTGATGCACTTTTAGAAAAAAACACGAGCCTGCTTTCCTGTAAGGTTACACCGCAAAATGCGGGGGAGTATTTTGAAGACTCAAAAGCAGAGCTTGAAAAACGTGCCAACGAGGTTTTACGGGAAAACGGCTTTGATTATACTGCAAAAATCGTGCTTTGTAAGGAGTATTATACCACAAGAGAGTACGAGTCATTAACCTTTCCTGCAGGACAGTACACCTCTGTAAAGGTAGTGCTGGGAAAGGGTGAGGGTGAAAATTGGTGGTGCGTAATGTTTCCGCCGTTGTGCGTGCCCGCTGCTGAGGGTGAGGTAGGTGTAGACGGGGGCGTTGCTCTTGAGGATTACCTCACAGAGGACGGAGAAAAAATAGTTTCCTCAGGCGGCTTTAAGGTTGGCTTTAAGGTTGTGGAATGGTACGAAAAAATCCGGAATGCGAAAGCCTCAATATTTAATTAGGACTCAGAGGCTAACTGCGCTCAAGTCGAGGTTAGCAATGTCACCACCGGCAATTGTCTTGAGACCATTAAAGCTATAAAGTGTATCCAGAGCATTATCAACGCTTGTTAAGTTGATTTTAACAACAACATAGTTTTCGTTAAAATCCAACTCATAGAGTAATTCGTCAATAACGTCGAGGATGAGGTTAGCAACCTGGTCTGCTGTAGGAGCAGGGTTGTCAACTGAGTCGTATCCCATTTGAGCTTTTTGATAGCCGGCATTACCTATTACTGAAACAGTGCCAAGTAACATAAGCACAGCTAAGAAAATGCTTAATAATTTTTTAGATTGTTTCATAAAGTTTTCCTCCATCATATTTTTTGTACGCCAATACAAAAATACGCGTGCGCTAATGAATTGTCCGTTACAACCACGCACCAGTTGTAACAAGGCTTTGGGTCGCCTTCAGTCAATTTAAAGGTGAACTGACTGAACAACTCTTTGTCGCCGCGATTCCCCTTTTTTAAAAAGCGGAACCTAACAAAAATTGTGAAACACAAGCCTTAAGTCTTAACAGCGTGCCTTAGCCTGACCTACTAAAGGAAAGCAAAAGACAAAAAGCCTGCCGACCACATTGTTAGGAAAAGGGTTTCGCAGCCAGCTTATATAATAGTATGCAAAATACTACCAAATAAGCAGAATTGCCCCATTACCCCAACCTTATGGTTACCTTGATTTTACACCAAAAACAGGTAAAAGTCAATAAACCCAAAAGAAAAAGAGTTACACAAAATTCACGGTCTGTTTTTGGTAAAAATGACAAATATTCACTATTAGAAAAAAGCGAAAAAGATTGCCTTTACAGGAATAAAAATTTTCGCGTAAGCGAAAATTTTTTGGCAGGTTTTGCCGAAAATTTGTTCGGTTTTGGCGGTAAAAGGGACGAAAAAAGCACTTTTTACACACTCTTTTTCCTTCAATGAAAATTTAATATGAATTTTTTCGTGTGCTTATTCTGCTTTTTGCGCCTGCTTCCTGCTTTAGATTAGCGTGATAACGCACATCTGAATAAGCTTTTAAGCAGTTTTTTCAGTATTTGCCTGCAGAATAGCCGTTGCCTTTAAGCTTTAGGTGATGCTGCTAAGCGCAACCTGAGCACAGTTTCCCTAGATACCGCATTGTTAACCTCATCCTCGACGTTATTGACGAATTACTCTATGAGTTGGATTTTAACGAAAACTACTATGTTGTTACAATCAACTTAACAAGCGTTGATAATGCTCTGGATACACTTTATAGCTTTAATGGTCTCAAGACAATTGCCGGTGGTGACATTGCTAACCTCGACTTGAGCGCAGTTCCCGTAGACACCGCATTGCTAACCTCATCCTCGACGTTATTGACGAATTACTCTATGAGTTGGATTTTAACGAAAACTATGTTGTTGTTACAATCAACTTAACAAGCGTTGATAATGCTCTGGATACACTTTATAGCTTTAATGGTCTCAAGACAATTGCCGGTGGTGACATTGCTAACCTCGACTTGAGCGCAGTTAAGGACAAGACTCGTTCTAACACCGGTGACATGGGTATTCTTTACGTTCTTCTTGAGTTCCTTTCAGACAACGCAGACGTTCTTTCGAAGGCTGCTTACGGTATCGGTACCGACAACGGTCTTCAGCTCGGTTGGCTTATCGACCTTATCGGTCTCGACCTTGGTGAAGTAGGTACTCTTCTTGCAGACATTCCTGGCTTCCTTGTAAAGACTGTTTACGATATGCTTATTCACGGTTCTTACAACGCTTCTTATCCGCAATACGAAAAGAGCTACCCTTCAGTTGAAGAACTTGAGGCTGCCGGCTCTGCACTTCCTGCAGAGGCTGATACACTCGACGAAATCGTTAACACAGCTGTTACAAACCTTCTTACAAAGCCACAAAAGTATGAAAACGTTCCTACTGGTGAGTATGATGAAGAAGGTAACGCAATCACAACAAAGGTTTGGGATGAAAGTTCATTCATTCTTACTGCTGACAAAATTGCAGGCAAGGACTTAACAGTTACAGGTAACTCTGTATTCTCTCTTATTGATACAGTTATTCAAACTGCTTACGAAGATTTCGGTACAGTAGCTCTTAACCACGACGTTAAAAAGCTCTTTATGGAAGCTATGGAAGTAGATTTTGTTGTGCTTGACCCTAAAAAGGATGCAGCAGAAATCAACAAAATTAAAGCTGATGCTGACTACGTTGACGTTGAAAAAGCAGGTGTAGACGTTTCATCTGTTAAGAACTTCTTCTGCAACGCTCAAATGTGGGAAGTTGACGGCGTTTGGTACTTCAGAGATTTCGTAACACAGCCTCTTCTTGATGCTAACGGTAATCTCCAGTACGAAACAGATAAAGATGGTAAATTCGTACTTGATGATGATGGTAATAAGATTGTAATTACTGCTCAACAGCACCGTTATCAGAGAGCAGAAGCTTACTCAGCTAACAGCCTCTATGATGCATTTAACTGGGATTATAAGCTCACTGCAAATACATTTGACTTTGACGTATTAATTCCACAATACGGTTCTCTTATTGGTTGTCTCAACCACATTCTCCACGTTATTCTTGAGACAGCAATCAATGTAGATTACCTTAAGCAATTCGATTCAACAGTTACTATCGACAAGCTCTGGGCAGACGGTGCTAACACAAACTTCAACGAGAACTTAATGAATACTGCAAAGTTCCTTCTTAAGAACTTTACATTCCAGTTCTTCGGCAGAAACGAGTTATACGTTGACCCTGACACTTGCGAAGCAAAGCCTGAGTTCATTGCAAAAATCGATTCATTCGGTAATGATGCAGCAGGCAGAGAAGGTCTTATTGCTTACATGCTTCTTCCTTTCTTAGGAGATGCTTTACCACAGCTTGTTTACGACCTTGATATGTTCACAGCAGGTCTTCAAATTGAACAAGTTGCAGTTCTTCTCGTTAGAGAGTTCTTATCAGACCTTACACCACAAATCAACTACGATAGCGAAATCTTTGTTGATGCTTCACTTGCTTCAGGCAGAACCTTCAAAACAAAGTCCTCAGATGAGTGGATTACACTTCTTCTCAACATGGGTCTTGATTTAGGTGCTACATACCTTGATAACATTTGCAACATCAACCTTAACGCTGCAAACCTTGCAACAGTTAAGAGCTATGCAGTAGCAGCAGGTGACCCTGCTTGGATGGGTGTTCTCGAAGAAATCGTTGACTACGCAGTTAACTACGTAGGCGAAGGCAACACAAGCGTTCTTGGCGGTTGCGAGCCTTCAGCACTTAACTCTGTAAGATGTATTACAAGCTACAACTATTCAAACGACTCAGCAACTATTGCTAACAACTATGCAGGTAATGCATTCACAATTCTTTCAACAGTTCTTAATAAGCTTCTTCCTCTTGGTCTTCTTTGCAACGTTTCATCTAACAGCTTTGCACTTGACGTTAAGATGGTATTCGACAGACTCATTGACGTTATAAATGACCTTGACCTTGAAGTTCTTCTCTTAACATTTGGTAGAAACGGCAGAACAGACAATATTCTCGGTACAACAAACATTCTTAACCAACTTCTTGGTAAGCTTGTTAACCCGCTTATTAACGTTATTCTCGGTTTCAATCTCTTCCCTGTAACAACTTCACTTAACGGTGCTGTTACACAGGCTAACCTTAAAACAATCGTTGCAAACCTTCTTAAGAGCCTTTACAACAGAAGACTCGGTCTCCTTCCAAACGCACTTCCTATTGTTGCTGCATTTGTAGATGACTGGGGCTCAGAGCAGGCTATCCGTACACCTGAGCTTTCAATCGGTGAGGTAACCTACGCTTCTAACGGTTCTCTTAATGTTTCAGTTACTGTTTCAAACGGTTCTCGTGGTATCTGGCGCGGTTACATGAAGAACGGCGCTCGTGCACAGGATGAGCAGTACTCATACAACATTCAGTCAATTACTTCTGCACAAGCCCTCGGAATCGGTAGCGGTTATGCAGGTAAGGTTGACTACGGCGCAACAAAGACCTTCAACATTACAGGTACTATTCCTGCAGCAGGTCTTGCAGACCGTATTGACGTTACTTACCAGGTTTACAACGAAGACGGCCAATTAATGGAAAACGGTAAGTCATACTCAAAGGCATTCTTCACATACTTTGCTTATGATGAAAACGAATGGAACCACGTTAATGATTCTGATTACGAGTTCTTCGTTAAAAAGGCAATCATTTTCGGTTCTACACCTGATGAAAACGGCAAACTTCCTGCAACAGAAGCAATGGAAAAAATCGGTGAGGAAGATACAGCTAAATTCTACCACTCAAAAGCTTCTAATGGTAAGAGTTATTCACTCGAAATGCAATCTCAACCAGGCAATGGTTTCTCAACCAACAACTCAAAGGTTGAAGAAGACGCAGATAAAGAGACAGATTACTGGATTAAAGCTGTTTCCTTCAATAAGGCTAACTACACAGCTCCTGATGCAGTAGCAGGTCAGACCCTTTCATTCACCTACAAATTCTACAGCTGGTACAAGAAGACAATCTTCAGCGGTAACACATACTGCGGTTGGCATGAAAGCTCAGATGGCGGTTACAAGACCTTCCCAACATCATACATCAAGATTTATGATGAGGTTTCAATGGGTGAGCTTCGTGAGTTAGTTAACGAAGAAACAGGTCTTAACAGACGTCCTGAAACTTATAAAGCAGCAGCTAACTACAACGGTTACTTAGGTACTCTTGCAGAAGCAATTATGATTGCTTGGAACCCTGGTATTGACGGTAGCTTCCAGACTAACTCTGCTGACAAATTAGCACAGCTTAAGGCAGCTATTGAATTAATGGATGCTAACAAGATGACTCCTCAGGAGCAGGCTGCAGCAGGTCTTGCAACTGTTGATGCTGCTATTGCACAGCTTGAAGCAACTGTTAAATCTACAGCAGAAGGCCTTGGTGGCAAGAGCTTCAGAACTCACATGCTTTACAGATGGTCTCGTTACCAAGATGAGGTTAACGGCGCTAACAGAATGATTAACCTTGCTGCTGAATTCAACGGTGGTCTTCAGACTCAAAAATTCGAGTACAACTCAATGCCTACTTACGAGGTAAGAGAGGCTATTGCAGGCGATAAGTATGCAACATACCTCAACGCTCTCTTTGTTGACCTTAACGAAGAAGAATTAGCAAATGCTAAAGAACACTTCAAGAACATCACAAGAGACTTTGGTGGTTTAACAACACTTGACGTTGCTCAGAGTGCTAACCTTGTAACAAGAATGGCAGGCAGACTTCTTCCTCGTGAAGGCGGCGTAGTTAATACCTACCTCACAAAAGAAATTCAATCTGCTAAGAACGAAATTGGTACAACAAATACTAAGGGCTACTCAACACGTACATGGAATGCTTACGCAGAAGCATTAACATACGCTGAGTCAGTTGTTAACAGCGCTTCACAAGATACTATCTTTGATGCAAAATACAGACTCCAGGTTGCACGTAACAACTTAATGCTTGCTTCTAACGAGGCAGATTACACTGAGCTTGAAGCACTTATGAAGCAAGCTGAGTACGTATTCAAAAACATTAACCTCTATGCAAATACTGACCCTGCTGATTTCGGTAAGGTTCTTGCTGCTTGGGGTTACACAACAGATAGCGGCGTAGATCTCTTCCCAGGTTCAGCTATTAACGTTTATGCAGAAGCATACGACAAGCACGACCAAGACGAGGTTGACGATGCAGCTAACGAGCTCAAAAAGGCTCTTTCTAAGTTGGTATTCAAAAACATCAACTACGGCGGCGAAACTGTTACTCCAACAGACGTTCCAACCGGTGAGTTTGACGAAGATGATAACCCAATTACAGAATCAATTAAAACTACAGAGCTTTCAGCACAACAATTAATGTCAGTAGTTAGAGGTAAGTTTGCTGCTACAACAGCTTCAGGTGCTACTAATGCAGACGTTAAGATTTCTATCGACGCTAACTACTCACTTGGTGATGGTGAAGATAAGTTCGTAGGTACAGGTTCTACAATTACTATTTACACAACACAAGGCGGCGTTAACATTCCTCTTTCAACCATCAAGGTTATTGTTAAGGGTGACGTTACCGGTGACGGTGTTATAGACGTTCTCGACTTAATGGTAGTTGAACTTTCTGCAAACGGCTACACTTCAGTTACAGGCGTATTTAACCTTGCAGGTGACCTTTCTGAAGATGGTACAGTTGGCGCAGAAGACTTCCAGTCAGTTGTAAACAAAGCATTCGGCAAATAATTAACGCTGAAAATAGTTTAATGCTAATTAAACAACTAAATTAAAGTTTGCCCCCGTTCTTACGGGGCGGGGGCAGACCTTTGTGAATTTTAACTAAAATATTCCTTCTGTTTCACTGTAAAATTTTCTGTTTTGCTATTGCATTTCAGGGGTATTTGTATTAAAATAGAAGAATATTGCAAAGGATAAATCTTTAATTTTCGTGAATTTATTTCACTACGGAAAGAGAATTAAATAGTCCTTAAGGAGGGCAAACAAAATGTCTAAATCAAGAAAAATTCTTGGTGCTCTTCTTGCAGTTATAATGGTGTTCAGCGTTGTTAGCGTTTCAGCTTTCGCTGCTGGTACTACTCATTATGAGAGCGCAGAAGATTACAACAACAAAACATACACACAAAGCTGGTACCTTGATGCACCACAATTAGTTTCAGGCTCAACCTATAAGGTGAACGTTAGACTTACTACTAACTACAAGGTTGGTCCTATCTCCTTCAAGCTTGAAGGCGTTACTGCTATTTCTTCAGCAGTACCTGGTAGCGGTTACTACCAGAACTGCCATAAAGATATTTCTGGCGGTTGGGTGCTCTTTACACCGGTTGTTTCCGGCTCAACAGGTATCACTTCATTAGATATGAACAATGCAATTGTTGCTGTTGTTACTTACACAACAAGTAATGCAAACGGCGCAGTTACAATTGAAAACAATCCAAAGTCAACATTCACACCAAACGGTACTCTTGTTGCAGCTCGTTGCACAGAGGATACTCTTAACGGTTCAGACTTCTATGTAGGTCAATATGCAGAGGTAGACGGCGCAGCTGTTACTCCTCCTGCGGGTGATGTTACTTTAACAGGCATCAACGGTGCTGTAGTTGATGGCGAAAATAAATACATTTACGGTATTCCTGAGAATACAGCTAATGTTACATCATATTTACAAACAACAGGTCATCTTGTAGTTGAAGCAAATGCTGCAGGTAGCACAAAAGGTACCGGCGCACTTATTAAGCTTTATGAAAGCTCTTCAGCAAGCACACCTGTAGCAACCTACACCTTAGTTATCTTCGGTGACGTTAACGGTGACGGCTACGTTAAGAGTGCTGACGCTTCTATTGTTGCTTCTTCTGCAAACTTCGTTACAGCTGCTTTAACAGGTGTTGAGGCTTTTGCTGCAGACGTTAACGGTGACGGTTACGTAAAGAGTGCCGACGCTTCAGTGATTTCAAGCTATGCTAACTTTGCTGTTGCTACAATTACAGTTAATCCTTGGGCTTAATGCCTGATTAAAATACATTTTTCAAAGGAGATAAAACAATGAAAAGATTTAACAAAATCTTAGCATTAGTGTTAGCGATGACAATGATGTTCTGCGTTGTTTCAATCTGCGCTTCTGCAGCAGACACAACAAATGCTGCATACAAAATCAGATTTGTTGACAACGACGGTAATCCTATCACTTCTGTAGAAGCTGGCTCAACAGCAAACGTTATTGTTTCAATCAAAACAGACGGCTATTCAAACAACTTTACAATCCAAGGCTTCTTTGATAGCAACAAGTTGACTCACATTCGTCAGAATGGTTCTGCTGTACAGTCACTCAGTGCTAAAAACTGCGGTGCTTTAATTGGCAGATTTGCTAATACAGGCGAGTGGGAAGATGCTCCGGCAGACCTTCTCCAGTACGAGGATGACGAAATCGGTAACGGTTACGTTATGGACTGGGGCTTCACAGGTAACGTTGTTATGGCAGCTCACGCAGACGGTATGTACTCACCAGAGTTCACTGATGCTATGAAAGCACAGTACAAGGGTGTTTACTTAACTTATACTGCTAACTCAGGTGACTCTTGCGTTAAGGTTAACACATACAACGAGTTTATAGACGTTGTACGTTTCCGTTTCTTAGCAAACGAAACAACTAACCTTGACAAAACAGTGTTCTTCCTTACAGAGCACCCATCATTCACAAACATCTATATCGACCCATTGGATATTCCTCTTGCAAACGTTCAAGGTCAGGTTAACCCAACTTTAGTTTCTAACTTGACAATTGAATATCCGGGCGGAAGCACACCAGCTCCTACTCCGGTAGATGTTCAGAACATTGAAACACAAGCTCAATGGCAAGATAAAAATGCAGGTCTCATGAGAGTTGCATTCCGCGGTAACGTATTAAACTACGTTCCTTCATTTGCTGAAGGTTCAACTACTGAAATTGATGACATCACTGAGTTAGGTGTTGTTTACTCAACAACAGTAGCTAACCCAACTGCTGGTGCTGCAGGTTGTACAACTGTAAAAGCTTACACACTTTACGACTTCACATCAGGTGGTTATTTCTTCCGTGCAGTTGTTGGTTCTTATCCTTACAATAATACCGACACACTCTACGCAAACGCATATATTGTTATTGATGGTCAAACAATCACAGCTTCAAATGCTGCTTACCAGACATCAGGTGCTGATGTTTATGCATTAGCTGTAGGCCACGGCATGCAAGCAAAATAATTAATATATGAAAAAGTATATTTCACCAGAAATTCAAATAATTGAATTCGATATAGAAGACGTTTTAACAAACTCTTCAGTAGTAACAACAGCTCCGGGCGGAAGCATTGGTGTTGGCGGCTCAGGCGGCGACGGTTACATCGATTTCGACGACATTCTGTGATAAATATAATCTTGAAAGGAGAAATAACTCATGGTTAAATACGAAAAACCGGAACTTGAAATTATTGAGTTCGAATTAGTTGATGTACTTACTATCTCCATTCAAAATGACACTGGTGACGCGGTTTACGGTGACTGGTATTAATATTGATTGAGACGTAGGGCAATAACAAAACCCTTTATAGACCTGCTACACTTGTGTAGCAGGTCTTGATTTTTTTATTTTTGTCAACCTAGCTTTAGGTATTGAACTAATTTTTAATAAGTGTTATAATCAATTTAGGTATGTAATTTGAAAAGGTGGTACAACAAAAGTGCTTTTAAAAGTTGCCGACTTAATTGTAGAGGTCGAACCAAAATACGAAATATTAAAAACACGCTCAGTGCCATATATTTATACCGGCACAAGTGAGCCGGACGTTGTAATTAAAATAAGTGAACAATTTTACGCTGACCGCCAAAAGGAAAACCCGCATTTGTCCCTGGCGGAGTGTGAATATATTTACACGGGTAAGTATTTTTACACCGAAATTGTTAAATTTAATGGTGTAATGCTGCACGCATCTGCTGTGCAATACGAAAATTACGCCTATTTATTCTCCGCAAACTCAGGCACGGGAAAATCAACCCACACTCATTTGTGGCTTGAAAAATTTCCCGATGCAGAAATTCTTAACGACGACAAGCCCGCAATTCGCATTATAGACGGTAAAAGCTACGCTTACGGTACTCCGTGGAGCGGCAAGTATGACGAAAGCATTAACACCGCAACCGAAATTGCAGGCATTACCTTTTTGTCACGCGGGGAAAATAATGAAATTGAAAGAACAACCGGTGAGGACGTAATGCTCGATTTTATGAATCAGACCGTGCGCCCCATAAAAAAGGATTATATGGTTTATTTTATGGACGTGCTCGACCAAGTTCTTACAAATATACCCGTATTCAGAATGAAATGTAATATTTCTCTTGATGCGGTAGATACGTCGTACAATGCAATGAAAAGGAGTTAAAAATGAAGCTCAACGAAAATTTTGTTTTAAAAACAGTTGCAGGCTCAACAGTTGTTATGCCTGTTGGTGAGGCTGTTTCAAAAATCAACGGAATGATAAAGCTCAACGCTTCTGCAAAATTTATATGGGAATTGCTCGAAGCAGGCAAAAGCACTGAGGAAGTTCTCGCAGAAATGAAAAATAATTTTTTTGATGCAGATGACGAAAATCTTAAAGCAGACCTGAACAATTTTTTAAATATACTTATTGAAAAAGGTATTTTAGAAGAATAATATGAGTGTTAAAATGACTATGGAGGAGCTTCTTCCGTTTATAGAGGAAGCATTTAAAAATAATCAAAGCTTTAAAATTCCCGTTACGGGGACAAGCATGCTTCCGCTTTTAGTGCAGGGGCGCGACTTTGTTATAATAGAAAAAAATAAAAATCCCTTGAAAACGGGTGACCTTCCGTTGTACAAAAGGGGAGACGGCACCTTTGTGCTTCACAGAGTTGTAGGCGTAAATGAGGACGGCTCCTTTGTTATGTGCGGTGACAACCAGTTTTTAAAGGAATACGGAATTACCGAAGCAAATATTATAGGTGTTGTTACCGAAATAATCCGTGACGGAAAGAGTTTTTCCGTTGAGGATGAAAAATATAAAAAATACGTAAAACGCGGACTCACACTTTTAAACGTCCGTTACCCATATAAAAGGCTTCGCTATTTTTTGCATAAGCTAAAGGTGAAGCTTAAAAACAAATAATAACCGTGAGGAGGCAGGAGAATGTCACAAACAAATGAATTAACAGAAAAAAAGACAGCTTCTTGCCTTGAAACGGGAGAAAGCCTTATTAAAATACTGTCGGGAATAATAAATAATAAAAAAGCAGAGCTTCCCGAAAATACAGATTTTGAAAGGCTTTTAAAGCTTGCCTATGCTCATAGAGTAAGCGGTATGGCAGCACACGGCGTTGAAGGCTACGCTCTTGACGCTTCAACAAAAAACAAATTCAGCTCAGAGCTTTTTAAAACAGCCGCAAGGCATACCGCTCAGGAGCGTGAGGTGCAGGAGCTTTCCGGTGAATTTTCTAAGGCGGGCATAGAGCATTGCTTTTTAAAGGGCTTAAAAATCTCAAAGCTTTACGACGTTCCCGAAATGCGCTTTATGCTCGACATAGATATTTTTGTAAGCTCTGAAAAATTTGATGAGGCTATAAGCTTAATGGAAAACAGAGGGTACGAAAAAATTTCCACCGACGAAAAGGACTGCTCTCTTTCCAAAAAACCGTTTCTAAATGTAGATTTACACCGTGAATTAAAATACGATTTCGATTTAGGCTACGAGTTTTACAAGGACGTTCACTCACGACTTTTAAGCGTTCCCGATTCTGCAGAAAAGGTAATGACCAACGAGGAGCTGTACGTTTATTTGCTTTCTCACACGGCGCACCATTTTGCTACAGCGGGCACAGGCATAAAAAGTGTAATTGACCACTATTACGTTTTGAAAAATCTTATGCCGCAGTGCAACACCTCAGTTTTAGAGGAGTATCTTGAAAAAAGCGGTCTTGCCGAATTCAACAAGGCATTTACAAGGCTTACCAAGGCGTGGTTTATGGAAGGCGAGTGCGACGAAATAACAAAGCAAATGGGTGACTACGTTATTTTAAGCGGTGCTTACGGCACAGACGCTAATTACTATATAAACGGCGTTTTAAGAATGGGACTTACCGAAAACAAAACACAATATTTTTTTGCAAGACTTTTCCCGCCGTATAAAACAATGTGCTTCAGGTATCCCGTTTTGAAAAGCTGCAGGTTTTTGCTTCCGCTTTTTTGGGTTGTAAGAATTTTCGCATCTGTTTTTTCGGCAAAAAGAATTAAAAACGAGGCATACGGATTTTCTAATATGGATACCGAAAACAAGCAGCTGCAGGACAAATTTTTAAAAAACGTCGGTTTGTAAATTTTTTTAAAACCTCTTGTAGAAGCAATATGTTTTATGCTATAATAACAAATAGTGTGTTTATATGATATTTATATAAAATTTTCGGGGTGAATTTAATGGCTTACGAAGAAAAAGTTAACTATGAGGACGATACAAGCTTTTATTCCTTTTTAAGACTTGTAAACATTCTTGCAACAAAATGGTGGTTTATATTACTCTTTATGATTCTTTTTGCAATCGGAGGTTTTCTCGTTTCAAGAGTAACCTACACAGAGCAATATTCTTCACAAATAATGATTAACGTTTCCAACAAGGATGAGGATATTGTAGGACTTCCTTCTACTTATATGACTCAGTCTGACGCGCAGGCCTCTGCCATGCTCGCAAAAAACTTTAAGGAAATTGTTGAAAACAGTAACGACTTTATTACTGCTGTACAAAAACAGGTTAATGAAAAAACAGGTGAGGATTACAGCAAAAAGTATATCCGCAGCTTAATTAACGTAAGACTCGTTACAGACGGTACTCTTGTTTACGTTACGGCTACCTCTACTGATAAGGAGCTTGCTTTTATAGTTGCTACAGCTATAAGAGACACTTATGAGGATATTACAAAAAACGCTTTCCAGACCGCTAACTTTACCATTGCCGACAACCCTACACCGGCAGAGCTTCAGGCAGATACATCTATTTTCATTTATACACTCGTTGGCTTAGTTTTCGGTGCAGTTTTAGCTGTTTTAATTCTTGTTATACAAAATAAAATTAAAAATATTCTTCTTTCCAGTGAGGATATTAAGAACAGATACGGCGTTAGCATTATGGCTATCGTTTCAAAAATCGACGTTAAAAAGTCCAATATTACACGTCTTCTTATTACAGACAGAAACGTTGGTCTTCCGTTTATTGAAACCTTTAAGCTTATAAGAACAAAGCTTGAGTCTACAAAGCTTAAAAAGGGTTACTCTGTTTTTGCAGTTACCAGCTCTACCGAGAGTGAGGGTAAAACTACCTGCTCTGCAAACATTGCACTTTCACTTGCTAAAAGCGGTAAGTCGGTTATTCTTATTGATGCCGACTTAAGAAGACCTGCTGTTTGTAAAACTCTTGGCATTACTCTTGACGGTGACCGCGGTATTTACGAAATTGTTACAGGTCAAAAAACCTTTGACGAAACTGTTAAATACGTTGAAAGATATAACCTTTATCTTCTTGTTTCTGACACACAAACAGTTGACCCTTCTGAGGTGCTTGCTTCTAAGGGTATGCAGGCTATTGTTGAAGAGGCTCGCAAGAATTTTGACTACGTTGTCATTGACTGTCCGCCGGCAGGTGTTGTTGCCGACGCTGCAATTATTGCAAACTACGCAGACTCAATAATTTTCGTAGCATCTGAAGGCAAGGTATCTCTTTCACAGGTTGAGTATGCATTGTCAGACCTTATGACCACTAAGTCAGACATTCTCGGTTGTATTTACAACTACGCAGACCCAAAATTCCTTCCGCGTGGCGGTTACTTTACGGGTGCTTACGGCAACTACAGAAAATACGGCAACTCGTACGCTTCAAGCTATTACAGAGCTTCTTCGTCAGACTCAAGGAACAGACGCTCTGCAAAATAAATACAATAAAGCTTTTAACCCGGTGCAAATGCTTTTGCATCGGGTTTTTTGTCATTTTTTGCACTATCTTTAGGTTTTTCGTAACTATTGCGAGAACAAAAAGGGAGTACAAAGAGAAAAAAATAGCGCGAAACTCGTTTTTTATTTTATGAACAAATTGTAAATAATTGTAAAAAATAAAAGGCTGTAAGACGTAAAAAGCTAATAAAATCAAGGATATTTGTGAGTTTTCTACAAAAATTGTCAATTATTTTTTATTCAGAAGCAAAAAAAAATATTGATTATTTACAAATGTTGTAGTATGATAAGGAATGAGATATGCTCGGATAGGTGTATTATGCCCAAAAATAGGGATGTTTTTGGATATTTTTAACACATTTGCCGAGTAAAAATATAGTAATTGTTTACACCGTTTGTTAATGCGGTATTAAAATTTTAGTTTTTTTAAGAGAAATTCGGAGGCTTTATTTATGGCGCTTGAGTTAACAAGAAAAGGCGGAAGCAAAAAGAAGGCTGCGAAGCAGCAGATTGATATCCTTCCTAAATTAGAGGAGTTTTTCCAGAAAAACCCCATAATGAAAATAGTTGTTCCCGTTATAGGCTTCATTATAATAGTGGTAATATTCTTAATTATTGTTTTTGGTGACAAGGTTTTCTTTGAGGAGCCGCAGGTGGATACCGGCGTGCAAAACCCCAACTCCAATATTATTGAGGTGCTTCCGGGCGGTAACGAAATTACCGATGAAAAGGTGCTCGATATAATCAACGACGACCCGCTTGCAGCAGATATTCTTTCTTCGGCAAAATATAAGGGCTACGTAACAGGATCAAGCGGTCTCAAAACAGCGCTTATTGAAATAGGTACTAAAAACGATTTCCTTGTGCTTGCAGTTGGTGAAACCGTCGGCGATTCAAGCTGGGAGCTTATTGAAATCACAGATGACCACGTTCTGTTCAAAGCAGGCGACACAACTAAGAAAATCAAAAAATAATTTTTAAAATTACTTTTTTAAAATAAATTTACTGAGTATTAAACACGTCTTTTAGTAGGAGGACATTTGAGATGAAATTTACAACACAAGCATTGAAAACAATCGGCATGTTTGCACTCTCACTCATATTGATTATGGGTACCGTGCTCCCAATGTCTGCTGCAGGTAGCTCACCTGACGAGTATATGGCTACATATACTGTTAAAACAGGCGATACGCTTTCTTCTATTGCAGCAAAATACGGTGTTACCGTATCAAGCATTGTAAAGGAGAACGGCATTTCTGCTTCGCAGACTCTTTATGCAGGTCAGGTGCTTTACATACCGGGTGCAACCTCTGTTCACGAGGACTCAACTACATCCTTTGGCTCTTCAAGCTCAATTTCTATTGATTTTAAAGATGCAGATTTAGTAGGTGTTCTTGAAACAATTCTTGCACACACAGGCTACACAATGATTTTCAAGGGTACCTCTACAACTGTTACTCTTAAGCTTCAGGACGTTTCTCCGCTTACAGCTATAGATTACGTTCTTCGTATGGTAGACTTAACCTACATTAAGCACGACAACATTATTTACGTTGGTAGTGCAAACGTACTTAATGAAAGCTTCTTAGATAAACAAGCTCTTACTAAATTCAATGTAAAATACATCTCAGTTGAAACTCTTATGTCACAGGCTTCTACACTTGGCGTTGCTGCAACACTTGTAAAAATGGAAAACAACAACCGTGAATTCTGGCTTACAGGTACTCCTATGCAGTTAGTTAAGGTAAAGGACCTTATTAAAACTCTTGACGTTAAAAAACACGTAACTACAGGCAGCGGTGCTATCAGCACAAGCCTTACAGCTATCGAAATGAAATATATCACAGCAGATGAGTTTAGTTCACTCCTTGGAACACTCGGTCTTCACACCGGTATTACAATGGCGGCTCATCCAATGATTCTTTACGTTTACGTTTCCGGCGAGGCTCTTGACGATATTATGAAAATCAAAAAGCTCGTTGACTATCCGGAAGCAATACCGGAAGAGGGCGAGGGTGAAGGAAACGGCGACACCAATAATAACGGTGACACTAATACAGATACAAACGCTCCGACAAATCCTGATACCAATAACGGTGAAAACAACGAAAACAACAACGGCGGCACAACGGCTGACAAGGAATTCACAGATGGTGAAACATCTCTTGTAAAAATTACACTTCAGTACTTAAATAAAGAGGCTGCTAAGAGCATTCTTACAACCTTCGACTCAGACGTAGAAGTTCTCGGTCTTGATTTATACGAGAAAATCCTTTGGATTCGCGGTGCTACTGAAGAGGTTGACAAGGCTGTTGAGCTTATAAGAGAGCACGACAACGCAGGCAACAACACCGAAAAGGTTACCTTCACTTACGATTTACAGAACATTGTTGCTTCAGAGCTTCAAAACAAAATCAGAAATATGGATGTTGAAGGCGTAGAATTCTACTTCGGTTCATATCCTGAACTTACAAAATCAATTATCGTTTACTGTCCTGCAAATCAGGTGGAAAGCATTAAAAACGTTATTGCAACACTTGACAGTAACCTCGGTAAAATGTATTACCCAATTGATACAATCCTTTCTGAGGATGCACGTCTTGCACTTACAGCAAAAGAAGCACTTGTTGTTAAATTCCTTAACAACCCTGCTATTACAGTAGACTCATTCATTCTTTCAGAGGACCTTGACCCTGCAGAGGATTCAGTAAGATACGTTCTTTACGTTTGCGAATCACCTGAAAATATTGACTTGATTTCAAAAATGTGGTCAACAATCGGTTAAGCGCAGTAATTTTTTATTAAAAAGGTAACGGCTGCTTTAGTCGTTTCTACAATGGAGTGAATTTTCGTGTTAGAATTTTTGAATCAGGAGAGTAATTATCCTGTAGCTTTAGACGACTTGCTCAGATTAACAGTAGAAAAAAAAGGTTCAGACTTACACATAGTTGTTGGTATGGAGCCCTGTATAAGAATTGACGGTGACATTGTAAAGCAGGAATATCCGAGAATGATGCCTGCTGACGTTGAAGCAATGCTTATGAAGGTGCTTACCCCGCGTGACAGACAAAGACTTCTTACGGATATGGAGCTTGATATTTCTTATTCAGTTCCGAGATGTGCCCGTTTCAGAGGTAACATTATTGTTCAGCGTGGTACTCTTGCAGCTGTTTTCAGAGCAATTCCGTTCGAAATTCCTGAGCTTGAAACCTTAGGCTTACCTGCAGACGTAAAAAGACTTTGCACCTTACCACGAGGACTCATTCTTGTTACAGGTCCTACAGGTAGCGGTAAGTCAACTACTCTTGCTGCAATGCTTAACTATATGAACACTCATTTTGAGTACAATATGGTTACCATTGAGGACCCGATAGAATTCTTACACTCACATAAAAAATCAATCGTAAGACAGCGTGAATTGGGTAGTGATACCTTAAGCTTTAACAATGCCTTAAGAACAGTTCTCCGTCACGACCCTGACGTTATTATGATTGGTGAAATGCGTGACCCTGAAAGTATTCAAATTGCGCTTACAGCAGCTGAAACAGGTCACTTGGTGCTTTCAACCTTGCATACACAAACAGCGCCTCTTACCATTGCGCGTATTATAGACTCATTCCCGAGCTCACAGCAAAATCAGGTAAGAAGCCAGCTTTCAAATACACTCAAGGCAGTTATTTCTCAACAGCTTTTACCGCGTCTCGGCGGCGGCCGTGTTGCTGCTATTGAGTATATGGTTGACAGTCCTGCTATTAAGAATATGATTCGTGAAGGCAAGGACCATCAGCTTTACGCAACAATGCAAACCGCTCAAAAAGAGGGTATGCAAACTATGGACCAATCTCTTCTTAAGCTCTTAAGAGAGCAAAGAATCTCAAGAGAAAGCGTTATAGAAAACTGTATTGAACGTTCAGATATCGTTCGTCAAATGCAGGCTTATTAATTTTTAAAAATCACTCGTTCGGGAGGGACACCTTTTGGAATTTAATTATGAAGCCTTAAATAAGCAGGGCTTACCCGTTTCGGGTAAGGTTAATGCCGAAAACCAAGCAGAAGCACAAGAGAGACTTCGTGAGGCTGGCGTAGTTGTTACAAAAATTGAACAGGTTCGCACAAACACAAAAAAGAAAAAAGGTAAAAAGGTTCCTCTTTCCGATATGTCTTTGTTCAGCCGTCAGTTAGCGGCTATGCTTGATGCAGGTATCCCTGTAACGCAAGCACTTTCAACCCTGGCTTCGCAAACAAGTAACCAAGGTCTTGCAGGTGCAGTTGAATCAATTGCGGAGGACGTTGAAGGCGGCTCTGCTTTATCAGATGCATTCTTAAACCAAAGACCCATCTTCTCAGATTTGTTCTGTTCAATGGTTGCAGCCGGTGAGGTCGGTGGTATGCTTGACAAAACCTTGCTTGCTATGTCCAACCAGTTACATAAAGACAAACAGCTTAAGGACTCCGTTAAGTCCGCAACCTCTTACCCTAAAATGGTTGGTGGTCTTGCTATTGTTGTTTGTATTGCTATGATTGTTTTCATGGTACCTATGTTTAAGAAGATGACTGCCTCTGTTAAAGAGCTTAACCCTGTTACTAAGGCAATTTATGCTCTTTCAGACTCAATCAGAGCACACTGGTATTTTTACATTGTCGGTGTAGTGGCAGCTATCTTTATTATAAGATTTATTATAAAATCACCACCGGTGCAGGCATTTTGGGAGAATCACAAAATGCACTTCCCGCTTATTGGTGAGCTTATTAACAAAACAGTTCTTGCACGTTTCTGCCGTATTTTCTCAACACTTCTTGCGGGTGGTGTTACAGCGGTTAAGGCACTTGAAACTGCAGGTCCTACATCTGGCTCAAGACTTGTAGCAGATGCTGTTACAAACGCCATTGACCAGATAGAAAACGGTCAGACTATTCACGAGGCGCTGGATGAAACAAAAATGTTTCCGCCAATGCTTATAAGTATGATTGCAATCGGTGAGGAAGCCGGTACGCTTCCTAACATGCTGGATAAGGTTGCGGAGTTCTACGAGGAGGACGTTACGTCGCTTTCAAAGAACTTGGGTTCAACACTTGAGCCTTTAATGATGATATTACTCGGTAGTGTCGTTGGTTTCTTGGTTGTTGCGCTTTATCTTCCTGTTTTCCAGGCAGCAACAGCATCATCATAACGATTATAGTTAGTCGAAACAGTGTAAAATTACACTGTTTCGATACCAAATCTTATATTTGGTATCGAATTTTCTTCGAAAATTCGACTATAATCCTTTCAATGACTGTAATGCAAAATTGTGTTTTTGAAAAACAAATTTTGCTAAAAGCCGATAAAATCGGCTTTACG
>JAZOOH010000001.1:0-55596 GCA_045654905.1 Acutalibacteraceae bacterium | reverse complement strand
TATGACCTTCCCAAGACTTGGAGCAATCGCTGAAAATGCCTGGTCACCAAAGAATTCATCGAATTTTATGGATAAGGTAAAAGATTATTGCAAACTGTTGGATGCTTACGAAGTGAGATACGCACCTTTGAATAAGGCGAATCCATCATTTATTTATAAACATTTTTCTTCCGTTTGGTTCAAAAGGCGTGTTTTTCATTGGGAAGGTATTCATATACATTTTGATAATAAGAAAGTAAAGAAACTCAGCGAAAATTACGATAAATAAGAGTTTAACGTTTGCTTTTTACTCTACTAACGGTTGTTTTCATGGATTTTCACCACCGTATTTCAAGTTGAATTTTTCAGAAAATGAATTTCATTAGCAGAATGGTCTTTCTGCAAATGGAAAAATGTGCGATTTTATCACTTTTTGGCTTGTTTCAAAAAAATATAAAAAGCCGAAAAACCTAGTAAAATCAAGGCTTATCGGCTTTTTGAGATTGGCACCCCCAACAGGAATCGAACCTGTAACTAACCCTTAGGAGGGGTTTATTATATCCATTTAACTATGGAGGCGCATATATTGCTTATTAAATTATAGCAAAAGGACGCAAAAAGTCAAGTTAAAACCAGCTTGAAATGAAAATTTCCAAACCGATAAAAATGAGAATTACACCACCTAAAATACCCGCCTTACCCGCAAGCTTAGTACCGAATTTTTTACCGATTAAAATGCCTGCGAAGCAAACAAAGAAGGTAACAACAGCAATTATAAGTACAGCTAACAAAGCGTAGAAAAAGGAATAATCTGCAATAGTGAAGCCAACAGAAAGTGCATCTATAGAGGTAGCAACGCCCTGCACCAGCAAAGCAACAAGCCCAAGCTTTTTTGCTTCTGACTCCTCTTCGGCTTTATTTTTTATGCTATCATAAAGCATTTTACCACCAATGTAGCAAAGAAGAATTAAAGCAATCCAGGGAATTAGCTTTTCAAACCAGCTGAAATACTGTACTATTGTGTGAACACAAACCCAGCCCAAAAGCGGCATTAAGCCTTGAAACAACGCGAAAAGACCTGCTATGCCGAGAGCTTTGCTCTTTTTCATAGCCGGCTCATTCAAGCCGTTTGCAAGTGATACTGAAAACGCATCCATTGCAAGGCCTATTCCAAGTAAAATATTGTTAAAGAAAAACGTGAAATTAATCATAGGCTGAACCCTTCATAATTTTCATATGTATTAATGCTTTGAAAAATATCCATTTAGTTGAAAAGAATCCTCTTTTGCTGACAAAAGAGGATTCTTTTCTGGTGCTGGTGATCGGACTTGAACCGATACGATGTTGCCACCGAGGGATTTTAAGTCCCTTGCGTCTGCCTATTCCGCCACACCAGCATTACTTGAACATTATAATCATTTAGCATTGAATTGTCAAGTGTTTTTTAGTAAAAAATAGAATTTTTTATATAACGAAACCGCCATTGACTCCAAGCACCTGACCGGTTATAAAATCGGCGCCCGAGGAAAGCAAAAACGCCACTGCATTAGCAACATCTGTTGGCTCCCCTATTCTGTTTAATGGTGTCTCATCCTTTAATAAATCAAGCTCCTGATGCGAAAAATCAGAAAGCATATCCGTTTTAATTACACCGGGTGAAACAGCGTTAACCGTAATCCCGGAAAGCCCCAGCTCTTTTGCTAACGCTTTTGTAAGACCAATTAAGCCCGCCTTTGAAGCTGAATAATGGACCTCCATAGCGGCACCAACCTCACCCCACATTGAGGTGACGTTTACAATTTTACCCTCTTTATTTTTAAGCATACGCTTTACGGCTTCTCGCGAGCAATAAAAGGCTCCCGAAAGATTTACCGAAAGCATTCTTTCCCACATTTCATCTGTAATATCCGTAAAAAGAGCCTGTTCTGCAATACCTGAATTATTTACTAAACCATAAAGAGAGCCAAAACGATTTTCTACGCTTGAAAACATTTTACGAACCTCTGCAGAATTAGACACGTCCGCTTTAAAAATCTCGGCATCCACACCCAAAGAAAGTAAATCTTGCTTTAGCTCCACCGCTTCTTTTTCTGATGAATTGTAGCAAACAGCAACTGAATAACCCTTTAATGCAAGCTTTCTGCAAATATCGGCACCGATTCCTCTTGCTCCGCCTGTAACGAGCACAACTCGTTTAGTTATATTATTCACCCTGCGTTCCTCCAATAATATCGGAATACTCTTTAACGGTATCTGCATTTAACGGCTTTGCCGTATAACCTGCAGGCGGTGCGAAAAATCCGGACGGAGCATTTTTTGTTACGGTGTCATAATAAATAACTGTACCGTCACTGCTTTTTGACATTAAGATAGCATTACCTACATAATAAGAGATGCTGCCATCATCATATTTGCTATAGGAAACCTCTTTACCGTCAAGCTTTGTTGTACCATTCTTTACAATCTTTTTATCACTGTCTAACAAGTCATCCTCTAAGAGAGACTGAACGTCAGAATCCTCTGTATCTGACAGTAATGCCTTTGGAATTGTAATGTAGCTTTTGTTTTCGATTTGTACTAAATATATATTGATATAATCAATAATAATACCTATCTGGTGGCCGTTATAGACAGTCATAACGGCATATTTATTACCGCTTTGTGCTAATTTATAGGTAGATGCCTTGCCATCTTTTACAATTCTGCCTACAACGTAATAGTTTCTTGACTCAAAAATAGATTTTTCATTTTGAGCCGAAGAGCCTGTTGCAGAATTATATCTGTTATCTGTAATACCGTCTAAAGCATTTTCATTTAACTGACTGTAGAAATTCTTACCGTCCTGAACCTCTTTATCTGAAAGAGTAACGTTTTCTGTTCCGATTACGTTGCCGTTTTCATCTGTTACTTCAACAACACGTGTAACAGAATTATTCAAACCAACCTCAGAAACATCCTCCGGTCCACCGGGTAATTTAATTGAAAAGTCGCAGCCTGTAAACAAAACAGATACAAGCACAACAATAGCTGAAAGTGTAATAATAAATTTATTTTTCATAATTTTCTCCATAATTTTTATTACCGCATATTTTTGAGCTTTTAACCAAAGCCTTTATATAGCCGAAAGTTTCCTTTTCACCCTTTTCCTGAAGCATCAAAAGCCAAGACTCTAAAAGCTCCGACGTTTTTTCGTGGATAATACGCTTCCCTTTTGCTTTAAGAAAATATTCAATAGGCATATTGTCGTTATAGCTATTAAGGTTATAAATCTTACTTGCAGCAACCCTGTCGCAAAACATCTCTACAACGTAATTAAAAGGCATTTCTACCGGCTCCACCTTTTTTGTTATCGGGCTGTAGTCCGTCCAATATTCAAAATGGTGCTTGTTTCTGCCCTTGTGGTGCATCCAAGCAAGCGAGTAACCCTGCTCTTGCCTTTCTGCTTCATTGGGGCTTTTTTTACCTAAATAAAACCGTGCGCCAACAATAAATTCTGATGGCATATATTTAGATAAATCATGAAAAAGCCCTTGAAACAAAATGCCGCATTTTGCGCAATGTCTTATAACCATATGTCTATGTCTGGTAATAGTTTTAAAATGCTTAAACGGGTGTCCCATAAAAAACCTCATTATTTTGTAATTTTATACGTATAAAGATGCTGTGAGTCAACTTCCTCAGGTGAATCAATGTCTGCCTTTAATGCAAGCTTACCATTATCATTAAAGATCTGAACGTTAGCACCTGAGCCTAAAAGAGTAGCCTTAAGCTCCTCACTGTACGGTATTTCATTAAAGGTTTGCTTCTTAGACGGGAATTTTTCTGTAATAGCGTAAACGGTATCACCGTTTTTGGTGTAGTAAATACCCTCATCTTTAATTTTTGCGTAAACTGATGAATCATAAATAGCTTCACCATTTACCTCTAACCATTTACCCATACCTAAAAGACGTTCTTCCATAAGCGGAGGAATTGTACCGTCTGCATCAGGACCAATGTTTAAAAGGAAGTTACCACCCTTAGAAACAAGTGAACAAAGAGTTTTGAGCAACTCCTTAACGGAAAGGTAGTCTTCGCAGCTCTCTTCCTTGTTTATACCAAAGGAACGTCCGATACCTCGGCACTCCTCAAAAGGTCTGTCTAATTCTACGTCTTCAATTCGTCTTTCCGTGCCTAAATAAACGTCAATAATTCCGTATTCAGTTGTAAAATTACCACCCTTGCGGCCGCGTGTTTCTTTACCCCAACGGTCATTTGGTACAATAAAATCCTTAACAGAGGATTCGTTATAAAGCCATTGTAAAAATTCAGTTGAGTGCCATACGGAGCTTTCGTGCTCCCATTCACCGTCTGTAAAAAGAGTGCTAGGCTGATACTTTTCAACCAATTCCTTAAGCATTGGGTGCAAGTGCTCTAAAGCATATTTTTCAGGGTCCTCTAAATAGTATGGATGCCACCATTCATAAACCGAATGATAAACACCAAAGCGTACACCTGTACCCTCCATTGCATTTTTTAATTCCATAAGAAAATCTCTTTTAGGAGCACATTCAACAGAGTTAAGACCCGGTGCATACTTAGTTTCGTAAAGACAATAACCGTCGTGATGCTTTGAAACAAAATTTATGTATTTGGCGCCTGAGCGCTTGAAAAGAGTTGCCCATTTTTCCGCATCAAATCTTTCGCCCTTAAAATCATTTATAAAATCGTAATACGGTCTTGAGTTATAGTGCTTTGTGTGGAATTCCTTATATTTTTCTTGTGCGGGTGTTTGCGTTTCTTCCATATTGCATGCGTAGCCGTACCACTCGGCATAATCCTTTAAGGGTGCATAGGCAGGCACGCTATATAACCCCCAATGAATAAAAATACCGAACTTAGCTTTTCCGAACCATTCCGGTACCTTTCTGGAATTTAAAGATTCCCAATTATTTTCAAACATTTCAATTCCCAGCCTTTTTATATATTTCGATAGCAAAATGAACAGTAGATACCAGTTTTTCAAGCTTCAACAGCTTTTCGGTATCCTGCTCAGAGGTTTTGTAATAATACGGAGTCATTGTAAAAAGATTGAAAATATCCTCTTTACTGTCAATTGTAATGGAATATTTCAGCTCTTGTACGTTGATTAATGTAAATAAATCATCATTGCGAATTTCCGGCTTATTTTTATAAGGCTCGTTATAAATAGCCTTTTTTAATTCCCAAAGATGTTCACTTAACGGAACAACCTTCACAAGAAAGCCATCATCCTTTAAAACACGGCTGAATTCCTCGTAAGCGCACGGTGCAAATATATTTAAAAGAATATCTGCACTTTTTTCGGAAAACGGCAACTGATAAGCACTTGCAACAGCGTATTTAATTGAGCGGTCTGCCCTAGCCGCATATTGCAAGGCGTTTTTGCTTATATCTATTCCGTAAACAGACTCAATATTGCAATTTTTTTTAACCGCGGCGGTGTAGTAGCCTTCACCGCAACCAACGTCAAAAAGAATACAGGGCGTCTTTTTAATACCGTTAATTGCTTTACAAAGTTCATCGCAAAGAGATGAATAGTAGCCGTTATTTAAAAAATTACGACGTGACTGTATTTGCAATTTATCATCACCGTGTCGTTTTTGTGATGATTGCTGTGACATAAGTAAATTCACATAATTATATTTAGACTTGTCAAAGCAATGGTTGTTCTCACAATTATAGGTACGCTCCTGCTCAGATAAAAAGCTTTTGCAAACAGGACACACAAAGCAAGACATATTTAAACTCCAATAAAATTAATCAGTTAAAAGCTTCTTAAGCTCACTCATAAAGGTGTTAATATCCTTAAATTGACGATAAACTGAAGCAAAACGAACGTATGCAACCTCGTCAACATCCTTGAGCTTATCCATTACAAGCTCGCCTATTTTATCTGAGGTGATTTCTCTGTCGAGTGAATTTTGAATTTCTGATTCAATTTCATCTACGATTTTTTCAAGTGTATCAATAGCTACAGGGCGTTTTTCACAAGCGCGAACCATACCCTTGAGAAGCTTGTCCCTATTAAAGGATTCTCTGGACTTATCCTTTTTAATAATCATAATAGGCACGCTTTCAATAATTTCGTAGGTTGTGAAACGATTTGCACAGCTTATACACTCTCTGCGACGACGAATTTTCTCCCCCTCGTCGGTAGGTCTTGAGTCAATTACCTTACTTTCTTCGTAACCACAAAATGGACATTTCATAAAAGCAACTCCTAACTAAAAATTATACGAGGTAATTATACCAAATATATGTATACAATTCAAGAGTTTTTGCTGAATTCCACAACATTTTGAGAATTGGAGTCAATTACCATTGAAAATTGTTTTTTAAAGCTGTAAAATTATACAGGTGAATAAATATGAATAAAAGTTTTTGGGGTTTAAAGAATAAAATAGACGTACTTGGTAACACGACTAAAGCAGCGTTAAAAATCACCTTAATTCTTGTTGTTACCTGCCTTGTTTTTGCTTTTGCATGCTTCGTTTTCAAGGATTACAGCAGCAGATACATTTTCTTTAACAACTTATGCCTCGAGCTGTTAATTGTAGCGCGCAGTTGTGCTGCCTTAGGTACTGCTTTTGTACTAATCGGAAAAAGAATAGAAAAATAAAAGGAAAAGACCACAATCACAAGGATTGTGGTCTTTTCTGGTGAGTTATCGGAGATTCGAACTCCGGACACCCTGCTTAAAAGGCAGGTGCTCTGCCGACTGAGCTAATAACTCATATATATAAACCTCAAATTAATGAGGTTTAATATTACTTAAAAAATGCAAAAAGAACAACTGCAACAAGTGTTGTTACAAAGAAAACAACTGCAAGAATCTTTGTTAAGAAAGCAAGTCTTGCTTCTTTGGAACGACCTTTATTCTTTTCGAAGAAAGAATCTGAACCACCGGCAATTGCACCTGAAAGACCAGCTTGACGGCTTTCTTGAAGCATAACAAGTATAACAATGAAAAAAGAAGCAACAATAAGTATGCCACCAATTAAGAAATGATACCAAGCAAGTTCTGCCATAGCTTTGTCCTCCCGATAATTTTACGCTCTCTCCTTAGCGCCTTGATATATTACCATAGACTTTTGAAAAAAGCAAGTCTTTTTTTAAATTTTTTTGAAAAAACTTTTAATTTATGTATTACTGATAAAAAAACGGGCAATATAATGTCAGCAGATAACTCTTTAATAAAGCTTGCGTTTGTTCTGAAGCTCTTGCGATTAAGCTAATATCAAAATTTTTGAAATTACTTTGTAAAGGCAAGACGATTTTCAGGTTGAATTATCTGCCCAGCCGACTCAAACGAGTCGGCTGTTGTTTTTTATTTATTTACTCTAATGAGAGCTGCTCCGCAGTATCATCAGCACTTAATGTGGCACCAGCTGCAGGTAAGGTCTTTGTTCTGTATCTGTAAGGCTTGCTAAACTCACCCTCAACATACGGTCTTACGCTTTGCACCTTGTGGTACTTTTTAAGAGTCATAACGTTAACGCCTGCCGTATCCTTTGTAGTTTTCATTGAAATGGCACCGGTATTAACCAAAAGCACGCGACCTGCCGTTGAGGTAAGCACATACTCTGCCTCCTCTTTAATATAGAACGCTGCAACTAACGGCGATTTGTCCGAATATGCCTTTATAAGCTTTTTACGATTTGTTTTTGTATCGTAGCCCTGCATATTAACCTTTGCAGCCTTACCGTTTTCAAAGAAGAACATCATAAAGCCTGTGTAATCTGTTGTCATTACCATACACAAAGGCTTTTCATCCTGCTCAAAGCCAAGCTTTGACGGAATAAAGTCACCTAAAACGCTTGCTTTACTGTCTTCAAAATCACTCGCCTTTGATTTGTAAACCTGGCATTTATCTGTAAAGAAGAGAAGCTCTGTTTTGTTAGTTGCTTCTACTGCTGTTGTAAGGACATCGCCCTCTTTAAGCTTTTGCTCACCGCCCATTCTGAGTGAAAGCGGAGTAATTTTCTTAAAGTATCCGTCACGGGTAAAGAAAAGATGTATAGGGTAATCCGGAATTTCGTCAACCTCTACCTCATCCTCAATATCCTCGTAGATAATTTCTGTTTTTCTGTCCTTACCGTATTTTTCTGCAACCTTGGTAAGCTCGTTTACAATTATCTTCTTAACTCTTGACTTGTTTGCAAGTATATCTTCCATATCCTCAATATCTTTTTTGAGCTGGTCAACATCCTCAAGTCTTTTAAGAATATATTGCTTATTAAGATGACGGAGTTTAATTTCTGCTACGTACTCTGCCTGAATCTGGTCTATACCGAAGCCAATCATTAAGTTTGGTACAACCTCAGCCTCTTCCTCGGTGTTTCGGATAATCTTAATAGCCTTATCAATATCAAGAAGAATTTTCTTAAGACCTAAGAGTAAGTGAAGCTTGTCCTTTGCCTTAGAAAGCTCAAAATAAACACGTCTGTTAACACACTCTGTACGGAACGCAATCCATTCTGTAAGAATCTCTTTAACACCCATTACTCTTGGCACACCTGCAACAAGAATATTGAAGTTTGCAGAGAAGGAATCCTCAAGGGGTGTCATTTTATAAAGACGCTTCATAAGCTTTTCAGCATCCACACCGCGCTTTAAGTCAATTGTAATTTTAAGACCGTTTTTATCTGTTTCGTCACGAACGTCGGAAATCTCTTTTAAAGAGCCTGCTTTAACCTTTTCAATAATTTTTTCAATTATTGCTTCACAGGTGGTTGTTGCAGGGATTTCGGTAATATCAATACAATTACTTGATTTATCGTAGCTGTATTTTGCTCTTAATTTAATAGAGCCACGGCCTGTTTTATAAATCTCCTCAAGAGCGCTGCGATCGTAGATTATTTGAGCACCACCAATAAAATCAGGTGCCTTGAGTGTTTCAAAAACGTCAAAATCTGAATTTTTTATAATACCTATTGTTGTTTCGCAAAGCTCTCTTAAGTTAAAGGAGCAAATATTACTTGCCATACCAACAGCAATACCGCTGTTGGTGTTAAGCAACACGCTAGGGAAGGTTACCGGTAAAAGAGTAGGCTCTTTCATGGTATTGTCGTAGTTATCTACGAAATCAACCGTATCCTTGTCGATATCGTTAAAAAGCTCGTTACAAATACCCTCAAGCTTTGCTTCTGTATAACGTGCAGCCGCATAAACCATATTCTTTGAATATGATTTACCAAAGTTACCCTTACTGTCTACGTAAGGATGCAAAAGTGTTTCATTACCCTTTGAAAGACGCACCATTGTTTCATAAATAGCTGCATCACCGTGAGGGTTAAGCTGCATTGTTCTACCGACAATATTTGCAGATTTAATTCTGCCGCCGTTTATAAGCCCCATTTTGTACATAGTATAAAGAAGCTTTCTGTGAGATGGCTTGAAGCCGTCTATTTCAGGAATAGCACGAGAAACAATAACACTCATAGCATAAGGCATAAAGTTAGTTTCAAGTGTATCGGTAATTTGCTGGCAAACAACCTCACCTGCACCAATAATATTAGCTTTAACCTCTTCAGTTTTACTTACCTCGGGGTTTTCTTTTTTCTTTCTTGCCATGTTTTACTCCTATTTTAAGAAATATCTGCAAGGTCAATGTACAAATGACCGTTTTCTGCAATATACTCTTTTCTGTCCTGAAGATTATCGCCTAAAAGAAGCTCGAATTTTTGTGCAATTAACTCTTCAACGTCATTTGGCTCAACCTTTATAAGGCGGCGTGTTTGCGGATTCATAGTTGTAAGCCACATCATATCCGCATCATTTTCACCAAGTCCCTTTGAACGCTGAATTGTAAATTTAGCATCACCAATTTCATTTAAAGCCATTGCCTTTTCCTTTTCGGTGTACGCAAACCAGGTTTGACCCTTAGAGTTAATCTCGTAAAGCGGTGACTCCGCAATAAATACCTTACCCTCTTTTAACAAGGTTGGCATAAGTCGATATATCATTGTAAGAATAAGTGTTCTGATGTGGAAGCCATCGACGTCGGCATCAGTACAAATAATAATTTTGCTCCAACGAAGATTTTCCAAATTGAACAAAGAGAGCTCTTTGTTAGATTTAGATGAAACCTCTACACCGCAGCCTAACACCTTAATTAAATCTGTAATGATTTCGCTTTTGAAAATACGGTTATAATCAAACTTTAAGCAGTTAAGAATTTTACCGCGGACAGGAATGACTGCCTGGAAAGAGGAATCACGCGCTTGCTTACAAGCACCAAGAGCTGAGTCACCCTCCACTATAAAGATTTCTCTTTCATTCGGGTCCTTGCTGCGGCAATCTACAAACTTTTCCACCCTTGAGGTCATATCATTTGAGCTTGCAAGGGTTTTCTTGAGATTCAACCTTGTTGTTTCCGCCTTAATTCTTGAACGCATATTTATGAGAACCTGCTCACAAATTTTATCTGCATCAAGCTTGTTTTCTATAAAGTAAATTTCAAGTTGGTGACGAATAAACTCAGTCATTGCATCCTGAATAAACTTGTTTGTAATTGCTTTTTTGGTCTGATTTTCGTAAGAGGTCTGTGTTGAGAAGGATGAAATAACAAGCACAAGACAGTCCTCTACGTCCTGAAAGCTGATTTTTGCATCTGTTTTAAGATACTTGCTGTTCTGCTTTAAATAAGCATCTATTTGCGCAACAAAAGCACTTTTAACTGCTTTTTCAGGTGCACCGCCGTATTCAAGCCAGCTTGAGTTGTGGTAATACTCCTTTAATTGCTTTTTATTAGAGAAGCAAAGAGCAACGTTCATTTTAAGCTTGTAATCGGGCTTGTCTGCGCGGTCTCTACCCTTTCTTTCTGCCTGCCAGAATTGAACTGTGCTAAGACCATCTTCGCCAATAAATTCATTTACGTAGTCAACTATACCGTTATTATAAACAAACTCAAAGGTCTCGAATTTTGTTTCCGTAAGCTGATTTTTAAGAATAAACTTAACACCCGCATTAACAACGGACTGTCTTTTTAAAGTATCCTGAAAATATTCAAGAGGCACGTCAATATCTGTAAACACCTTTAAATCGGGACGCCATTTAATTCTTGAGCCGGTATCCTTTTTGTCGTAAGGTGTTTTTTTCATTTCTCCGTCAATTTCGCCCTGCTTAAATGAAAGCTCATAACAGTAACCACCTGTATGTATTTCAGCTTCCATATATTCAGATGCATATTGAGTAGCACAAAGACCAAGACCGTTAAGACCTAAGGAATATTCATAGCTGCCGCCTTCGTTGGTGTTATATTTACCACCTGCATAAAGGTCACAGAATACAAGCTCCCAGTTATAACAGTCCTCTTTTTTATTGTAATCTACCGGAATACCACGACCAAAGTCCTGCACCTCAATAGATTTATCAAGAAATCTTGTAACAACAATTTTGTTACCATAACCTTCACGAGCTTCATCTATTGAGTTAGAAATAATTTCAAAAACGGAATGCTCACAGCCCTCAAGACCGTCCGAACCAAAAATAACGGCAGGTCTTTTTCTGACACGGTCTGCGCCTTTTAATTTTGAAATACTTTCATTACCATAGGCTTGTGGTGCTTCATTTTTTGTTTTAGCCATTTTATTACCTATCCTTTTGAAAACATACAATTTTTAGATACTTAAACATTATTATTATACAAGATATTGTAATTTAGTCAAGATTTTTTTCTTTAATTCTGCATAGTTGGTGTACCATAAATCATACTTTTAACTATCAAAATGCAATTTATAGGATGTGTTTTTATGATGAACTACATCTGGGTTGTTATAATAGTTTTTTCCTTTTTCTGTGCTGTTTCAACTAATAATATGAGCTTTCTTTCAGCGGCTGTAATTTCCGGCGGCAGCGAAGCAATAACACTTGTTATAAAATTAGCGGGAATTATTTGCTTTTGGAACGGCTTAATGGCAATTGCAGAAAAAAGCGGACTGACTAAAATAATTTCTGATTTACTTAAGCCTTTGCTGAGGCTTTTGTTTCCAAGCTTGAAGGATGAAAAAGCCAAAAATGCTATCTCTATGAATATTACTGCAAATTTATTGGGGCTTGGAAACGCTGCAACGCCTTTGGGCTTAGAGGCAATGAAGCGTTTGCAGGAATGCTCACTAAAAAAAGATACGGCAACAAACGATATGGTACGCTTTGTTGTTTTGAACTCTGCAGCGTTGCAGATTATCCCTACAACGGTTGCCCTTTTAAGACACGAGCACGGAAGCCAAAACCCAATGGAGATTTTGTTGCCGTCAATTGTTACCTCGCTATTTAGCGTTACAGTCGGAATTGCAATGACCGTTATATTAAGAAAGGTGTTTAAGGAATGAAAAGTGCTACAGACTTTATTCTGCCTGCTTTAGTAGCAATTATTATAGCCTTTGGTGCAATTAAAGGAATAAAGGTTTTTGACGTATTTTTAGAGGGGGCTAAAAGCGGATTTAAAACCGTGCTCGGAATTACACCAGCACTTATTGCACTTATTGTTGCCATAAATATGCTAAAAGCCTCAGGAGGGCTTGAGGTTATCAGTAATATTTGCGCACCTGTAACGAGTCTGCTCGGTATTCCGAAGGAATTAACGCCACTTGCAATTTTATCACCCGTTTCGGGCAGCGGTGCAGTTTCTATGTATGAAACAATTCTGAAGGAGTTTGGTGCTGATTCTTTTATAGGGCGAGCAGCTTCGGTTATGATGGGCTCAACTGAGACTACCTTTTATGCAATAACCCTTTATTACGGCTCCTGTGGCATAAAAAACACTCGGCACACATTGCCGAGTGCAATATGCGCCGATTTAGTAAGCTTTATTTTTTCTTCAATTGCCGTAAGATTTTTTTTGTAATCACCCAAAGATGCTTGAATACCTTTCATCCTCTCTCATAGAATAGTATGAGTTTGGATTTACAATGATATGGTCAGCAAGAGCAATATTTAATTTGCGAAGCAACACAGAAAGTGACGTAGTTGCATCAATATCTGCACCCGACGGTAAAGCAGAGCCCTGCGGATGATTATGTGCTATAACTACAAAAACAGGGTCGTGCTCAAGTATTTTGCTTACAATAGTTTTAAGCTCTGAGGTTAATCTACCCGAATCACCCTCTGCAATAAAATCAATGTTTTTAACACGCATAGCCGAATCGAAGCAAATAATTAACAACTTTTCCGTAGTAACGTTTATAAACTGCCTTTTTATAAGTGAGATTATTTCTTCATTAGATTTAAACTTTTTCTTTTTAGGCGGAGCAGCTTTTATAATGCGATAACAAAGCTCACTGATAGCTGCAAGCTGAACAGCGGAATTCTCCCCTATGCCTCTAACCCTCATAAGCTCTGTCGGTGTTGCGTTAAAAACACCCGCTAAGCTTTTATCAAACTCATTTATTAAATCGTGTGCAAGCTCATTTGTATCTCCACGGGGCAACGAATAAAAGAGCAACAACTCGAGAAGTTGGTGGTCCTCGAGTTGTTTAAAACCATTTTTCAAAACGTTTTCGCGCACTCTTTTACGGTGCTTTTCGTGAACATTCTTTTTAGTTGTGTGATTACTCATACATTCTCCAAAAAACATTCTTAAATCAGATATTTGCAGCCTTTTTAAGAGTTTCTGCCATATCGGTCTTTTCCCAAGCCACGTCTAAGTCGATTCTGCCTAAGTGACCATATGCAGCAAGCTGTCTGTACTGTGGCTTTCTTAAGTCAAGCTTTTCAATAATAGCTGCAGGACGAAGGTCAAAGTTTTCGTTTACAATATCCTCAAGCTGAGCGTCAGAAATTTTGCCTGTGCCGAAGGTATCTACACGAACTGAAAGCGGCTTTGCAACACCAATAGCATAAGCTAACTGAACCTCACACTTATCTGCAAGGCCTGCAGTAACAATGTTTTTAGCAACATATCTTGCAGCGTAAGCAGCGCTTCTGTCAACCTTTGTAGGGTCCTTACCTGAGAAAGCACCGCCACCGTGACGAGAATAACCGCCGTATGTATCTACAATAATTTTTCTGCCTGTAAGGCCACTGTCACCAACAGGACCACCTATAACAAAGTTGCCGGTTGGGTTTACGTAGAATTTAGTGTTTTCGTCAAGATACTTTTCGGGAATAATAGGCTTAATAACGTTCTCTATAACATCCTTACGAAGAACCTCAATATCCATTGGGTCGTGCTGAGAAGAAACAACAACAGCCTCTACTCTTACAGGTGTGTCGTTATCATCATACTCAACTGTAACCTGGCTTTTACCGTCCGGACGAAGGTAAGATAAGGTACCGTTTTTTCTAACCTCTGTAAGACGACGTGCTAACTTGTGTGCTAAAGAAATAGGAAGAGGCATAAGCTCCTCTGTATCATTACAAGCAAAGCCAAACATCATACCCTGGTCACCTGCACCGTGAAGGTTGTAAGGGTCATTTTCGCCATCCTTTAATTCAAGAGATTTATCAACACCCATTGAAATATCGGTTGACTGTTTATCTATAGTAGTTAAAACAGCACATGTGTTACCGTCGAAGCCGCAGTTAGGGTTGTCGAAGCCTATATCGCAAACTGTTTTTCTTATAATTGCAGGAAAGTCAATCTGAGCAGTAGTTGTAATTTCACCCATAACTGTAACAACACCGGTTGTACAGGTGGTTTCGCAAGCAACACGAGCCTGCTTGTCCTGCTCTAAAATAGCGTCCAAAATAGCGTCTGAAACACAGTCACAAACCTTGTCAGGATGACCTTCTGTAACTGATTCTGATGTAAAAAATCTTCTTGCCATAAAAATAACCTCCGATATGACAAATATTTATACAATATATAACCTTTCGATATTTTACACCATAAAAAAAGTATTGTCAAGATTATAAGCAATTAAAAAAGAGGTACTCGCAGTACCTCTTTTTACCATTCTTATTCTAACAAGCCGAAGCTTACTGAAAGAGCTTTATCAATTCTGTCCATATCATTTTCCGGCAGATTCCCCATTCGTTCCTTCAGGCGTTGTTTGTCCAAGGTCCTTATTTGCTCAAGCAGAACAATTGAATCCTTTGAAAGCCCGCAATCGTTTGCATTCACACTTATATGAGTCGGTAAATTCGTTTTGAATTTTTGACTTGTTATAGCAGCAGCAATAACGGTTGGGCTGTATTTGTTTCCTACATTATTCTGCACAATAAGTACGGGTCTTACGCCGCCTTGCTCAGAACCGACAACGGGACTTAAATCTGCGTAATAGATATCGCCTCTTTTAATAGTCACTGTATCACTCTCCGATATTATGTTTGTACATCCCTATTTTTGACTGAAATTACAAAAATAATCATAAAACGAAAAGTTATATTAAAATTAACTCAATGTGAGTATAGAGCTCTCACCTAATAACAGTATATTGCTTTGCAATTTTTTTTGTTAAAAAAACCGCTAAGAAATTCTTAGCGGTTAAAAAATTACTCACAAATAGCAGTTATACCTGCTGCATCCGCAGCTGCCTGAGCCTCAGAATTCTGCTTGCAGTAAATTGTTAAATTTTCATTTGTTTCAGTAAATGCATGTAAATGAACGGTAGCCTCAGCAGGAACCGTAAGCTTCATAAGTGAGGTGCAACCCGAAAAAGCATTTTCACCTATAGAAGCTGTTGCAAGAGGCAAGGGATTTTTATCAGTAACTGCTGCGCGGTAGCCGATTTTTACAAGATTTTTACAATTCCTGAATGCGGCAGGACCGATTTCTACGCTGGAATCATTTCCTAAAAAATAAACATTTTGAAGCTTTTTACACTCCGCAAAAGCAGAAATGTCAATTACGTGCACCGTGTTCGGTATATAAACACTTGTAATAGATTTCCCCTTAAAGCACTCATACCCTATTTTAGTAACAGGCAAGCCGTTTATTTCAGCAGGTATTACGGGCGTCATATTACTTCCAAAATAATCTGTAATTGTTATAGTCTCCCCAACTACATCCCATTTATAATCCTGCATTTGAGCGGTGTTTTTCTTGGTTGTAGGCTCTGTTGTTTGAGGTATCTGGTTTTGTGATGTATTTGGCACGTAGTCACTCGGATACACGTAGCTTATAATAATATTTTGTGTAGGCGGAACAGTTGCAGTTGGATCAGACGGATTTACCGTAGAGCTTTCCGGCTCTGTTGATAAATCGAGTGAATTTATGTAAGCGTCCCAGTCAAACCAGCTTTCCGTTTCGGTTGCCTGGTAAATTAAAGTTGTAGACGGTACAGAAAATGAGGGCTGCTGTGTGGTTGGCTCACTTTCTTTAAAAAGACTTATTGTAACAATGCTTGCGGCAAGAACAACCGTAACAGCAATTGAAACAATAATTTTTGTTGTTTTATTCATATATAAACTCCCTTGCGAAAATGGTCGAAAAAAGCATTACTAATATATACTTTGCAATTATACTATAAGCAAACGAAAAAGTATATAGTATTTTTTTACCAAATTGTTAATTAAATATTACAACAAAATGCTAAAATTGACCTACTGTCTTGTAAATAATGATGCAATATGTTAAAATTACTTAAACTGTGTAAAGAGAGGTATTCTTATGCAAAAAAACTGGTACAAAGAAATGGTTGTATATCAGGTATGGCCACGTAGCTTTAAAGACTCCAATGGTGACGGTATTGGTGACCTTGAAGGCATTTATTCAAAGCTCGATTACATTAAGAGCATTGGTATAGATGCAATTTGGTTTTCACCCCTTTTCTGCTCACCTAACGCAGACTATGGTTACGACATTGCAGACTATATGGACATTAACCCTGAGTACGGCGATATGGACACCTTTAAAAAGGTGTTGGCAGGTGCTCATGAGCGTGGTATGAAGGTGTTTATGGACCTTGTTGTTAACCACACCTCAACAGAGCATAAGTGGTTTAAAGAAAGCTGCAAAAGTGTAGATAACCCTTACCACGACTATTACATTTGGAGAAAAGGAAAAGGCAAAAACGGCAAAAAGCCGCCAAACAACTGGCTTTCTACCTTTGAGGGCGGTGCATGGGAATACGTTGAGTCTGTTGACGAGTATTATCTTCACGTTTTCACAAAGGGTCAGCCTGACCTTAACATGGATAACCCAAAGGTTCGTGAAGAGGTTAAGAATATTATGAAATTCTGGCTTGATATGGGAGTTGACGGCTTCCGCGAGGACGTTATTACCTATATCTCTAAAAAAGAGGGTTTACCGAACGGTATTCCGATTCCGGTTGCTTGCGGTATGGAACACTACAACTGCGGTCCTCACCTTTACGAATATCTTAAGGAGTTCCACGACGACGTTCTTTCTAAGTACGATTGCTTTACAGTTGGTGAAGGTCCTCTTCTTACAACAGACAAAGCTCTTAAGTTTGTTACCGAAGGCGAAGGTCAGGTACTTAAAACAATGTTCAGCTTTGACCACCTTGAAGCGGACTGCTTTATGACTGACTGGATTAAAACACCATTCAGCCTTAAGAAGATGAAAAAGTGCTACCAAAAATGGTATGACGCTATGAATGGCAAGGCTTGGCACACTCTTTACCTTGAAAACCACGACCACCCACGAATTGTCGACCGTTACGGCAGCTTAAAATACAGAGTTGAAAGTGCTAAAATGCTTGCAACTATGTGTTATTTGCAAAAAGGTACACCGTTCATTTACCAGGGTCAGGAAATTGGTATGACAAACATTGAGCTCCACTCTATTGATGAGTTCAAGGATATGATTACCTTTAACAACCAGAAGATGTTCAACAAGCTCGGCATTAAGGGCGAAAAATTTATTAAGATGGCTAACAGAGGCTCACGTGAAAATTCAAGAACTCCTGTTCAATGGGATGACTCTGATTACGCAGGCTTCTCAACTGTTGAGCCATGGTTTAACCTTAACCCTAACTATAAGGAAATAAACGTTGCTGCATCTGAAAAAGACCCTAATAGCATACTCAACTATTACAGAAAGCTTTTAAAATTCAGAAAAGAAAATGAGGTTGCTATTTACGGCTCCTTTAAACAATACTATGAGAGCAGCAAGGACCTTTTCGTTTACGAAAGAGAGCTTGACGGCACAAAGCTTCTTGTAATTAACTCTTTCACAGAAAAAGAAATTGAATTCAAAGCACCTAAGGGCTTTGACCTCGATAAGGGCGAGTTAGTTCTTTCAAACTACAACTACCCTGCACAAACAAATAACACCTTTAAAACAAAGCCTTACGAAACAAGAGTATATCTTTTTAAATAAGCAACCAAACAAAAAGCTCTACCGTCTAAAAACGGTAGAGCTTTTATTATGCGTTTATTATTTCATTTTTATATCAGCATAAACCGGGAAATGGTCTGAAACGTAACGCTCATCTACACCGGCTGTAACAACCTTGTATGACAAAGCGTTAAAATTGTCGTTTACCATAACGTAGTCTATTACCTCACCCTTATGAGTTGAAGGCTTTGTGTCGTGGTATGTAAGATAATCCATTGTATCTGTAGCAAGATGCTTGGTGTCATGTAAAACCTTTGTAAATTCAATGTAATTATCCGAGCCCTCTTCAACGTTCATATCTGCTGTAAACACAACAGGCAAGTCGTTATATTTTGCAATGTGAGCAAGAATCATTTTAACGCTTTCTCTACGTGCTATTTCGCCCTCATGGTCAAAGTGAGAGTTAACGTGTACGTACTGCTCTTTTGTTTCTTTATTTTCAAGCACTGCCCAAGTACAAATACGAATACAAGCGGCATCCCAGCCCAAGGATGGTTTTCCAGGTGTTTCTGAAAGCCAGAAATTACCACTGTCAATAAGATTATATTTATCCTTTAAGTAGAAAATAGCGGCAAACTCGCCCTGATTGTCACCATCATCACGACCAACGCCTACGGAAGCGTAATCCGTAAGCTCTTCTCTTAAGGTTGCCATCCACTCCGGAGTTGCCTCCTGCACACCAATAGAGTCTGCCTTACTGTCAACCATAGTTTTAGTTACTATGCCGATTCTGTCTTCCCAGGTGTCTTTACCAACGTTTGTGCAACGAATATTGAAGCTCATAACTCTGATTGTATCTTCACCTTGTTTTTCTTCAAAATCCTGAATTACGTCCGGCCAATCCTTATACAAGAGTACGCCTGCAGTAACACCAATCGCCGTTACTAATAAAACCGAAATGGCAATAATAATAATTCTTTTTTTGTTCATTTTTCTTACTCCTTATTAAAAAATTCTTTTTTACCTACTACGTACGTAACTCTTTGTGTTGTTTCAGTAGGTGCGTTGAAGGTTGACTCTGCAAACCGAGACAAAACGGTAAAGCCCCCCTCTTCAACAGCAGCGGTAAGCTCTGCATCTGAATAAGCAACCTCATTGAAGCTCTCGCCGCTTCTTGAATAGACCTCGCCATCCTTTACAAAGAAATCAAGGCTGATATTAACCGTTTTATTATCCTCGAGCAATTTATTTCTCCAAATACAGTAAACGTTTTTTTCGTCATAAACAAAAACGTTATCTGCCAACACCTTTTGGTGCTTATGCAGTGTGTTTGCATCAAAAATAATAATTCCGTCCGTATCCAAAAAATTTTTAAGGTTAGAAAACGTTTGCTTCACAAGAGAGTAATCTGTTAAATGATTTATACTGTCAAGCGCACAAACGATTGCCCTTACAGAGCCGTAAAGGTCAGTTTCCTCCATTCGTTGGCAAAGGAACATTATGTTTACATCATTTTCAGCCGCTTTATTATGAGCCTCTGAAAGCATATCATAAGAAGCATCTGTACCAATTACCTCGAACCCTTTTTTGGCAAGCTCAATTGAAAGTGAGCCCGTACCGCAAGCAAGGTCTAAAAGCAATCCATTGCTTATTTTATATTTTTTTAGAATTTCTGCAATATACTGTGCTCTGCTTTTATAATCAACGTTTTTGGTTAATTCATCATAAACAGCAGCGAAAGAATTGTAAGACATAATTCACCTTCTTTTTTAACAAGGTGTATTTTAACACATTTTCCGTAATATGTAAACTTTTATTTTAAATATAAATTTATAACAAAAAAGCAATAGCATTTTTAGATAGTTTACTAGCTTTAAAAAACTTACAAAATATGGTAAAATTCATCTGTATCACTTATATGGGGGAATTTCTATGAAAAAGCTTCTTGCAATACTTCTTTCAATTGTTATTGCTTTGCTTTCCGTTATTCCTGCACTCGCGGCTGAAGAAGAGTGCAATTGCGGTGAGCCACCTATAATTTACGTTGCAGCACTTGGCAGCGGTACACTTACGCTTGATGCAGGCACAGAAAACGAAAGAGTACTTTTCAGACCGGATATCGGCTACGTCATAGGCGAATTGACACCTGTTATTTCTGCCGCAGGCAACTTAATTAACGATGGTGATTACGACGCATTTGGTGACGTTTTAATTGAATGTGTTAATAAAATATTTGGTGATTTGGCGCTCGATAAGGACGGTAACTCTTCAGACAGAGTAACCTGCGAGGAATTCCACCCTACAGACGAGGTTGAGCACAGCTTAGACCACAACTATTATTTTGGTTATGATTTCAGACTTGACCCTATTGAAAATGCTAAAAAGCTTCACGAATTTATAGCCGAGGTTAAAGCACTGACCAAGCACGACTCTGTTCAGCTTCGCGCTTCAAGTATGGGCGGTGTAACTACAATGAGCTACATCAAGCTTTACGGCACCAAGGATATTGAAACAATTATTTTTCAATGCTGCCCTCTTTTAGGCACTGCAGTTGCAGGTGAGCTTTATACCGGTAAGGTTATGCTGAATGCAGGTGCAATTGAAAGATATGCAGCACAAGCAATGCCTGAGCTTGAAAACGACTTTTTAGGCGGAATGGTCTACCTTCTTTTAGAAATGCTTACGGTTGCAGGTCTTTTAGATGCAATTGTTGCTATTGGTGATGACTTAATTTTAAACTTAAAGGATAGAGTTTTTAACGAGGCGCTCATACCAATGTTTGCTACAATGCCCGGTATTTGGAGTTTTGTTCCTCATGAATATTATGAGGAAGCAAAGGTATTTATGAAGCTTGACCCTGTTGAAAATGCAAAGCTTATTGAAAGAATTGATTTTTACCATTACGAGGTTCAGCAAAGCGCGGAGCAATTGATTGCAGAATCCAAGGCAAACGGAACAACCTTTTACAACGTCGTAGGCTACAATATGCAAAGAACACCGCTTGTTTCTGCCTACCTAAACGATTCCGACGGTACTGTTGATACAAAATACGCCTCCCTTGGTGCTACCTGTGCTAACGTCAACAACCGTTTACCATCCGATTACAAGCAACAGCGCTACCAAGACAAGGACTTTATGTCACCTGACTGGAGAATAGATGCTTCTACTGCTATTTTACCTGAAAGCACCTGGTTTGTTAAGGATATGATGCACTCCTCTACACACGACGGTCATGGTGAAATGTACAAATGGATGTTTGAGAGTGAAGAACAGCTTACTGTGTTTGATAACCCAAAATATCCACAGTTTTTACAAAACGACGTTGACAACCAAACCTTTTTACCTGTAATTGAGGAAAAAGGCACAATTGGTACGTCGTTCGATAACTTCTTCAGAATGCCATCATTCATACATTTAATCGACTTGCTTTCAAAACTACTTAAATACTTTTTAGGATAAGTTAAATTATAAAAAAGGGATGTAAAAACGCTATGTTTTTACATCCCCTTTTAATTTTTATAAATCAAAATAATCAGGAAACTCCGGCATAATTACCTTTTTAACAAGACTGAACATCAAAATACTTTCTGCTGCAGTGCAACCAACACAGCCAACACCTGTTTTGGTTGCTATATTTATATTTCGGTCCAGGTCAATTTGATAAATCTTCTTTAAATTGTCGGGGCTTCTGCTGTAGCCCTTTGAGGTTTTATTGAACTCAAGAACAAAGTTATTCCCCTGGTCGGGTACAGCATAAATTGCAACCAACGCCTCAGCCTTTACGCTGTACTTAGATGAAACAAGCTTAATAAACTCGTTATCAGGGTCATCAGAAATTAAATTATCACCGGTCTTTTCAGGTAGTTCAAACAAATCTATGGATATAGCAAGCACAGCGCGTGCATCTGCTAAGGATACTATTCCGTCATCATCCATATCTGCTTTTATTACGTCTGCCGAGGTAATACCTGCTGCCATAGAAAGCACTGCTCTTGCATCTGCTACCTTTACCTCACCATCACCGTCAATATCTCCCAAAACAATGGCAGACTCCTCTGCAGCTACAGAAACCGAAAAGGAAGCAATTGCTAAAACAAATGCAAGAATTAAAGATAAAATGCTTTTTAATTTTTTCATTTTAACCTCTTAGAGTGGGTAAAGCGTATCCGAATCAGATTTTGGGATAGTCTTTTCCCCACATATTTTGTTTAAATACTCGCAAATCCGAAAGGATTTGCTGCGTTTTTGCCTCATCTGTGTGAAAAATACTTATCCACAAAATTCTTCGACCTTAAATGAGTGAGATTTCGAGATGTTTTGTTCGTATTTGACTGCAGACAGGCTGCCGCCTTTCAAGGGCAAATCGGACAAAATAGCCGAAATATTGCCATTTAAGGCTGTTTCGGATATACTTTGCCCACTCTAATTATTGTTTAAAAAATTCACAAAAGGCTTTGTAAGCCATATATAAATCGAGTTTTGAAATAACCTCGTAGGGAGCGTGCATTGAAAGCACAGGCACACCTAAATCAACAACGTCTACGTCGAGTGCAGCAATAAGCTTTGCAACCGTTCCGCCGCCGCCTGCATCTACCTTACCGAGCTCACCTATTTGCCAAACCACATCAGCTTTGTCGAGCATAGCACGGATTTTTCCCATATATTCAGCACTTGCATCACTTGTGCCTGATTTACCGCGTGCACCTGTATATTTAGTAATAACTACACCTTTATTGATTTCGGAGCAGTTATTCTTTTCAAATACGTCTGCAAAGGTTGGGTCATATGCAGAATTAACGTCTGCAGAAAGGCACTCGCTCTTTGCTAAAATATCATAACCTTGAACACCCTGCATTTCTCCTAATTTATAAATGAAATTCTCAAGATAATCTGCACCGAGTCCTGTGTTACCATCAGAGCCTGTTTCTTCTTTATCTGCAAGAATTGTTATTGTGGTGTAATTTGGTTTTTCAACAGCTAATGATGCCATTACCGCAGGGTAAGCGCAAACTCTGTCGTCGTGTCCGTAAGCACCAATCATACTTCTGTCAAATCCAATATCCGAAGCTTTAAAGGCAGGTACCGCTTCAAGCTCTGCGCTTAAAAAGTCAGACTCAACAATACCGTATTTTTCATTTATAAGCTTCATAATGTTAAGCTTTACAAGCTCACTGCCCTCAGCATCCTTAAACGGGCGGCTGCCGACTAAAATATTTAACTCCTCACCTCTTATGCCGTCTGACAAGAGTCTTTTGCCTTGCTCTGCACCTAAATGCGGTAAAAGGTCGGTAATAACAAACTTAGGCTCGTTTTCATCCTCACCTAAGCAAATTTCTACAGCAGTACCATCCTTTTTAACAACAACACCATGGAGAGAAAGCGGAATTGTTACCCACTGATACTTTTTAATGCCGCCGTAGTAATGTGTTTTGAAAAGTGCAATTTCATCTTTTTCATAAAGTGGATTAGGCTTTAAATCGAGACGCGGAGAATCAATGTGCGCTGCAGAGATTTTTACGCCCTCCTTTAAAGACTTTTTGCCCATTACTGCAAGAATAACAGATTTATTGCGGTTTACGTAATAAAGCTTGTCACCTGCTTTATATTTTTTAGAATCATCATATTTTTTATAGCCGTTTTTCTCTGCTATTTCCACAACAGATTTTACAGCTTCTCTTTCAGTTTTTGATTCATCAAGGAATTTTTTATAATCCTCACAGAATTTGTCCGCCTTTTTTATTTCGGCAGCCTTTAATACCTCACCGGCATTTTTGGACTTGTAAAATAATTCATTTTTTAAATCATCAATTTTTTTAGTTGCCACAACAAAACACTCCTTCTATTATTGGCTTTATTTCATCTTCAAGCAGATGCGGCTCGTAATTTTTAACAACGTAGTCTGCCCTGCTTAAATAAAAATTGTCAGTTTTTTGTCCGTTTATACGAATTTCTGCATCTTTTTGAGAAATATTATCACGCTTAATTATGCGCTCTTTTCTTATAGCTTCGGGTGCTGTTACAACAATCAACTTATCGCACAAAGCAGCATAGCCCGACTCTATTATTGCCGCAGCATCTACTACTACAACGCTGTAGGTGCTAAATGCATTATTAGCCTCGTTTTGAATTTTCTCGTTTATTGCAGGATGCGTTATTGAATTTAAAAGCTCTGTTTTTTCAGGTGACTGAAACGCTTTTTTTGCAAGTGCTTTTCTGTTAAGCACACCGTTTTCCAAAATATCCTCACCAAAGCTCTGTGTAAGTTTTTCTAAAAGAGGTGGATTATCAATTAAAATTTCACGCGCTACAACGTCACCGTCTATAACGTAAGCACCTTTTTCTTTTAAGTACCTTGAAACGGTAGATTTACCTGCCCCCGTTTTACCGGTAAGACCCAAAAGCGTTTTTGGTGAATTTAAGTCTATTACCCTGAATGCAGCGGCTCTTAAAAGCCTGTTCAAAACGGCTAAGTCGTCACTCGTTTCATCAGGACAACGTACAAAACACTGTTTTGCGCCTATGTTATCAAGCTCACGAAGCACGTCAAAAAGCTTACTGCTCAATGAGCGGTAATCATCTTTTTTTCCGTAGCTGAAGAACTTAACGTTTAAGCCTTCACCCTCACCGTCAAACACCATAGCATAAGTGTTTTCGTTTTTAAATTTATTTACGTAGCTGCAAAAAGCGGTATATTCACCCTTTAAAATTGTTACGGTTGCATTGGGTGAATAATGCTTATATTTCATTCCCGGTGAAGAAACCCTTTCACCTTGCTTCAAAGGATTTAAAACCGCGTCATCCACCAAAACCTTTCCGCAAACTCTTTCAAGCTCGGTAAGAGTTACGTTACCCGGTCTTAAAAGCTTTGGTGTAGCTGTGCAAAGAGAAATAACCGTTGACTCAACGCCCTCTTCACTTTCACCACCATCTATTATAAGCGGGATTTTTCCATTTAAATCTGAAAAAACGTGTTCTGCCTTTGTAGGACTCGGTTTACCCGAGATATTTGCAGAGGGTGCAGCAATAGGTAAACCGCTAAATTTAATTAAATTACGTGCTACAGCGTGTGAAGGACACCTTACCGCAACAGAATCGAGTCCCGCGGTTACACAAAGCGGCACCTTTTCGCTTTTTGGTAAAATCATAGTAAGCGGACCCGGCCAAAACTCTGCAGCTAATTTTTTTGCTACCTCGGGAACGCTACTTACCAAGTCGTATATTTCTGAAAACTCTGAAATATGAACAATTAAAGGATTGTCCTGCGGTCTGCCCTTTGCCTCGAAAATTCTTTTTACAGAAAGCTCAGAAAGAGCGTTTCCTGCTAAGCCGTAAACAGTTTCCGTAGGCATACCCACAATATTATCATTTTTTAAAAGCTCAACTGCTTTTTCGTATTTTTCTGCACCGTCAGCTGCAGAAATTTTAATTATTTCTGTGTTCAAAATTACCCCTCGGATGCTTGTAATTTTTTTGCCGTATCTGCAGTTACAAGTGCATCTACAAGCTCGTCAATATCACCGTTCATAATTGCTTCTATTTTATAAAGAGTAAGACCGATTCTGTGGTCGGAAACTCTGCCCTGCGGGAAATTATAGGTTCTTATTCTTTCACTTCTGTCACCCGTACCAACCTGTGAACGGCGTTCATCTGCTATTTCTGAATCCTGCTTTTCGCGCTCAACCTCAAGCAAGCGCGAACGAAGAATTTTTAATGCCCTATCTTTGTTTTTGTATTGGCTTCTTTCGTCCTGACACTCAACAACAGTACCCGTTGGGATATGTGTAACACGAATAGCAGACTCAGTCTTGTTAACGTGCTGTCCGCCAGCACCGCTTGCACGGAAGGTGTCTATTTGTAAATCTGACGGATCAATGGCAATATCAACCTCTTCCGCCTCGGGTAAAACTGCAACCGTAACCGTAGAGGTGTGAATTCTGCCGCCCGATTCCGTTTCGGGTACTCGTTGCACTCTGTGCACTCCGCTTTCAAACTTAAATCGTGAGTAAGCACCCTCACCCTCAATCATAAAGCTGATTTCCTTAATGCCGCCAAGACCTGTTTCGTTTATATTCATTACGTCTGTTTTCCAGCCACGGCTTTCAGCATACATTGAGTACATTCTGAAAAGAGATGCAGCAAAAAGTGCAGCCTCATCACCGCCTGCACCGCCGCGGATTTCAATAATAACGTTTTTATAATCGTTAGGGTCTTTTGGCAAAAGAAGTGTTTTAAGCTCGTTGTAGAGCTCCTCCTTTTTAGCCTTAGACTCTTTGTACTCTTCCTCTAAAAGCTCTTTAAAATCTTTGTCCTGCGTACTATCAGAAAGCAGAAGCGCTGCTTCCTTTTCCGTTTTGTCGGCGTCCTTATAGGCTCTGAAGCACTCAACAACAGGTGTAAGATTTTTAAGCTCGCGCATTAAATCCTTGTATTGATTTTGGTCACTTACAACCTCGGGTAAGCAAATGAGCTCATTTACTTTTTCAAACCTTATTTCTACCTGCTCTAATTTATCAATCATTGTTTTCTTCTCTTATAACTTTCTTTATATTTTTTTCAGCTTTCACTCTCGGAATTAAAAACTCTCTGCCACATTTATTGCAACGAAGACGAAAGTCAATTCCTGAGCGAAGGACTGTAAAAAGCCTTTCACCGCAAGGGTGTGTCTTTTTCATTTCTAATTTATCACCGACACGAATATCCAAATTAACTCCATCCCTTCAATAAAAATTGCAATATTTGAAATATTATAACACACTCAATCATAAAATTAAAGAGAAAACATTAAAAATAATGGAAACAGGTGATAATAAATGTCGTTATATTTACCAGAAGGCTTTTTGATTAAAACCGAAGAAAACAAAAAGGCTCTTTCATCCTTTGAAAATTTTAAAGAAGCATACAAAGCAGGTACCGTGTTAGAGGCAAGAGCCTCCTTATGCGACAAGGAGCACAACCTGCATATTGACTTTGGATTTATTGAAGGTATAATTCCACGTTCCGAATGTGCCGTGGGTATTGATGAAGGCACTACGAGAGATATAGCTATAATTGCAAGAGTAAACAAGCCGGTAAAATTTTTAATTACGGATATTAAAGAAATTAACGGACGGCTGACGGCAATTTTAAGCAGAAAGGTACTCCAGAACAGATTTTATCAGCTGAAGCTGCCCGAATTTAAAGTCGGTGACATTATAAGCGCCTCTGTAACACACCTTGAAAGCTTTGGCGTCTTTTGTGACATTGGCTGCGGAATAAATGCGCTTTTGCCTATTGATAACATTTCGGTTTCAAGAATTCCGCACCCAAACGTAAGATTTGCGGTTGGTGATGAAATTAAAGTAATTATAAAGGCAATAGATGAAGATAATCGCGTTACCTTAACTCATAAGGAGCTGCTTGGTACGTGGGAAGAAAACGCCGCGTTTTTTTCCGTTGGTGAAACTGTAAGCGGTATTATAAGAAGCGTTGAAAATTACGGTATATTCATTGAGTTAGCCCCAAATCTTGCAGGACTTGCAGAATACACCTCTAACGTAGAGGTAGGTCAGCAGGCAAGCGTCTACATAAAAAGCATAATCCCCGAAAAAATGAAATTTAAGCTTATTATTGTAGAAGCGTTTAATGCTGATTATCCTCCCGCCGAGCCAACTTATTTTTACAAGGATGATCACATAGATTACTTTAAGTATTCACCCGATTCTGCAGACCGAATAATAGAAACAATTTTTTCCTGATAGTCTTGTAAATAAATACGCTGTATTGTATAATATTGTTATTCTGAAGCAAGGAGTAGCTATTATGAAATACAGCGTATTTTCGGGTATTGACGGTAAGGTTTCAAAGCTGGGCTTTGGTCTTATGCGATTACCTAAGCTTTACGAGGGTAAAGAGGATATTGACTTTGACGAAGCCGAAAAATTAGTTGATTACGCCTACCGTAACGGTGTTAATTATTTTGATACTGCTTACGTTTACCACAACGGCGAATCTGAAATTTTTGCAGGTAAAATTCTTAATAAATACCCAAGAGAATCTTATAAATTGGCAACAAAGCTCCCCGGCTGGGCTATAAAAAATGACGGCAAAGCCGTAGACGAATTATTTGACGAGCAAATAAAAAAATGCGAGGTAGAATATTTTGATTTTTACCTCTTACACAGCCTTAACAGAGATATTTGGACAACCTTTAAGTCTGTTAATGCATACGAAAATTTAAAAGAGAAAAAAGCGCAGGGCAAAATTAAGCATTTGGGCTTCTCCTTCCATGGTGATATGGATTTATTCAAGGAGCTTTTAAACAGCTACGAGTGGGATTTTGTTCAGCTGCAAATTAACTACTACGACTGGGAAGCAGACAACGCTAAAGAGTTTTATGCTTTACTTGAGGAAAAGAAAATCCCGTGTATTGTTATGGAGCCCGTTCGTGGCGGCTCGTTACAAAAGCTTAATGCTGAGGCGATTGAGGTTTTCAAAAACCTTTCGGACGATTCCCCTGCTTCATATGCTTTAAGATTTGTAGCACAGCTTCCAAACGTTTTAACAACCTTAAGCGGTATGTCTACCTTAGAGCAGGTAGAGGACAACGTTAACACGTTTAATGAGTGCAAGCCGCTTAACGCCGAGGAAACGGCGGCAATCGAAAAAGCAAACGTGCTTTTCAGACAGAATTTTGCAATTCCGTGCACGGCTTGTAAATACTGTGTTACGGAGTGCCCTAAGGGCATAAATATTCCGGAGTGCTTCAGCGCATTTAACGAACACAACAAAACAAGAGACCTTGAAGATTTAAACAAGGGCTACCTGCTTATACCTGAGGAAAGCAGAGCACACAATTGTATTAACTGCAAAAAGTGTATGGAGCATTGTCCGCAAGAGATAAATATTCCGAGAAAGCTTTCTCAAATTAAAGATTTAACAAAATAAAGGTTGGTAAAAAACATGTCTATTATTTTTGATGAACAAAACAAGGTATTTAAGCTTGACACCAAAACCTCCACTTACATTTTTGGTGTTTTTACAGGCAACTATTTAGTACACTACTATTATGGTGCACCTATTCCCGATACTAACGTTGAAAAACTGAGATACAGAAGTCACTACGCTTCCTTCTGCCCCGATTCACCGACTGCAAGAGAAAAGAACTTTTCTCCTGATGTTACACCAATGGAATACTCTACAAACGGTGCGGGTGACTTTAGAATTTCTGCATTTTCTGTAAAGAATTCAAGCGGTGACACCGTTACGGATTTAAGGTACGTCAGCCATAAAATTTACAAGGGCAAAAAGCCCTTGAAGGGACTCCCCTCACTTTACCTTAACAATGATGATGAAGCAGACACGCTTGAGGTTTTAACCGAGGATAAGGTTACCGGCGCTGAGGTCACCTTGGTTTACACCGTTTTCAAGGAATACGGTGCAATTACAAGAAGCGTTATTGTAAAAAACAATTCCGAAAAAGCATTTTCAATTGAATCGGTGCATTCGTTATGCGTTGACTTGCCTTCTTCTGATTTTGAAATGCTTAATTTGTACGGAAAATGGGCAAAGGAGCGTTCTTTGGGCCGCCATGAATTACATACAGGCATTCAGTCTATTAAGAGTAAGCGCGGCTCCTCAAGCCACAACCACAACCCCTTTACCGCTCTTGTAAGCAAAAATGCTACTGAGACCTATGGTGAATGCTACGGCTTTAATTTAGTTTACAGCAGCAACTTTTCAATTGACGTTGAGGTTGACTCATTTTTACAAACAAGGCTTTTAATGGGTATTAACCCTGAAACCTTCAGTTGGGTTTTAGAGCCGCAAGAGGAATTTTATTCACCTGAAGCAGTTATGGTTTATACTAACGAGGGCTTAGGTGAAATGAGCAGAATTTTCCACAAATTATATTCCAATAACCTTGTTCGAGGTGAATGGAAGAAAAAGAAAAGACCTCTCCTTATAAACAACTGGGAAGGTACGGGAATGGATTTTGATACCGACAAGCTTGTATCCTTTGCCCGTCACGCTAAAAATATGGGCTTCGAAATGCTTGTTATGGATGACGGTTGGTTCGGTCACAGAGACAGTGATGATTCTTCACTTGGTGATTGGTACGTTGCGGAATATAAATTACCGGGCGGTCTTTCCAACCTTATAACCCAAGTTAAGGCAATGGGGCTTAAATTCGGTATTTGGTTTGAGCCTGAAATGATTTCCCCCGACTCAGATATTTTCCGTGCACACCCTGACTGGCACCTTCACGTTACAGGCAGAGACAGTTCAATTGCAAGAAACCAATACGTAATTGACTACTCAAGAAAAGAAGTTAGAGATTACATTTATTCACAAATGTATAAAATCCTCTCCGAAAACGATATAGATTACGTTAAATGGGACTTCAACCGTAATTTAACAGAGGTTGCAAATGCAGATTTACCGCCTGAAAGACAAGGTGAGGTATTCCACAGATTTGTTCTTGGTACTTACGAAATTATGGACAGACTCACAACCGATTTCCCTCACCTTCTTTTAGAAAACTGCTCAGGCGGCGGCGGTCGTTTTGATGCAGGTATGCTCTACTACTCACCGCAAATCTGGACAAGTGATGACACAGACCCTATTGAAAGACTTACAATTCAATTTGGTACATCAGTTGTTTACCCTGCTTCTACTATGGGCGCTCACGTTTCCGCATGTAAAAGAACCGGCTATGAAACAAAGACCAACGTTGCATTGTGGGGCACCTTTGGTTATGAGCTTGACCCCGATAAATTGACCGAGGCAGAAATCGCAGAAATTAAAGAACAAGCAAAGCTTTACCACAAGTATTATGACGTTATTCACTACGGCGAGCTTTACAGACTTGAATCACCGTTTGAAAATTATGACAGATGCGCTTGGCAGTTTGTTTCTGAAGATAAAAAAGAAGCACTCGTTACAGCTGTTCAGATTAAGAAGGTTGTTCACGGCTTTAAAATGCTTAAATTACAAGGTCTTAAGTCTGATAGCATTTATAAAGATGAAGCAACCGGTGACACCTACAGTGGTGCTTACCTTATGAATGCCGGTCTTAATCTTTATGATATTTTAGATGAAGACGGTGACTCATATCTTCTTCATTTAACTGAGGTTTAATTATGATAAAAATAAAAGAAAATGATGTCATTCTTTTTCAGGGCGATTCCATAACAGACGGTAACCGCGGCAGAAGCGCAGACCCCAACCACATTCACGGTCACGGGTACCAATATGTTTTGGCAAGCGAAATATTAGCAGATAACTTAGGCAAAAACGTTACTGTATACAACCGCGGCATAAGCGGCAACAGAATTGCAGACTTATATGCACGGTGGATTGAAGACTGCCTTAACCTAAAGCCTACAATTCTGAGTGTATTGGTTGGCATTAACGAAATGATATTTCAATATGACCATAGCTGTGGCGCTTCACCCGAAAGATTTAAAAAGACGTACAGACTTTTAATAGAAGAGGTTTTAGAAAAAAATCCCGACACCAAAATAATCATTATGGAGCCATTTTTTGGTAAGCACAGAGAAGAAGGTCCTGATGAATTCATAAGAAAAAACGTCGTTTTTTACCAGAAGGCATCAAAGGAAATCGCAGAAGAATTCGGATTGATATTTGTTCCCTTACAGGAAGTTTTTGATGAAGCAAGAAAAACCTGCGATATTTTTGAGCTTTTGTGGGATGGCGTACACCCGACTACTGCAGGGCATCAGCTTATTGCAAGGCAATGGAAAAAGTGCGTATTCGGCAACGCTGACTGCTAAACTTCAAACTTAAAACAGTAAAACAAAAAAGTTCTATCATTTGCTTAACAAAGCTTAAATGATAGAACTTTTTATATTATTTTAGAAATCAAGAAAAAGCGTTATCAGCCGCGGTTATCCCTCAATCGGATTTTTCGGCTTAACGTTTACCGAGTAATAGGTGTAATACACCACAAAGCCCGGCTTTGCGCCATTTGGCTTTTTAATATTTTTTACGTCGGTATAATCAATTGTTGCAATAGTAGACTCCTTAACCGAGCTGAAATATGCTGCAATTTCGGCTGCTTCTACTATTGCATCATCCGGCACCTCGTTACCGTCTGACACTAAAAGCACGTGCGAGCCGGGTGCTTTTTGAGCGTGTAGCCAAATATCTCCCTTTCTGCCCATTTTAAAGGTGAGCTTGTCGTTACAAATATTATTTCTGCCGACAAGTACTGTAAGACCTTGCGACGTTTTGAATTCAAGTGGCGGCAAGGCAGCCTTTTTCATTTGCTTTTTTCCGTTATTTTTTGATTTTAAAAAGCCTTGTAAAGCCAGTTCTTCCTTTATTTCGTTGAATTCTCTTTCCAAGGTAGACCGAAGAAGCAAATCCTTAACGCTTTCTAAATACGCTAACTCGTTTTCCCCCTCTTCAACGAGCTTTATAAGCATATTTTCAGCATTACACGCTTTTTTATATTCCTTATAATATTTTTGTGCATTCTGTGTAGGTGTTAAAGCGGGGTCCGCCTCTATTTTTAAAGGTGCGTTGTTGTCGTAATAGTTGTAAACCTCGTAAACGCTATCACCTTTTTTTAACATATATTGCGACGCTGTAATAAGCTCAGCTTTGATTTTAATTTCTTCACGATTTGCGCATTGTTTTAATTCTTCACGTCTGTTATTTAATTTTCTCGCAGTTCTTTCTAACAAGCTGTCTAATTGCTTGAATAATTCAGACGCCTTTGAACGAGTTCTGTTTACCCTATCCTTTTCAGAATAAAAGCCCGCAAGTAATTCACTTAAGCTGTTCTTTTTAATTGACTTGTATTCGCTACCGTACTGTAAAACAGGCATAAACGAAAACTCAAGAGGTTTTTCCGTTTTATCAAGAATAATAGTAGGCTCAATAATATTTGCCTGCAGTGTTACCTTTAGCTTGCCGAGTGTTTCAGTCAATTTTTGTTTTTCTGATTCTGTTAATTCACTTACAAATTTATCCTCTGCAGTAACTCTTAATGCAAGCTCTCTTGAAAGAAGCGGTGAAACACCCTGCAGAATTTTTAAAATAGCAGAAGAAAGCGTTGAATTTTGCAAGTTTAAAATTAAATCCGCAATGACACTCTCTTTTTCTTTTCGAATATCTAATTTATTCTGCTCGGGCGGCAGCTTGTAAAGTGCGCCCGGCAAAACAAGGCGGTAGGAGGATTTTTCACTATCTACCCTTTTTAGTGCATCTATAACCTTGTTTTCCTCGTTAATTAAAATAACGTTGCTGTGCTGTGCCATTATTTCTACGGCTAAGGTTAATTTTACCTTGTCACCTATTTCGTTTGTGGCGTTAAATTTAAAAAGCACAACTCTGTCGAGACCTGCTTGCTCTATTTCCGTAAGAGTTGCACCGGTAAGCTTTTTTCTTAAAAGCATACAAAGCATTGGCGGTGTTTGCGGATTTTCAGGCGCATTTTCAATAATATGAAAACGAGGTGCATTTGCATCAGCAGTCATAAAAAGCTTAAAGCTACCTTGTCTTGAACGCAATATAAGCACCAACTCGTTTTTAGTGGGTTGGTGTACCTTTTCTACCTTAGCGCCTATTAAATTTTCAGAAATTTCGTTACAGAGAAAATTTATAAAAATTCCGTCAAGTGCCATAATTTGCCTTTCCTACTTGCAAATCACAATATTTTTCTGATTTGCCTTTAAAAACTCTATATTTTTAAATTCAGCCTCTAATTTTTGCTTTAAGGTATCAATTGCAACAATTTCCGTTTCAAAATGACCGCAAGCAAAAATTGAAATATTGGAAAAAGAAGCATCTAAAAACTCGTGATACTTTGCTTCACCCGTTACAAGTGCATCAGCACCATTTTCCTTTGCAAGAGCAAATAAATCACCGCCTGCACCGCTGCAAAATGCTACTGTTTTAATTTTGTTACCCGTACTGTTATACAAAACGTTACAATTTAAATTTTCTTTAAGAATAGAAATAAAAGCCTCTTCTGTTGTTTCTGCAATTTCACCAAGCTTTAAAAACGGCTCTTCTTGGACAGAAAAAGTATTTTTTATTCCTATTGCTTTTGCAAGGCAATCATTTACGCCGTCCTCAGCAATATCTAAGCAGGTGTGAGAGCTTATAAACGCAATTCCCGAAGAAACAGCCTTGTATAACAAAGTGTCAGCCGTAACACTTTTCACCGCAGAGAATATAAGCGGATGATGTGTTATTACTAAATCCGCCTTGCACTCAATAGCCTCGTTAATCACCTCGTCGGTTATGTCAAGAGAAAGCAAGGCTTTTTTTACATTTTTATTTTCATCACCGACTGAAAGCCCTGTATTATCCCAGGAGGCTGCGGTCTGATACGGTGCAATTGTATTTAAATATGAATAAACATCCTTAACAGTTGACATTTTCTGCCTCCTCCTTCTTTTTTGGCTTTATTAAGTCGTATCTTATAATAGCAATTATTAACGAGCTCATTACAAAAATTTCTGTAATAATACCTGCAACTGAATTATTTAAAATGTTATAAACTAACCAGCAGGGTGAATTCGGGAAGGTTAAAAACCTTATTTTTCTTTCGCTTTGCAGCCAGTTACTTACTGTAGTTAAAAGCATTGCAATAAGCGGTAACACAGAATACCATTTATCCCAGGTAACAATGCACGCTACGGTATAAATCACCATAAAAACGCCAACCCAAATTTTGCTTTTTGCCCAGGGCTTTGTATTATTCATAAACACAAGTGACCGAAGACCTGCAAAAAAATTCATTACAGCACCCGTATAAGCGCCAAGCAAAATAAAATGAACAGTAAAAAGTGATGCTGAAATTACTGTGCAAAGCAAAATGTTTTTTCTTTTACTTTGCTGGTAAGCAATAATTGTAAGTGCTGTACCGCCAAAACCGATAATTTGTGCTAACGTTTCAAATTTTTCCATAAATAAATCCTTTAATATCTTCTGTAAGCGTTTCCAACGCTTTTATCTCCTCTTCATTTCCACCGTTATTTTTTAAAGCATCCAGCTTTTTTTGCAAGCGGTTAAGCTGATTTGTTAAATGTACCTTAGCCTCTTCTGTACGAGGCAATTTCCCTATAAAGCAATCACTCGGAGTGTACTCGCCATTTGTGCCTTTATAATAAGCATCAAACGTTATGTAGTAGCGTCTGCCCTCGTTTACAGCTAATTCCTTGTTGATTTGGAAACCGTTTGCAAACAGGTATTCTCTTAAATCCTCTGCCTTGCTTTGCGGCTGGAATATAAAGTGGTAGCTGTCGTTTTTTACCCAGGGACATTCCTTTAGCTTTTCTGCTATGAGTGTGCCGCCCATACCTGCAAAAATAATTTCGGAAACCTCGTTTTCTTTGATTTCACTTAAGCCGTCTGAAAGTCTTAATTCAATTTTTTCTTCAAGAGAATATTTTATTACAGTTTCCTTTGCGTTTTCAAGCGGGCTTTTTCTTATGTCGGCAGCAATTGCAAAAGGTACCTTTTCATTTAAAATTAAGTAAGCGGGTAAATATGCGTGGTCGGTGCCTATATCGACAATTTTGCCGCCACCTACTACAAGTGAAGCGGTAGCGGCAAGTCTTGGTGTAAGAGTTAATTTACCCATTATTCTTTTTCTGCAAGAAAAGCATTGATTTTTGAAACAAGATCGTCTGCATTAACACCGTGTACCATACAAGCCTGTGCTACTGTTTCACTACGAGCAGACGGACAACCAAGGCAATGCATACCCATCTCTAAAAAGAATGGTGCTGTTTCCGGTGCAGAATCAAGAATTGTACCAATAACGATATCTTTTGAAATTTGCATTTTAAACGCTCCTTAATTTTAATTACACAATTTAGTATAACATATTGAAAATAAAAAATAAATATATTTTATGAAACTTTTTACTAAAATTTATTTGTAAAATTATACATATTTATAGTTGTAATATTAACTTGTAAATGCTATAATCTTCATAATATCCGGAGGTAGACTTATGTTACAAAAAGATTTTAATCCAACCTTAAGATTTATGGTTGTAAGCGACGTTCATTATAAGGATGACGATTGCATTGAAGAAAAAAGAATGAAGCGTGGAATTGAGCTTGCTTATGAAATTGCAGAAAGCTCAGAAACCTATAAAAAGCTTGATGCCATTTACGTTGTTGGCGACTTTGCTAATAGCGGTACCGAAACGCAAATGAAAAAATTCAAGAAAACTCTTGATGAAAACAAAAAGCCTGAAACGGAATATTGTCTTACTCTTGCAAGCCACGAGTTCAACAGAGATAACGGCGGTGAAGAGGCTGCCTTAAAAAGATTTACAGAAATTTTTGGCTTACCGCACGACGATCACCGAGTTATAAACGGCTTTCACTTCATAAGCCTTACAACTACTAACGGCTGTGATTTTAATGATGCAAAAAGAGATTATGCAAGAAAAGAACTAAAAAAAGCTCGCGAGGATGCACCAAATAAGCCAATTTTCTTTTTCCAGCATCCACATATTACAGACACTGTTTCGGGCAGCATTTATTGGGGTGACGAATCTCTTTACCCCATTCTTATGAATTACCCGCAGGTTTTTGACTTTTCAGGTCACTCACACGTGCCGATTAACGACCCGCGTTCAATTCACCAAAAGCACTTTACCGCACTCGGCACAGGCTCTTTAAGCTATTTTGAGCTTGATGAATTTGATAAATATTACGGTACAGTTCCGCCGCAGGACAACAATTGTGCGCAAATGCTTATTGTTGAAGCAAACGACAAAGGCCAGGTAAGAATTTACCCTTACGATATTCTCACAGAGAATTTCTTCCCTATCGTTTGGGAAATCGACACACCTTGCGACCCTGAATCATTCAAATATACGGATGCTGTTCGTTACAAGAACTCAAAGGCACCTGTATTCCCGGAGGATTTTAAAGCTGAATTTTCAAGCGTTTCTGCTAATCAGTTTACCCTCACCTTCTCTCAGGCAAAAGCTTCGGACGAGTACTACGTTAATGATTATATTGTAACCGTAAAAGAAGCTTCAACTGACTTAATAGTAAAAAGAATGGGTCTTTGGTCAGAGTATTATTTTTATAATATGCCCAAGACACTTTCTGTTACAGTTGATGATTTAAAACCGAGCACAAAATACAAGGTAACAATAAAAGCAAACAATTTCTTTGAAGCAAGTACTACCTACAAACCACTTTTTGTGGAAACAAAATAAGGAGTTAATTATGGATAAAATATTTACAGACAATTTACGATTTGTTGATGAATACGGCAGAGAAAGAATTTTTAGTGGTATGAACGTTTGTGACAAATCACGCTTTGAGGAAACAGATGATTATTGTCACAATCCCGAAACCTTCCCCTTTGAAGAGTTTAAAGCACGTGGATTTAATATGATAAGACTCGGCTTTACCTGGGATAAAATGGAACCAAAGCCTGAAAGCTACAACGAAAAATTAATTGAAACCCTTAAAAAGTTTATGGATAAGTGCGCTCAAAACGACATTTACGTTTATCTTGATGGTCACCAGGATTTATATTCCGGCGGATACCCGGGTGGCGGTGACGGCGCACCTGCTTGGGCAACAATGTTTGACCAATACAAGCCAAAAAAACCTATAGCTGTATGGGCAGAAGGCTATTTTTGGGGTAAGGCTTGCCACAGAGCTTTTGACAACTTTTGGGCTAACAAACAATATAACGGCAAAGGTCTTCAGGATTACCACGCAAATATGTGGAAATACGTTGCAAGCAAATTAGGTGACCACACTGCTTTGTTTGGTTTCGACTTTTTAAACGAGCCATTCCCCGGCTCAGACGGCGGTAAAATATTTAAAAAGCTTATTGGCAGCGTTGTTAAAACCTCTATTTTTGACAAACGCGTTAAGCTTTCCGAGATGGCTAAAGAGGCGTTAGGTAAAGACAAACCGAAAGCACTCGACCAATTCGAAGCTGAGGTTATGACTGAAATAGTTAAGCCTTGCAGTGAGCTTGTTAAAAAGTTTGACGAAGAAAAGTACTCCCCTTACCTTTGCAAAATGGCAGAGGCTGTAAGAGAAATTACAAACAACGGTATTCTTTTTGTTGACAACAACTACTACTCAAATATGGGTATTCCTTGCTGTAACACACCAATTACGGTTAACGGAAAACGCGAAGAAAAGCAATGCTTCGGACCACACGCTTATGACTTAATGGTTGATACCCCTGCTTATAAATATGCTAACAATTCCCGTGTTGGTATGATTTTTGACGAACACAGAAGAACACAAGAAAGACTCAACGTACCTTGCCTTGTTGGTGAGTGGGGCTCTTGTGCTGAGGGTGATGGTTGGTATCCGCATATAAGATTTTTACAGGATAAATTCGACTCTTATAAATGGAGTAACACTTACTGGTGTTATTTTGAAAACATCTTACAAGAGGATTTTGTAAAGCTTCTTACAAGACCTTATCCGAAAGCTGTTACAGGCTTTATTAACGAATATAAATATGACTACGCAAACGGTGTATTTACTCTTAGCTACAACCAAGATAAGGAATATTCTGCCCCTAACATAGTTTACATTCCGTCAGATGCAAAGAAAATTTTAATTGACGGTGTTGAAGCAACAAGCGTAAAAACAGAAAAACACTCCGGCAACATTGGTAGTGACCTTATTTTTGATACTACCGTTGGTAATCACACTGTTGAAATTCAGTTGTAATTCAGTTAAACTTCATATAATTTAACAAAACAAAAATCCTATCATTCCTGCTTGAATGATAGGATTTTTTATAATATTAGTTAATTCAGCATTTGGTAAGCTTTGCCATTTTTGCCATAAGCTTTTTAGTGCCGACGTTATCAAACGCTACCTCTAAAAGCATATCGCCGCCCATTGGCTTTGCACTTACTATAAGACCTTTACCAAAAGCCTTATGCTCTACCGAATCGCCAACCTTAAAGTCAATAACAACGTTAGCTGCACTTGTACTTTTGCTGCTTGCAGTACCAAAGCCTGTTGAAGCTTGTTGTGTTGGCGTATTCCTTTTGGGTATGGGAATTGCATTGGTTTTTGGCGAAGCTTGTGCAGAGCCGCGTGAATAAATGCTGCCGCCGCTGTAGGAGGAGCCGCCAAAGCCACTGCCGTATGCAGAGGTACTCCTCTGAGGTTGATTAAACGGTGATTTTTCATCCATTAAATCAGTTGGGATTTCCGTTAAAAATCTTGAAGGTCTTGTAAAGGAGGTGTTACCAAACAGCATTCTTGAACGAGCGTTTGTAATATAAAGCTTTTCCTTTGCTCTTGTAATACCCACGTAGCAAAGTCTTCTTTCCTCTTCTACCTCACTTGGGTCATAAAGCACGTGAGTGCCGGGGAAAAGTCCCTCCTCCATACCTACAATAAACACAACAGGGAATTCAAGGCCCTTTGCAGAGTGCAGAGTCATCATTACAACAGAATCGGCATCCTGATTATAGTTATCCAAGTCGGTCATTAAAGCAACCTCTTCAAGGAAGCCTGTGAGTGTACCGTCCTCGTTTTCCTCCATATATCTGATAAGGTTTGCAAGAAGCTCCATAACGTTTGCCTTGCGTTCTTCTGCTGTTTCCTTATCTAAATCCAACGAGCTCATATAACCCGTTTTATTAATTACGTCATCAAAGAAATCTGCCATTTCTTTAGTTTCAAGTGATTCAACAAGGCTGTTTATAAGAGTAACAAACTCAGTTAATTTTGCGCTTGCCCTTGAAAGCATTGGGTACTCACTCGCATTAGAAATAACCTCGAAAAGAGTCATACCCAAATTATCTGCAATAGAGGCGGCGTTGTTTATAGTTGTGTCGCCTATTCCCCTTTTCGGCTCGTTTATAATTCTTCTGAGCCTTACAGCGTCTGAAGGATTTGCAATAACGCTTAAGTATGCTAAAACGTCCTTAATTTCCTTACGCTCGTAAAAGCGGTGACCGCCAACAACCTTGTACGGCACAGCATTGTAAACCAAAGCACGCTCTATGCTGCTTGACTGTGCATTTGTTCTGTAAAGAACTGCAAAGTCTGAAAGGCTTCTGCCGAGTGCTACGGCATTTAAAATTTCATCTGCAACAAAGCGACCCTCGTCACGCTCATCATTAAGAATTCTTACGGCAATTTTTTCTCCGCCCTCTTTTTCCGTCCAGAGAGTTTTGCCCTTTCTGCTGTGATTGTTTTTAATAACGGCATTAGCGGCATCAAGAATAACAGAGGTTGAGCGGTAGTTCTGCTCAAGACGTATTACCTTTGTGTCCTCATACTGATTTTCAAAGGATAAAATATTTTCAATGGTTGCACCGCGGAATTTATAAATACTTTGGTCGTCATCACCAACAACACAAATATTTTTGTAGCCGCCCGCAAGTAACGAGGTGAGCAGGTACTGTGCTTTGTTAGTATCCTGGTACTCGTCCACCATAACGTAACGGAAACGGTTTTGGTAATATGAAAGCACGTCGGGATTTTCGCGCAATAATTTTACAGCGTTAACTATAATATCATCAAAGTCCATAGCGTCTGCATTTTTAAGCATTACCTCGTACTTTGCATAGGCTTGTCCTATGTTTTTTCTGTTAACGTCAAAGCCTGCATCTGCTATATAATCCTCCGGTGAAATAAGAGCATCCTTTGCCCTGCTTATTTCCGAAAGCACAGTTTTAACAGGCAACCTTTTTTCATCTATGTCAAGCATTCTCAAAACTTCCTTCATTACTCGTTTTGAGTCGTCTGTATCATAAATGGTAAAGTGTTTTGAAAAACCGATTCTTTCGCTGTCTTTTCTTAAAATTCTTACACAGCAGGAATGAAAGGTGCTTGCCCAAATGTCATTGCCGTCCTCACCAAGCATTGCAACAAGACGGCTTTTAAGCTCATTTGCAGCCTTGTTTGTAAACGTAATTGCAAGAATCTGCCACGGCTTTGGTGCATCTACAGAAAGCAAGGGCTTTAAGTTAAAGGATGGCTCACCGCCATTTTCAATTAAAGCCTCTAATTCTCTGCAATCCTCTTCTGTAGGCACTCTGTATGTAAATGAAGATTCGTAAGCATTACCGTATTTAATCATATAAGCAATCCTGTTAACAAGCACAGTAGTTTTTCCGCTGCCTGCGCCTGCAAGAATCAACGTAGCACCATTTATATTGAAAACCGCTCTTTTTTGAACGTCGTTCATTCGTGAAAATTCTTTTAAGATTAATTCTCGTCTTAATTCTGTAAATTCCATAGCTTTCTACACCCTAATTGTTATTTAAAATTATTCTTTCTACTTCTGTGTTTGTTAAATAAACCGCTCTTACAACCTCTAACGCTTTTAAAGTTACAGCTTCTTTTGAATAATTTTCGTTCGAGGTCAATAAATTAATAGCATTCTTAACGTTTTCACGCGCTAGCTTTAAAAGCCTTTTAGGATTTTTAAAATGTTTTAATTCTGCAAGCACTAAAACGTTGTTTTTCAGAAGCTCCTCTACCCGCACAAGGTTAAAGGTGCTATAGTTTTTTAAAAGGCTAAAGGAACAAATTGTTAAAAATTCTTCCTCGAGCCTTTTTTGTAATATAAAAATATCTTCTCTTTCAATTGGTGAAATAAACTCACCTAATAAATGGTCGTACAAATCGTTTTGCAAGGAAATAAAATCCACCTTTTCCTTGCCTATAGGCTGATTTTTAAGTGATTTACAAAACATCTCGTAATTTATTGACGACAACTGCCTTAACGTCTCAAAATAATTGAATGCTTTAATAAATAATCACCTTTCAAAAAGTGATGCGCCCGTGCTGTCAATAGCAACTATCAAGGGAAAATCTTTAACAGTCAATTTTTTTACAGACTCGCAACCCAGCTCAGGAAACGCGATTACCTCACACTCAGTAATTGCACCTGAATAAAGCGCTCCTGCACCACCTATTGCAGCAAAATAAACAGCACCATTTTTAACTATAGAGCTGACAACCTCGGTGCTTCTGCCACCCTTACCTACCATTGCCTTTAAGCCGTTTTCCATAAGCAGCGGTGCAAATTTATCCATTCGTGACGAGGTTGTAGGGCCGATACTGCCAACGGCAAGGCCGTTTTTTGCAGGTGTAGGACCCGCATAATAAATAATTGCATTTGTAAGCTCAAAGGGCAACGGCTTATTTGAATTTATAAGCTCTGCTATTTTTTTATGCGCTGCATCCCTCGCAGTAAAAATAGTGCCGCTTAAATAGACTCTGTCACCTTTTTTTAATTTCCCTGCCCATTCATTTATATTATTTGTTTCTACAAAATATTCGCTCATATTATTCAACTTCTACGTGTTTTGCCTTAATTACAACCTTGTGCTTTACCTCTGCTCCGACTAAGGATTCCTTTGTGTTTTCAAGCTCCTCCTCAGCCTCTGAAACAGAATCTAATATGCTTTGCTCAACGTTGCTTACAATTTCACTGTAGGTCGTGTCTTCAACTACACCCTGAATTTTTGGTGCTGCCTCTAAATTATTGGAAATGAGCGCCTGAGCTGTTTTACTCATATTGCCCGTAAGAAGTCCTATGCGCATTTCAACCTCACCTACAGCCTTTGTAAAGCTACGGGTGATTTCTGAAATACTGCCTGAAAGCTCATCTATTTTTAACGCTGTGTCACCAATTGCATCATAAACGTCTTTTCTTACAAGACTTGCTTTTTCTTCCGCCTCTTTAATAAGCTCCTCTGAACGAAGACGAGCATCAAGCATAGCAGCGCCAACCTGCTGCTCCATTGCCTTAAGCTTGTCGCATTCTAACTTTAATCTTGCATTTTCTACCTTTAAAAGCTCTGCGTCCTCTTCACTTAAAACAGGTGTGTTTTTAAGCTCTGTAAATTCATTGCTTAGCTTTAAATACTTAATGCTGAGTTCTTCTTTTTCTGTATTTACAGCCTCACGCAACGTTTTTTCTTCTAATAAAAGCTTTGCTTCTGCTTCACGCTCTTGCATTAACTGCTCAAATCTTTCTTCGAGCTCTTTTGATTTTTTTATGCTTTCTTCTTTTTCTTTTGTTAAATTTTCTTTTTCCTCGGTGAGCGCCTTACACTTTTGCTCAAGTGCATCCTTTTCTGAAATAAGGTTATTTATGTAATTCATAACCTCATCCTTTTTAAAACCACCGAATGCTTTTGTTTTAAAAATTACGTCGTTTGCCATAGGACAACCCCCATTCCAAAACATTCTAACACAATGCACGTGAAAATGCAACGATAATTAAATGAACAAACTGAAAATTTAACGTCAAATTGATTGAAAAAATTTATGTATGTTGTATAATATACTTAAACAAATTTTAAAGGGTGATTTTATGGGTAAAAAGAACAAGATTTTAAAAGCTGCTGCAGTTGCGGGAGCAGTTTATACAATAAGCGGTGCTGCGTTTACGGGCTTTGTGCTCACCCGTGCACACAAGCATTTTTCAAAATTTGCCGATTGGGTTAAGGGTAACGAGCCTGAGCCGCCGCAGGATACCTCTAAAACACAGGAAAAGTCTGACCATATTGTTATTAAAAACAGAAGCAATAAAGCCATTCACGGCTTTATGATTAAAAATCCCGTTGAAAGTAATAAGTGGGCTATTTTAATTCACGGCTTTAATTGTGAGCCGTTTTATATGGCAAATTTGGCAGAGGTATATTATGAATGGGGCTACAACATAATAATGCCTGCACTTCGCGGTCACGACCACAGTGAGCACAACGCCGTTTCTATGGGATGGCTTGATAGACTTGACATTGTGGACTGGGTGAGCTACTTAGTTAAGCTTTACCCCGAATGTCAAATTGCCCTTCACGGCATTTCCATGGGCGGTGCAACCGTTATGATGACGGTTGGGGAAGAATTACCCGTTAACGTTAAATGCGCAATTGAAGATTGCGGCTTTACAAGCGTTTGGGATGAATTCAAGTACGAGCTCAAGAAAACCTACCACATTGGTGCATTCCCTACCCTTTATGCTTCAAGTAATTTACACTCTGTTTTTAAAGGACACAGCTTAAAGCAGGCGTCCTCTGTTGAGCAATTAAAAAAATGTAAAACACCTATTCTTTTTATTCACGGTGAGCAGGACGACTACGTTCCGTTTTATATGCTTCAACAAAACTTTGACGCTTGCAGCTCTGAAAAAGAGATGCTTGTAGTGCCGGATGCAACTCATGCAGATTCTTATAAGGTAAATCCTGAGCTTTATTGGAATAAAGTAGAGGAATTTACAAATAAATATATTAAATAACACAAAATATTGTATATAAATATTTTACTATTACTATTGAAATTCAACTTTAAATAGTGTAAAATGTTAAATGTATAAATTTGGTGAATTTTTATTTCACAGGAGGTATTTACAATGTCCGCATTAACAACAAACAAAAGCATTCTTTCTTGGATTGACGAGAAAGTAGAACTTGTTAAGCCTGACAAAATTGTTTGGATTGACGGTTCTAAAGAGCAAATCGAAGAATTAAGAGCTACTGCTTGTTCAACAGGCGAACTTATTAAGCTCAATCAGGAACTTCTTCCGGACTGCTATCTTCACAGAACTGCAGTTAACGACGTTGCTCGTGTTGAAGGTCGTACATTCATTTGTGCACCTACAAAAGAAGAAGCCGGTCCTACAAACAACTGGATGGAACCTGCTGAAGCATACAATATGCTTTACGATATAGCTCGTGACAGCTACAAAGGCAGAACAATGTACGTTATTCCTTACTCAATGGGTCCTGTTGGCTCACCTTTTGCAAAAATCGGTATTGAGCTTACTGACTCTATCTACGTTGTTCTTAACATGGTTATTATGACAAGAGTTGGCAAGAGCGTATTAGACGTTCTTGGCGACAGTAACGACTGGGTTCGCGGTCTTCACTGCCGTTGCTCAATTGATGAGGAAAAGAGATACATTTGCCAATTCCCACAGGATAACACAATTATTTCTGTTAACTCAGGCTACGGCGGAAACGTTCTTCTTGGTAAAAAATGCTTTGCGCTTCGTATTGCTTCTTACCAAGGCTGGAAGGAAGGCTGGCAGGCAGAGCACATGCTCATTCTCGGTATTCAAAATCCTAAGGGTGAGGTTAAATATATTTGTGCTGCTTTCCCATCTGCTTGCGGTAAAACAAACCTTGCTATGCTTATTCCACCTGAAAGCTACCAGAAAAAAGGCTACAAGGTATGGTGCGTTGGTGACGATATTGCTTGGATTAGAAAAGGGGCTGACGGCAGACTCTACGCTATTAACCCTGAAAACGGTTTCTTTGGCGTAGCACCAGGTACTAACGAAAAATCTAACCCTAACGCTCTTGCAACAACAAAGCAAGGCACAATTTTCACAAACGTTGCTCACAACCTTGATAACAATACAGTTTGGTGGGAAGGTCTTGACAAGAATCCTCCTACAAATGCTATTGAATGGAAGGGCAACGAATGGAATGGCCAAACAAGTGAAGAGAAAGGCGCTCATCCAAACAGCCGTTTCACAGCTCCTGCTGTTAACTGCCCATGCCTTAGCTCTGAATTTGAAAATCCTAACGGTGTTCCGATTTCTGCTATTGTATTCGGCGGCAGAGGTGCAAAGCTTGCTCCGCTCGTTTACCAATCACGCGACTGCAATCACGGTGTATTCGTAGGCTCAGTTATGGCTTCTGAAACAACTGCTGCTGCAGCAGGTGCTGTTGGTGTTGTTCGTCGTGACCCAATGGCTATGTTACCATTCTGCGGCTACAATATGGCTGATTACTGGCAACACTGGATTGATATTGGTAAGACTCTTGATGCTGATAAGGCACCAAAAATCTTCAACGTTAACTGGTTCCGTAAGGATGACGAGGGCAACTTTATGTGGCCTGGCTTTGGTGACAACCTTCGTGTTCTTGACTGGATTATTGACCGTTGCGAGGGCAAGGTTGGTGCTAAGGAAACTGAAATCGGTTTCATTCCGAATGCAGAGGATATCAACATTGAAGGTCTTGAGGGTGAAGTTTCACTTGAATCTCTCAAGAGCATTCTTGAGGTTGAAAAAGAGCTTTGGCAAGAAGATGCTAAGGGTATTGAAGAATTCTACGCTAAATTTGGCGATAAGATTCCTCCTGTACTTGCAGAAGAGCTTGCTACTCTTAAAAAGAACGTTCAATAATTAAAAACTACAAAGGGCTGTACCTATTTGGAACAGCCCTTATGGTATGTATAAAAAATATATTTTGAGAAGGAAGTCCTGACAATGGCACAATTAACCAAAGAAAACAAAGACGGTATTTATTCACTTATGCTCACTCCTTACTTTGAGGACAGAAGCATTGACTATGCTACATACGAAAAGTACACAGAGTGGCAGGTTTCTCAGGGTGTAGACCACCTTTTTGCTGTTTGCGGCAGCTCTGAAATGACACTTTTAACTCTTGATGAAAGACTTAAGCTTGCTGAGCTTACTGCAAAGCACAAGGGCAACACAACAATTGTTGCAACAGCAAACATTGAAGCAACGCTTGAAGAAAACATTGAAGAAATTAAGAAAATGGAGCAAACAGGTGTTGACGGTCTTGTTCTTACAACTAAAGGCTTAGGTGATGACGATAACAAAATTGTCGATTACATAACAAAGCTTTTAGACGTTGCTACCCTCCCCGTTTTCCTTTATGAATTCCCGGGCTTCAGACCACACTTAATGAGCGGTAAGGCTTATGGTGAGCTTGCAAAAACAGGCAAAATCTGGGGTATTAAGGACACAACAAGTACATTTGAAGGAATTAAAGATAAAATCGACAATAAGTACGATTCAACAATTATTCAGGCAAATATGCCATTCCTTTGGGACTCTTACGTTGAAGGTGCTCGCGGCGTTATGGCTACACCTACCTCTTGCGGTGGTGCTTTCTTCCAAAGATTCCACGAAGCATTTGTTTCAGGTGATATGGCTCTTGCAGAGCAACGCTACAACGAAATTATTCTTCTTGATAATGCAATTGACAGCGGCTTTAATGCTTCTGCAAAAGAGCTTATAAGACTCCAGGGTGTTGATACCTTCAATTGGTACACTCGTGGTGACCACAACCTTTCAGGTGCAAGACTCCGTTCACTTAAATCATTCCACGACTGGTGCGTTGCAAACGATTTAATGAAATAAGATATTATAATTAAACTAACAAAAGCTCTGTCATTTACGTTTTACAACAAAGTGACAGAGCTTTTAAACCACTAACCAAAAGGCGACAGCTTTCACTGTCGCCTTTTTTTCTTATTCGCTTGTTAATTCCTTGATGTATCTCTTGAAGAATACAACGCCGTCACCTAATGCTGAAACAGGGATTCTTTCGTTTGTACCGTGTGTTGTTAAAAGAAGCTCTGTAGATACCGGGAACGGTGAATAACGGTAGATATTGTCACATACAGGCTCGTATTGGCGTGAGTCTGTACCACCCATAACAAGGTAAGGTGCAATAATGTTATCCTGGTCCATTGACTTACAGATTTTAGAAATAGCCTTAAATGCTCTTGAATCTGTTGGAGAAATTTTTGATGGGTTGTTACCCTTAACCAATTTAATTTCAGCCTCCTCACCTGCGCATTTGCGAAGATGCTGTTCAACAGTCTCAATAGTCTGACCCGGCATAATTCTTAAGTTTACGTTTATGGTAGCTTTTTGCGGAAGCACGTTTGGTGCAGGGCTACCGCTTGCCATTGTAACCGCAGTTGTTGTTCTTGTCATACAAGCTGCAGGTGGAAATTGAATCAAAATCTTTTTAATGAGTGGCTTTAAAATTGGTATATTGCACATAACGCATCTTACAGGATAAGTTGTGTTCTTACCAATTTCTGTAAACAAAGCAGACATCATTGGGGTGATTTCTTCTTTAAACTGATTTTCCTCGAGCTTACAGATAATTTTTGCAAGCTCACCTAAAGCGGTGTGCTTTGGTGGTTGAGATGAGTGACCGCCCTTTGCATTAACAGAAATTTCGAAGTCAACGTGACCTTTTTCAGCAACACCAACACCTGCTAATTTTTTATTTATAACACCCTTAACGTTAACAGGAAGAATTGCGCCACCTTCATCTATAACACTGTCAAGCTTAATGCCTTTTTCCTTAAAGTATTCCATAATGCAATAAGCGCCTGAATGTGTCCCCTCTGCCATAACCTCTTCGTTATGACCAAAGCAAAGGTAAACGTCTCTTTCCGGCACGTATCCCTCTTCTAAAAGAGTTTCTACAGCCTCCATAACGCCGATAAGGTGGTTTTTAATATCGAGTGCACCACGACCCCAAACAAAGCCGTCTGCAACCTGACCGCTGAATGCAGGATAAGTCCAATCATCCTCAGTGCCCTTTGAAACCGGCACAACGTCCTGGTGTGCAAGCATACAAATAGGCTCCTTTTCCGGATGAGCACTCTTCCAATGGAAAACAAGACTCTTTTTTGAAATAATTTGCTTTTCAAGCTTTGAGTGAATAAGCGGGTAAGCCTGCTCTAAGAATGCGTGAAATTCATCAAACTTTGACCAATCAACTAAATCGTCATTAAAGTTTGAAATGGTAGGAATCTGAATTGCTTTAGAAAGATTGTTAATATATCTTTCTACATCTGCATTTTCCTGTGGATAACCCTCTGCATCCTTCATTGGTTTAGCCTTGTAGGTTGTTGCTGCTCTAAGCATACTTACACCTACACCGGCTGCTGCTGCAATACCAACACCGGAAGCAATCATTGCACCAATTTCCATAATTAACAACTCCTATATTAAACTAAAATTATTTATTAAAACAATGACATTTGGTCACTTTCAGGTAAGTTACCGAAAGCACCGCATTTTCTAAGAATTTCGACTGTAGATTTACCTACTCTTGCACGGTCTTCAAAATCCTCAATTGAGGAGAAATCTCCGCGACCATCCATTCTCGCATTTGCAAGCTGCTCAGCAGCAGCTCCACCTACACCCGGTAATGCTGAAAACGGCATTCTTATTTTCCCATCCTCGGGCACATAGGAATGTGCGGTAGACTTGTAAATATCTATAGGTAAAAATTCTACACCGCGAGCCATTGCCTCGTGAACAATCATCATAATTGTTTGACGGTCCTTTTCAACGTTTGAGGCTGTACCCTCTTTAACCTTTGCTTCAATTGACTTAAGAAGCATTTTTACGGCATCTCTACCCTTTGACATAGACTCGGCATCAACGTCACCACCGCGAACGGTAAGGTATGCACAGTAATAAGCAAGCTTATGGTAAATTTTAAACCATGCAAGCCTTAACGACGCAATAATATATGCTGCGGCGTGAGCCTTAGGGAACATATATTGAATTTTGTCGCATGATTCAATATACCACTGAGGAACGTTGTGCTGCTTCATTATATCCTTCATTTCAGGAGTGAGGTACTTGTTTTTCTTACGAACAGTTTCCATTATATCAAATGCATTTTTCGGCTCAAGACCGCAGTGCATTAAGTAAACCATAATACTGTCACGAGTACCGATAACCTCTGAAATTGTACAAGTGCCCGCCTTAATAAGGTCTTGTGCATTACCAAGCCACACGTCTGTACCATGAGAAAGACCTGCAATTTGAATCAAGTCTGCAAAGGTTTGCGGCTTCGCCTCAAGAAGCATTCCCTTAGTAAAGTCTGTACCCATTTCAGGAATCGAAAGTGTACCTGTCGGCCACAAAATATCTTCAGCGGTAACTCCCAACGGTTCAGGCGAAGTACAAAGCTCGTAAAGCTTTCTGTCACTTATGTCTATATCCATAACGTCAATGCCGGTTAAGTCATAAAGATGCTTATAAATTGTAGGAACATCATGACCGAGCTCGTCAAGCTTTAAAAGCGTGTCGTGCATTGAGTTAAAGTCAAAGTGAGTAGTAATAATACCCTTTGAGCCATCCTCTGCAGGGTGCTGAACAGGTGTAAAGTCTTCAACGTCGTAGGTATTAGGAACAACAACCATACCACCCGGATGCTGACCCGTTGTTCTTTTGACGCCCGTACAGCCCAAAGTAAGACGGTCTACCTCAGCCTTAGTATAAGTAAGCCCGCGCTCTTCAAGATATTTTTTAACGTAGCCGTAAGCAGTTTTTTCAGCCACACCTGAAATAGTACCTGCCTTGAAAACGTGAGTCTTACCGAAAAGCTCTTCAGTAAATCTATGAGATTGGCTCTGATACTCACCTGCAAAGTTTAAGTCGATATCAGGTGATTTGTCACCAAAGAAGCCAAGGAAGGTTTCAAAAGGAATTTCGTGACCGTCGCGAACAAGGGGCTCACCGCATTCGGGACAATTTTTAGCAGGTAAATCGAAGCCCGAGCCGTATTCACCGTGCAAGAAAAATTCTGTGTAGCGGCATTTTGGACAGCGGTAATGCGGTTGAAGCGGGTTAACCTCAGAAATGCCTGCCATAATAGCAACAAATGAAGAACCAACAGAACCACGCGAGCCTACGTAGTAGCCGCATTCCTCTGAATGCTTAACAAGAAGTCTTGCTATCATATAAAGACCTGCGAAGCCGTTCTTTATGATAGACTGAAGCTCTTTTTCAAGTCTTTCGGAAACAACCTCCGGTAAATCATCACCATACCATTCCTTTGCACGCTCCCAGCAGCAGGCTGTTAAATCCTCCTCTGCGCCCGGAATTACCGGGTTAAAGGTACCGTCAGGTATAGGAAGAATTCCCGGCTCTATCATATCCGCAATAAGATTTGTATTTGTAATTACAACCTCTTTTGCAGTTTCTTCACCTAAATATGCAAAATCGTCAAGCATTTCTCTTGTTGTTTTAAAATAAAGAGGCGCTTGGTTGTCCGCGTCGGAATAACCTTGACCCGCTTGAAGAATTGCTCTGAACTTAGCATCACCCTCATTCAAGAAGTGAACGTCACCCGTTGCAACGGTTTTTTTGCCTAATTTGTCACCTAAAGCAATAATTTCTCTATTGATTTGCTCTAAATCATCAAATGAATTCACTCTATCGTAAGCTTGATCATTTTTTGTTATCATAAAGCTATTGTTGCCGTTAGGTTGAATTTCAAGATAATCATAAAATTCCGCAATTTTTATAAGCTCTTCGGTACTTTTGCGCTCTAAAAATGCGCTATAAAGCTCACCCGCCTCACAAGCGCTACCAATAATTAAACCTTCTCTTAATTCTGTTATAAGACTTTTTGGCATTCTTGGTCTTTTGTAGAAATAGTCTAAGTTTGAAGCGGAAATTAATTTATAAAGGTTTTTTAAACCAACTTTATTTTTAACAAGTAAAATACAGTGGTAGCTTTGCGATTTTTTAATTTCTTCTACGCTCTTTTTAGTGCCATCCTCGTTATAATCATCTACAAGATAGCATTCACAACCGTAAATAATTTTAAAGTCTGAGCCTCTTGCGGTGTTACAAGCCTCCGGAAATGCTTGTACACAGCCGTGGTCTGTAATGGCAATTGCCTTGTGCCCCCAGCTCATTGCCTTTTTAACTAAGGACTTGGCGCTGCTCATAGCATCCATTGCAGACATATTTGTATGAAGATGAAGCTCTACACGTTTTTCCTCTTCTTCATCTGCTTTTTCAAACTTTTGAACGATAGACATTGCTCTCGGACGAATTATGTAATCTCTTTTGTAATCGTCATAAACAATTGTACCGCGAACTATAACCGTTAAACCATCCTTAAGCTTTGCCTTAAGTGACTCTAAATTTTCTTTTTCATCAAAGAATTTTACACCATAGGAATAAGTGTAGTCGGTTATATTGAACTCCAAAATAAGACGTTTACCGTCTTTTGTCTCTTTTGCCTCTAATTTAAAAACGTCACCCCAAACAACAACCTCACCATCCTCCGGTGAAATCTCCTTCATGCTAACTGGGTCTTTTTTTATTGTGTTTCCGAAAATAGGCGTTGCTGTTTCTAAATAGAGCGGAATGCCCGGTATAACACGCCTTTCCTTTGGCTGAGACAAATCTATAACCGGATTATTTACAGCGTCAATTTCTTCCTGCGCTTTTAAAAATTCATCTACAGAGCTATCCTCACCCTCAAAAACTACGGAAATTCTTTTATTAAAATGCTCGAAAATATAATTTTCTAAATAAGTATCTGCAGCGGCATTTTTACAAATATCGCAGCCGCCCGCTAAAAGCTTTATAGTTAAAACGTCGTCCTCGTAGGTGTATTCCGAATTATCTAAAAAGCCGTTTGTTTGCGGTACGTTTACCTTTAACACCTTTAAAAGCATTGGAAAGCAGCTAAAATTAAGTGCTTCGGGTGGTAATAAAAAGTTGAATTCGACCGTTTTAAATCTTAATGCCAGCTTAATTTCATTTGCCGTTGCTTTAAGGCACATTATATTTTTAAATTCTTTAAAATGAAGATTTGCCTTTATTTTTAAATCTTCTTTATGTATATATAAATCCGAGAAAGTTACGTCTTTTAACATTTCTCTGTATTTCGGCTCGCTTATATACTCGCCGAAAACGTCTAAAAACAAATTACTCATATTTTTTCTATTTCCTTTAATAATTCACTTACAATATCTTTTTCGTCTACTTTTCTTAAAATTTCACCTTTTTTAAATATGAGACCTTCTCCTACACCGCCTGCAACACCGATATCCGCCTCTTTCGCTTCACCGGGACCGTTAACAGCGCAGCCCATTACTGCTATTTTAATAGGTTTTTTAATATCCTTAACAGCACTCTCGATTTCATTTGCAAGAGACACTAAATCTATTTTTGTTCTGCCGCAGGTGGGACAAGAAACAATTCGGGGTGTTTCTACTCTTAACTCAAGCGCCTTTAAAATATCGAAGCCTGCATAAACCTCTTTAACGGGTGTATCTGTAATAGAAACACGTATTGTGTCACCGATACCGTCTAAAAGAAGGGAACCTATACCAATTGAGGATTTTATGAGAGAGCTACGCTCCGTGCCTGCCTCAGTAACACCTAAATGCAAAGGATAGTCACACTTTGACGCAACTAACCTATATGCCTTCACCATTTTTGTAACGTCTGAGGATTTAATAGAAACAACAGTGTTATAAAAATCACACTTTTCAAGCAGTTCGATATGACGGAATGCGCTTTCTGCCATTGCTTCAGGTGTTGCTCCACCATATTTTTTTAACAAATCCTTTTCAACCGAGCCTGAATTCACACCTATTCTTATAGGTACGTTTTTTTCAAGACAAGCTGCTGCCACCTTTTCTACGTTTGAAAATTCACCTATATTGCCGGGGTTAATTCTGATTTTATCTACGCCCGCTTCAAGGCTTTCGAGTGCTAGCTTGTAATCAAAGTGAATATCTGCAACGAGTGGCACAGAGGTATTCTCCTTAAGCTTACCAAGCACTCTTACGGCTTCAAGGTTAGGTACAGCCATTCTGACAATTTCGCAACCGACGCTTTCTAATGCTTTTGTTTGCATTAAGCTTTGCTCGTAATCCTCTGCGGGTGCATTAAGCATAGATTGCACTAAAACCGGTGCACCGCCGCCGATTACCTTATTGCCGATTTTAACCTGTCTTGAAGCACGCTTTTCCATAAAAATTCACTTTCCTAAAAAACTTTTATAATATCACTAATTGAAACAACCAACATAAATAAAAGCAATAAAACTAATCCGACGGTATGGACAATACCCTCTTTTTTAGGGTTGATTGGTTTTCTTCTTATCATTTCAATAAATATAAAAAACAATCTGCCGCCATCGAGTGCAGGCACCGGAAGAAGGTTGAATACACCCACGTTTATAGTAATGTAAGAAAGAAGCGTAAGTGCTGTCAAAAGCTTATCCTTAGCCGTTGGACCCTGCGCGGTTGAGTCTGCTATTGCGGAAATTGTACCAATCGGACCGGATACGTCCTTCATACCGTATTTTCCCGTGCAAAGGTCAACAAGGCTTAAACGCACCATTTGTACTATAGATGCAGAATCTAAAACAGAGGTTTTTACAATCCTCCAAACCCACGAGGGTGAAACTACGTCCATACCCAAAACCTTTACGTATTTCGGTGCTACACCTACAATGTAAAAGTCCTGCTCAATGTACAATCTACCGTCGACCTCAAATTGTCTGAATTCAACATCCTTAAGCTCTACCGTTTCACCCTTACGAATAACGGTAAGGTTAAGCTTATTATCAGTATCACGCACCATATTAAAGCCGATACCGCGGCTTGAGTAAACGTGAGTACCGTTAATTTTAATAATCTCGTCCCCTGCCTGCAAGCCGTAATTAGAGCTTATTGCTTTTTCGTCGAAGCTGTGTACGTATCTTGTACCAACAAGGTCTTGCATAGAAACACACACGCCAACGACAATAACGCCGAGTATAAGGTTTAAAATTGCACCGGCAGCTACAATAATAAAGCGTTTATAAGGCTTCTTTTTATTAAACGCTCTTTCATCGTCACTTTCAGCATCCTCGCCCTCCATACTTACAAAGCCGCCAATGGGCAAGAGTCTGAGAGCGTATTGGGTTTCGCCTATTTTCTTTTTAAAAATTGCAGGTCCCATACCGAGAGCAAATTCATTTACTCTTACTTTAAATAATTTTGCAAAAAAGAAGTGACCAAACTCGTGGATAGCAATAATTATACCAAAAAGGAAAATTGCTACCAAATAAGGCCATACAGCGCCCCAAACGTTTGCTATACTAAAAGTTTCTATGATAAACACCTCACTAAATTTTTGCTAACTCTCTAACGGTTTCACGCATTAAAGCATCTGTATTATAAACGTCCTCTAAAGAATACTCCTGCTTGTTTTGCAAGGTGGCTGCAGCCTCCTTAATAAGCCTTGGAATATCATTAAAGCATATTTTTTCTTGTCTGAAAAGAAGATTTGCTTCTTCGTTAGCACAGTTAACGGCAGCAGGCATAAGCCCGCCCGATTTAATTGCAGCCTTACAAATATCCATACAAGGGAAGTTTTCGTAGTCAGGCTTATAAAACGTAAGCTTTGAAACCTCCCACAGGTCGAGCTGCCTTTCGGGTGACTCGTACCTTTCAGGGTAAGTTAATGCAAATTGTATTGGCAAACGCATATCGGGATGACCAAGCTGTGCAATAACAGAATTGTCATCATACTCAATAAGCGAATGCACAATGCTTTCTCTATGAACAACAATGTCAATCATATCCGGTGAAGCATCAAAAAGCCAAACGGCTTCAATAAGCTCAAGACCTTTATTGAACATTGTAGCACTATCTATGGTAATTTTTTGTCCCATTGACCAGCTAGGATGCTTTAAAGCATCTTTTAAAGTTACATTTTCTAATTCTTCTTTAGTCTTGCCGAAAAACGGACCACCAGAAGCAGTTAAAATAATTCTTTTTTACGCTTTATTAGATGGTGCCCCTAAAAGACATTGAAAAATTGCTGAATGTTCACTATCAACAGGAAGAATAGAAACACCGTTTTCTTTTGCTAAG